>JAPKMR010000009.1 GCA_026645815.1 Anaerolineae bacterium | reverse complement strand
GCCGGATGAAGTCGCCGGGGCTGGCGCTGATAGCCCAAAGGCGGCGTACCGCGGGTCCGGTCAGGTCTTCTCCGGTTGCCCCTGGTTGGCTGGCATAGGCGCCATGAAAGGCGAAATACGCCTGGTTCAGGCGCCGTATCCGGTACCCCTGGGCGACCAGATACTGGCGGCGTTCTTCCATATAGGCTTCCGCTTCCGCGATGCGCTGCTCTTCGAGTAGCCGGTCTGCGGTGATGCGCGTTTCGCGCATCACCGCTCTGAAATCAAATGCCTCTAGCGGCGCATCGCCATCCCGTGGCGGTAAAGTCAGGGGTTCTGGCAGCGTTTTTTCCCGATCCAGGAATGCCGTGTAGAATCGCCGTAGCACTTCTTGCCCCGCCCATTCCCCTAAAAGCGATGCGGCAGTTTCGTTGATTGTGCGGGCTTCCTCCGATTGGGTATAGACCCACCCTAACGGTGCCCCCATGAGATAATGGTGTGTCCACTCGTGGGCGATGACATCCGTAGCCCATTCCAGGTTGGAGGTCTCCAACAGCATTGCCGGATAAGCGGAGAGACCCCCAATACCTGTAACCAGCGTTGAGAGGTCGGTTTCGGCGCTCTCGATGCGCGCTTCGAGACTCTGCTGCTGTTCTGCATCCAGTCCCGCCACTAACTCCACTTGCAACGTTGTTTCGATATGGCTGCGTGGCGAAACAATCAGCAAATAGGGCAGGGGGGTATAGGTTCCACTGACTGGCGGAACAATCTGCGCCAGCAGGCCAAAACCCCCTTCTACCAGCACCTGACTGACCTGCTCACCGAGAATGGCTTCCGCCAGGGGTGCTTCTGCCTGGAGGTATTGCCGCAGCGCGGCGAGTGCTGCACGCTGTTCGGCTGTGGCTTGCGCCGGGCTGCTGATTTCAGGGTTGCCGTAGCTCCGCTCAATGGCAGCGCTGAGGCGTTGCGCTTCGGCGACGCGCTCAAGATAGCTGAGCACCAGGGCTGCGCGGTCTTCGTCGCCCATGAAACGCTGGGGAGCAAACAAGCCATAGGCCATTTTGCGGGCAAGGGCTTCGACTTCCCAGGTGAAAAAATCGAAACGCAGCGCGCCGCTCAATTGTTTGAGCCGTACAATCTGAGATTGCGTGTTGGGACCTTCACCCGTGAGCATGAGCAATAAGAGCAGCAAGGTCAACACCCGCGCGAACCAGTATCCGAGATGATTAAGAAAGGTTCTCATCGCGCAAATTCTAGGTCAAAATGGGTGAAAGTCAATCCATGGCAGCTTGCGAAAACTGCCCCCTCGCGTATAGTTAGTATCAATCCTATTGGATGATGCGCTTACGTCTGTCTTCACTGGCATGACCAATTGCACTGGTGAGCGTGGCAGGTTGCCAGTTCGGTTTTTTCTCGGTCAGGTGCGGTGGCAGAAGCCTTATCCTATAACGCTAACTTGAGCTATCTTGACTATTTCCGGATTCTTGGGGGAACTTGCATGGAAATTGGAATTGTTCGGCAGGTAGATATTAACTCTGAAGTACAACGCGCATACATGGATTACGCGATGAGTGTGATTGTGGCGCGGGCGTTGCCCGATGCGCGTGACGGGCTTAAGCCGGTGCAGCGGCGCATTCTATACGCCATGTATGATATGGGCAACCGCCCTACCGCACCCTACAAAAAGTCGGCGCGTATTGTGGGTGAGGTGCTGGGTAAGTACCATCCCCATGGTGATGCGGCGGTTTATGAAGCGATGGCGCGCATGGCGCAGGATTTCTCGTTGCGCTGCCTGCTGGTAGATGGACAGGGTAACTTTGGTTCCGTGGATGGTGATCCTCCGGCGGCGATGCGTTACACTGAAGCGCGCTTGACCTCGCTGGCGATGGAAGCGCTGCGCGATATTGAGAAAGACACGGTAGCGTGGGAGGATAACTTCGACGGTACCTTGAAGGAACCGGCCGTTTTGCCTTCGAATCTGCCCAATCTGCTGGTGAATGGCGCTTCGGGCATCGCTGTGGGAATGTCCACCAATATCCCGCCGCACAACCTGGGGGAGGTGGTGGATGGTCTGGTTTTTCTGTTGGATAACTGGCAAAAACAGGATGACATTGGGGTAGAGGACTTGATGAAGCACATTCCTGGTCCGGATTTCCCCACGGGCGGGTTGATCTACCGGCGGGACGCTGCGGATGCGGATGATGGGCTGCTCAAAGCTTATGCTAACGGGCGCGGGCGCATTACCATTCGTGCGCGGGCGCACACGGAAGAGATCAAAGGCGGGCGTGAACGCATCGTGATTACGGAACTGCCCTATCAGGTCAACAAGGCTTCGCTCATCGAAAGTATCGCTGCGTTGACCCGCTCCGGTAAACTCGAAGGCATTTCCGATTTGCGAGATGAATCTGACCGCCAGGGTATGCGTTTGGTCATTGACCTCAGCCGCGGGGTGGAAGCCGGCAATCTGATGCGCGAGCTTTTCAAGCACACTACCTTGGAGACGCGGTTTGGAATCATCATTCTGGCACTGGTCAATGGTGAGCCGCGAACGTTATCGCTCAAGAAGGCTCTACTGATCTTTTTGGAGCACCGCCTGGAGGTCTTGCAGCGACGTGCGCGTTTCGACTTGGCGCAGGCGCAGGCGCGCGCACACATTGTCGAAGGACTCCTCATTGCCCTGGATCATCTGGATGAGATCATTGACTTGATTCGCCGCTCCCGCACGGTGGAGACGGCGCGCGAGAACCTCTGCAAGCGTTTTAAGTTGAGCGAGATTCAGGCGCAGGCGGTTTTGGATATGCCGCTCAAGCGGCTAGCGGCGCTGGAACGCAAGAAACTGCAAGATGAGTTCAAAGAGCTTAAGGCGTTGATCAAGGAACTGGAGACGCTGCTACGTACCCCAAAACTGCAGCGCGCTGCCATTCGCGCAGAACTCATCGCGCTCAAGGAGCAATATGCTGATGCGCGCCGTAGCCACATCGCCGATGTCAAGGGGGATACGGTGGAGTTCGGCTCACTGGTTCCGGATCAACCGGTATGGGTGACCACTACTCGTAAAGGGTTAATTGCCCGCACGTTAGATGACGGTAAGGCGCCGCGCGTGCCTTCGCGACCGGCTGACGTGCCGGTGAGCGTTGTTGGCGCTTCGACGCGCGACACGCTGTATCTGTTTACCGCCACCGGGCAGGCAGCAGCTTTGCCCGTGCATCAGGTCCCCGAAGGGCAAGCCTGGGAGGGCGAGGGTGCCATGTACAGCCAGCTCACCCATCTGGAGGGGGCGGATGTGGTGACGGCGATGGCGTTGCCCGCGACGCTTCCTGAGGGTGGTTCGGTCTGTTTTGTGACGGCGCAGGGGCAGGTGAAGCGCCTTCCGCCTGACGAGTTGCCTGGGGTGGGACGTGAGCCGCAGCTGGTGATACGACTCGATGAGGGCGATTGGTTAGTAGATGCGGCATGGGTCCTTGAGACTGAAGAGGTGGTTATTGGCGCAGCGAGCGGACTGGGCATCCGTTTCTCGGCGAGTGACGTGCGCCCGACGGGCAACGGCGCCGGCGGCATGGCAGGGATCAAGCTAGAGGCTGAAGATGTAGCGATAGGTGTAACGGTGATCAGTTCCCGAGCGAGGTTATTTACCATTAGTGACCAGGGTAATGCGAAATTGACTCCCTTTACGGATTTACCCTCTCAACGGCGCGGTGGCAAGGGGGTCCAGATTATCAAGGGTGTGAAGGGGGAGCGCTTGATGGCGGTGCGCACGGTCAAGGGTGCTTCTAACATCATTATGGTGACGCAGCGGGGCGCCGCCAAGACTCTGACTGGGCGCTCGATCAAGGAGCAGGGACGGGCAACCCGTGGAACTTCCGTTATCGCCTTGCAAGGGCGCGATTTGGTTGCTGCAGCTGTGGTGCCAGAATCGCGCGTTGAGGGCGGTGGTTAGTCGCAAAGCGCCTGCGGGTATCGCTTTGGGCTGATTCAATAATGTCTTATAGGAGGCATGAAGATGACGAATTATCGCGATGAAATGCGGGCTTGTGAGACTTGTGGCAAGCCTTTCGTATTTACTGTGGAAGAACAGCGTGCACAGGAACAATTGGGCTTTGTTGTGGTGCCATCAGACTATTGCCCGCAATGCCGCAAAACAGAGAAACCGCAACCGGGACTTCATCCGGGTATTGTCAAATGGTATAGCGCTGAGAAGGCTTACGGTTTTCTGACGCGGGTCGAGGGTGGGGAGATTTTCTTCCACCGGTCGGGTGTGACGGGCGATCCCGAGCAGACCCTGCGCGAGGGCGCGCACGTCTGGTATGAGGCGCAGGAGACGGATCGCGGGCTGCAAGCCTACAACATCCACGAACGGTGATGCGCGTCGCGCTGAGTGGTTGGTTCTGGGAGCGTCCGGAGACGGGTAGCGGGCAATATCTGCGGCGGTTGGTGGCAACGCTGGCGCGGCAGGAAGCCGATCTTGCGGTAACCCTCTATCTACCGGTGCGCGCGATGCCAGCAGACTTGCCGCCTGGTGTCTCCGCGGTAGCCTTGCCGGCGCCATCAGGACCCCTGGGCAAGGTGCTGTGGGAGCAGTTTGTCTTACCGCGCGCCCTGCGCCATCAGGGCGCCGAGCTGTTGCACGTGCCCTACTGGGGTTCCCCCTGGCGCGCTGCCGCGCCAGTCGTGGTTACCGTCCATGATCTCATTCCCCTGCTGCTGCCTGCTTATCGCAGCAGCGCATTGGTGCGCCTATATACAGCGCTGGTTAGCGCTACCGCCCGGCGCGCGGCGTTGATTCTGACCGATTCGGAGGCGGCGCAGGGCGATATTGTGCGCTACCTGCGGGCGCCGGAGGCGCGGGTGCGCGCGGTGCACCTTGCTGCAGACGTGGGATATCGCCCTGATGTGTCTTTGGGTCCTCTGGATTCTCTAGGGCTTGCACCGGGCTATGTACTATACCTGGGCGGCTTCGATACCCGCAAGAATCTGGCGACGGTCTTCGCGGCGCTAGCGCGGTTGCGTCAGGAGCTCCCTGATGTGCGCCTGGTGGTTGCGGGACGTCTACCCTCCCGGGACAGCGCTTTTGCACCCGACCCGCGGCGCTTGCTGCGGGAGGCGGGCTTGCCGGAGACTGCTGTCACCTTCACCGGTTTCATCCCTGAAACCATAAAGCCCGCGCTCTACCGTGGCGCGCGGGCTTTCATCTTCCTTTCGCGTTATGAAGGCTTTGGGTTGCCGCCGCTGGAGGCGTTGGCTTGTGGTACGCCGGTCGTTGCCAGCGTTGCTGCCAGCTTACCCGAGGTCGTGGGTGAGGGGGGCGTGCTGGTTGAGCCGGATGGTGCTGCGAGCGCAGCAGTAGCGTTGGCGCGGCTTTTGCGCGACGACGCCTATCATGGGGAAATGCGGGCGCGCGCACTACGACAGGCGGCGCGCTTCTCGTGGGAGCGGACTGCAGCGGAGACGGCAGCGGCGTATCGGCAGGTGCTGGGCGGCTAGCTGCGTCCCCCGCGGCGGAGCAGGAGGTGGAGAGGGTGGTCTGGGTCATTAGTACGATACGTATGTTGGATTTGTTTTAACCGCATTACTGCATTTGCTTGTAACATATGTCTGCGTTGCGTTGATATCTGTGCGTCATTTTCCGCACCCACGGCTGGTTCAAAGATCCACTTTCTTCGCAATATCTCTTTCCAGATGATTTCATGATCCGGCGAAGATTTCACAGCTATTGAAATTGCATCTATGATTTCACCCATCCAGCGTCTTCTTCGATTGCATGCCGCAGCATGTTCATTTTGACTATTGATGATCCAGTATTGCTCGGCTGTTGCCAGCAATTCTCTGGCTTCTCCAAAATGCGCAGCTGCCGAGGTGCTTTGTCTCAGTGCGAGCTCTGAAATTCCCATTCCATAAAGCGCCGCAGCTTCATTCTGGCGTTGGATGGGGTTAATGTGGAGGTGCAGGATATATTGTGCTCGGCTGTACTGGGTTAGCGCGATCTCAAATTCATCGTATATAAGGCATTGGTCGGCAATTCCCATCAACGTTATGGCTGTGCCCAACCAGTCGCCTTGTTGGATCCAGCGTTGTTGTCTGATGCTGCTGGCAATGTTTTGTACCACTTTCCAATTTCCATTTTGGAAAGCGGTTATGACCGCTTGCAATTGCACACGATAATCTGAGGCAATGCTCGTTGCGGAGTAATGTAACCACTGAGTTGGTTGGAGGTCATAAGGAAAATAGACCATAATTGATACAATGACACGCAGATTGCGATCTGCACGCGTTCTTATCGCCGCGGGTAGAACGATGTGGCGTTTGTATTCTGTTCTAGAGTTTCTTCTCGAGTTGTTCGATTGCACTCAGAGTTTGGCCGGGTAGACTGATTCTCGTCCACTCGCTTTGATCTACCGTTCGCCCTAAAGCTTCGAGAAGGCGTGCCGCGATGATATCGCGGGGTATTGAGCCCTGGTTCTCTTCTCTTAATTTGGTGAATGCTTCTGCGATCTCCTTAAGTAGTTTCACTTGAGCATCTGTCTTGGCATGTTCCAGAGCCTGGATGTAATCGGCTTTTCCTATAGCGATTTGCCCTGTGCTCCAACTCCGCCAGCTGGTGCGCCACAAATCAAGCCATTGTTGGGCGATTTCTTCTTGCACTTTGATTTCGCCCAGGTCAACGCGGAGGATCTTGACACCAAGCGCGGCACAGCTTGTTTTTAGAGCGTCGAACAAATCTTGTTGTATACGAAGACGGGTCTCTTCTATGGCCACTTTGTCTGGTTCAGGCATTATAGCGTCTTCATCTGGTTCAGGTGATGTAACAGGAGCAGGGGACTGTAGTGTCACAGGAATCAGTTGGTCGAGTCGGGAGCGGGCCAGAAGAGAGCGCAGCGTGCCCTCGGTGTTGCTGATGATGACTCTGCCAGCCCAATCCAGTTTGTCTTCAAAGCGGTCGCTTTCACGTACCCAGGTGCTAGTGCCGGCACGCAGCACTGCTTCTGGGTCTACCGGGTGCGGCACTTCCTGTGTGGGTATCAGTTCGCCGTCGTTGATTTGAAACAGGACATCCGCATCACATGTAAGAGGGATGCCCTCTTTGCTGAGGGCAGAAACACTGTATTCCCAATGCCGTTGCCGCAAATCAACCGTGCTATAGACTCTCTCGAAGCGGTCCATCCTGGCAAAATCTGGTTCCGTGAGGACTCGTGTGAGTTTGCCTTCTCGCTCCAGAATGACTGCCGTATCATTGTAAAGCACCAGGCTTGCGGGTCCCCCGATTTTTCTCACGGGATAATCCTCATTCCCTGGTTGATAAGTCTCTCCCCCATCTTTGACCGTGAGAAAAGGTCTGAAGGTTGCCTGTCCTAGAACTGAGCGACTGGCAAACTTGGCGCCATCACTCTGACTTCCCAGGTCGTAAAGGGATTGGACGAAACGCCCTACCAATTGTATTGCCAGCCTAATGACCAGAAGGCTGATAAGCATGGAGAAAAGAAAGATAACTGCTAAGTACCACCTATTTCCTTCTGCTGCTGAGCTTTTTACCAGTGTGAGAATGAGTGCTGGAATGGCAACGCTGGCGAGAAGAAAGCAGAGCACTTTCCAGTTTCGCCCCAGGTATTTCAGGATAGCTTTAGGTGTGAGCATAATCTTGCTGTTCCTTAATTAGGGTTGGAGACCGGGAAGGGGTTCGAGTTTCTCGTGACTCTCAGCGGGCTTAGATCCCTGGTTGACGGCATCCTTTAACATGTTCAATGTGCTGATAACATCTCCAGGTAAAGCCCGGCGCACCATCTCGTTTCCCATCATGTTCTCTATCGCATCAATGAACTGCAACACAGCCGCCCATGAGCCCAACTTTTCACCACTTCCTTGATACTTTGCGAGTGTAATTCCAATTCTGGTGATGAGATCCTTGTGTGCCAGGGTGCGGGCTTTTGCCTCAAGACTTACGGCTTCGGCTTCTGCTTTGCCCAATTGGGCGATGATTTTGGGTGCCCACAGCGTGCGCCAATGTTCGATGCGTGTGTTGAGAACAGCCTTATCCGCTGGCATCAGGTTGCTGATGCCGCCACCGATAATCTGAACGCCCCACGGACGGACAGCTGCCTTTAGATTTGCAAGATAGCGCTCTCTGATTTCAGTGCGCGGATCACGTTTGGGATCAAATGGCTCACAGAGTTGATCGAATGTATATTGTGCGATGATATTTTTCAGGACGCGGTCAGCCATTAGCGGGACCAGTTCGTGCCAGGGTTTGCTGTTGCGGCTTTCCACCTGGGCTTTGCCTTCGCCTTCCCTTCGATATTCGATCATTTGCGCTCTGGCAGCACAGATCACAGCGTCTTTAGAATAGGGGAAAGGGTTGCCTGTGATCGTATGCTTTTTCCTGGGACCCCCCTTTTTCGCTGGCAATTGTGTCATTTCTGGGTATTGAGAATCGTCAATGGTTTGGGAATAGTGGAAAACAAATTCTTCTTGTACGACTTCTTTTTCTTTCGGCATTACCTCTGTCTCGATATTGAAAGAGGGTGCTTCTTCCCCGGTGCTGATTCTGAATGGGACGAAAGCCAGAAAGTCGAGGGCGATGCCATCTTTGGTAGTGGCTTTAACCATAAACGAGCGGAGTTGAGGTCGCAAGTCAAAAACCTCTTTGATTTCCTCGAAGCGGTCCGTGAAGGTGAGTCCCGGAGGGCGTACACCTTTGTAGTTCAGACCGTCCCAAATCAGTACGACGTGATCCGCGCCGGTGAGAACGATACCGGGACCCACGAACGACTGCCCGAACCGGTTCCCCTTCACCCGTAGGTCAGCTATGCGATCCTCAACCACGTAATAGGGATAGTTCCGCTCCAGGTTGAACGTCAGAAAGCTCTTCATGGCAAGCCAGCGTTGTTCGTTATCTTTTGTCGGCAGAACGTACTTTGCCATCAACACAAAAATCGTAAACCAGAAAAGCAACATGGCCGGAATCGTGACGAGCACTACTCCGGCAATCTCAGATAGAAAATACCCAATGCCGAATAAGCCGCATAGGCTGCCCCACAGGGCAACTATAATAAGAGCTCCCTTTGTCTTGAACATCAATCTTCCCAGCAGCGCTCCCAATAGCCCGACGATGATCATGCCAACGATCAATGTGAGCGGTCCAGGAATTGCCATAGCCAGTAGGATAAAGAAACTTACCAGTGTGAGAGTAGCCAGCAGCAGAGCTCCAAAAGTCTTCTGGAGCAAATACCCGATGAATGCGGCCACTGCTGTGCAGGCGATGCTGGTAATGGCAAGGGATGCCAGAAGGGTCAGATTATAGTCTTCCATATATTCAGGCTCCAGACTGTGCAGCAAGGGTTAGAATATTGCTTGATGCCCTATGAATAGTATAGTAGATTATTGGAAATTAGCCAAGCTCAATATCAGCGATCAACTCTCCGTGTCTTTTTTCTGCTTGTGTCTTTTGTGAATGAGGGAAGCCCCGTCCACAAAAGTCGCAAAACCCCCACCTCTGCGCCTCTTCGGTGCGCCAAAGTGTCTAGACGCAAATGTCTCACTAAACTGATCTTTGAACTTCCCAATAATTTGTCCTATACCCCGTATTCTAGGTAGGCTTGCCCATTTTCTGAAAGTGTGCTACTATAGTTTTTGTTGCTGTGATACAGATATCTTTTCTTTGCTTTCTGCATCTGTTGTCCTTGTGCTCGCGTAGCGTAGTATGCCTCAAATACCCGATCAGATAGATTCGTCTTGCCGTTACCGGCCCGGAGCGACGGTGAAAGTTGAAGTGCTACACACCATCGCCTCGGGTGTGTTGGTGCGCCTGCCCGATGGTCGCAATGGCGTTATCCGTCGTAAGGAACTCTCCTGGTCCAGCGCACTGGATGAGACTACTGATATCCCATCGCTCGGTGAGACGATTAGCGCAGTTGTGCTAGAAGTTCCCTCTACAGGTTTGATCCAACTCAGCCTCAGGCGTGTTCAGGGAGATCCCTGGAGCAGGGTTGATGAGCATTATCCCGTAGGCAGTATTGTCACAGGGCAGGTTGTGAACTTCGAAACTTATGGCGCGTTTATTGAGGTCGAGCCAGGGATTGAAGGCTTGTTACATATATCGGAAGTCCCGGAAGGGAACACCAGAGAAATTGTAGATTTACTTTGGGTTGGTGATTTTGTTGAAGTGTCGGTTAAGGATATAGACCCTCAAGAGCGTCATTTGAAGTTGAGCATTCGTGAACGCCTGCGCCGGCGTCGGGAAGACAGAGTCGCTGCCGGTATGACGCCTGGGGCCGTTGACACTCATGGCGCTCTGCTGGAGAGTGCGGTGATGGATATGCGGCTTGAGCCGCCGCAGCCTCAGCATATACGTCGCATTCTGATCGTGGATGATGATCAACCTGCGAATCAGGCGCTCGCAGATTACCTGCGTCCACTTGGTTATCAGGTTGAGTCGGCGTTCAGCTGCAAAGAGGCGCTTGCCCATGATGGCGCCGCCCTCGATTTGATTTTCCTCGATTTGAACCTTCGTGATGGTTTGGGTAGTGATTTGATTCCACCCTTCAGGCAAGCAGCACCCGACTTACCCATCGTGTTGGTGACGGGCAAAGCGTTGACTACTGAGGATTTGAGAATTCTGGATAATCATGCTCTCGCTGCCTTGCTGTTGAAGCCTTTCAACTATGGTGAGATTTCCAGAGTATTAAGCGAAGCCGAAGCGGGCGTTATCACGTCTGGTGGTCTGAGCCTCGACCGGTCAGATTTAGATTCAGAGTTTGTAGCCGGTACTTTTGCCCCAATGGTTGTGGATGATAGCCTTGAGGAAGCCCTTACCGGGTCTTTGGAGCGTCTACGTGAGTTGACAGATGCTCAAACGGTGCTACTTTTTGAATTGACCATGATTAATCGTCAGGTGGCGATTGTTGCCAGGGCGGGCGCCGATCTGAATTCAGAGGAGGCTACCTTACCGAAATTGTGGCGAAGTGTGATCAAGGATGTGGCGCTGAGGGGACAGCCTGTTCTAGATCATGCGGCCACAAGGAGCCGTAGATTCGATACCCTCCAGCGGCTTTTGCCTTTCGAATCCTGTGTTGGCATAAGTATCTCTCATCCATCGTTATCTGATAGCCGGTATGTATTATTCTTGTTTGACCAACGCGATGGGCACTTCACTCTGCGCGAAGTACAGGCGGCAATTGCTGTGGGCTACGCGATTGCTGCTCTGCTGCATGAAAATGCGCTTACATCCAGGATGCAGGACTTCCAGAAGCTGGCGTTATTGGGGCAGCTATCTGCGAGCCTGGTGCATGAAATTGCCAATAAGCTGAACCGGGTTCAACAACAGGCGGCTTTATTGGAGCGGGATTGTGACAGGCAGCTGCAAGCGCCAGACTCCGATTTGGGACCCGAATTTGTAGATCATGTTAAGAGGCGTGCCCGCCGTATCCGCGATGCCAATGCGTATTTGGGAGATTTGCTGCTGCAGTACCGTGGGTTGATGAAACAGGAACGGGCGCACGAAATCAGTGTGAATGATTTGCTCTTGAAAGCAGTTGTGGAGATGGCGCCCTTTGCTGAAGAGCATAAGGCCAGACTCGAGCCTCAGATTGAGGGTTATTTGCCGCACGTTGCCATCATTGCGTTGCGGCTTGAGCAGGTCTTCCTCAATCTGATGCGCAATGCTATTCAACTGATGTGGCAACAGAGCCGTGGGGGAGTATTGCGCATCGTCAGCCGTTATGAACCTCAGGACATGGCTTATCCTATCAAAGTGCGCTTTGAGGATGAGGGTCCCGGCATCCACCGGCAGCGATGGGATTGGGTCTTTGAGTGGGGCACCTCCACCCGCGAGGGGGGTACGGGCTTGGGGTTATTTGTGAGCAAAGGGCTGATGGAATCCATCGGCGGTAGGCTCTCTGTAGAGCGAAGTTATATGTTTGTGGGCACAACATTTTTGGTGGAATTGTCTTCCTCATCCATGAAGGAGGTCCCTGATGCCTGAGGCAAAAATCCGCGTCTTGGTCGTAGAGGATGATCTGGAGCAGCGTGAGGATCTGGTCGAATGGCTTGAAAGTGACGCCGGTCACGATATTGTTGTGGACGCTGTCGACAGCGGTGAAGCGGCGTTTGCCTTGCTCGATCAGCAATCTGGGGATTTTGACGTCGTGTTGCTCGATCAGCGCTTGCCAGGGATGGATGGGATCGCCACGATGCAGCGGATAAAAGAAACTTTCCCAGTCATACCTGTGATTATGTTCACCGAGTTCGAGCCCAAAAAAGGTATGGATGCCCTTCGCCAGGGAGCTTACAGGTATCTGCCTAAACCGTATGAGCTAGATGAAGTGACTTTTATGGTCCGGCACGCGAGTGAATTGCGCCAGGCGGCGCAGCTCCAGATGCAACTCAGGCTCAGCGAGAGGCTGCGCAAAGCCAGTCAGGACCTTGGCCTTGCGGGGGATGTGGACGCTGTATTGCGGGAAACATTTGATTACGCCTTTGACCTGGTGGGAGACACGACGGGCCTGATTCTCAGCGTCGAACAGGACCAGCACCTGCGCCTGGTGGACTGCCGAGGGGTGGAGCCAGAGCAGCGCGATGCGTTCAATGCCAGTTCCCCCAAAGCGGATAAGGGGTCCTTTGGCATTGTGGTGCAGAGCGGAGATATCTTTGAAAGTGCGGATACCCGTCAGGATAGGGCGGAAAATCGCATTGTTGATTTTGGTTTGCCTGTGCCGGCAAAGGTGATTAACCTCCCCATCAAGCGAGGGAAAGCCGTCGCCGCAATTCTGGTTTTGGATACATTGCCCCCCACCATCCAGGTACGTGAGGCATTGATCGCGCTTGCGGATATCGCCGGCATTGCGCTGGAGCGTCTCTTCGAAAGGGCGACTTTGACCGCATTATACGAGATGGGACAGGAGTTCACCCTATCTCAAAACGTAGAGCAGCTGCTCGACTCCATTGTGAAATGGACTCGGGAGATTCTGGGGGCGGATGCCGTTGTGCTCTACCAGTACGACAGCGTGGATGATTCGTTAAGAGTTCCCCCAAAGCATGCCGGATTGCGGGACGTGGAAACAATCAGTCAGACGGGAGAATATCATAGGGATAACCTGGTCCTGCGCCTGATTCGAGAAAAGAAACCGTACTATTATTCCTCTGATGCAAAGCACGACAGGATTCTAAACCCAAAACGCCCCAAAGGAGCGACCCCCACTTTTGTGAAGCGGGAAGGCATTGTGTCTTCCGGCGCCGTTCTGCTTCGGGTTCTTGATGAAACCGTTGGGATGCTCTTTTTCAATTACCGCATTCACCGTGAGTTCGATGCCCAAGAACGTCAAAAAGTGCAGCTCTTTGCCGATCAGGCTGCAGCTGCAATTTTGAATATGCGCCGTTATGAGCGGGAACAGAGCCTGCGGACTCAAGCTGAGACATTGCGGGAAGTGGCAGCCTCCATAAGCTCGGAAACCTCTATTGTGCGCGTGGCAGAGCAGATTCTGGGTAACCTGAAGCAGGTTGCCAGTTACACGACCGCCTCAATCCAGCTCATTCATGGGGACCGCCGGAAATTGCTGGCGGCGAGTGGCTTTGACATAGAGACAGCCTCGCCGTGGTTGTCCAGACCCATCTCTGAAGACCGTTTAGTTGCCCGGGTTGTGTGGGAGAAAAAACCGCTGGTTTTGCCCGATACTTCAAAGAGTGAATTGTGGGATCAATCGGAAGAGACCAGCGCGGTGAGGTCATGGATGGGGCTGCCGCTGATCTGGGGGGAGGATGTAATTGGCATCCTGACCCTCGATCATACTCAATCTGGTTTCTTTACAGAACAATCTGCTGCTTCGTGGATGTCATTTGCGCAGCAAGCTGCTATCGCGATCCACAACGCGCGTTTGGTGGAACGCCTTCAGGTGCTGAACAAAGTGGGGAACGAGCTGCGCACCGGACTGGAGCAACCCGCCATGTTTGACCAAGTAGTGCGCGCGGTGGTTGAGACTCTTGATTGTAGGCACTGTACCTTCTTTGTGCTGAAGGGTGAAGAACTTGTCCCTGAAACCACTTGTGTGCTGGATGATTCTGTACATATTGAGCGTCGTTTCAAGGTGGGAGAAGGCCTGGTCGGTATGGTTGCTGAAACCAAGACGCCTATTTTGACTCGAGATGCAAAGGACCATCCCCATTTCCAGATTGGGTCAACCCATTCGGATTTGGAGCGTTCGATGATTATGGCGCCGGTTTTGATCGAGGGCGTGGTGTTTGGCGTGCTCTCCGCCGACCAGGATCGGGCGAATGCATTCAACACTGAGGATCTGCAGATGCTGGAGACGCTCGCGGCGCAGCTGGCTGCTGCGGTTCAGAATGGCAAACTTCTATTACTTGAAAGAAGGCGGTCTGAGCGGCTTGTGAAGTTGCAGCAAGCTACCCAGATTATCAGCCGGGCTGAGGATCTGGCGCAGTCACTACGTTTGATCGCAGAAAATGCAGTGCAGTTGGTGGAAGCCGATACCGGCGTTATTCATTTGATTGATGCTGAAGAACTTGAAGTTGTATCTTCCTATGAATATCCTCGAGAGAGGAGTTTGCCTACAAGGTTTTCCCAGAAAAGCGGGCTGACTTGGGAGGTATACAATTCCAAGAAGCCAATACGGGTTTTGGATGTTTTGCAAGATCGGCGAGTTTCGGATGGACTCGCCGAAAGCGGTGTGCGATCCTTGATCGGTATTCCGTTGTTGTTGGATGACGCCGTGATAGGTGTGCTTTTCTTGAACAGTACCCGAGTGCGCATATTTGACAGCGAGGAAGAGCATCTACTGATGACTTTGGCTGAGCGAGCTACATTGCTTGCGGATAGGTTGCGTCGTTATGAGCAGAGGATCAGAGATATCACTGCTCTTGAGAAAATCAATAAGGCGATTCTGGAAGGAAAACTTGATCAAATCCCACAGTTGGTCACCGCTTTTGCGAAAGTATTGACCGGAGCCGATTATGCAACCGTTCGTCTTATTGACGTCACAGGACAATTCCTTGAACTTAAAGCTGGCGAAGGTTATGAGACAAAACAAGAACAGCTACCGTTAAATGAAGAGAGTTTCAGTGGTTGGGTTGCCATAACGAGGGAAGGTGCTTTGTGTCCCAGTGTAGCAGAGTGTGAACATTACGTGACTTGGAGACCACAAGTCCAATCTTGTATGGCTGTTCCACTAAAGCAAGAAGGAGTAGTTGTGGGGACGCTCTATGTAGAAAGCATGCGTTTGGGTGCGTACTCACAGCAGTATCAGCTTGATTTGTTGCAGGGATTGGCGGATCAGGCTGCGCTGGCATTACAGATTGCGGAACTATACAGCCGACGGCAAAAAGACCTAAGTGCATTACAAGTTGTCAATGAGGCCGTGATCCGCGATAGCCGGGAAGAAATCTTGGAGCTGGTAGTCAAGACAGCTGTGAATAATATCCCGGGACAATATGGTGGATTGTGGTTACACGATTCTGTGACAGACGATCTTGTTTTAGAGGCCGTGTCTGGGCCTGCTGATGTGATGAAAAAAGTAAGGAAAGGAATGCGCATCCGGCCGGGCACTCCGAGTATCAATCGGGATGTCTTCACGGCTAAGGAACCAAGAATTACTCCAGATGTTAGCACCGCATTACACTTTCACCGGATTTACGATGGTGCCAAATCGGCAGTCACTGTACCTTTGATGTATCAGGGTGAACCGATCGGCATTCTAAATTTGGAAAGCACGCGTTTGAATGCATTTGATGAGAGCCATATGAACTTTCTAGATACTCTCTCTGATCAAGCCGCGATTGCAATTGTCAATGCCAGATCCTATAGCGATTCCCAGGATTGGGGCAAGCGACTAGAGAAATTGCAGGGTGTTGCAACGGCCATTTCTGCAGAGTCGTTGAGCTTCAAACGCGTGATTGAGATTATAGAGCTAGGGCTTGCCGAGCTTTATCCTAATGGGATCTTCTCCATGCGTCGTTTTCTTGAACAAGAACTCGAATTTGGGACGCAATTGCTTACTACAGAGTGGGCAATGCGAACCATCCTTCCACCTCGTGATAAGGGGACAACACAGCACCTTCTCAATAAGAAGAAACCTCTTTATATCCCTGACACCTCCAGAGCGCCTGAAAAGGAAGAGCCATCCTTGCGAGCCGAACTGATCCAGGACGGCATCAAATCTGCTGCGTTGCTTCCTCTTATCGTCAAAGGACAGTTAGTTGGAAAATTGTCGCTATATTTCCGTGAGCAGCGTGAGTTTTCTGATAAGGATCGGCGGATCTTGCAGTTGTTCGCGGAGCAAGCCGCGGCGGCTATGGAAAGAGCTCGAATCCAACAAGCGCAGGTTGAGGCGGTTTCGGCGATTTCTGCTTCAATTTCGACATCCAAAGATCAGGAGGGGATGCTCAAGGGTATCTTGGATTCAACGTTGCATCTGATGCGCGAAGCAAGCCTCGGCGAGGTGCGGCTGTTGGAAGGGGAAGACCTTGTGGTAGTTGCCTCACATGGTGAGGTGATTGATGAGAAGTATCGCAGGTTGCCAAAGACGCAGGGAATCACGGGGCGGGTTGCTACAACGGGGAAGCCTGCCTTATTGCATGATGTCAGAGAGGATGATCAATATGCTCAATTCTTGAAGGGGACGCGCTCTGAGCTCGCCGTGCCATTGAAGCGAGGCGCCGAGGTCATCGGTGTGCTCAATATCGAGCATCCAGAGGTGAACGCCTTCACTGAAGACGACCTCAAACTGGCTGAAGCGATGGCTGCCTTGGCGACTGTGGCTATTACCAACTCGGAGCTGTACCAGGAAACACAGCGTGCCCTAGCACGTACCCAAACATTGGGTGTTTTGGGCGGCGACTTGGCCGATCTGGAGGTAGGGATTTGACCCCTGAGATCCTGGTAAAGGATGTGCACGAGCGTTTCCTGAAATTCTACGCGCAACAGGATTATGCGCTTCTGCCCGCAGGCTCCTTGCTCGATCCTGCGACACCGATGACCTTTGTGGGCAGCGCCGGTTTGACCCAAATCGAAACCGGCATCGAGCGCGATACCGGACACCACGGGGAACGTTATGTCCTCGTCCAACCCTGCTTTCGGCACTTCGATGTGGACAAAGTGGGCCAGAGTTTGGTTCACCTGAGCCTCTTTGAGATGGGCGGCGCCTTTGCCTTTGGCGGGGCGCCTCGGGCTGAGACGCTGGGCCGCATTTGGACTTTCCTGACCCAAGTTCTGGGTTTTGCGCCGGAACGCTTGTGGGCGACCTGGTTCAGCGGCGGCTCCGTGGATGGACACGGCTTTCCGGCGGATGAGAAGACGTTGAAGACCTGGTTGGATCTCGGCATCGCGCCGGAGCGCCTGGTGGCGGTCGGCGCGGATGCCGGTTTCTGGAAACAGGGCGCCGGTTTGGATGGCGTCGAGCGCTTCCGTAAGTGCGGTCCCACCACCGAGATTTTCTTCGACCGGAACCCTGAGCGCAGCTGCGGACCGGGTTGCCGGCCCGGCTGTGCCTGCGGGCGCTTCGTGGAGATCTCCAATATCCTCTTTATCCATTTCCTCATGGACCAGGAGGCGCAAAGTGTTGCGCCGTTGGCAACGCCCTTCGATGAGACGGTGATTGGTGTAGAGCGCCTGGCAATGGTGCAGCAGGGCAAGGCCTCTGTCTTTGATTTGGAGGTCTTCACTCCGATTATCGCCTTTATTCGTTCGCGGCAGCGAAGTGTTGGGGCGCCGGAAAGCGCCGCCTTGATCGCCGACCACCTGCGAGCGCTTCTCTTTCTGACCTCCGATGGCGCGCCGCCGCCGGGTAAAGGGGGGCGTGCGCGCATCATGCGCCTGTTGATCCGGGGCATTCTAACTCACCAGCAGGTCTTGGGGATTACGGACCCCGACTTCATTCCGTGCCTTGTGGACGTGGGGATAACCGACTACCAACCGCTTTATCCCCATCTGGAGCAGAGCCGGGAGCAGCTGTTGCGACACTTCGAGCGGGAGCGACCGCGCTTTGAACGGACCCTGGCGCAGGGGTATCGAGAGATGGAGCATTACATCTCCAGGGCTGGAACCCCGGTGATGCCGGGCGCGCCAGCCCTGTCTCTGGTCAAGGAACATGGCATGCCCTTGCCGCTGCTGGAGAAAGCATTGATTGAACGCGGCATGGCGCTGGATCGTGCGGATTACCGGCAGGCTTATACCCTGTGGCGGCAGGTTAACATCAGCGAGTGAGGGACTGAGGGGGACTTGGATGGAAATTACACCAATACAAGAAAAAGAGATTCGCGTTTTTGAGACGGTGCTGGCGAATACGGAGAAGATTATCCCTTTCGACCGTTTCTATGTGGCGCTTTATGACCGGCGCAACGCCTCTCTCTATTATCCGATTGTGCGTCTCGAAGATAAGTCCTGTCTGAAGTTGCCTGACCTTGCAGAAGGTCCGTGGGCGCCGCGTCCCTTTGCCCCTGATAACCAATGGCCCGATTGCCTTTGGCGGTCAGAGGTTGATGTCCCCAATGGCAGCAATCCTCAATCCTGGCTGGCAGAAAGAAAGCTTTGGCATAAAGATGAAAAAGATGAACAGCGTATAGGTTTAAATTATCACCTGGCGCCATACCCTCGCTCGTGGTTAATTGCCCCTCTCAAGGCGCGCGGCGGTGCGGTAATGGGCGTGCTGGTGGCGGAGGACCTGCATCGCGAGGGCGCGTATGGTGCTGACCTGCAAACCTGGTTTGCGACTGCCACTAACCGCGTTGCTGGCACCCTTTCCAGTTTGCGATTGGTGGAAAGCTTGCGCACGGTCAATCGGGTGGGGCAAAGGCTGACCGCTGGGGCGCGGCAAAGCGTGGCTGATATCCTCGAGCTGCTTCATAGCGAAGCCGGGCAACTGATGGATACTCGCGATATGTTCGTGGCATTGTATGATGTCGGACGGCAGCAGTTGAGCTTCCCTCTAGCTTACTTCAATGGAGAGCCACAGAACTGGGAAGCGCGAACTGTGGTCATTGGTGATAAACCTGGCGGTGGCCTGACCGAAGAGGTGATTCGAAAACCGGGAACTTTGTGCCCTCCCGATGTTGAGAAATGGTACAAAGACAACAAGATTAAGCCCAGGGTGCTGCCGGTGCCCAAATCTTGGTTGGGGATGCCCCTGCTGAGCGGTGAACGTGTCTTGGGCGTGATTGCCTTGCAGAACGATGAAGTGGAGAGGCTTTACAGCGCCGATGATCAGGAAATTCTCGAGGCTATGGCGAACCAGGTGTCGGCGGAGCTGGCAAATGCACAGCTGGTCGAACGCCTGCAAGCCGTTAATGAAGTGGGGCAGCGCTTGACCTCCGGTACGCGGTTGGGTGAAGGCGAAATCCTGCAATTGATCTACGAGCAGGCTGGGAAGCTCATGGATACTCGGGATATGTTTGTGGCGTTTTACAATGCTGCAAAGCAGGAGTTGAGTTTTCCGCTGTTTTATATTGATGGAAAATCAGAGAAATGGCCTTCCCGCCCGGTCAATCTTGAAGACCCATTGCAGCGCAAGTTGACGGAGGAAGTGCTCTATCATCGCCAGCTCCTGAATGTACCCAATTTCAGCCAATGGTTTGAGGAGCGATGGCGTCCAGTGCCGGCAGAGCCTCCCAAATCCTGGCTTGGCGTGCCCTTGATGGTTGAGGATCGCGTGTTGGGCGTCATCGCATTGCAGAACGATGAAATCGAAGGGCTTTACGGTCCAGACGATGAGGCGGTGCTGCAGGCAATGGCGAGTCAGGCTGCGACGGCACTGGAGAATGCGAGATTGCTGGAGCAAGAACGGCAGTTGCTGGAGCAAGAACGGCAGTTGCTGGAGCAAGAACGGCAGTTGCGGGAGCAAGAACAGCAGTTGCGGGAACAAGAACAGCGGAAATCCGAGCAACTTGCTACGCTTCAAGATATTGGAGTGAAACTCACTGCAGAATTAGATCTAGTAGAGGTGCTTAGCGCAATTGCGGAGTCTGCTAATCAGGTTATCTCGGCAGACTTCTCCACGCTTTTTCTCTATGATCCTGAACACGAACATTTCTTGTCTGGAATTCGTAGAGGCAAGATAGACAAACCCCCTTCACTGCCGAGCAGTAATGGCCATACCGCCCAATTGGCAAAGACTCAAGAATCCGTCTTTGTTCAAGTTGCTGAAAGTGAAATCAGTGGAAAAACCAGTTTTGCAACTACCAAGGATGTCAAGTCTTATGCAGGTATTCCGCTTGTAATAAAAGGAAAAACTGTCGGCGTTCTATTTGTGAATTTCCTGGTGTATCATGTTTTTCAAGAAGATGAAAAACGAACATTGCAATCTCTTGCAAATCAGGCGGCGGTGGCGATTGAGAATGCGCAGTTGTTCGAGGATTTGGGGAAAGCTCAATCCAGGATAGCCGAGTCAGAATCTATCCTCGTTCGTTCAGGTATTGCTACCGATTTTGTACATCGGACTAACAATTTGGTGGGCACTATTCCAATCTGGCTTGATCAAATTAGGGAAACGCTAGAGAAAAGTGGTGTAGTTAGCCCCCATGTACATTTTTGTTTGGAGCATATCGATTCCGATGTGGATGATATTCTGCGTGCGGCTGAGAACCTCAAAAAAGTCCCGCAAGCTGAGATAGTTAGTTTGGGCGAAATACTCAGACCGTTGGTTAGTCAGGTTCGCATTCAAACTTCTGCGTCAATTGGTATAGAAATCGTAATAGCAGATGAAGAACAATACTGGGTTAAGGCAGTTCCTTCTGAACTGACTAATGCATTTTGGAGTATCATCGAGAATGGTATTGATGCTATGCCAGAAGGTGGAAATCTTGCCATTATGGTCACTCGTTTGGAAGTGATCGAAAGCGTGGAGATCAAAATCAAGGATGAAGGTTTGGGAATCATGCCGGATGATTTTGAACGCGTTTTCTTACCCTTTTATAGCACTAAGGTTGATCATATGGGTTACGGATTGTGGCGAGCTAAAGATGTGATTCAGGGCATAGGAGGCGACATTACCTTTGAAAGTGCTCTGGGTGAAGGTACAACTTTTATAGTCAAATTACCTTTAGAGTTTCCCGAGGGATGATTATATGATTTCAGAAACAAAAGTCAGCATTCTGGTCGTTGATGATCAGCCTAAATGGCGGAATGCCCTTCAGATTGTTCTTGAACAAGTGGGTTACACTGTAACCACAGCGGCGGATTTCGAGACCGCCCGCATTATGCTTGAGTCGCGTTTCTTCGACTTGATCACACTAGATGTGCGCCTAGTAGATGGCCAAGCATTCAATGTTCAGGGTCTTGGGTTACTACAGATGGTTAAGTGTCGGTGGCCTGATACAAAGGTAATAATTGTCACAGGTTACCCCGAAAGCATTCGTATCGGTTTTCTAGATGAGTATGAAGTTGATGCATTGTTCCTCAAGGTTCCGGAGGGCTCTCATTTTGATCAAACCGAATTTCGGCAATTGGTGCGGAAATTGTTACTAGATTCGAATTGCTAAAGGAGTTTACTGAATGGGGATGGTTACCTGGTTGCATTTTGCAGATCTGCATTGTTCGGTATCCAAGAGCTATAACATTGACAAAGTTCTACAGGCGCTCTGGAAGGATATAGAATCTTTGGCTAGTATTGGCGGGGAGCCAGACTTTGTTTTGTTCACTGGGGATATTGCCCAAAGTGGCAAGGCGGAAGAGTATGAATTGGCAGTAGATCTGTTTTTTGAACCATTGCTAGCAGTGACTAGACTTCCTAAAGAGCGCCTTTTTATAGTGCCTGGGAACCATGATATTGAGTGGGATAGAATGGACCGTACCATAGCCCGTGGTATGGTCGGATTTTTATCAGATCGAGATGAGGCTAATCTTTTTCTGTCCTCAGAACAAGATCGCAGTCTGCATTTCCGTCAATTTGACGCTTATGCAGATTTTGTTAATACTTACCTTGTGGGACACCTAACTTTTGACGCGCAACACTATTGTTATCAGCACACGCTTGCGCTGGATGATGCAAACATCATATTGTTAGGGCTTAACTCAGCGTGGATGAGCGCTACCAATCGCAATGCGCAAGGTGGTGTGATAGACCAGGGTCATCTGCTCATTGGCGAGCGGCAGTTAGATATTGTTCTACCAAGACTGACACAACCTGATTTATGTCTCGCCCTTGTGCATCATCCTATGGATTGGCTACACCAAAGTGAACGCACTAATGTAAAGCGTCGTTTGAATGCGAATTGTCACTTTATCCTTCACGGGCATCTGCATGAGCCTGATATCGAGATTAGGCGGAGTATTTCTGGGACAAGCATCTTTGTTCCTACTGGAGCACTCTATGAACATCGTTCCTTTCCTAATGCTTACAACATGGTGCGTTTTGACACTCATTCTAGGCAAGGCATCGTTTACTTGCGGCGTTATGTTGACACAGGACCTGATGGGGTGCCATTTTGGGTGAAAGATCTTGCCTCTACTGGCAATGACTTGGATGGGCAGTTTTCTTTCGAGCTACTAGATTCGAATCCAAAACCATTAGTTGTTGATTCTAGTCATTCGAAACGAGTCCTGTTTGTGGAGAATGATAGAGGTTGGCGGGATTTAATGCGGACTATTTTGTTTCCCCCTGACTTTTCCCTGCAATTTGCAGAGTCTGCTGCACAGGCTAGACGACTCTTAACACAAGATTATGATCTGTTGATTTTGAATCTATGTTTGATAGGAGACCGGGATTACGAAGGCGAAACCTTGTTGGATTCCTTATATAAGACCAGCGGATTTTGCAAGATTCCTTGCATCGTTCTTACTGGGTATACATCCTCTACGAAAGGATTATATGATCGGTACGGGGTTTCGGAAGTGTTCATAAAAGGAAGTCGTGAGAATTTCAATCGATCCAAATTCCGCTCTGCAGTAAGGCAAGCAGTAGGATTGTAAATTCATGCTGAATAATGTTTTGGTTCGTGCATTGGATAATGTTCAGCGTCTTCTTGACCGTCGCCAATCTACGACCTCTTTCTATCTCTCTGTCAACACCGGCATCCTGGCGGTGATTGGCTTGCTGGTCAAGGATGCACAAATGCAGGCGCCCTGGTTGGTGGTATCTATTGTGCTATTGCTCATTGCCGGGCTTATTGCCTGCTGGATCTGGCGCTCGCTTCTCTATCAGTACGAAATTCTCCTGGATTGGTGGTACGCTCGCTTGCGCGAACTTGAAGAATCCTTGCCGGAGCCTGCGCGTCTGGTCACCCGTGAATATCAGGATCTCTACCTGACGGCTTCTACCCGTTCTCCTATGCGCCGCCTGGGCATGACCCGGCGCGAGCTGGCACTCAACGCCGTTTTCATGGTGCTCTACGGGCTCTTTGCAGTGGGATTGCTCGTGACCTCTTTGCTCTAGTCAATAGCACCCCCGCACCACTGTCTGGTGGTTAATAGCGTGCCTTTGGAATAAGGGCGCGCTATTTTTTCTCGTGTTGATGGGCCTCTTTGAAAGAGGGATTTGCACGAATTTGATAGTTGTATTTCCCGCTGTCGCGGAAAGGATGGTATAATAGACTAGAATTCTGTGATAAATTCTGGACTGTGAAACTGGGCGATGCATGAATGTAGCTGAAATCATACCACATCTGCTGAAGATTCCGCTCTTCAAAGACCTGAATCTTCAGCGGGATAAGCAGCACCTGCGGGCCTTAGCCGGGATTGTGCAGGAGGCGAATTACTCTCCCGGAGACCGGCTCTTCGGGCAGGGTGAGCCTGCCGACCGTCTCTACCTGGTCGTGCGTGGGCGGATTCAGCTGACGGCATTTGGTGCCGATGGCAGTCGCCTGGACCTGGGCATCAAGCAGCCCGGTGAGTCTTTCGGCGAAACTGGGCTGTTCGTCGGCGATTTCCACGATGCCTTTGCCGAGGCGCTCTCGCCCGTACAGGTGCTCTATATCACCCGCGATGACTTCCTGCCCCTACTCAAACAATATCCGCGCTTGCAGCGCCGTCTGAATGCCAACCCTGATTTACAGCATCAGCGGCGCCTGCCTCAATTCGATTGGTTGCGCGAGGGAGAAGTGGTAGTCCATGCCGGGCAACGCCATGTTATTGAGTTGGTGCGCCGGGCATTGCTCCCGGCTCTAGCTTTCATTGCGCTGTTGATGCTGGTCTTCACGTTGGCGCGTACTGAACCGGGCTTTGGGGGTATGGTGCTGCTCTCCTTGCCGGCGCTGTTTGTGGGGGGCTGGTTGGCTTGGGATTACGTGGACTGGCACGATGACCGCTTCGTCCTCACGACGCAGCGGGTGATGCACCTGGAGCGCAAGGGACCTTTCGGCAGCATGTTCGAGGAAGCCGCTCTCGATGATATTCAGGATGTTCTCGAGGTCAAGCCCAATGTGCTCGCCAATCTCTTCGACTACGGCGACATCATTCTCCATACGGCAGGCGGCACGGTCAAGATTGATTTTACCGAAGTTCACCGTTCTGCTGTGTGGCGCGAAGCCATCCTGCGTGAGATGGGGCGCATCCAGGCGCGGCGGGTAGTGCGCATGCGCGGGGAGACCCGGGCGCAGCTCGAGCGGCGTCTGAACCTTGTGCCGCAAACGGAGCCGGTTTCGAGAAAAGAAACGTCTACAAAGTCGCCGGCGCCGCTGACGGTGCTGGTCAGCACCATTCGGGAACTGCTTTTCCCGGCGAGCTGGGTCTATGGCCCGGATAATCAGACCATCAAATGGCGCCGCTATTGGTTGCCCGGCTTTATTCGCTTTTGGTGGGTCTCGTTGTTGTTCTTGCTTGTCACCTTCGGTGGAACGATCTGGGTGGCAAGTCGCCTGGATAGTGGGAACTGGTACACGGTTGCCGGTTGGATTTTCCTGGAAGTGCTTATTTTGGGCGTGGTGATGTGGTACATCGAGGACTGGCGTAACGATTTTTTCCAGATCACGCCTACTCATATCATTCACGTGGACCGAAAACCTCTGTGGGGACGGCTAACCCGCCAGGAGGCGCGCCTGGACCGGATTCAGAATATCACCTCGGATGTACCGGACCTTTTCGCGCGGCTCTTCAACTACGGTAAGGTGACCCTGGAAACCGCCGGCGCAGAAGGGAAATTTGAAATCGAATATGTGCGCGAACCGGAGAAGGTGCGCGCGGAAATCTCTAAACGGCAGCAGCAATTCCGCCAGCGTGATCTCACGCGGCAGGCAGCTCAGCGCCAGGACGAGTTGTTGAGTTGGTTTGCGATTTATGACTCCTTACGTCACGCGCAGGCGGACCCGGACTCCCCGGATGAAAGCGCTATGGCGTCGGGAGAGACGGAACAGGCTTGATTCCAGCGCCCCTTTCCTCTTGGCGCCGCCTGAATTCCTGAACTAGAGTGAGAAGATAACTGTTGGAGGTATGGCTTTGTGGTAAGTCGAACTGTGATTACTGTGGGGGATCCGCGCCTGCGGCAGCGTTCCCGTGAAGTGGAGCGCATCACGCCGGAGGTGCAGCAGTTGATTGATGATATGATTGAGACAATGCACGCCAGCGACGGTATCGGGTTGGCGGCGGTACAGGTGGGTGAGCTGCGGCAGATCATTGTGGTGGAGGTCCCGCTGGATGAGGAAATCCCTGGTAGCGGGGAGCGCTATGTGGTGATCAACCCCGAGATTCTGCGCGCTTCTCAGGATAAGGAAATCGGCCTTGAGGGTTGCCTCTCCGTTCCCGGCTATGTGGGTGATGTGGAACGCTCGGTCTCCGTTTTTGTGCGCGGGCTGGACCGGCGCGGGCAGAAGCAGCGCTTACGCCTCAACGGTTTTCTGGCGCGCGTCTTCCAGCACGAAATTGACCATACCCGGGGTGTTCTGTACATTGACCGTTTGGCTGCGCCCGACCGCATCTGGCGGGTGAAAGAGGGCACCGAGGAGTCGGTGGAAAAAGAAGGCATCTTGCCGGATGCCGAAGGTACTGCTTCGGTTGTTGGCGCTTAGCGCCCGTTGCCCAAAGCCGTTTTGATTGGGACCATCGTTTAGGGGGATTGTTTCAGGCCTGGCCTACCCCGTTCAGATATTGCTTGAGCAGCCATGCGGCTGCAGTTTATTTAAGGAGGCAGATTCATGGTTTCGGTTGAACAAGTGATGCAAGCTTTGGAACAGGTTATGGACCCTGAAATCCATCGCAATATTGTTGAATTGGGCATGGTGCGTGAGGTCAAGATCAAAGAGCAAGCGGTTCAGGTCACGATAGCACTCACGGTCCCTAACTGTCCCTTGCAAGGCACTATCGCTGCGGACGTTGAACGCGCAGTGACTGGGTTGGACGCCGGCTTGAAGCCGCAGGTCACGATGACGGCGATGACACCGCAGGAAAAGGAGCGCATGGTCTCTAAATTGCGTCAGAGCCGGAAGGAGCCTGCACACCAATCCCTCGCCGGGCAGATGAACAAAGTCAAATCCATCATCGCCGTGATGAGCGGCAAGGGTGGGGTGGGAAAATCCACCACTGCGGCGCTTTTGGCGGCGGGTCTGCGCAAGCAGGGGCTGCGCGTGGGCATCCTCGATGCTGATATCACTGGTCCGAGCGTTCCCAAACTATTGGGCGTTAATGAAGTGCCGGTGATGGGTCCACTGGGCATTGTCCCACCTCTCAGCTCGGGCGGGATCAAACTCATGTCCATCAATTTGCTGCTGCAAGAGCAAGATGAGGCCGTCATCTGGCGCGGTCCCCTGATTTCTGGCGCTATCCAGCAGTTCTGGAATGACGTCTTCTGGGGTGACCTGGATGTATTGCTCGTGGATTTGCCGCCGGGAACTTCAGATGCGGCATTGACCGTGATGCAATCTCTGCCGGTAAGCGGTGTCGTCATTGTTACCTCCCCGCAGGATTTGGCGGATATGGTGGTACGCAAGGCGGCGCGCATGGCTGAGCAGCTGCACGTGCCCATCATCGGTATCGTGGAAAACATGAGCTACGTCATCTGCCCGCACTGCGGTGAGCGTCACGAGATTTTCGGCAAGGGGCGTGCTGAGGAGATGGCGCTGGCATTCAACACCCAATTCTTGGGACAGTTGGGTTTGGATTCCGAACTTACCCGACTCTCCGATGCTGGCGAAATCGAAGCCTATAGCAACCCGGATGTGGAGCGCGTCGTCGCGCAGGTGCGCGATACCCTGACTGCCTGACCGGCATGCTCTTTAGGTCAGGACCCGATTATCGTCTTGTAAGCGGCTTTCAGCAGCGATCAACTCTCTGCGCCTTCTTGCTGCAAGTGATTTTCGTGGACGGGGTGAAGCCCCGTCCACGAAAATCACAAAACAACCCGCCTCTGCACCTCTTCGGCGTGCTAACGTATCAAAACGCAAGTGCCTAACGAAGTCAACCTTTGAGCTTCCCAGTGACTTATCCTATACCCGGTAATTTGCGCCAACTGTAACTTGCAGTATGATGAAAGCAGGTGAATTGCTGGCTGAATTCTGGGTTCTTCGCAATCTTGGCTTTCCATCTTGGGACTTACCGCATCGGGTGATCTTGCTATCTCTGACTCAGCAGAATAATCCATCCACTTGTGCATATTTAAGCATGGGTAGCGAGATTACCCTGGACCACAAAGACAGTCTTATGGGGAGGTTAATATGAAAGGCTCACGCTTTCTTCTAGTCGGGTTGATCGTGTGGTTGGCGGTGGCGGCGCTAGCTTGTTCGCTAGTAGGTGATGATACACCTGCCGTCACCGATGAGGCGCCTGCCGTTACAGAAGAGATGCCCGCCATCACCGAAGAGGCTCCTGCTGTGACTGAAGAGACACCCGTTGTCACTGAAGAGACACCCGCTGCGACTGAAGAGACGCCCGCTGTCACCGAAGAGACGCCTGCCGCTACAACTGAAGTACCGCCGCTTCAGGGCGAATTCTTTGAGCAATGGGCGGTGACCGCTACCGCCAGCTCAGAGTATGGCAGCGTAGATTGGGCTGCCATCCAGGCTATTGGTGCGCCCAACACGCAAGAGTGCGGCGACTTCGCAACGGCCTGGGCCTCGAGTACGAGCGACTCTTCCTATGAGTGGTTGGAGCTACGCTATGCTATCCCCGTATTTCCAGATCAGATCCGCATTTACGAGACCTATTATCCGGGTTCTATCATCCGCCTTGAGGTGGTTACAGCTGGCTCTGACTACATCGTTGTCTGGGAGGATGGCCCGCGCACCGGCGAAGATTGCCCGCACGTACTCACTATTCCGGTAGAGGGAATCGAGGAACGCGTATTCGGTGTGCGCATTACTCTGGATCAGAGCATTATCCAGAGTTGGAATGAGATTGATGCGGTGCAGCTAATAGGCCGGGCTTTCGACTAGCCGTATCCGGAGGTTATTTTCAAGGGGGCTGCTGCAGCTGGAACTGGTCCAGTTGGCATAATACCCTCATGCCTCGCAGTTGCCTGATCATTGGTCGCGGATGCATCCCCTCCGGGTAGGGTATACGACAGAATATTGGAGAAAATAAGGTCGCCATCTTGTAAACGACCCTCATCAGCGCTCAACTCGCTGCGCCTTCTCTCTGCAGGAGTGATTTTCGTGAACGGGGGCGCAGCCCCGTTCACGAAAATCACAAAAAGAACTACCCTCTGCGTCTCTTCAGCGTGCTCAAGTGTTTAGACGTATGGCCTCACCCAGCCGACCGCGGTTGTACTCAACCGCTTGAACTTCCCAATAATTTGTCCTATACCCCTCCGGGTAATTCCCCTTGACGTGGTGGAATTTTTGGTATCCATCGTTCTTGCCTGGATTTAATGGGATTTCTGTTTGTGTCGGGCGTTCTCTATTTCTATGGCGGAGGTATTGCAGTGAAATGGCCTGTCTTCATGTTAAACGTGTGGGTTTTGCTCGGCGCTGTGGCTTGCTCGGCTACCCCGATTCCGACACCCGCTGTATTAACTCCGGTACGCCCTATCGTAACCGCTGAGGGGGTAGCAACGCCTTCGGCTGAACCTTCTCCAACCCCGAAGCCTACCGCTACTCAGTCGCCTGCTTTCGGTGAGCGGGATTTGCGCTGTGGTGATGGTACCTGTGGGGGACCCGAGAACCCACAGAACTGCCCTGCCGATTGCAGTAGCGTTTCTTCGCCCACAGTTCTCTATCTTGGCATCATGGTGCACCTTGAGGGCTGGAGCGACCAGTTCAATCAGGTCAAATTCGAGCGCCACGCTCAACTGATGCGTGAATATGCATCTCTTTTTGAGACCTATGGTGCTAAGTTGACCTGGGAGAGTAAAGAATTGACCGATGGTTTGTTGGCATGGGGCGATAATGTGCTGCTTAAAATGGAGCAACGCGGGCACGGCGTGGGTGTCCATGCCGACGGTGATTGACAAATCTCAATCCCGTGTTAGAATTAGACTGACCGGTCGGTATTTTTCTTTTCTTCTCTTTGGCACTTATGGCGACACAACAACGCAGTGAGGAAACCTGCATCCGCATTTTGGATGCCGCAGCCGCGAGTTTTTCCCGCAACGGCTATGATGCCACGGGCGTGGCGGAAATCTGTAGCGTTGCCGGGATCAGCAAGGGCGCCTTTTACTATCATTTTCCCTCCAAACAGGCGCTCTTTATCGCTTTGTTGCAGCGTTGGCTAGATGAACTTGATAGCAGCATCGCGACCTTGCAGGCAGAGGCTTCCACTGTTCCGGAAGCACTTACCCGCATGGCGGAGGCTTTCCAGGCAGTGCTTCATACTGCGGATGGCAATCTCCCGATGTTCATGGAGTTCATGTCGGCCGCGCAACGCGACCCCATTATATGGGAAGCCACAGTTCAACCCTATCGCCGTTATCAGCTGTGGTTTGCCATGTTGATTGAGAAGGGCGTCGCCGAGGGTTCGCTGCGACAAATGGACCCGCAGATCGCGTCACAGATGTTGGTCTCATGGGCTGTAGGGATGCTGCTCCAGGGCACCCTCGACCCACAAGTGACGGATTGGCCCACGGTGATGCGGGAGAGCTTGCGCTTGATGCTGACAGGGCTGCTGCCTGAATCTGTCGCCTGAGGTTTTCTTGTGCCAAATAGATAGGAAGGAGAACAATCATGCGTGTATTACTGACCGGCGCCTTTGGAAATATTGGAATGAGTGCCCTTGAGGCGCTTCTGGATCGCTGGCATCAAGTGCGTTGCTTTGATACGCCCACAGAGGCAAATCGTGCGCGGGCAGCACGCTTTGGCGACAAAATCGAAACTGTCTGGGGTGACTTACGCAACGCAGCGGATGTGAATGCCGCAGTACAGGATCAAGATGTGGTGGTGCACCTGGCATTCATCATCCCCAAACTCTCTGCCACCGGTACGAGCAGCGAGGATCAGCCCGATCTGGCATGGGAAGTGAATGTGGGCGGAACGCATCACATTATTGAGGCTTGCCGCTCTCAACCGCGCCCACCTAAACTGATCTTTTCCTCATCCTACCATGTCTTTGGTGTGACCCAACACCTGTCCCCACCGCGTACGGTGACGGATCCGGTAGACCCTATCGAGCACTATTCCAAACACAAAGTGGCTTGCGAGTGGATGGTCAAAGCCTCCAACCTGCAGTGGTCTATCCTGCGTTTCTCCGCTACTCTGCCGATTGGCTTGACCCTCGATCCGTATCTTTTCCAGATTCCTCTGGATAACCGCATGGAGTTCACTCATACCCGTGATGTCGGCGTTGCCGTGGCGAATGCGGTGAGCTCTGAGGAAATCTGGGGTAAGCTGTTACTGATCGGGGGTGGTCCGAAATGCCAGCTCCTCTACGGCGATATTGTCTCCAAAGTGATGACCGCAATGGGTGTTGGGATGCTGCCTGCGGAGGCTTTTGGCGGCGGTTATTTCCCCACCGATTGGGTAGATTCTTCCGAGAGCGAGCGGTTGCTGCATTATCAGCAGCGTACCTTTGATGATTATACCGCCGATATGCGGACGCTTCTTGGACCCAAACGTCACCTTATTCGGCTGGCGCGTCCCTTTGTGCGGGCCTGGTTGTTGCGCAAATCGCCCTACTGGCGGCAACGGCGTGCTGGTCGTACTGCCCGCCAGCCGCTGCCTGGACCGGTATCGTCATAAACACGAAAAATAAGTGTTTTTGCGGCGGCGCGGAGCGCCGCCGCAAAAACACCTAGCAAAAAGCGGGTTTTGGGTGCAGGACACACTTATTCGGATTGTTGTGGACGATTTATCTTCCGATGCACTTTTAGAACCTTAGGGAGTTTCCATGGATACCTATCGTGCCATTGCCTGGATTGAAAATCGCTTGCGCTTGCTGGATCAGCGTGAATTGCCTCACAATGTGATCTATTTGGATTATACCAACGCGCCGGCTGTCGCTGTTGCCATCCGTGAAATGGTGGTGCGCGGCGCCCCCGCGATTGGCATCACCGCTGCCTATGGGATGGCGCTCGCGGCATTTCATTGCGACGCGGAAAGCGTCGCCGATCTGCGCGTAGCGTTGGGCGCAGCCGATGCTGTGTTGCGCGCGGCGCGCCCGACCGCCGTCAATCTCTCCGGTGCGCTGGATCGTGTGTTGGCTCGCGCCGCGGATCCTGCTTTGAAGACCGTTGCTGCGATGCGCGCTGCCGTTCTCGAGGAAGCCCATGCCATCTACGAGCAAGAGCGGCAGGCAAATCTGGCTATTGGGCAACATGCTTTGCCATTGGTTCCTGAGGAGGCGCACATCCTTCACCATTGCAACACCGGACCCCTGGCAACGGGCGAATTCGGTACGGCGTTGCGCGTCATCATCGCTGCGCACGAGGCGGGCAAGCGCGTCCATGCTTTTGTGGATGAGACTCGCCCCCGCTTGCAGGGCGCGCGTCTCACCGCCTGGGAATTACAACAACTCGGCGTGCCCTATACCCTGATTGTGGATGGGGCAGCGGCGCACATCATGCGCACTCGTGGTGTGGATCTGTGTGTGGTAGGCTGTGACCGTATCGCCGCCAATGGTGATACGGCAAACAAAATCGGCACCTATCATCTGGCGTTGGCAGCGCATGCGCATGGCATTCCCTTCTACGTGGTCGGACCTGACATCGCAATCGAGGAACGTCCTGCAGAGGAGGTGACCTGCGTGGGCACGTGTCACATTGCCCCAGAAGGCGCAACCGCAGCAAACCCAGCCTTTGATATCACCCCGGCGCAGTATATCACCGCCATTATCACCGAGCGCGGTGTCGTACGCCCCCCATATACCAAGACTTTAGCGCAGTTATTGCGTTGAGTTTCCCGGCGTTTTCTCCAGGAAAGTCAATGGGGGCGGCGCGCAGCGCCGCCCCCATTGATCACTGGATCATTGTTTGAGCATCAATTCGACCGCCCCCCGAGTTCCGGTCCTTGATCGCCGGTTCTACCCCACTGCCCACAGTTGCAGCTGCCTTGCAGGTTGCTTTCCATCGAGGAGGATATACGGCGCCACGCGCTGCACGGGCAATCCCAGCTTCCGCAGCTGGCTGAGATCGCACAAGGTCCCCTTGCGGCGCGCTTCGAGAATCTGCTCCACACCTTTGATGCCCACACCAGGCACCCGCAGCAGTTGTTCCCTGGGGGCGTGGTTCAATTCGACCGGGGTTTGGCTGAGATGCTCCTGCGCCCACGCTACCTTAGGGTCCTCCTTTAGCGGCAGGTTGCCTTTGGTATCGAAGGGTAATTCTTCCGCAGTGAATCCATAGTCCCGCAGCAGGAACGATGCCTGATAGAGCCGCATCTCACGCTCCGGCGAGGAGGGTGGTAGCCCCTCTAGCGGCGTATCGCTTACGGGATGGAAGCTGCTGAAATACGCACGCGCCATCCGTTGTCTGCGGTAGAAGAATTCTGTGGTGAGCAATAGCTCCGCATCGCTCTCGCCTGCTGCGCCTACCACAAATTGCGTTGTTGTGCTCGGACCGCGCCCGCCTTGTGCCTCGCGCAGCTCGTGAATCCACTGTAGCCGTTGCACCAGTTCCTCGCTAAAGTGCTTGTGCGGCGCGAGGAAACTCAGGCGGCGTGCGTTAGGTCCCTCCAGGTTTACCGAGACGCGGTCCGCCAGCGCCATTGTTGCGGCGACTTGATCCCGCTCTGCGCCCGGCATCACCTTGAGGTGCATATAGCCGCTGAAACCATAACGCTTGCGCAGGAGTGTGGCGGTATCAATGATGCGGTCTTGTGTGCGCGGACCTCCTCCGACCAGCCCAGAACTCAGGAAGATGCCCTGCACCAAATCCGCACGGTAGAGTTGTAGAAACAAGCCTGCCAGGTCATCGGGGGTGAAAGTCTCACGGCGGAAATCTCTTCCGGAGCGGAAGGGGCAGTAGGTGCAGTCGCGTTCGCAGGCGGAGGAGACCAGCGTCTTGAGCAGTGGAATGCGCCCCTTTGGGGTGGCAGCATAGTGGATACATCCCAGCATTTCCGCAGGCGCTGCTGCAGTGGGGAAACGTGTGCCCGTAAGCCCCACATCCTCCGCGGGTTCATAGGCTGCCGCCTGAGCCAACAATTGTAGCTTTTCCAGGGGTCCCATCGCTGTCCTCCACTCTCAGTATAAGACAAATGTTCTATTTGTCAAGAGTAAAGAACTGCGAAACTGTTCAGCGTTCTCCTGCTTGCCGCTATGAAGAGCGGCTGAAGCCGCGGTTTTAAGGGTGATTTTCGATGCCGCGCGCAGCGCGGCATCGAAAATCACCCTTTTTAACGGACTTTACAGTGTGTGCCTTGTGATGGAAGTCTGAACAGTTACAGAACTGCGCAGCGCCGAAAAATGTCCTTTCCATTTGTGGTTTGTCAGGCAACTTCTGGAACCAATGCCCGCATGCGTTGAGCGATTTCCAACAAAGTCATCCAATTTCCAAGTTGTGCATTATATGCAAGATGCTCAAGGCCGATGTGCAGATAGCACGCCTTGAGCCGGGCGGCTTCATTTTCGGGTTTATAGCCTGACTCAGCCCAACGCTGTTCAAGGGCTGTTCGCAGCGCTTCCAGATTCAACTGTGGTTGCCAGGGCGACCAGAACTCGAACCACGCCAGGTCATATAAATGATCTCCATAGGTTGAGCAACCCCAATCCAGCACTCCGGTGATTTGGCTTCCCTGCACCAGGACGTTGCGGTTGGTCAAATCACCGTGCAGAAGGTTTCGCGGTACCGCATCATCCGCTACTTGCTCTAACAAGTCCAGACCCCAGTCAAATGTCGCCTGTCCTTCTGCCGACGTTGTCAGCGCCTTGCGCCAACCATAGCCCCGTTGATCCGGCTTATCTTCGGCAACCTCTAGTAGACGGTTACGCCAACTTGTATGGGGGGCATGCCTGTCGGCATTCCAACCACCGAACCCCGCTGTTTCCGATATTTCTGTCGTACGCAGCACCTCCAGTGCTGCTACCACCGCTGGGACCAACGTAAGCCACTGCTCCGCAGTCACGCTCTCCAGCGGAACGCCGTAAACGCGGGCCGAGATAGCGAAGTAGCCATCCAGTGCGGTTCCAATCTCGAGGACTTCAGGTACGGGTAGGTCTGGATTGGCAAATTTGTATGCCCGTTGATCTTTCTGAAAATCATCCACGTATTTTCCAAAGCGGATTACCAGATTCCGACCATTGTGCACAAAGCCAAAACACTGTGACCAGGCGCCTTCCCCGAGGGAAATCACCTCGGAAGGCGCTGTACCCAACTGTTGCGCAAGAAATGCTCGCGCCTGCTCGATATCAATCAGCTGTTCCAGAGCCATGCTTATTCTCCCATCGGGTCCTGTAGGTTAGGGTAGGCGATTTCGCGGAATCTGCAGAATCCTGCCTTTGCCGGGCTTATCTGTTATCCCGGTGAGTGCCGCACCTTCGTCATCGCTACCATACTCCGGGAAACAGGCGATACCGTACGTGCTGGCTATACTCGCCATACCCCGGTAATTCTCGCTGCAGCGTTTTATCCTCAAAGGCGGTGCGCACAATCACCGCGACGATCATAAGCCCTGACACCGTGAGACCCCACCAGGATCCGAGCACCAGGGGCACACTGATATTGTAGAAGATCATTCCGACGTACATCGGATGCCGCACATGCCGATAGGGTCCCTCGGCGACCACGGTATGTCCCCGATCCTCCTGTATCCGCACACGGCTTGATAGGTAGGCATTTACCTTCGAGGCCCACAACGGCAGCCCAAAGGCGGGGATAAACCCCAATAACCCCACAAGTCTCACCCACGCCGGCATCTCAGACCAGCCATATCTGCCTGCATCCAGTCCAATAACGGTGTACAACGCCGGCGTCAACAGTAGATTGAACCCTACTAGCACGTTATCCCACTGCTTGACATTCTTGCCGGGGTGCGACCGTTCTCGGACCAGTTCGGGATTCGTTTGCGCCATCCATATCGCACTCATCATTGCGATGAGAAAGTAGATGATCAGGAAAGCCCACGCTTCCCACCAATCGAAGCGACCAGCGGAGGCGAAGAGAATGCCGCCGAAAACGAGAAACAACCATGCCGTTTGTAGTGCTTGCACTGCTACAAAATGGATGGTTTTTGCGACGCTTTTGCCCTTGCCAATCTGGTCCAGAGTGTGCTGTAGCGTGAGGATGGGGTGGTACAGGAGCATGCGTGGTCCTGCATAACGCATCACCGCCCGTATCCGCTCTCGCATAGCGGGTTTGTAGCAATGGATGGGGCACCGGGCGCACGTGGGTTTAGCCTCTTGATATGGACATTTCTCGATGCGTTGCAGAGCGTACTCATAAAGATCCTGGCATTCCTCACATAGACCGCTTTTGGTGTGGTGCTGTCCGGAGCAGGCAATCTCAATCATCACCCGAATGGTGTGCCGCTCGCGCTCCAACCGCCCTTGCTTCATGTTCCTTGCTTTTCCCTTTCCCCTGCCAAAAGACGGTGCTCAATCCAACAGACGGGCTAGCAGGTCGAGCAGGTTTCCCTCGAACTGCTCGTGTCGTTTCACGGATGGGTTTCGCTCTTGCTTCGCATCCTCTTCCTTCGGCAGTGGTACGCCTCGATCCCTTCCAGGCGCATTGATCACTTTCTCAAGCTCCCGGTGATCCAACCAGATCAGGTCGCACGTGTGGCAGGTATCAATGACGATGTTTCCCGGTCCCATGTAGGGATAGGTTTCCATGGCTCCCGCGCACACCGGACAGCGGATTTGCCGCCGCAATTCTTCTGGCGTATACCTTGCGGGCATTTCGGGAGGCGTGGTTGCCCTGGCACGGCGCGTTTCGATGATCCGCCGGAAATCCGTGCGCGTGAAGAGCAGGCTTCGGCAGCGGCTACAGACGTAGCCCTGATAGGCGTCATCGAAAGTTGCCATCTCCAGCAGGATGCCGCACAACGGGCATTTGATCCCGTCAGGGTTTTCGCCCAACAGCCTGATACCTTCTGTAGAGATATTCGGGAAATACGTTGATCCGCAGTATTCGCAGACATAATAGTCGCGTTCACGGATCAGGGTCATCGGTGCACCGCAGTTTTTGCAGTTCATCGCTGCTCCTTGTGGTTATGGCTTTGGTGCAGTACAGGGCTTAGAGGATACTGCCACCATTCAAGTCTGTCAGTCATCCTGCCTGGGCTTTTTACCTGCCTCGGGCTAGAAACTCCAGCGTTTGTCTATCACGCTGATCATCGAAAACCTGTTTGAGCACGCGCGCGAAAACTGACTCCGCGCCAGCGATTTCCGCGAACAGTGTCATGCATGACCTGAATTTCAGATCATCAGGGAACCCAAAGACTTCCGACGCAGAGCGCCCCTCGAGTATCAAAACCGCCTCTGCGCACTCGTGCAACCGCGCTCCTAGTAGGGGGTGTGCCAGGAATTCTCGCGCCTCCGCTGCGCTTGTGATGGCATAGTACTTCGAGGTTGGACTTTGACCCAGGCCCTCCACTTGCGGGAAGATAAACCACATCCAGTGGCTGCGTTTTTTCCCGCTCTGTAACTCTGCCAGTGCTCTTTCGTAAACGCCTTCTTGTGCGCTGATGAAGCGCTGCAGGTCATACGGATCATCTTGGATCATGGCCCTATTCCTTTATTCTTCCAGCCATGCTTGAAGCATTGCTTTCACGGACCGCGTCATCTCGTGGGTGAATTCTGCATTGAATTTCCGTGTGTACATCAGTTGTCCCAAATTCCGGGCACCTTGTACTTCCTCGCGTTCCCCGAAGACCCGCTCCTGCCGTTCTCGGAATAGCACTTCGAGCCTCTCTGGCTCAAAGCGCGTGTAACGATCCTCGAAAACAACGACTCGCTTGCTGAAGCGACCGGGCTGCTCCCGCTCCCGTTGCTGAGGGGTGGGGTAGCCAAAGCATACGAGGCTGATGGGGAAGGTGTATTGCGGCAACCCGAATAGCGCCTTGTGCTCCTCGTAGTGCTCCATGATGTCGCCGATGTAGCAGGAGCCAAGCCCCAGCGATTCCGCGGCAATCACGGCGGTCTGTGCTGCGATGAGCGCATCACAGCACGCCAGAAACAGGTCTCCCTCTTGTGGCTTGCGCATGGTCACACCCTGTTCCGCGCAGAGCGCTTCTACTCCTGAAGCCTGGAAATAATCGGTCCATCTTTGGTAATCTGCCAGGAACAGCAGGACAAAGGGCGCTTTGGCGATGAAGGGTTGGTGATCGCATGTCTCGGCAAGCGCGTCTTTGAGGCTCTGATCCTGCACTTCGATAATTGAATACAGCATCATATTTCCGGCTGTGGGGGCGCGCAGGGCTGCTGTGATAACGGCGTCCTTTACCTCACGGCTTAGTTCGCAGTCCTCGTATGCTCGTACCGACTTGCGGTTAAGCAGCAGTTTCAGCGTCGGATTCATCACTTTTGCTTTCGCCATATGTTATCCTTTCATCCTCACTCTGTTTCCGCTCTTCCTGCTATTGTACGGCAGGTGAAGCGCTCTGTTGAAAAGTCTACCCCAACTCGAGGCGAGTGTCAATCCGGTAACCCGGAGAAGTGCATTTCAAGCCGGGGGTGGCAATCTCAAACGTCCCTGCAGGGCGTGCCAAAAAAGGTGATTTTTGCGGTGTGGCGCAGCCACGCCGCAAAAATCACTCAAAGAAAAGGCCTTCGCATGATAGTCGTCTTACTTTTGCCCCGAAGTTGAAATGCCCCCTTCCAGAGACAAGCCAAACGCGCTTCATCTTCGAAGCGTTAGTGCCATGACTATGACCATCTGCCTATTGCACTCTGTTGTGAAAGTGCGTTACACTGAGATTGATCGGATCTCAAAACTCATCAGGGAGGTGGCGGATGCTTTTTATACCGCGCGAAGAAGGGCAGGGTCTAGCGGAGTACGGGTTGATCCTCGTACTCATCGCTGTGATTGTGGTTGTTGTAGTAGCGCTGCTGGGAACGCAGATTTCGACGCTTTTTTCCCAGGTACAGTCGGCTATCCCCGTTCCTTGACGTCATATACCCAAAACATACCGCCCCTACCGCTAAGCAACAACGGGAGGGGCGGTGTGTTATGGAGCACGTTATTGTGGCGTCAGCATTTGCAGCAGCACAAAATCGTCCGGGCTGAGCTCGCTTAACGCAGTCGAAGATTTGTACGTGCCGAGCGCCGCCTCCTGGATTCCTGCCTCTTGCCAGACCCAATCAATGATGCGCGTGTGCGTCGCATCCGCTGCTGGCGCGCCGCCAAAGGACCACTGCGCGGCATTGACGTCCACTGTCCGCACGCGCCAAACCCCCGCCGGGGGATAGCCTTCTTGTCCTAACATGATTGCCGCGTAACTCCAGGTTTCTGGCGCCTCACCCAGTGCGCTGCGCGGCACTCTCACCGTGATGCGGCGTTGCCCGGCGTCAACAATAATCGTGACCGAGGCTGACACTTTGACCGGTCCGGAATCGCCGGGCGCATACAACCCACCTTCCCAACCCTCGATCCACAGTGCAAAATCCCAACCGTGGTCGGCGGTCAGGGCTGCATTGCGTCCTGGCAGTAATAGCCGGTCGCCAGTCTCAGGGCCATCCTGATCAATGTAGATGTCCACCGTCTGTACCGAAAGCCCGCGTCCACTGCCCCATACATTGTCTATTGGACCCCGCACCGTCATGCGGAAGACGATATTGACCTCGTCGTAGCCCACATCGAAGCTAGTGATATCGAAGACACCGGGTTGGAAGACGCCATCTGTGGGGTAGGTATACGTTCCGGGACCGTAATCATCATTCTCGGGATCCTGCACTTGCAACACCCAGGTCGTCGTCCCCAGCTCCGGCACGGTGATGTTTGCCGGACCCGTGGTGGGCAGTAGCTGTTGGTCGCTTTGCGCCTCTACCAGGCCCTGGCTGAGCACTGCGCGCAGTTGTAGCCGGTCGCCGCTCTGGAGGCCCTGTTTGGCTGCGACCATGGACAGCGGGAGCGCCAGCTCCAGTGTCGTGCCTGCGTTCGCGATGCGAATATCTTCCACCGGGAACGCCATCGAGACCCAACCGAAGCCATCGTAGATGTTATAGACTGCGCCTGTAAGCGTGGCGTTGTTACCGTAAACCAGCTCCAGTAAATGCGTTGCGCCGAACCCCAGATAAGTCTCTGCTCCGCCCCAGCGTGATAGGGGTGTTGCCGCCGGTATTCCAGGCGCTGTCCAGTAAAAGCCCAGTGTGCTGCGGCAGGCATCGTTCCCGCCACACGTCGTGAGCGCCGCCCAATCGTAGGCTGCATCTACCCGCAGATAGAGGTGCTTCCCGTCGAAACCGTAATATAGCCGCTCCAGCGGTAGACTGCCTGCTGCCATTGCCCCGCCCGCGGCGCTATAGCGACCGGCAGCATCCCATTCTTCGGGTGCGGCAATACCATCAATCGTGGGCGCTATGAGGTCCGTGGGCGCCTGTTCTGCAGCTGCGGGCGCCTGCGCAACAATTGGTACGCTGAGCCAATCCGGCGGTTCCTCGCCGAGCGTGCGCAACACCTGCTTCAGCGTTTCGCGGAATTGCCGGTCGAAACCCTCGTCATCCCCAGAATTCTGGTCTGTACCATACCACCAGAACCAGTCAGAACCTTCGGCTACAAACATCAGATCAAGTGCTTGCTCCAATGCCTCGGCGCTGGGCGGTGTGCGTTTGCCGCTCTCGTATTGCCTCACAATATCGCGCACCTCGAGCAGGGCATTCCATCCCTTGTTCTCCTCTTCCTCGCCAATCCAGGTATCGAAGTTGTGATTGATCCAGCTTCCAGCCCAGAGGTCTTCGATAGCGCGTGCAGGTTCCTGCGGGAAGCGGTCGAGGTACTCGGAGGGTGTCACTGTCACGATTTTCTCATCCGCAGCGAGCAACTCGTAGAGGGTGTTGAGGAATTCCTTCCCATCGTTCTCATAGTGCTCCCAGGCGTTCTCACCATCGAGGATCACCGTTACCAGGTGCGGACCAGGCGTGTTACCAGCATTGAGCTGGTCGCGGATCGCGTGGATGCGCCGCACAAAATCCTCTGCTGCTGCCGTGCCCTTCATCCCCGAATAGGTAAAGCCTACCTTATCCGAGATGACCACATCGCGGAAGACTATCGCCACGGGTGCGCTATCGCCAGCGGATACCGTGTAAGGGCGGTAGAGTGTATCGGCTTCCTTAACCGTATCGGCATTATCGCGGCTGAAGCCGCCGAGACCTAGCGATTGCGCAAGCACGCCTTCATCCGAAGCCATCCAACGTAGACCAGCTTCGCTTACCATGCCGACAATTTCTTGAGCTACCGAACCTTCTGCGGGCCACATGCCACGCGGCGCAGTCGCGAAGAATTCCTCATACAGTGCTACACCCCGCGCCACCTGCGCCTCAGCATCTGCCAGAACGCGGAATGCGGGGTCGGGCAACTTGTCGGTGGGCATCGCCTCCCGTGCGAGTGTCGTGTTCACCAGCAATGGTAGGATGGGGTGCGCGTAGGGGGTTGTGGTCACCTCGATCTGTCCCGCTTCCTGTAGCGCTTTGTGTACGGGAACTACCTCACGGATCAACCGCAGGTGCTCATCGAGTAGCACCTGTTTATCTGCCTCGGTGAAATCGCGTCCCTTGGCGACCAGCTCCGCAAGCGGTGCTTGAGCAAGCCACTCGGGATCCGTCCAACCAAGATTGAAGAGTACCTGCAGATCGAGGAAATCCTGCGTGCTCCACCCACCCGCGAGCGCCGTTTCCGCAGCGGCATCATCTGCGGGGCGTTGAGCCTGTAATTCCACATAGCGGGGGAAGCGCTGGATGATCTTCGTATTGATATCGAAGAAATAGCGCAGGATGTAGCGTTTCTGCTCATCCGTGAGACTCTCCGCGGGTGCCTCGGTGTGGACCCAGTAGGCATCCTTCGCACCGTTTGCCAGGTCCTTGATCTGCCGCAGCAGGCTCGGCGTGAGATTGAAGGCTACGTGTATGTTGGGATAATCTTCCAGCATCGCCGCCATATCCACGTAGTCCTTGGAGGCATGCAGTCGTACCCACGGTTTGGCGTAAATCCCTGTTTGGGGGTCTTTGAAGTAAACGGGTTGGTGCTGATGCCAGATGATTGCCAGATATAACCGGTCGTCTACAGCGGCAGGTGGGGTGGGGGTCTCGGGCGGCGCCTCTGTCGTGATTGGGGCGGGCGTGGTGGGTGCCGGTGTTTCGGTCGGTGTTGGTGTTACACAGGCGCTCAACAGCAGGCCCAAGAGCAAAATCAGGTGTAGTCCACGATGTCGCATAGCAGCCTCCTTGAGAGTCATCTCAAATATCGTTGTCCTTCAGATTGCCAGATCAAATGGTAAATCGCTGATATCTCGCAGGCGTTTACCTTGCACGAGCAGGTTGAAAATGTCGGAGAGTGATTCGTCGTCAATCTCCTCAACAGTCTTCTGCAATTCGTATAGCGCCATGTGATAGACATAATCCACGTCGCCTGTACCTAAAGCGATGGAGGCAATCCGGCTTGGTAATGGTTCGGCGGTCACTATAGCGATGTGTGGCGTGTGCCCCTTGCGATTGCGGATCAGATTGAGGCCTTCTGTGCGTGCGTTTTGTGAGCGGTCGCTTCGGATCGTCCACTTGCAAGAGATACTTGCATGCAGGATCGGTTTAGATTGAGGGTTGTTAGCTTGTCGAAGTGCTGTCAAAGTGGCGCAATCGCCTTTTAGGATCAGGCTTGGTGTATTGATCTCTTCATCGGTAAGAGGGATTTGAGCGATCACAATGTCAGGTCTGATGATGTAATCCCCCAATGCTGCCTGCAATTGAGGTTGGAGTTTCAATACTGTAGCAAGGTCTCTCAAGTGTTCATATTGATCGAAGGCAGAAATTTCACTCACAGTGAAGGTCCATTTTCCGGGACGAAGGTGAGTAAGCAAGTTCAGCGTTTGTTGAAGATAGTTGCGGGTCAGATTTTCAAACAGTGCTCCAGCACCCTGCCCCGAAGGCGGTGCAGGGCAGGCGGAGTAACCCATGGCTCGGAGCATACCTCCAGCCAGTTCCTGACTACGTCTGCTGCTGCGGTCAGCAATATTGAGTACCTTGTTTCTATACCCCAGCAGTTGAGTGCAGATATTCTGGTGGTAATCCTGGCGTAGTTCTTCAAAGGTTTTCATCCTTACCCTTTACCTTTCATTCTTAAGAAAAGCGAGGATGTATTCTTCGTGCATACGTGCTTCGATGAGTGAGGTGGCAGCTTTGCCTTTGCTGCGCGCGGGCATCATCCGCTTGTCTCGATCCAGATGGCGTATTGCGATTGTCGCATCGGCAAAGCCGATGTTTTTGCCTATCTCAGCAAGGCAATGACCAGTCTGAGTGTCAATGCCGCGCATGATGGATGAACCCACGACCACGATAGCTGCTCGTCCAGGTTTGAGCACCCTTAACATTTCGGTCAGGAAACAGGTGGCTTCGGAGTAGTAGCGGTGAAGTGTTTGGGCCTTTTTGCCATCCGTCTGTGCGACGGCATCAACAATCACCTGGACTGATGGTGGGAGTGTGAGCAGGTCAAATCCTTGGGTAGCATCATGACCAATGTATTTACCGCGCAGGTCACTTAGCTGTTGTAGCTTGCGCCCAAACCAAACAAGGGAAAATTTATGCGCACGCATGTAATCAATAGCATTGGATGCATATGGAGGCGATGTCACAATCAGATCTACAGTGTCGTCTTGGAGTGGTAACGCCATCGCATTCCCATGCATGAAATCCGGCGCACTCAGGTCAAACGACAATTCTGTAGCGCTTTCCAGGTTCTTCTTGAGTCGTTTGGAGAACTCCACCAACGCGGAACGGGGTTGCTTGTCCAGCACACGATGTGGGCGAGTGTGTGCCAGGTCTCGTGCAAGCGACACGCCTCCTGATTTGGTGATGATGATAGCTGAAAAGACTAACTCCAAGAATGCCCTAATTTCGGTGTCTTCAACAATCTCGATTTGGGATAGCAGGGCTAAAAGCTCGCATTGTGTTGCGGGCAGGAACCAATAATCTATGAAGGCACGTTCTGTAGATTCAAAGCGCTGGTCGAGCTGTTTCTGTAACTCATCTATCTGTTTTTGACAGAGTTCTTGAGCCTTTCTGAGCACAGCAAAGCCTGCTTCAGCGGTTGCTTCAATATGGATCGGTGTAGTTTTGACTCGCCCTAGTCGCAAGGCAAGGGGATCGAGATCAATGCCGACACCATGTCTTCCAGTCAAAAATGCTTCTACGACCGTTGTACCAGATCCTACCATAGGATCCAGCACGACATCTCCAGGCAAGGTTAGATTTTCAATGAACAGACGTGGTAATTGAGGCGGGAACTTTGCTGGAAAAGCATGGTAATTGTGCGAGGCATAAGCGCTGTTTCTTCCGTGGAAGTCCAGATCGCTGGCGAGTAAGGCTGCCAAGCGATCAGGATATGAAAATGGCAGTAGAGAGTCAATTTCCTGTTTTGCTGTGATGATGTCCAGCTCGAGTTGTGTCATGGTTCTCACCTCTATGTGATGCATTATACTTGTTTTTCGGTGCTCTGTGAAATGAACTTGAGTTCAATTGCCATCCTTTCCGTCTGCTATTACAATAGGATTACTATTTCATCTTGGGTGGTAACTTTTCACGCGATCGGGAGGCAGCAAAATGACAACTATCCAATGGCGCAAATGGCAGCGGCTCTTTTTGCTGCTTTTAGGGGTGCTGGGGTTGATTCTGGGTGGGGTACTTCTTCGATTGAGCCAACCGCGATTCACCGGCTCGATAGCGCAACCCGGTGAGACGCCTGTTCCTGTGCAGCCTCTGCCTGCTGCTGAGCGGATTGCTCTGATCATCTCTGTTGCTTCGACAGTGATCTCGGCGTTAGGCTTTGTTTCCACTACGGCGCTGGCTTGGCGCAAGGAGGCGCGGGAAAGTCGTAATGCCGTGTTGGAGGCGGAACGCCGGCAACTAGAGCTTGAGAAGATGCGCCAGGAGCTGCAACCCAAACCCGAAACGCGCCCGGAGTCCGAGTCATCGCAGCAATGACCTGAGGTATCTTGAACAGGGAGGTGATTATGGTTCTTGAACGTCCTGATTTGTCGGGTGTGGAGCCTGAGGTGCTTGCCTATATCGAAGCGCTTGAGGCGGCGCTTGAAGCGGCGCTTGAAGCGCCGCCGGCAGGGACGCGACGCTCGCGTACTGTGACGCCGGTGGGGAATGAAGAAGAACCGCCAGAGCTGAGCGAACCGCCTACCACGCGCAATGTCATCACCCTCAGCCGTGCTGGATTGATCAAGCGCACGCCCCGCCATCTCTACGGGCGGCAGCGCCGAAGCGGCATGGGTATCTTCGACCTGGAATTGCCCGATGACGATTTGCCAGCGGTGCTCTGCGTGCTGGACGAATCCCAGATGGCATTGGCATTTACCAGCGAGGGACGCGCCTTCCGCTTCCCGGTTGTGGAACTGCCGCAGACTGCGGTACACGCGCGGGGGCAGTCCATCACCCGGTGGGTGCCCCTGCGCCCTGAGGAGCGCGTGGTGGCGTTGCTCCCAGACCAGGGGGGCGCGCAGGTGGCGTTGGTTAGCGAACGAGGGCAGGTGCAGCGGGTGCGCGCGAGCTTCGTCGGTCCGCATATGATTCCCGGTATGCGCTTCCATGACGTGAAGAATGGCGGCGCTCTTGCCGGTGCATGTTGGACTTCCGGCAAGGATGACCTCTTCATCGCCACGCAACAGGGATTTGCAGCGCGCTTTCCCGAGGAACGTGTTCACGATAGCGGTTCGCTAGGCATACGTCTGGAGCGTAACGATGTGGCGGTGGGTGTTGCGGCAGTCGGTGATGCCAGTCTCATCTTCCTGCTCGGCGCCGATGGCAAAGGCGCCCTGCGTGCGATGGAGGGCTTCGCTGCAAACAAAATGCCCGGCGCGGGCGGCAAGGTCGCGCTCAAGACCGAGCGCCTCACCGGGCTGACTGTGGTCGCTCCTGCCGATGACATCCTGATCATCTCGCGCCTCGGAAAGATCATCCGTTTCCAGGCTGCAGAAGTACCGCAGAAAACCGGCGTTGTGCAGGGTGTGGTCTGTATCTCGTTGCGTGGCGACGAGGCGGTCGCAGCTGCCGCAGGACATCTAGGGGTCACGAGTTAGATGACTTGTGACGCGAGATTTATGACTTTCACCTTTTCTTTCTGGAGGTTCCTATGAACTGGCACACAGAACCGTCACCGATGTTTCCTTACCCGCAAGGGACTCTCATGCGGGTATTGATGCGTTCCCCCATCCTCGCGTGGCGCATGGGTCTGGGGCGCATACTGGGGCAAGTCTTTGTCTTAATCACCACCACAGGGCGCAAGAGTGGGCTTCCGCGCCGTGTGGTTACCGAGTATTTTACCCATCGTGGCAAACTGATTGTACCCTGCGCTTACGGTGCGCGCTCTGACTGGTATCGCAACATCATGGCAAATCCCCTGATCACGGCGCAGACCTGGCAGGGCGCAGAATCCCTGCGCGCGGTGCTGATTACCAGCGCTGAAGAGGTTCGTGCCCTCTACCCTGTCGCCATGCACCGCAATCCCGTTATGCTGCGCGCCTACCTGCGCTCGCTTGCGATTGACCCTGATGATATCGAGGACGTCGTTGCCAAGCGTCAGCGAATCACCTGGTTCCGTTTTGAACCCACGGAGGAGCTCACTCCCCCGCCGCTGATGACCGACTTGCTCTGGCTTTGGCCCTTGGTCCTGGGGGTTATCCTTGCTACTGCCTGGCTTTGGCATCACTATACACAGCAGTCTGATTCCTGACTTTTCGAGGAGGTTTCCTATGTCGTTTTCTAAATTGATTCTGGACCGCTACAGCGTGCGGGCGTATTTGCCAGATCCCATTGATGAAGCTAAACTGCGTCAGGTTTTGGAGGCGGGGCGACTGGCTCCCACTGCCGCCAACAGGCAGCCAATCCATATCATTGTCATTCACACTGCCGGGCGTGAAACCGAGTTGAAGCGTATCTATAGCGCCGAATGGTTCACCCGGGCGCCATTGGTGCTCGCGGTCTGCGGTGTTGAGGCGGCGGGTTGGTCCCGCACGCGCTTTGATGGCAAAACCTATCTTCAGGTGGATGCCGCCATTGTGATGGATCACATGGTCCTTGCTGCAACTGAGTTGGGCTTGGGCACCTGTTGGATTGCAGCTTTCGACCCCCAGGCGGCGCGCGAGGTGCTGGCGTTGCCGGAGGGCGTCGAACCCATTCTTCTCACCCCACTGGGCTACCCGGCGAGTGCGCCTGGTCCCAAGAACCGTAAGCCCCTGTCTGAACTCGTGCATTATGAGCACTGGTGATGGAAGCGGACGTTCGGCGTTTTTATGACGCCCATTCCGCCTACGAATGGGAACGCATGGACCGCCACCGCACGGAATTCGCGGTCACTTTGAGGGCATTCGCAGAGCATCTGCCGCCAGCCCCCGCGCGCATTTTGGATTGTGGCGGTGGTCCGGGGCGTTATGCGCTGGCGCTGGCACAGCAGGGCTATGCCGTCACCCTTTTTGATCTCAGTGCCGAGCTGCTGGCTTTGGCGCGCGAAAAGGCGATGGCGGCGGGTGTGACCCTCGAGGGCTACGAAGAAGGCACGGCGCTCGACCTTTCGCGTTTCGCGGATGCGACCTTCGATGCCGTGCTGCTTATGGGACCGCTCTACCACTTTTTTGAAGAGGGTGAGCGCCGCGCGGCGCTGTTGGAGGCGTCGCGGGTGCTCAAACCCGGTGGCGTGCTCTTCGCAGCCTTCATCTCTCGCTTTGCCGCTCATCGGGATTGCGCAGCCCGGTATCCTGGAAAACTGCTCGAGGACCGTGAGGCTTACGCCCACATTCTCGATGCTGGGCAGTTCCCCCCCGAAGTCGAGGGCGGTTGGACGGCGTATTTCGCCCATCCCGATGAGGTGCGCCCCCTATGCCAATCGGCAAATCTGGAGGTTGAGGCGCTTTTGGCGGTCGAGGGTCTGGTAAGTGGGCATGAAGCGCTTCTAAACGTTATGAAGGGCGAAATCTGGGCGGAGTGGGTGGAGACCAACGCCCGCGTAGCGTCCGAGATGACCCTAACTGGAGCATCTGACCATTTGTTGGCGATTGCACGCAAGCCACGCTGGCGAGAGGTATTGCGCCAGGTGGTTTCACGCCTGGAAGCGGAGGGCATCCCCTATCGCGTTGTGGGCGGTACTTCAGTGGCGTTGCACGGCATCCCTGTGCATGTGAAAGACCTTGACCTGGAGACAACGGCAGCGGGTACTTATAAAATCGCTGCGCTGTTTGAGCCGTATATTGTGCGCCCCGTGACCTTTTCCGAAAGCCCTATCTACCGCTCGCACTTTGGGCAATTCAGGATAGATGACGTTCTGCTCGAGGTCATGGGTGATCTGGAACGTCGCGAGGGGCAGGGGTGGGTGCCCACTACAAACGTTACAGAGACCACTGTGCTGCTTGAGGGTGTGCCGGTGCGTGTCCCCTGGCTCGAGGAAGAGACGCTTGCCTACATTCGCCGGGGGCGGTTGGACCGGGCGGCGCTTTGCTTGCCGCACTGTGACCATGCTCGGCTCATGGCCCTCCTCGGCGGTGATGTCGCCACCTCAGTACTTCCCTCACGTAAATAACAGTACATAGGGGGCATTCGTAGCAGTTCAGCGGGCTTCTGTGCACCCTGCAAGACACGCTGCGCAACCGGGTTGTTACACAACTCTGGTACGAATGCTTTGCTCGCGCTTCAGGAGAGTGTGCGGGGCATAGCGCGATTTCGGTCAGCGACTTGCTACGAAATTCCAGAAGCGACAGATACGCAAAGATTTGCGGACGTTTCTCAGGATATCTCTGTGTAATCTATGGCTGTATAGAGACATCAGCCTTCAAACTTCAATCCTGAACCATTCCTGTTTCTTTGGAGGTCTTCTTGGATACCTGGGATACTCTCAATACCGCGATTATGGAGTGCCGCGCTTGCCCGCGCCTTGTTGCCTGGCGCGAGGAAGTCGCCCGCACAAAACGCCGCGCCTACCGCAATTGGGATTATTGGGGGCGCCCTGTCCCGGGTTTTGGCGACCGGAACGCTCGCATCGTCATTGTGGGTTTAGCTCCGGGTGCGCACGGTTCGAATCGTACCGGACGGATGTTCACCGGTGATAGCTCTGGTCAGACCCTCTATGGCGCCCTGTACCGTGCGGGCTTTGCCAATCAGCCTACCTGGGAGCGTGCGGATGACGGTTTGGTGTTGCAGGATGTTTTTATCACTGCGGTGGGGCGTTGCGCCCCGCCGGATAACAAACCTACCCGCGAGGAGCTGTTGACCTGCCGTCCCTTCCTGGAGCGCGAGCTGGCTCTGCTGCCCGTGCAGGTTGTGCTCGCATTGGGCAAAATCGCCTTCGATGGGCTGCTTGCCCTCTGGCGTGACGAGGGACATGCGATCCCGGCGCTGCCCTTTGCCCATGGCGCTTGCTACGACCTGGGAGAGGGGTTGCCTCAACTACACGCTTCTTATCATCCCAGTCGGCAGAACACTCAGACAGGACGGCTCACTCTCGAAATGTTCGATGCTGTATTTGCGGCGCTTTCTTGAGCACTTTCTGACTCTTTCCCCTAAAGATGCTACGCGCCGAGGCAGAGCCCCGGCGCGCAGCATTCATTTTCCTCGTATCTCAGGCGAGATCGAAACGATCAAGATTCATGACTTTGTTCCATGCCGCCACAAAGTCGTGCAAGAACTTCTCTTGGGAATCTGCACAGGCATAAACTTCAACCAGGGCGCGCAGTTGGGAGTTTGCGCCGAAGATGAGGTCTACGCGGGTGCCAGTCCATTTGAGTTCTCCCGTGACGCGGTCGCGCCCCTCGAATACATCGGTATTCTCGGAAATGGGTTTCCACATCGTGCCCATATCGAGCAAGTTCACGAAGAAGTCATTGGTCAACGCCTCTGGTCGCGCAGTGAAGACACCGTGGGGGGATTGCCGGTAGTTGGCATTCAGGACGCGCATCCCACCGATGAGCACCGTCATTTCAGGCGCAGTCAATGTCAACAACTGCGCGCGGTCTACCAACATCTCCTCGGCTGTAATCACATATTTGCCTTTCTGGTAGTTGCGGAATCCATCAGCTAAAGGTTCGAGTACAGCGAACGCCTCTACATCAGTCTGTTCAAGCGATGCATCGGTGCGTCCCGGTGCAAAGGGCACAGTGATCGCGTGACCGGCATTCCGCGCGGCTTGCTCGACGCCGGCACAGCCGCCCAGCACAATCAAGTCGGCGAGCGACACCTTCTTGCCATCTGCTCGCGCGTTGTTGAAGTCCTTTTGGATCCCTACGAGGACGCTCAACACATGCGCCAGGTGTTCGGGTTCGTTTACTTCCCAATCCTTCTGCGGCGCCAGGCGGATGCGGGCGCCATTGGCTCCACCGCGCTTGTCAGAACCCCGGAAGGTCGAGGCTGATGCCCAGGCAGTTGATACGAGCTGGGATACAGATAGCCCCGTCGCCAGAATCTTTGCCTTGAGGTCTGTGATATCCTGCTCGTCAATCAGCTCATGGTCCACTGCCGGTACCGGATCCTGCCAGATCAGATCTTCAGCCGGAACTTCTGGGCCGAGATAGCGCGAACTCGGACCCATATCCCGATGTGTCAGCTTGAACCACGCGCGGGCAAAGGCATCCGCGAACTCTTCAGGGTGCTCGTGGAATCGCTTGGCGATCTTTTTATAGACTGGATCCATCCTTAGCGCCAGGTCTGCCGTCGTCATGATGGTTGTGACCCGTTTAGAAGGGTCGTGGGCGGCGGGCGCCAGATGTTCCTCATCGGGATTGACCGGGACCCATTGCCAGGCGCCGGCAGGGCTTTTCACCAGGTTCCAATCGTAGCCAAACAGCATATCAAAGTAGCCCATATCCCACTGAATTGGGTTCGGCGTCCACGCGCCTTCGATGCCGCTGCTGATAGTGTCATCGCCTTTGCCACTGCCAAAGGTGCTCTTCCAGCCCAATCCCTGCTCCTCGATGGAGGCAGCTTCCGGTTCGCGCCCTACGTGGGTCGCTGGTCCGGCGCCGTGGCATTTCCCAAAGGTGTGTCCACCGGCAACCAGCGCTACGGTCTCCTCATCGTTCATCGCCATGCGCGCAAAGGTTTCGCGGACATCGAGGGCTGACGCAACCGCATCCGGCACGCCATTAGGTCCCTCCGGGTTCACGTAAATCAACCCCATCTGCACCGCTGCAAGTGGGTTCTCGAGATCGCGGTCACCGCTATAACGTTTGTCTCCGAGCCACTCGCTCTCGGAGCCCCAGTAAACGTCCTCCTCTGGTTCCCAGATATCCTCGCGCCCTCCGGCAAAGCCAAAGGTTTTGAGTCCCATGGATTCTAGCGCGCAGTTTCCGGCGAGGATCATCAGATCTGCCCAGGAAATCTTGCGACCGTATTTCTGTTTGATGGGCCAGAGCAGCCGGCGCGCTTTATCGAGGTTTACATTGTCGGGCCAGCTGTTGAGCGGCGCAAAACGCTGGTTGCCGGTTCCCGCCCCGCCGCGACCATCGCCCATGCGGTAGGTACCGGCGCTGTGCCACGCCATGCGGATGAACAACCCGCCGTAATGGCCATAATCGGCGGGCCACCAATCTTGTGAATCAGTCATCAATGCATAGAGGTCCCTCTTCACAGCTGCCAGGTCGAGTGTTTTGAATTCTTCAGCATAGTTGAAATTCTCTTCCATCGGGTTGCCTTTGGCAGAGTGCTGGTGCAGGATCCTGAGGTTCAGTTGGTTAGGCCACCAGTCCTGGTTCGCTGTGCCTCTACTGCCCATCGGTTGGGCTGGTTTGGCTGATTTGCCCGTTACCGGACATTTGCTTTCTTCTGTCATCTCAATCTCTCCTTTCATTTCAGGCTTGAGTTTGGTTGGGTGATCTGCTCAGTGGGCGTTTGGGAGCGCATTTTTCGCTTTTAAGAGCATTGACATAGAATCCCCTTAGCTGTTTGGGAACTCCCGACCCGGCTTTGTTCAAGTAGCTGTGGTATACCCAAAAACCGCGCGTGAGTATACTAGATTTCACCTCCTTCGAAGCATTTTTGACTGGAATGTAGCATTTCAGGTGTAAGGTTTTTGATGTGTATCAGGTGAAGTGTGACACCGACTGCAACGATAACGAGCAGGGCGCGTACCCACCATAGTGTCACCGCGAAGATAATCGTAGCGCCAATCACAGCCCATAACAATCCTAGTGCAATTGCCTTGGCTTGCAGTGGTATCGCGCGATACTCGCGGTAGTGTCGAATGTAGTCCCCGAACCACTTGTGGTGGATGAGCCAGGCATACAGCTGTTCTGAACTGCGCATAAAACAGCCCGCTGCCAACAGCAAAAAAGGAGTCGTGGGGAGGATGGGGATGAAGATGCCGACAACTGCGAGTCCAATAGCGAGAACGCCTGCGCTCATCAGAAGCCATTTGCGCAGGGTTGCTGTGGCAATTTTGGTTCTCAATTCCCTTTCTCCGAGGTTCGATACTTCATGTGTTTGCTGGGGTAGCCTGCTCTTTTTCACGTTCCTGGCAGGTAGGACAAAGTCCGTAGAAAGTGATTTGATGGCGCATGATCTGATATCCAGATGCTTCTCTCAGGGACAGGGTGATTTCTGCAAAATTATGGGAGATATCAACCAGGGCGTGGCAGTGGGTGCAGATGAGATGGTGGTGTGGGCCGAGGTTGGTATCGTAGCGTATGCCGCTCTCGCTGAATTCATGCGTTTCAATTAGCCCACCCAACGCCACCAATTCATGCAGCGTGTTGTAGACCGTTGCACGCGACATATCGGGCATCATGGCGGCTGCCCGCTGGTAGATGTCTTCCGCTGTGGGGTGGGTCGTATCATGTGCTAGCAACTCAATAATCGCCCGCCGCTGTGGGGTGATTTTCCGCCCACTCTGGCGCAGTAATTCGATCAGGGCTTCAGGGTCTGGCATAGTTTCGCTTATTTTTATAGATTACTAATTTATAATAATTATAAAATAAAAAACCTGGTTGTCAAGAGGCATTTTGTCATCAACTGCCGGGCTTTCGTAGCAGGTGAGACCAGTCTGGGGGCGTAGAGCGGAAAAAGTGGGGTTGATGGTGCGCGGAGCGGCGTGCGAGCGCCATCAAACGTAGCAGGTGGGACCAGTGCGGTCCCGCGTAGCAACCCAAACGGCTGGGGATGTCAGGAAACAGCAGGCAAGCGGCGTGACCAAGGGTTATCTGGCGCAGAAAAAGCGCAACGGGGAGCCCTGAAGCAAGCGGCAGCGGCCCATCCGGCGAGTACCCGTGATGGGCAAGGCGGTGAGCCCCACGACCGGGGTCAGTTGCTGGTGGCGGCGGTAGCCTCCCGGCATAGCCGTACCAAAGTCGTGAGCGTGTCCCAGGTATCGGTGAGGGCAACCAGGGCGCGGTTACGCGGGAGCCCGTAGTAGGGCAGGCGTTTTAAGCGCCAGCGTTCAAATACGGCATTGCGACTCTCGACCGCGTTACGGGCGCGGGGATAGTAGGCCTTCCAGACCGCTCCCCCGACCGGGGCATCGCGCACCAACCGGAGGGTGCCGTCGGGAAACATTTCCGCCACATTGCGCACTTCGCCGTAGGGTGCGTGCTCAGCCGCGCGGAACGGGCATTCCAGTGGAGGATAGACGACGTTGGGCAGGGTGACCGCCGGTTTGCTGTCGGAGCGTAAACAGACCTGCCCACAGAACCATTTGGTGCGGCGCCGTACAGTGTCGAAACCATTGGCGGTGAAATGATACCCAAAGGCGCATACCGGGCGCCCGCGAGCGTCGTAGCCACGGCTGACCCACCCTGATGGCTCCCGATCACAGGCGTGGGCGCGCAGGTCAATGAGGCGGCGGGCGTGGAGGCGCGCATAGATGATGTGCAAGGGGCGATCATAGCCGTAAGCCGCATCCCCTATCACCGCGTCGAGGTGCAGGTCGGGGTAAGCTGTGGCGAGTTGTAAGAGTAGCGCCGTAGCATGGTCAGCTTCGGTGAGGGTGGCGGGACCAAAATCATCCAGCAAAGTGACGTTAAAGCGGTACTCGCGGTCAATCAGGCGCAGAGCCATACTCTTGTAGCCATAGACGCCCTGACCGCGTGGGTGGGGCTCCGGGACGGCGGCGCTGGGCACGGGCGTGTTGGGTGAGGGCTGAGGGCCGTTGCTGCCACTGTACCACACGTAGCGCGCCGCGGGATCGCGCACGGGGGCGTGCCGACAGACCTGCGCGCAAGCCGGGGTGTCGCAAGCACAGCCCCGGCGCTCTTTGTCACGCGCGGGGCAAGGACGTGGGGGTGGCTGATAGCAAGTATCCGCAAGCGCCGTGCAGCGCATATGGCTAGCGGCAAAATGCAGCATGCCATCGGGACACACCGTCGCCTGGTTCCAGGCTGCAGCGCTGAAGAAACCGTAGCCGTGCAACAAGGCAACGGCCTGGAGCAGCAGTTGATTCAGGCGCTGGATAGCCAGGTCGAGGGCGGGTGAGTCGCCGTAAGCGGGCAGAGTGATCGCGGTGGTGGCGTCCGGCGAGTGCTGTCCCAGCACAGTCAGGAAGTAGCGCAGCCCCCCCTCGGTGGGATAGACGCCCTCTTGAAAGCCCAGCCGTTGCCGCACCCCGGCATACCGCGCCTGGGCGAGGTTCTCCAGGGTGGTGGCGCGATTCCACTTTTCCGTGAGTTGCCAACCGCACAGCAGGAACAGCGACACGGGGTCGAACGGCGTCCAGCCTTTAGCCGAGGTCCACCCGAGCAACTGGGCCAGCACCGGGCGTAACGGGCTGAAATCCACCAGGCGCAGCAGCAATTCGAAGTCGGTGAGTTCCTCCCAGACCCCCGGCGTGTCCAGGTCCGCCGCGCCCAGATACGCATAGTGCGAGCGATAGCGGCGTTTGGGCCCGGCGGGGAGGTCGGGCGGCGCGGGCCAGCGCAAAGGCAACTGCGGGCGCAGCGCAGTATAACTGCAGTGGGCCACGAATTCCGGATGCTGTTGGCGGGTCTGGGTGGGGGTTAAGGTCTCAACCATCGCGCACTCCCCGGCTGCGGGCGCGCCACTGGGCCTGGCGCGTGGCCGCCGCGGCATACTCGCGGGGCGTGTGGCGGTCAAGGAGACTGCGTAACTGTTGCGCGTGGGCCGGATGTTGCAGCCACAAGAGCGCTTCCTGGTGTAACTGGCGCACCCGCTCGCGGGTGAGTCCCAGTTGGCGTCCCAGGTGGGCATACGTGGCGCGCGGTTGCCCATCCAGCCCATAGCGGCGCACGATGATGCGGCGCAAGCGGGGTGGCAACCGCTGGACCAACGCATGCAACGCCGCCTGCACTTGCCGCTCGGCGTAGAGTTGCGCCGGATCCAGCGTCATCCGGGGATCGGGGGGTAGGCCTACTGGCGGCAGCGGGCAGGCGCGGGCCGCATGCCAGATGGCGCGCACGATACTGGGCCAGGCGTAAGTGGCGAAACGCGTCCCACGTTGGGGCTCAAACCCCAGGATCGCGCGCCACAGCCCTTCGCGCCCGGCTTGCAGCAGGTCTTCAAAGGCGGCGCCGCCAGTGACTTGGCGCCGCACGGCGGCTTGAACTAGGCCTTCATGCTGTCGCAGCAAGGCGTTGAGGCTTTCCTGACAGCCAGCTTGGGCACGCCTGAAACACGACGGGTCAGACTCAAACATCGAGCACCTCCTATCCAACGAGATGCTCTGATATTTACACAAAGATGCCTTATGGGCTAATCTGCCGCAGTGCAACTGTGGGGTTGATGACAGACCGTTTACCTGCTACGAATGCCCCTGCCTTTGATTTATTGACATTCTGGTCTGCCTCCCTTACAATAGAGTTAAGCCAGTTCTTTCCCCTAGATGGTTTTCTGTTTTTGTCACTCTGCGTTTGTATGGGTCCTCTTTTCATCCTGGCGTATGAAAGGTAGGTTATGATGAAGACACGATGGCTTTCCGGTTTGTTACTTCTGGTCTTGATGGCGACAGCAGGCGTCCCTGTTTTGCCCTTAACTGCCGAACCTCTACCCAACCTCAAAATCGCCTCGAACCTCGGCCTTCTGCTGAGCTTGCTGGAACACCCCATGACCCTGGCGGCGGATTCTGCCCTGGCGCTGGAACTCGACCGTATTCGTAGCACAGGTGCTGTGGAGGTTACTGCGCGCTTTGAGCGCGAGCTGACGTCAAAGGAACGAGCTCAGATAGAGGCGTTGGGCGTCAGCTTTGAACAGGTAGGCGGCAAACTGGCGCACCTGGGTCCCATCTATGGGTTGCGCGTTCCACCAGAGACGGTTCCAGCGCTGACGCGCCATGAGCTGCTCTCCTGGTTGGAGGCGGTCTGGCAACCCGTGGCGCTCTCGCCTCTGGACTTCAGTGTTCGTCTTACTCCAGGAATTACCTATGTGGATGCGCCCGCTGTTTGGAGTGCTCCTTTTCCCGTAGGGGGTACGCCGCTTACCGGTCAGGGTGTGGTCATTGCCGACTTCGATACGGGTGTGGATGTTATGCATCCAGCTTTTCTCAAGGGTACGTACGGAGCTGGCTATTCTGGTTGGGACACCGATGGCGACGGCGGCTTCACGCCGGGGGTGGATACGCTGGGTGGGGCGGTCCTGCGTTTCTGGGATGCTGTCGGCGATCCTCTGAACACCGCCGGCACGCTGGATGTGACGCGGGATTGGATCTACGGCGATAACAATGGCAACAGTAGCTATGATGCCTCCGAGCCGATTTACATGGCTTATGACGCCAACGGCTCTCTGGTGCTCGAATCTGGCGAACTCCTCATCCTGCGCGGCAACCTGGGGGCAGGCATCCCCACTAGCAAGATTGCAGCAACTCTGGATGGCTCAGGGACAAGCCGGTCGCGCGGTGTGAATTTGGAGCAGACCCCAATAGATGCCAATGGGCATGGCACCAGCGTTTCCGGCATTCTCGGGGCGGGCGCCGCATATTGGAATACGACCTATGCCTACAATATGCTACGCTATTACACCGGTTTGGCGCCCGATGCCGACTTGCTCGTCGCCGATGCCTTTGGCTTGAACCTCAACCCCACCACCTACATCCCCTGGGCTTCCCTGAATGGCGCGCAAATTATGCTCTATGAATATGGCTCCTGGATCCAACATTATCTCGATGGCTCCTCGAACCATGAGCAGCTGATGGACCAGGCCTCGCAAAATGGCGTCTTGCAGGTGGTGCCCACGGGAAATTTGCACTGCGCCGGCACCTCGGGCTGTAATCCGCGCCATCTTCAATATGCGCTACCGAGTGGCCTCTTTAGTCACTTTTTTAATGTGCCGTCACTTTCACCTCACCCCACTGATGTCTGGGGAACGCTGCTTTGGCTCAATCCGGCGAACAACCTCACTGTGCGAATCACAACTCCCAGTGGAGGAATGGGCAACACTGTGAACTTGCTCTGCGTGATGCCGGGGACGGGCTGGCAGTATGTGATGACGGCCGATGGGCACCAGATTGGCTGTGAGCGTGCTGTGGATTCCAGCCGTGGTACGGCGATGTATAACATCTGGATCAACCGCCCCACTGGAGTGATGGTTGGTAACTGGAGAATGGATGTGACAAATCCGGCGCCTATGCCGGAGATTACCAATTTCTACATTGCCGATAGCGCTACTGGTTGGTCTTTTGGCGTGGGCTGGCTCAACGCTGGAGGCGGTGCGGAATTACACACCGCTACCTGGCCAAGCACCTGCGACTCCTGCCTCGGCGTTGCCTCCTATGCCACACGCGCTAACTACATCGGTACACCCGGCGCACTGAGCTGGTTCAGTGGACGTGGAACCCGTTTTCTGGATGGTGCGCTCGTCGTGGATGTGGCAGCGCCTGGGCATTACGACATCATCGCCCCGGAGAGTAGCGCTGTCACCGGCAGTCTAGGTTCCTACAACCAATATTTTGGCGGCACCAGCGCGGCGGGACCTCATGTCGCGGGCGTGGCGGCACTGCTCTTTCAATATGCTCAGGGGCAGACGACGCCATATTTTGTAACCGAGGCGCTGCGCCGTGGTGCGGTGTCGGATGGCGCTACGGGTGGGGTGCCCAACTCCAACTGGGGTTATGGCAAACTCAGCGCTCCCAATGCGCTGCGCAACATGCTACACGACCTCGGTGATGCGCCAACCAGTGCTAACAGCGCTGGTGTGGTGATGACTGCCTATCCCGGCGTCCAGGCCAATTTCCCCACGGTCTATGGCGCACTCATTCCTGGGCCCTTTCACTGGGCGTCGGGTTCATTAGTGTTCGGCCCTGGAGAATCCCAGATGGGGGTCCTCGCTTCGGGTGAGGCTGAAGCCGATACTGGATATGACGAAGACCCTACGAACAACCTGCAACCACTCGCGAACCTGGCGGACCTGGATCAGCCCGATGATGGTCTCGGTTTCCCTGGACTGGTACAGCCGTGCATGACAATACCCCTCCAGATGCACGGTTTTATCCCACCTGGTACACCGTTGCCCAACCACTTCGTCAATGTGTGGATAGATGGCAACGCCGATGGCGATTGGGCAGACCTGCACACCTGTATGACCGCTGGTGACGCACCGGAATGGGCGGTGCCCAATCTCGCCGTTGCTCCTGGCAATTTCGCTCTCGCGATGCCTGTCAAGATCTTCCAGAATGTCCCTGGCGATCCCTTCTGGATTCGCGTCTCGATCGCAGAACAGCCTGCGCCTCTCGATCCCGGTACCGGGCGTGCCGACGGGCGGGGTCCGGCGCTTGGTTACGCCGTCGGTGAGACGGAGGACTACCTCTACCCACAGACGAATTTCCAGACTACCGTGCCACCAACCTGTGGGGGCGGCACGGTGTCCTTTACTCACGATCCATCGAGCAGTTGGCCCGTGAATTTCACCTGGGACTTCGGCGATGGCACAATCGTGGCAAACCCAGGCGTCAATCCGTCACACACCTATGCTGGTCCGGGTACCTACACCATCACATTGACGGGGATCGATCCCGTGGGTGCAGCCTTCAGCGTCTACCTGCAGACCATCACCCTCCTCGCGCCCCCTGCCGTGTCCTTCACCAGTGATAGCCCTGTATGCCTCGGCGCCACGATGCACTTCACGGATACCACGCCTGGTGCAGCTGCCTGGCATTGGAACTTTGGTGGCGCCGGGACGCAGGGCGGCACCGCGCAGAATCCCACCTTTAACTATGCCGCCGCCGGGACAATGACGGTCACGCTTACCGTCACTGATACTAATGGCTGTTCTGCCTCCGCCTCCGCCCCGGTCCTGCCGTGTCCTTCACCAGTGATAGCCCCGTGTGCCTCGGCGCCACGATGCACTTCAAGGATACTACCCCAGGTGCTACTGCCTGGCATTGGAATTTCGGTGGCGCGGGGACGCAGGGTGGTACGGTGCAGAATCCCACCTTTAACTATGCCGCCGCCGGGACAATGACGGTCACGCTCTCCGTCACCGACACTAATGGCTGTTCCGCCTTCTCTTCTGCCCCGGTCACTGTCTACGGACCTCCGGCGGTCAGTTTCAACAGTGATAGCCCGGTTTGCCTCGGGCAGACGATGCACTTCACGGATACCACATCCGGCGCCGTTGCCTGGCATTGGGACTTCGGCGGCGCAGGGACGCAGGGTGGCACGGTACAGAATCCAACTTTCGGCTATGCCGCCGCCGGCACTATGACCGTGACTCTTGCAGTGACAAACACGCACGGCTGTTTTGCCTCTACCGCTGCGCCGGTGACCGTACACGGCTTGCCTACAGCCGCGTTCACGGTGTCTGCTGCGGAGGTTATGCTTGGCACACCCATCACTTTCACCAATACCAGTACCGGCGCCGTGGTGTATTTTTGGGACTTCGGCGATGGCGCTGGCAACTCGACAGCAATGCATCCCACTTATACTTACTTGAATACCGGCACCTTCACAACGACTTTGGCGGCGCGGACCATCTACGGTTGCACGGATACCTATAGCCGGATGTTGCGTATCGTGGGCGGCATGCGAGTTTACCTGCCCTTGGTTATGAAGACCCCTTGAGTTGTGCCGCAAAAAGGTGGGGGTGAGCGCTTGTAATGCGCTCACCCCCACTTACTTGTTCCCCGCCTTAGGGATTTGCCATCATTTCCGCGCGCGTGCCTTGCGCTCTCTGATGAGCTTGTCTGGCGCAAGGCGCCCCGTCAGGATGGCTGTGGGGACGCCCGTAGGGCTAAAAGACCACTGCCCTGCCTGGGTGATGTGTGGGATGGGTGTTTTAACCGCATCATTGATCTTTAGCATACTGGAGGGAACTGGAATGGCTGACTCGAAGGACCACCCGACAATGGCGCCTTCAGAGCTCGCCACCGTCTTCTCGATGGTCAGCGGCGTCGTGGAGAACTTGAAAAGCAGGTTCTCCCGCAGCATGGGGTAAATCGAAGCTGTCAGTACGTCAATCATACGTTGTTCAACTTCCTGCCTGAATTCCTCGTACCAACCGGACTCGTGCACTCGCTTGACGAGCTCGTATTCAAAGAGCGTGCTGATGATAAGGCCCGTCTTTCCTTCCGGTGCGGCGGTGGGTTCTTTGAGCGCTGGGATGGAGATTTCGTAGGTGGTGAGCTGGCAGAACCTATCGAGCCACGCTAATACGTCGGCTTTTGTAACAGTTGCCCAGTTGTCTAGAAGCATTCTGAGCTCTGAGCGGTGGATTTCTCCTAGCCCCTGTTTGGAGGGTGTGTAGAAGAAGTGCCCATTCGATAATTTCCGGAAAGCCTCTGGCGGTGTATCTACAGCGGCATATAGCGTGAGGATGGAATCCGCGCCATGCGCAGCAAGCAGGTTTTGTTTGTGAGCCTGGATTTCACCTGCGACTTTGGGCGGAAGTCCTGCCGTCTCCGTGATGCGATAGAGCGTCTTCAGATCAGCTGCCCAAATCAGGTTTTCGTATGCATAGCGGTTTCCTGAGCTATCGCTGATCCACCTCTCTGCCGCATTGACTGTGGTGATCTCCGTTGCGGTTTTTATCTGCCCACCGGATGTAAGGATTTTGTCCTGAACCATTGCCGCTATCTGTCCCACGCCTCCCTTGGGATAGAAGTAATCGGTGTAGAGATAGAAATAGCTCATGGCGAAAAAGGTGGGAGTGCTCTTGAAGAAGTGCTGGCTAATGATGTCCCTTAAGGCGCGCCGCTGCACGATTCCATCGAGAAATTCTTCCACCGGGCCTCGCATGCGGCTAATATTCAGCAGCGTGATCAGGAATTTGAAGAACCAGGGAATGTAGACTTTGGCGAAGTAGGCCATGTCGCTTCTAAAATCGTTGAAGAGTGGATTGCTGACCCCGTAGAGAACCTGCATGTCCTTCATGACGCGTTTGATGGTGGCAATCACACGGTCAACGTCCTCTGTGCTCTCGGGATAGCAGCTCTTCAGCAGAACTTCGTAGTCATGCAGGTTCGCTTGAGACCTGACTTGTATGACGCGGTTCTCAATTCCGACAGAGACGGGATTCTCCAGCGTTTCCAGAGCGATGCCGAGGTCTTTTAGCATGGGCAAGATGATTCCTGCGCTTTCAAGCGCCCGCGCTCCACCCTCGAAACGGAAACCTTCTTTCACGAAGGTATTGACCAGCCCTCCGCAGCGCTCATTCCTTTCCACTAGCAGCACATCCAAGCCCTCACGGGCAAGGTAGGCTGTTGCAGTCAGTCCTGCTATTCCACCACCAACGACAATAACCTCGTGACGTTCCATTATTTTAGTCCTCCCATTTCCAGACTTATTCTCCAAAGGTTTTCGGCAATGCCTTTATCCCGTGCCGGCGGCGCGAGTTCCTCTGCCCGGGTCAAATTGAAGAATTCTCCGCTCACGTTGGCGAGCATTGGTGCAAGGCCCAGGTAGTAGAGGGCTTCAGCTGAAATACTGGCAGGTTTGGATACCCTATCAATCACATTGCGTTTGTACCATTTGTAGAGCGGTCCGTTATCCCTGCCGGTATTGGTCGTGACCATACCTGGGTGCATGGCATTGATTGTGACCCCGCTTCCGCTATAGCGATCATGGAATACCATCATCGTGAGAAGTTGTGCCAGTTTGGAGGCTCCGTAAGCGCGCAGTCCGGTGTAGCGCCGCGCATTCCAGTTTATATCATCCAGGCGCAAGCCCCATACCGCAAACCGGTATCCTTCAGAGTTCACCAAAAGGATTCGGGCTTGCCTCTGGGATTTCAACTTCTCCTCAACTAAATTGTTGATGACAAAGGAAGCCAGGAAATTCGTTGCGAACGTCATCTCCAGACCATCCTCGGTCAGAACCTTGTTCGATAGAAAGATTCCGGCATTGTGGATCAGAACATCAATGGAGGCATTCATTTCTGCCAGGGCTTGCCCAACGCTGTGCATATCTGCCAGACGGCTTAAATCAGCAATCAAATAATCACACGTGATATCAAAGTCGCGCTTCAGTTCCTCGCGCAGCGCCTCGGATTTGTCCTTATTCCTGTTGATGGTGAGCAAGTGCGCTCCCCGGGATGCATATTTGCGGGCTGTTTCGTAGCCTATGCCGGAGGTAGCGCCAGTAATGACGATTAACCGTCCTGCGCAATCCTCGTTGTAGATATCGGGGTCAGCCATGCTGTTCCTGACCATGGCTGCTATGTTCGACCACTTGTATTGGCTCCAGTACTTTCGAACGGGGCTTGTTTCACCAGGCATGATTTCTACCTCTATCCGAAAACCTTTCGCATGAATTTCCGGTATAGTTTCTCAAAACCCGGGATATTGTCAAATATATCACCCCAAAGATCATAATAATCCCTTTGGACGCAAATTTTCCCTCTTTCATTCAGGGTTAACCGGCTTGCCCCATAGATGATAGACCGGCGGGTCTTTCTAAAGAGGATGGTCATCTCCCAGTCCATCAAGATAGTCCTGTCTACCATTGCCGCGCTCACGATTTTCATTTCAAGTTCACTTGAGCGGGCAGCTAGACGTTCTGTCATTTCGCGAAAGGCTTCAAGCCCTCGTACTTCCTGGACGCTATCCCGGAAGAGGATGGTTTCGTCATAATACGGCAGGATGTGGGACCAGTCTGGCTTGCCTTCCGTATCGTAGGTTTTGGACCATAGCGCAATGAATTGTTGTAAATTCTCTATGGTTGCTTCATCATCCTTCATTATTTCTGTTCCCTCAAGTATCAGTGTCTTATAGATTTACCTGTTTGTAAGTCTTTGGTCTGTTTTTCTATGACAACCTGCATTATACCCCGAAATTTGTTTCTCCATTGCCCTGTTTTGTGCTATAGTGAGACTGTTAATCTCAATTGTGGAAAGGAGCTCGACATATGGAAAAGCGTTACGGGGTGCTGCGGTTTATTTCAACGTTGTGGAAAATTCTTGCCTGGGTGGTACTGGTGTTGGGGGTTCTCGGCGCTATTGCCACCTTGGTGGGCGGACTTGCCGGTGGTTTTCTGGACCCAGCAATTTTGCGCCAGCTGGGTCTTCCCTCAGATCTTGGTGGGACTTTCGTGGGGGTTGCCGGTTTTCTGAGCATTCTCATTGGGAGCGTACTTCAGTTTTTCGGACTCTACGCTGTTGGTGAGATTATCTCCGTGTTCCTCTCGATTGAGGAAAATACCCGCGCGACGCGCCTGTGGATGGAACATAGTCAGCGCTCCTCGCCGCCGATGATGTAAGTTTCGGTCCTTGCCCTGTTTCCTTTGGTGAAGGATAGAAAACCGTGGAGCGCTTTATTCCGCTCCACGGTTTTTGCTAATATTTCTCCCCGAGTGTAGCCCTCAAAAGATAGTTAGTGGCGTGTCGTATGGTCACGGCAAAATCAGCGATTCACGCTCCGGTCCTACGCCAATGAAGCTGATCCGCGTTGCCACCAGGGCCTCGATGCGCGCTACATAGGCCTGTGCCTCGGTGGGCAGATCCTCGCGGCGCCGGATGGCGCGCAAATCTGCCTCCCATCCGGGCAGCTCCTCGTAAATGGGTTTGGCGGCGGCGATGATTTCATTGCCCCATTCCGCGGGAAAGTGCGGTGTGATGGCACCATTGATCTCATAGGCGACCGCAATCTTCAGCGTTGGAATGCCACTGAGTACATCGAGTTTGGTCAGCGCGATTTCCGTCAGCCCGTTGACCTGTGCAGCATAACGCAGGATTACTGTATCCAGCCAACCACAGCGCCTGGGGCGCCCTGTGGTGACCCCATACTCGTGGCCAATGTCGCGCAAACGATCACCGGTGGCGTCAAGTAATTCGGTGGGGAAGGCGCCCGCGCCCACTCGCGTGGTATAGGCTTTGGCAACCCCGACGACACGGGTTACCTCTTTCGGCCCGAATCCCAGCCCGGTGAGTGCTCCGCCGGCGATGGGGGAAGAACTGGTGACAAAGGGGTAAGTGCCGTGATCGAGATCAAGCAGCGTACCCTGTGCCCCCTCGCAGAGAATCTCTTTGTTCTCAGCCAGGGCATCCGTGATGAAGGCTGCGCCATCTACCAGGTAAGGCGTCAGTTGCGCCGCGGCATCGCGCAATTGCTCTACCTGAGGTCCCACCAGCTGCGGCTTGAGTTGGAAGAGATTGATCAGTCGCTCATTATGGGTAATGATCAGTGTGCGTGCTTGTGTGGCAAAGGTATCGGGGTCCCGCAGTAGCGCTGCACGCAACCCCACACGGCGTGCTTTGTCGGCGTAGGTGGGTCCGATGCCCCGCGCGGTGGTGCCAATGGCCTGTTCTCCCAAGGTCAGCTCTTGAGCGCCATCGAGTGCGCGGTGTGTGGGGAGGATCAGATGTGCCCCAGCGGCGATTTTCAGGCGCTCCGGTGTTACCTCGATGCCGGCATTGCGCAGGGTGGCAATTTCCTCCAGCAATCGCAGCGGATTGATGACGGTTCCACCTCCGATGAGGCAGATGGCTTGGGGGTTGAGGATGCCGGAGGGGACCAGGTGCAGGCCCAGCGTGTGACCTTCGGCAACGATAGTGTGTCCGGCATTATCTCCGCCATTGTAACGGGCGACGACATTCGCGCGGCTTGCCAGGTCATCTACAACACGACCTTTGCCCTCGTCACCCCATTGGGCTCCCACAACAATGGTAACAGGCATAAGATACCTCCCTTCTGTCTGGGCAACATGGGCGACAGGCGCTCGAATTGCTGCCCTGTCGCACTTTTGAACCGATGCTGAAATCGGATTGGGTCAACGTCTTGGCGGCAATATTCCCAGAGGGGTATATTGCTTCATTGGTCTGATGGCCTTCCAAAGCCTGGCCCGGCAGTTCTCTAAGGCTATTGAACTTCCTTCAAGTCTGTGACCGAGAAGCTTTCAGGCAACAGTTCTTCCAGTCGTAGCTCGTGATAGTCACCATCTGGAGTACCGATGAGCACCGGTGTGTCTGTATCTGCGAACTCTCGCAGCACCTGACGGCATGCCCCACAGGGGGTGCCCCCGTTGGCGGTGACTACCGCGAGTGCGACTACTCGATGCGCGCCTGCTGATACCGCTGAGGCAATGGCGACCCGTTCGGCGCAGAGTCCAAGGGGATAGACTGCATTCTCCACGTTGCCCCCACTGAAGATCTGGCCATCTTCGGTGAGGATGGCAGCGCCTACCTGGTAACGTGAGTAGGGCGCATAGGCGCGCGTCCGCGCCAGTGTTGCCTCATGGACAAGTTTCTCTCGATCTTCCAAGGATGGTTTCATGATGCCTCCTGTTCTGTGGCGATTTCTGGATCTGCGGGCGTCTGGATGGCGCGCACTTTGCGGATGCGCCGCCCATCTGTGGCGACCACACTAAAGGAAACATGACCATATTCCAGTGTCTCCCCCACGGTCGGGATGTGTCCCATTTCATTGTAGACGAAGCCGCCTAACGAATCCGCTTCTTCCAATGGTAGAGGGATATTCAGCAATTCCTGGACATCATCCAGTGGGATGCGCGCGTCGAAGAGGTAGGTGCCGTCGGTATCGCGGACCATTTCTGGTTCCTCATGGTCATACTCATCCTGAATTTCGCCCACGATTTCTTCGACCAGGTCCTCTAGCGTAATCAACCCCGCAACCCCACCATATTCATCTACGACAATTGCCAGCTGTACTTTCTCTGTTTGTAGCTCCTTGAGCAACGTATCCAGCCGTTTGAATTCGGGAACGAAGTGCGCCGGGCGCAGAATCTCGCGTAAACTGGGCAGTTCCTGCCGGTTGGCATAGAAGGGCAATAAGTCTTTGACATAGAGAATGCCAATGATGTTATCAATAGTCTCGGCATAGACGGGAATGCGGGAATGTCCGCTATGGGTGATGACATCCAGTATTTGCTCTAAGGGACTATCCACATCCAGCGCTACGATATCAATACGCGGCAACATCACCTCGCGGGTAATCATGTCATCGAGGCGGAAGATCGAGTAGATCATGGCGCGCGCTTCCTCTTCGATCAGCCCTTCTTGCTCTCCGGCGGTAACCAGGGTTTTGATTTCTTCTTCCGTGATCAACGCCGTGCGTTGCAGTTTTGCGCCGCTAATTCGGTGGGAGAGGCTGTTAGCGAGCGCGAGTGCGGAAAAGGTAAAGGGCTGCAGCAAGAGGTGCAGCACACGGGCAAGATTGAAACTCCGCCGGTGCCAGCGAGAGGCAAGGGCGCTACCTAGGGCTTCGGGAAACAGGTATCCCAGAGTCAGGCTGACCCAGCCCAAGAGCAGAATTGAGATGATTTGGCTGATTGGCAAAATCCAGGCAAGTTCCTGACCAATAGCCGTGCTCAGATAGGCAGCGATGAGAGGCACTACAGCATCCATGCCGAGATCAAAATAGAATCCGGTTGCCAGCAACAGCGGGAAATCTACCGCCACGCTGAGATGTGTGATATCAGGTCGGGGGGAGAGTGCCGAGTTCTCAGCGATTTGTGCGGCAGGCATCTCTTCGAATTCCCACCGGGAATACGTGAGAATGGTGCGGACGAAAACTAGAAAGGCCTGTAAAATGAGCAACATGAGTGCCCATAAGCCATGATAACTCGGCATCAGTATGACTCTCCCTTGTGCAATAGGGTATCTCGGTTGCACAGAGGATCACCAACGCGATAGGGTTGGCTGAATGACCGGCGCCTTGGCTCCTGATTTCTGATGGCTAACGGACTACAGATCAATTCCATCCTCAATTCCAATTTATGATTCCTGGTTTTTCTCACGCACGCGCGCCGGGACGCCGTAAGCCACACTATCGGGGGGGACGTCATGGGTAATCACGGAACCGGCGCCGGTTTTAGCGCCTGCGCCAATTTCTACCGGGGCGACCAGCATCGTATCCGAACCAATGAAAGCTCCTTCCCCGATGTGTGTGGGATGCTTGTGCTTGCCATCAAAGTTGCAGGTGATGGTGCCCGCCCCGATGTTGGCATTGGCGTCAACTGTGGCATCTCCTAGATAGCTGAAATGTCCCATTTTGGCGCCAGGTCCCAGGGTGCTATTCTTCATCTCGCCAAAGTTGCCCATGTGTGCTCCCCGGCACAGCCGTGCGCCTTTGCGCAGGTGCCCAAAGGGCCCGATATTGCTTTCCTCTTCCATGATTGCTTCTTCCAGTATTGAAGCGGTCACGCGGCAGCGGTCGCCAATCGTGCAAGTCTCAATCAGGCTATTGGGACCGATTTCGCAGCCCTCGCCGATGGTGGTTTTGCCCCTCAGATGTGTATTGGGCAGAATCACGGTATCGCGTCCGATGTTGACGGTGCTGTCAACGTAACAGGTCTCTGGGTCCTGAAAGGTGACCCCTTCTAACATCCAATGCTCGTTGATGCGGCGCTGGAGTGTTTTTGTGGCGAGCGCCAGTTCCACACGCGTGTTGATGCCGAGGGTTTCCAAGGGTTCACTGGTTTGTAGGCCCTCAATTGCCAATCCCTCCGCCGCCGCCATGCTGACCAGATCGGTAAGATAGTATTCCCCTTTACGCGGGCTGGGTTGCAGCTGTGGCAGATGTGCCCAGAGGAAGGCAGCGTCGAAGATATAAATGCCCACATTGAGTTCCCGAATTGCGGCGATTTCTGGCGTTGCTTCAGCTTGCTCGACAATCGCACGAATCTGCCCGTCAACGTCGCGGACAATACGCCCAAAGCCCTGTGGGTCATCGCGGGCGACGGTCATCATGGTGATTGCTGCACCGGTCGTGATTGCGCGCTCTGCAAGAGCGCGTAGCGTGCCAGGCTGTAGCAGTGGCATATCGCCATAGAGCACTAGCACATGTGTAGCACGACCATCGAGAGCAGCTTGTGCTTGCATCACGGCATGGCCTGTTCCCAGACGGTCGCGTTGTACTACCAGCTGGGCGCGCTCTCCTAACCAGGCGCGGATGGCAGTTTCAGTCTCGGGACCCACGACTAGAATGGGCGGTTCGTTGGTCAATGTGGCAGCTAAATCCAGTGAATACTCGAGGAGCGGTTTGCCAGCTAGAGAGTGTAGCACTTTGGGGGTTGCGGACCTGAAGCGTGTACTCAACCCGGCAGCCAGGATGACTACGGAAAGAGCAGCATCATGGGGCATAGCGTCAACTCCTCATCGTGAATGGTGTGAACCAGGACAGGCGCAGCGCATTATAGCCGGGGCTGGGACAAAAAAGACCCTGCTGCCAGCGAGGGATGGCGTGCTCAGGTCTGGTGTGCGGTACATAGGCTTTGCTCATACAATGTCAGGGTTATCCTCATTTCGATTATAACATAGGGGAAGAGAAGCGCAATGCAAGGCGTAATTGGGCATTCGTAGCAGGTGAAAGGGCTTCTGCATCCCCTGTGAGGCTCGCAGGGCGAATTGGCTGCTTCGTCAACGGGTTGCTTCGTCAACCCGTTGACGCGTCAACCCGTTGACGCGTCAACCCGTTGACGCGTCAACCCCGGACTGCTCGCGCTCCAGGTGCAGCGTAAAGCGCCTGGCACGATTATGGTCAGCGACCTGCCACGAAGGCCCCAGGGGTGCGTTTCAACTTTGGGGTAAAAGCAAGACTGCCATCATACAAATGCCTTTCTTTGATTGATTTTTGGCGGTGGGGCAAAGCCCCACCGCCAAAAATCAATTTTTTCCTGTGCCCTGTAGGAGCGCCTGAGATTTTCGCCCCCGTTTTGAAACGCACCCGGCCCCAGTTCAGGCTTTGCTCAGCCTATGCTTTCAGGTATAATGTCTTGATGTTGTCCAAAAACCTTGTGAGAAGCTAATTCGATTTCTTGTACTTATGGTTTCTCGGAGCATTCATGCAATTTAACCGTTGGCAGTTGATGGGGGGGATGCTATTTCTGGGCGGGGCGGCGCTGATTGCACTGACTCTGTTCCCCTCCTTCCCTGCTATATTTCCGGCGGTCACTGCGACTCTAGAGCCTGTGCCGGTCTCTGTCACTGTCACTATGTTTCCTGTTCCTACTGGCACTCCGGAGCCTTTAGTTCCCACGGCGACCGCGCCGTTTCCAAGCGCTACCATGCCATCTCCATCGCCAATTGCTACGGTGGAGGTCATTGTTCCACCCCCCTCAGATACTCTCCCCTCCGCACGCGACTTTCGTTTCCCGGAACACGAGCTGTGGCGTCTGGGGGTTTCTGTGCCCGTGGATTCGCCCGCTCTTTATGATTTGGCAGCGCTTCGAGTGGGTTGGGTGATGAACTGGGGTGCCTTATACTCGCCTCCGGTACCCGCCGGCGTGGAATTTTTTCAAACAGTGCGGTTTAAGGGTGAGACGCTCTACCCTAATGTTGGAACCTTGACTGCCATCGCTGCGACCAACCCTGGCGCCACCTGGCTTGTCAGCAACGAAGCTGACGTCCGCTGGCAGGACAATGTCCCGCCAGAAGTCTACGTGGCCCTTTACCATGACGCCTATACTGCTATCAAAGCGGGAGATCCCGGCGCGATTATCGCCGCAGGCGGGATCGCGCAACCGACGCCCTTGCGTCTCCAGTACCTTGACCTGGTTCTTGAGGGCTATCTGCGGGCTTATGGCGAGTTATTGCCGGCGCAGGCCTGGCACATCCACAACTACATGCTCCGCGAGGAACGGGATTCCTGGGGTGTGGATATTCCACCCGGTTTGCCCGATGCTACGGGCACGCTTTATGAGATTGATGATTCTGGGAACCTGGACGTGTTCCAGTCCCAGATTTGGGCTTTTCGCCGCTGGATGACGGAGCGAGGCTATGGCGGGTTGCCGCTGCTCGTCTCGGAATTCGGCATCCCCATGCCTGAGGACTACGGCTTCCCCCTAGAACGTGTGCAAACATTCCTGCGTGAGACCTGGGACTTTTTCCTGACTGCAACAGATATGGCCTTGGGTGATGCTACTGATAGTGGGCGCCTTGTTCAGGCCTGGTGCTGGTATAGTATGGGTGACCCGAACTACGCCACAGGCAATCTCGTGAATCTGGATTCCTTTGTCTGGACGCCTCTGGGTCAGGCATGGATACAGTTGGTTGAGTGAGTGTGACGCTCTTGATGCAGAAATCATGGCGTATCAACCTCGGGCGTGGGCTTTTAGGGCTTGCAATCGGCGGACTCTGTCTGTGGCTATCGTTGCGCGGGCTGGATTTGGAGGAGCTTCGGACAGCACTGCTGCAATCTCAGGCGCCCTGGTTGGCGGCGGCGCTGGCAGCCGTGGTTGCGGTGGCATTCATCAAAGCGGCGCGTTGGTGGTTTCTTTACCCGCGGCTCTCTCGTCCGGCTTCCTGGTTGAGCACCTTCCCCGTCTTGATGACAGCGCAGATGTTGAATGTTCTCGTACCCTTGCGCCTGGGTGAAATTGCCCGTGTCGGGCTAATGTTGCAGGAGCATGTTTCTGCTGGCTCGACATTGAGCACCATCGTGGTGGAAAAATCCCTCGACCTCCTGGCAGTGGGTTGTTTAATCATCTTGATTCTGCCGGCAGCGGTGCTGCCCGATTGGTTCCCGCTTTCCTCGGGCATGAGCATGGGACTCAGCGGTGTGGCATTGCTGGCGGCGTTGCTGGCCATCTGGTTGGGGCGCGCGCGGCTCAAGGCTTTGGCGGGACGTATCCTTGGTTTCCGTGGCTGGTTGCCGGCGCGTTGGCAGGTGCGGTTGATGCGTTTGATCAGTGAGATTCTTGATGGCCTGGGAGCATTGGCCGATTTGAAAAGTGCGTTGCCGGTTTTGGCGCTGACGGTGGGAAACTGGTTGGCTTCTGTTTTCACTATGGCAGCGATGCTCGCGGCGTTCGGGTTGCCGGTGCAGTGGCACGTGGCATTGGTGCTCTCATTGACCATTTACCTGAGCAATCTGGTTCCTACGCCGCCGGCACTGGTTGGTGTGATCGGTGCCGTTACGGTGATGACGCTGCGCTGGTTCGAGATTGTGCGTGTGGAGGCCACGGCGCTAGGGCTGGCATTGAACGTGGTCTTGATCAGCCCGCTGGTCATTTTGGGAGGCTGGTCCACCTGGCAGCGCTTCTCGAAGTTGACTCGGGGGAATTTTAAGGAGCGATGGGCATGGAGCCTGGGGCTGAGAAAACACCCGTAGCTGCGGGACTTGCGCCGGAGACCTGGACAGAAGTTCAGGTTGCGGAGGGGCGCTTCTTTGACGACCATTGGTCCGAAATCCTGGCTGCGGGCAAACTGGACCTGGAGATCCCTCTCGATGCGGCATTGTTTGAGCAGGATTTGGGGCGCTCGTTGGCGTATATGCTGGAACGTCTGGGCGATCTTCAGGGCCAGCGAGTTGTGGACCTGGGTTGCGGACCGGGCGATTTTTCGATTTTTGTGGCGCGCCACGGAGCGCAAGTGGAAGCCGTGGATGTGGCGCCCGCGGCGTTGGAGATCACACGGCAGCGTGCTGCCACGAACGGCGTAGAGGCTTTGGTGCATACGCATCTTATGCCGGCGGAGCGTCTGGATTTCCCGGCAGAGACCTTCGACTGGGTGTTGGGCTTCGGCGTGCTGCACCATACTGACCTGGAGGTGCTGGGCGCTGAGCTTCGACGTGTGCTCAAGCCTGGGGGCAAGGCGCTGTTCCGTGAGCCACTGGGCGCAAATCCAGTGCTGGAATTCGCCCGCCGCCATCTTCCCTACCGTGGTAAATACCACTCGCAACACGAGCGTCCGTTGACCTATGCCGATATTGCCCTGCTGGGAAGTTTCTTCAGCACTACAGAGGTTCGCGAATTTTATCTCCTTTCCAGTTTGTCGCGCCTGTTAGGTGGCGAGGGCGGAGCGCTCTTTCGCTTTCTCTGGGCTGTTGATGGCTTTCTGCTGCGCCACTTACCCTTTCTCCGGCGCTTCTGCCGCTATGTCGTGGTGGAATATGCCCTGTAGGGCGTGATGGGGGTGCTATGGTGCGCTGGATTCTCATTGGCATCTTTGTTCTATCAGCCTTGTTGATTTTCTGGACCTATATCGGTTACCCGTTCTTCATCGCTTTGCTGGCGCGCTATCGCCCGCGCCCCCATCACCGCGCGCCGCTGGAATTGCCGGTTACCTTCATTATTCCCGCGTACAATGAAGAAGCGGTTATTCGTGAGAAGCTGGAGAATATCCTGGCTCTGGATTACCCGACTGCGTTGCGCGAGATTATTGTTATTACTGATGGCTCGACTGACCGAACGATGGAACTGGTCGCTGCTTATGCGGAAATGGGGGTGCAGCTTCTGTACCAACCGGAGCGGCAGGGCAAGATTGCAGCAATGAATCGCGCTGTGCCCTATGCGCATGGTGATATCCTGGTGTTCTCTGACGCGAATGCGATAATGGAGTTGCATAGCCTGCGGCAGATACTGCCCAACTTTTCCGATCCCAAAGTGGCATGCGTGAGTGGCGAGAAGCGCATTCGTCCTGCCGCCGACGTCCAGGCTCAGGGGGAATCGGCGTATTGGCGCTACGAGGCTTTTATGAAACGGGCGGATTCGCTGGTGAGCACAGCGATTGGCGCGGTGGGGGAGTTTTTTGCCATTCGCCGTGAGCTGTACCGCCCTCTGGAGACGGATAACCTGATCGAGGATTTCGTTTTGGCAATGCGGCTTGTGATGGATGGCTGGCGTGTCGTCTATGAGCCTGGCGCGGTGACCTGGGAAGAGGCTTCGCCCTCATTGCTGGGAGAGTGGCGGCGTCGGGCGCGGATGGCGGCGGGTGGCTTCCAGGCAATTGGGCGCCTGCGCGGCTTGCTTTCTCCGCGCTATGGCCTGATTGCTTTTCAGTATGTCTCGCACAAAGTTCTGCGCTGGCTTGCCCCTTTCTTTATGTTGGCGGCAGTGTTTGCCAGCGCTGCGTTGGCTGCTGAGCCCCTGTTCCGTGTGGCATTTTGGGGGCAGGCGGCGTTCTATCTGTTGGCGGCGCTGGGATGGCTCTTTGAAATTTGGGGGTGGAAGTTCAAACCTGTGCGCATGATCTTCTACTTCTGCTTTGCGAATGCCACGATGTTGGGTGGTTTTGTACGCTATGTCACTAAGACGCAATCTGTGCTGTGGACTAAGGCTCGCTAAGGGGGCATCCTACCGTCATCTGGTCGTTGCGGGCGTTATCTTCATCTCGGGACTGACGCTCTACACTCTGATGCTCGCACCGGATCTCACCTGGGCGCATTGGGGCGCCGATGGCGGTGACTTGGCGGTGGCGGCAACTGGCGATAGGCTTCCTCACCCACCGGGGGCTCCTCTCTATGTGTTGCTGACGCGCGCCTGGTTGCGCCTTTCGTGGGGGGCTTCCCCTGCCTGGCGGTTGAATCTCTTCTCTGCCATCATGGCTGCGCTCACGGCGGCAGTGTTCGCAGCGTTTCTTCTCCGCCGTGGTCATGATCTGGTAGTCACCCTGGTTGCGTCTCTCTCCCTGGCGGTAGCCCCATTGTTTTGGTCGCAGGCGCTCGTCACTGAGGTTTATTCCACTGCGGCGTTTTTTGCCGTGCTAACGTTGGCGCTAGGATGGGAACCCCCGGCGACGGTGCGTCGCGCCTTCCTGGGCGGGTTGGTCTGGGGGCTTGGGCTATCTGTGCACCCCGTGTTGGTCTTTCTGGCGCCTCTGTGGCTTAGTGTCCCGCGGCGCTGTTTCCCGGCGTGGGGTGTTGGTGTGTTGGTGGGCTTGCTGCCCTATGTGCTCTTACTGGTCATGGGCGTCGGCTTACAACCCTGGGGGGACCTGCACTCGCTGGCGGGTTGGTTGGAATTTGTGACGGCGCGCCTGTATTGGGGATATGCTTTTTCCTTGCCTTGGAGGCATATACCGCAGCGGTTATTGGCATGGGCAGTGTTGTTGGTGCGGCAATTGACGCCTGCAGGCGTGTTGTTGGCACTGCTTGGGCTTAGGGTATTGTGGCACCGTCAAAAATCGCTCGTGTGGCGCACCGGATTGGCTTTTGGGGCGGCGAGCCTCTATGCGATCGGGTATAATACTACCGATTCGCTGGTGTACCTTGTGCCATATCTGGCGTTGCCTGCGCTGTGGTTGGCGGATGGCTTCGAGTCTCTGTTAGCGCAGGCTTCATGGCGTCGCTTCCGTTGGTTGGTCTTGCTGTTACCACTGGCAGTTGTGATTTGGCAGTGGGGCGCGCTTGACCTGCGCCGGGACACCACTGTTAGCACGTGGTTGGACACTACCCTGGACCAGGCGCCTGCTGATGTGGTCCTGGTGACAGCATCCGATGGACAGACTTTTGCTCTGTGGTATGCGCAGGAGGTACTGAACCTGCGTCCGGATATCATGGTGGTGGACCGTGATTTGTGGGCGCGTTCTGACTACCGGGTGTTTATGGGGGCGTCGGCGGATCCGGTGAGTCTGGAGACATTTTTCGAGGGGCGCATGGTGATCGCGCTTCCTCCGCAGTAGTGATAGTACTCTAAATATCGGAGGCTTCCTGGTGGAACGGAAAGAAAATCGGTTCGCGGCGCTGCTTACATCCCGCAATTTGAAGCGTGGAGCGTGGGCATTGCTGCTGCTTGGCGTCTTGCTCGTGGGGTTTGGAGCTGGGAAGCTACTTCGTTCTGCGCTATCGTTGCAGGCACACCTCACCGAGGCGCAGGCATTGCTGGAAGGATCTCCGATGGAAACGCTCAAGGCGCATCCCGAGCAGGTGGGAGACCTCCTTAAGGAAATCCGCGCGGATGTTGTGGCTCTGCGCTCTGCGCGTGGATTGACGCGCCTGGGTCCGGCGCTGGGGTGGTTACCAAAGGTGGGTCCGCTACTGGCACAGGCGACCCCACTTCTGGATCTGGCAGATGCGCTGACCGAGGCTGGGGTGCTGGGGTGGAATTTCGGCGAACCCGCGTTGCAAGCCTGGCAGAGCGGCGCCCTAACTCCAGAACTGGTGACCAAAATGCTGGCTGACGAGCGCGAGCCCTTGCAGGCTGCACAGGTCGCTGTCGTGCGCGCGCAGGCAGCTTATGCGCAACTATCCCCTGAAGAACTGCCGTGGCGGCTTCAACAGCCGCTCAAACTGCTGGACTCAATGTTGCCGTTGTTGAATGATGGGTTGAGCCTGGCTGTTGTAGCGCCCGAGCTGCTGGGAAAACCGTCCCCGCGCACCTATCTGTTCCTGGCGTTGAACGATGATGAACTGCGTCCCGGTGGGGGCTTCATTACTGCTGTAGGTGAGGTGGAGGTGCGTTCAGGGCAAATCGGTGGCGTGACCTTTGCCGACAGTTATACTGTGGACGATTTCTCGCAGCCTTATCCGCTCGCGCCAGAGGCGCTGAAGCGCTTCATGGGTATTGATCTGCTGACCTTCCGTGACAGCAATTGGTTGCCGGATTTCCCGGCGGCGGTTGCGCAGGGTCTGGGACTCTACCGCCCTTCGCGCGAGGTCGCCTTCGACGGTGTGATTGCCGTGGACCAGGTAGCTGTGCAGCGTTTGGTGGGTGCTTTGGGGGAGGTGGAAGTTGCCGGGCAGGTGGTGACCGAGGCTTCGTTGATGACCTACATTCACGAATCATGGTCCCCGCCGGAGGGGAAATTCACCACCGAGTGGCGCCTGAGCCGTAAGAGCTTCATGGGGGACCTGGTGCAGGCGATGCGGCAGCGTGTGGAGGGATCGCTGGACGATATTGACCTGGCGCTTGCTGGGAAGACGGTGCTGCAGCTGCTGGATGAGCACCACATTCAGATTGTCCTGTTGACCAACCCGGAAGCGGCAACTGTGCTCGCGGCACGCGGTTGGGATGGCGCGGTTCAGGTTCCACAGGGCGATTTCCTGCTGGTGAGCGAAGCCAATGTGGGCTATAACAAAGCCAGCCCCAAGATCGCGCGTGCCATGGCCTATGAGGTGGACCTGACTCAGACGCCACCTATCGCTACCCTGACCTTGACTTACACCAACATCAGCCAGGTACAGATAGCCTGCACCCCTGAGACGCGTTGGGACCCTGTGTATGTGGAGATGATGGAGCGCTGTTATTGGGCATATGTGCGTGTCTATGGGCCTTCCGGCAGCCAGTTGCTATCGGCATCGCGTCATCCTATCCCCGCCGAGGCGATGTGGGGTGGGGAGGCATGGTCTGGCGAAGCACAGCTGCTTCCTGAATCAACGGCGCATACTGTGTGGGGACAGGGATTCTTGTTGCCCACCCGCGAGCAAACCGTACTCAGTTTCACTTACACGCTTCCACCTAGTGTCTTGCGGCAGGAGACTGAGGGAACTTGGGTCTATCATCTGGATTGGCAGAAACAGCCGGGCTTGCGGCAAATCCCTGTGCGCGTATCCTTGCGTCTCCCTCAGAATGTGGTATCGTGCAAAACGTTAGAAGTGTTTCCGGTGCAATCAGATGGCTTGTGGGTGTTCGAGGACACCCTACAGGCAGATCGCACCGTGGAATTCCGTTACTGTTTGAACAAGGGTGATTGAGCCATGCGACAAAAAAGGGTGTGGATTTGCTTTGCGGTCCTGGCTGGGCTGTTCAGTGCGCTGGTGTTGCTCCCTGTGACCTGGGCGGCTCCCGATCAAAACGCCTTGCGGCAGAGCGTGCCCACTTTGACTCCAATTGGTGGGGTGCCGACCTTGCCGCCTCTGCCGACTGATCTCCCTACAGAATTGCCCACGGTCATTATTCCTACGGTCGTTGTTCCTACGGTGGATTTGCCTGCGACGGTGACACTTCCCCCTATTTTGGCGACGGCTACCACACCTGCCCAACCCGCCCGCACGCCTACTCCTTCAGTCACACCAATAGCTACGCCATTGGCGCCATCGAGTACACCTACGATTACCCCCACGAATACGTTGCCCCCAACTTCCGTTCCGACGGAGGCAAAAACCGTGGATATTTCCCCAACACAGACGGCAACGTCCACACCTGTTGAGAACGCCGAAACGCCGGAGGGTGTCTCCCCCTTGCTCCTTGGCGGTGGTGGGCTGTTGTTGATGGGGCTAGGCGCGGGGCTATTCACTCTCGCTCGCCGGCGGGGTGGGGCCGTGCCGAAGTGAGACGTTAAGTGTCCTGTGGAGATTTGGTGGCGACGATGGATTGGGAAGGATGAATTTGCCTGGCTCCAGCATAGTAGAGAAAACTATGTTAGCACAGTCTTGTGCTGGGGAATTTGCCCACTCTAGACCTCAACGCATTCACTATCTCGTATATCCTTTTTTCACCACCCCGTTGTTTTCCTGGGCGCCCGCTGCACCTATAGTTATGAGATCCTGTTACCAATCATTCACACCTAGTGGTGTGTAAGATCTGCCTGTAACGTGTCCCTGTGGGTATGTGAGTTATCTGGATTAAGAAGGTATATTTAGGGAGAGTTGACTCTTTGAAGTCGAGAATTGAAAGGACCTGGTCTTCGCTACGCTGTTCAGACTTCTTCCTGGTCTTGATGGTGACAGGTTTGGCTTATAGTCTCTATTGGCTTACAGTAGCACCGACGGTCTTATGGGGCGATGACGGGCATTTACAGCTGAATGCGGTGCAACGTCTTCTTCAGGGGAGTGCGGGCAGTCATCCAATGTGGGTATGGATTGCGCACCAATTTACGCGTTTCCTGGGCGGCGACGTTGCCCGGCGGGTGAATCTGGTTTCCAGTGTGTTTGGAGCGCTCACCGTGGGCCTACTCTTTGTCTTGTTGCGGGAGCTGGGCCTGAAACGCGCGGCAAGTTTCCTGACGGTGTTAGCCTTTATGGTCTCGCACACTTTCTGGCAACATGCCGTCCGCGCCGAGGTTTATACGCTGACCATGACGGTATTGCTCCTATTCGCATGGTTGGGGTTGCGGTGGTTTCATACGGGCAACCCCTGGATATTGATTGCCGCAGCTCTGGTGTTTGGATTGGGTTTGGGTGTGCATTTGCTGATGGGCTTGTATGCTCCAGCTTGCTTGTGGTTGCTGTGGCGACGCCGTCCCCATTGGCGTACCATGTTGGGAGCAGGACTGGCTTTGGTATTGGGGTTGCTCCCTCTGATGTTGCTCCTGGTGCGAGATACTGTGACGCTACATCTGCAGGGGATGGAGATTCTGCGCTGGGCGTTGTTCTCCTTTGAGAACTACGATTTTAGCGGTGCCATGTTCGATTTTTCCCTCCAGTGGCTAGCGGATGACGCTTTTCAGTGGACATTTTTTCTCGTCTTTCAATTTGTAGGTCTGGCAGTGCTCTGCGGTTTCTGGGGAATGTGGCGTGTTTGGAAGCGTCTCCCTGTGTCTGACGCGATTTATGTGGTTTTGATCTACGGGATGGCGTTTGTGTTCGCGTTTGCCTATCGTGTGGGCGATCGTTATGTTTTCTATCTGCCGAGTTATGTGGCTTTTGCGGTCTGGATGGCAGTGGGTTTTGAAGAGTTGCTGCAATACCTTCAGCACAAATTCTCGAAACCGGCGCGGTTGCGGGTTGCCTATGGCATAATTGTGCTGGCTGTGTTGTTGGTTCCCGTAGGAAGCTATCGCCTTGCGCCGGAACTGGTTGAGCGGGGTCTCAGCTTTCGCGATGGTGGGCACGTGCCCGGACCCGCGGGCAAGACCTTCTTCTTATGGCCCGCTAAGAATGGGTACACGGATCCACGGGAGTATGCGGAGTCGGCGCTGCAGTCGGCGCCACCTGGTGCGTTGTTATTGGCGGAACCGATTTTGGCATCTCCATTGCGCTTTCTGCAGATTGTGGAGGGTGTGCGTCAGGATGTAGAGGTGGGTTACTGCTGTTGGGATATTGAGCAGGTTCTGCCGGCTTTCCGTGAGCGTGCGGTGGCGATCGCGGTTGTGGATTTGGATGTTTACACTTCAAGTTGGCTGCAGAACCACGAGGTGGAACCCTTAGGGAGCCTTTGGGCTCTCAGTGAAGGTAATTGATTCAGGAGGAAGATCATGAGACGTGACAAAGTTTTCGGGCGTAGCCTGAGCTGCCTGGTACTTATCGGAGTGCTGATGGGATTGGTCTTGGGAATTGGGGGTGCGCGTGGAACTGCGGCATTGGCGCCGGCTCAAGAGCCTGTCCCGGCAGCGGGTAATCAAAGTGCCGCGGGCCCTGTGATTCCACGAGCGTATCTGCCCCTGGTTCTTCGCGACTATGGTCCTCGCAGCTCCCGTTTGGGTTATTGCGCCTTATCCCCACGAATTGACCGCTATGGAGCCGTGAGACAGCTTTCGGCGGGGTGGTATGTGCGCTTTGGTGTAGAGGATGCCGCGCCGCGCCCCCTGGGCATGGATCACGTGCAGGTTGTGCGCATTCACCAGTTGACCACATGTTGGCCCGAGCGTAAGCGCGACCGCGCGGTTTGCCCCTATGTGAATCCTCGTGACTATGTCATTACTTCGCCTGATTCCACTTCAGTTGCCGACGGGTTGGCCAAGATTGCCACGGTAGCGAGCACCAATCGAGGGATGTTATGGTTCATCGGCAACGAGATGGATCGCCGCGATTGGGATGGCGGCGGGCAGGACGAGATGCTCCCCGAGCTTTACGCGCGCGCCTATCACGAGATTTACCACGCAATCAAGGCTGCGGATCCTACCGCCACGGTGGGCATTGGGGGCATGGTTCAGACCACCGGTCTGCGATTGGAATATCTGACTAAGGTCTGGAACCATTATTGGTATCTTTATGGAACCGCTATACCGGTGGATGTTTGGAATGTCCATAACTTTATCTTTAGAGAGTACTGGAATGAGTACGGCGCGGATATTCCACCGGGGAGTAGTGAGCCTATTGGGGCGATGTACATGGATGAGCAACAAAACGATATGAAAGTCTTCGAGGATCAGATTCGTTTGTTTCGCCAATGGATGAAGGATCACGGGCAGCAACAGAAGCCGCTCATCGTGTCGGAATACGGGATCGTCTATCGCCACGCTAATTTGAATAAATTGAACGTGGTGCAGAGTTTTATGATCCAGACCTTCGATTACTTCATGAACACGAAGGATTGCAGCCTGGGTTATGACGATGATCAGTGCCGTTTGGTGCAGCGCTGGGCCTGGTATAGCCTGGATGATAACAATCCAATGTTCAATGATTTTGCCTATCTGATTGATCCGAACACTGGCGCGTTAACTGCTACAGGTCAGACGTTTGCGGAGTATGCCGGCAGGTATCTGGATGTACGTTAAGGGTTTACTCTTACCCTCTTGATCTTTCGGGGGTAAGCACATTGACCGCGACAAGGAGACCTGTCGCGGTCAATGTTTGAGAACCGTCAGGAATTTTGATTTTGTGACCTTTTTCCTATTGACCAAACCTATTCTTGGGTTATAATTAAGTTAAGAATTGAGTTGTATTCTGGCTTAATCCATGAATGGGTGGAGGTGTTTGATGAAACGGCGAGGCGGAGTCCGTTGGATTGCGGTTATAGCGGTCGTCATGGTGTTGCTGACGAATGCTGTACCTTCCCTGGCGATGGATATCAGTCCGGAGACTATGGCGACAGGTGGCGCTACGGAGTGGTATGAGCCTCGCGGGTTGAACATCGTGGATCTGGTAGGCGCCGTTCCGGATTCCTATTTGACCGGCAGTATCCTTTCCTATACCCCGGGTTATGGCATTGTGCGCTATCGCTCGGGTCAGCGCAATGGTGATACCGTGGTGATTACCGCGGATGTGTACCCGCGCTATGTCGTAGATGGCGCCTGGACTGGTACAATGTTTGGTTGCCTGGGGCAACCCGCCCGAATTGATCAGTTTGGTAGCGTGTCGCCTGCCACGACAGTGCGGCTCTACAGCGGCGCTACTGAGGTCACGCGCCAGGCAACACTCTACTCCTATGTGCCCTCAGGTTTGAACAAGCCAGTGCGCAATCCGCAGCAATCGGAGTGGGAAAATCAGTATCGCTACTGGGAGAGTTCCCTCCTGAGCTCGCGTTTCACGGCGGAGGGCGCGTTAATCATGCCGGGCAACATGGGCTGCGAGGTCATCATCTCGGGCAAGAATTACTCGCAACTCACTGCGGTCTATACCCTGAACTCTCCGGTTGCCGTCAATGTTGAGGTGTTGAGCACAGAGTCCTTCACGTTCCATTCCTATCTGGGTGTGGGCTATGCAGGCTTGCTACAGCCGTTAGTTAGCCAATTGAGTGCTCGCTTCAGTGACCGCCATGAGCGTTTCCAGCTCCATATCCCGGAGAACGCAGATTATCTGTGGCTGAATTTCCCGACTATGCCGGTGGATATGTACACACAGTTTCCGGGCAATCCGACCTCGAATGTGGGCCGTCCTACCGGTGGTACGTATCGTATGAATACTCCCCAGGGTCTATCGGTGGACCATGTCTCGAGCATGGGCTTGCCGCTGCGAGGACACTGGAAGGATATGGATCTTGCCAATGGTACTGTTTATCTGCCCTATATGGAAGGCGCCAGTCTGGCGGCGCCGGAATATTTTGTGCCCGCGGGTGTGGAATATAACCCCTGCATGATTCAGGGCAATTGCAGCGCCGCGTTGCTGGATCAGATTTACAATACTTCCATGAACATGCAGGCGGTGTATCTGAGGGTTACACGTATCTCCTGTGGCCTTCAGCAGGTCTCGTTGCGGATGGTCGGCCCTTCGTGGCAACCAACCATGGCCGCTGGCATCATTGAAGGCGCCGAGCTAACTATGAATCTGGATATGAAGGCAATGGAGGCTCTGGCGGAGCCTGGGACTTTCTCAGCAACGGCAGCGGGTCCCTTTTCCTACTTTGTATATCTGCCGTTGGTGGCGCGGAATCTCTGTGAGGTGCCCCCGGATAGTACCTGTACGGAGGGTCCTTGTGGTTGGCTCACCAGTGATGGGCGGATGGTGGACTTCGTTCCATAACCTGGATGACAGTGGATGTTCATAGCGCCCCGTGGAAGCGGGGCGCTGTTGTTTATTACAGAGACATATGCAATCAGGTTGCGTTTTCTCGCATTTGTGTTACCTTAAGTCCCTGACTATTCCAATGTCTCATACACACATGTTGTTGAGATGAAGAACTGAGTATCCTGTGAGCACAGCTATTCGTTTTGAAAATATCTCCAAGTGTTTTGCGTTGCACCAGCACCGCCCGCATTCACTTCAGGAAATCCTTATTCGTCTGGTCCCATGGCGCCGCCGGGCGCCGACTCCCACCGAAGAGTTTTGGGCTTTGCGTGACGTCAGTTTTGAGGTCGCGGATGGTGAGACGGTTGGCTTGATTGGTCCTAACGGTGTTGGCAAGAGCACGGTGTTGAAGCTAATCTCACGTATTTTGGAGCCCACCTCCGGGCGCATTGAGGTCAACGGGCGCGTAGGAGCGCTCCTTGAGCTAGGCGCGGGCTTTCATCCAGACCTTACCGGGCGTGAGAATGTTTACCTGAACGCTTCCATGATGGGCCTTAGCCGTCAGGAGGTGGACCGCCGCTTCGACGAGATTGTCGCCTTTTCCGAACTCGAGCCTTTCATTGACGTGCCGGTCAAGCACTATTCCTCTGGCATGTATGTGCGCTTGGGCTTTGCGGTGGCGGTGCATACTGACCCAGAGATTTTGCTGGTGGATGAGGTGCTGGCGGTGGGCGACGCGGCGTTTCAGCGGAAGTGCTATGAACGAATTGACCAGTTGCGCGGCGCTGGATTGACTCTTCTTTTTGTCTCGCATAGCGCTGATACTGTGCGCTCGCTTTGCTCGCGTGCACTCTGGTTAGATTCTGGAACGTTGGTGGCGGATGGTAGCGCCGAATCTGTGGTGCAACGATATACTGTACATGGTTGGGAAGCGGAGGAGGGACGCTTGCGATCCTCTGGTACCGCGCAGCAATGGGGCACGGGGCGAGTGAAGATCAAGCGCGTAGACCTATTGGATGGTGAGGGTGCTCCAAAGCGGTTGTTTAGAAATGGCGAAACGATGATTGTTGCCATACACTATGAGGCACCGGAACGTATAGTGCATCCGGTTTTTGGTTTGGGAATTCATCACAGTGATGGCACACATATCACCGGACCAAATACACGGTTTGCAGGGTTGGAAATTCCCTGGGTTGAAGGTGAAGGCGTCGTATCTTATGAGATTTCATCTGTACCACTTCTGGAGGGTAAATATCTCATTTCGTTATCGGCTCATGATTGGGATGCCATCGAAATGTATGATTATCATGATCGGCTTTACCCTTTTGTTATCCTACCCGGTTCCGTGGAAAAGTATGGGCTTATCACCATGGGTGGGAGCTGGCAATGGCAGGGCGGTGTAACCTCACGTGCGGCTTATCAGTGATAGAGTTTGACCCACTCTTTGTCAGTCGGTTGGTGTGGAGGATATGCACGGTTTTCCCAGCGCTTCAGTAATCATACCTGTCTGGAATGGTCGTGATTGCATGTTGCCTTGTTTACAGGCAATCTGTGCTCAAGATTACCCGGACTCTGAAATTGTGGTGGTTGATAATGCTTCTCCCGATGGAGCGGGGGATCTTATTGCGCATCACTATCCACAAGTACGGCTATTGCGTGCGCCTTCGAATTTGGGTTTTTCAGGAGGCTGCAATCTCGGCTTGAGTGCGGCAAAAGGTGATCTCTTGATTCTGCTGAATCAAGACACAATAGTGTCGCCGGGCTGGTTAAGGGCATTAGCTGAAACTTTTTTAGCTGATACCACTATTGGAATTGTGGGTTGTAAGACCCTATATCCTGATGGGACGATTCAGCATGCGGGTGGTATGGTGAATATCCGTGGTGAAGGGTATCATATTGGCGCCCATGAACGGGATTGCGGTCAGTATGATTCGGTTACTGATGTGGATTTCGTCACTGGCGCAGCACTGATGATTGCACGCGAGGTTTATGCGCAAGTAGGTGACCTGGATGTGGGCTTCTCTCCAGTATATTATGAAGATGTAGATTGGTGTTATCGGGTGCGTGCAGCGGGATTCCGCGTGGTATATGCGCCTTCAGCTGTGTTAGTGCATGCTGAACATAGTCTGGCTAGCTCCATGAGCCATGAGGGAATGTATAGCTTCCATCGCAACCGTCTGCGATTTGTTTTGAAGCATTGGTCTTCTGAGGAGTTGCTACAGTTCACTGCTGCGGAACAAGAATACCTGTGCAGCGTAGCCCCGGGCGGAGAACGTCTTATCGCGGCGTTGTTGCGCAGTTACTTGTATCATTTATTGATTCTTGATGATTTGATTCAATGGCGCATTCGACTGTATGGAAGCACGATTGATGCAGTTGATACTTTGGCCAGTGCATTGTTGCGTTTGCGTTCGACAGTTTCCCTGCCTGAAGATGTCGGCCCCGATTCTATATCTGAAAGAACGCACCTGATTGCCGATTTGCATCAATTGGCGAGTATTCAGACCTATCCACTTGAGCCTAAGACGAAATGGGGAGGACGCATACTGAAAGCGCTGCGAAAATGGGTTTATGATTACCTTACTTCAGCTTATATTGCTCCTCTAGTACAGCAACAAACCGTATTCAATCAGCAAGTAATTACTGCGTTGGAATCTGGATTGCGTGACAGAACACGGTTGGCCGACGTGTTGATCGAGTACGATTTGGGGATGCGGCGCGAGATATCCGATCTTGGGCTAGAACTTCGACGGTTGCAGAAGGATTAACGAGCTGTTATGCGAGTTCTGTTTGTGATGAATACATTCCCGCCAGGCTACACTGGTGGTGCTGAGGTATCGAATCTTCACACCTGCCAGGCTTTGCTGCAACGTGGTATTGATTGTTCAATCATCGTCCTTTACAATCGTTTGCCCGAAGCTCGTGATGAATGGTATGAATACGCTGGAATCCCTGTGCATCGAGTGCATTTCTTCACCAGCTTGCGCTCTCCCATCAGCGACATGTGGGATCTGCGAGTTCATCGCTATTTGGTTGCAGAGTTGCGCAGGTTGCAACCCGACCTTGTGCATGTGCATAACGTCTCTGGCGCGACGCTGGCGGTACATACTGCGTGTAGGGCTGTGGGTATTCCAGTGGTGAATACCTTACACGATTTGTGGCTGTTGTGCCCCAATAACATGCTCTATCAGGCGGACGGCAGTTTTTGTGACCCAAAGATCTTTCCCCGTGATTGCCACCATTGTTTCCGCCGGTATGATTTTTGGGCTAACGTACCCCGTCGGCGCAGCATTTTTGCTGCTTTGACTTCCAACGTGGAGCTGTTCTTGTCTCCGAGTCAGGCTCTTATTGAGCGGCATGTGGAGGCAGGCTACGCCCGCGAGCGCTTTCGCTTGTTGCGTTTAGGCTTTCACGAGAAGCCTGCTGCACCACCACAACACCCTGAGATTAGGCGCTGGTTGGAGGAAACGCGGACCTATCCCTTATTGTCATTCGCTGGCGGTGGTGTAGAGATCAAGGGTGCTAAAGTTGTATTATCTGCACTTCCTATGTTGCTCAGCCACTATCCAAATTTGCATCTGGCAGTTGCTGGCGGTGGAGAACAGCGTTTTCTTGATGGTTTTCGGCATTTTGGCTCGGCTGTTCATGTGTTGGGGGTGTTGCCGCCTGAGGAAATGCGTTGGCTTTTTGCTGCCTCGGATTTGGTCCTACTGCCTTCGGTATCACATGAGAATTCACCCGTAGTGATTTTTGAAAGCTCGCAGATGGGGACTCCGGTGGTTGGTTCTGCATTAGGTGGGATCCCAGAATTGATTGTGCCTGAGGAAACTGGATATCTTTTTGCTCCTGGCGATTCAGCGGCACTTGTGCAATGTGTCCTACGCCACATACAGAAGTCGTCCCATGCACGGCGCCGGATGCGCCTGAACTCCGTGCGCAAAATGCGCACGGAACTAAGTCTAAACCATCATATCGAGCAACTTACGTCTATCTATTCTGAAGTGTTAAATTCATAATGCGACTACTGCACATTTCTCATCAGTATTATCCAGCGATTGGCGGCGCTGAAAGATATATCACGGATCTTTCGGAGGAGCTGGTGCACCGGGGTCATGCTGTGGATGTATTTACGAGCCGCTCTACTGATTATCGCACCTGGGAGAATCATCTTCCGGGGTATGAATCTGTAAATGGCGTTCGTGTGCATCGCTTCCGTAGTTTGAAGCGCACCAAAACTGTGTGGCGTATATTGCAGTATGGCGTTAGTGGTTATGCCTCTACTGGCGCAACCTGGTATCAGCCTTTCATCTGGGCTGGCAATGGACCAATATGCTCGGGGATGATTGCGGCATTGCTAAAAACAGCCTCGGAGTATGATTTGGTTCATATTGTGAATCTACATTATTCGCATGCCTGGCTTGCTTATAAGATTGCTCGCGCCCAACATTTGCCGGTAGTTATCTCACCTTTGCTTCATTCTGAGCAATGGATAACGCATGATGTTGGCTATATGTGGGAGATGATGTGCTCGGCGAACGCTGTTTGTACGATGACGGCAGCAGAACGGGATTATCTTCTCGAGCGTGATTGTCCTGCTCAAATTGTGGTCGGTGGCAGCGGAGTGCAGCTGGCTGATTTCCCAATTTTAGAGGTCAGTGCATGTCGCGCGCATTTTGAGATTCCATCCCAGGCAAACGTTATTCTGTTCTTAGGGCGTAAAACAGATTATAAAGGTCTGGATTTGTGTTTGCATGCTTTTGCTAAAATGCGACCTCATTATCCACAGCTCTATTTTCTTGTTGTGGGTCCTGAGACGGAATTCTCAAAGCAGTTGTGGTATGAATATGGTGAGTTGCCTGGCTTGATTGTGCGTCCTGAGGTCACGGAGCATGAGCGTTTTATGGCTTTGACCGCCTGCGATGTTCTTGCTCTGCCTTCTGTGGGGGAATCATTCGGCATCGTCTATTTAGAAGCCTGGGCATATCGCAAACCGGTGATTGGTGCTCGGATTGATTCTGTAGCTTCTCTTGTTACTGATGGGGTTGATGGGGTGTTGGTTGCGCCACATGATGCGGACGGCGTTGCCCGGGCGTTGACTTGGGTACTCGAGCATGAAGTTGCGGCGCGAGCCATGGGTGAGCGAGGGCGTCAGAAACTTGAGCGTCGTTACACTGTGGAGCGGATTGCGGACATTGTTGAAGGCTGTTATGCGCAAGTATTGCGCAAACATCGCACGTATGTTTCCCCCATCGCGAAGTAATACTTAAAAGCGCCGGGGGTTGTGTGAAATCTAGGTTTAGCGAGGAGTGAGGCTGATGCGCGTTAGCATACTCAATGGAAATTGGGTCTATCAGGACGCTACTGGACAGTGTATCCTGCATCAGGTGCAGTTCTTTCAGCGTCGGGGCGATGAGGTTCGCGTCTATGTGACACATACTCCGGAGGGAATTCCGGCAACACAGGCCCGCCTCGCGCAGGCAGTCGTCCCCGAAGTGCTGGCTTCTGGTGCCGATCGTCATTTTGCTACAACGGATCTTTACGTTTACCATTATCCTGGTATCTATCCATTGCTTGAAACCCTGAAAACTATTGAGCGCGGCGCTGTCATCTTCTATTATCACAATGTGACACCGCCAGCATTGTGGGGTAGCAAATTTGCCGAGATTGACTTGAAATTGGGCGTTGAGGGGGTAGGGGGCTTTGCAGCATATGCGGATACCATCGTAGCAGATAGTGATTTCAACGCGCAGCAGTTGGCATCTGACTATGGGTTGGATTCAGCAGCCATTCGGGTTTTGCCGTTAGCGGTTGACTTGTCTCGCTTTAGTCCAGGGGTGAAGGACTCAATATTGTTGCGGCGTTATGGTCTCTCTGGGAAACGCGTCTTGCTCTATGTGGGTCGGATGGCAGGTAACAAACGAGTGGACTTACTCGTGGAATCTCTGGCTCAGGTGCAAGCACACATACCCAATGCCGTTTTGTTGCTAGTAGGGGATGATCGTAGTAACCCCGCTATTGTGGAACAGGTGGCACACGCACGTCAGCGTGCAGCTGCACTTAACGTTGCTGAATCTGTGATCTTCACTGGTCGTGTAGATGATCTACCTGCCCATTATCACCTCGCGGATGTTTACGTGACGGCAAGTCTGCATGAGGGATTTGGGGTGCCTTTGATTGAAGCTATGGCTTCTGGCATACCGGTAATTGCGAGTGACGCGACTGCGCATCCGTGGGTCTTGAAGGATGCGGGCCTGTTGTTCCCACCTGCTGATGTTGGCGCCATGACTATGCGGATCGTGCAGGTTTTGTCAGATGATGTGCTCTATGGTGATTTAGTAGGAAAGGGGTTGTTTCGTGCGCAGGATTTCTCGGTAGAGACCTATGAGGCCGGGTGGTCAAAGATTGTGAGCGAGGCGACTGCATGGTTACCGCAGCGTCCTTATCCATTACCCAAGCCCAAAGCTACATTGTCTTTGTCGCAAAGGGCTGTGGGTGCAATCGCCGATGAATCGTTGACTGCGGAAATCCCATCTCTCAAGACATTAACCTCGTTAGCAGATATTATGCATCGGGACTATAGGGTCCACTCTGGTATTCCCATCATCGGACCGTTGATTTCATGGATAAGAGTTAACTTGACTTCGCACTTGCGCGAGCCCTACGTAGATCCGACTTTTGAACGGCAGGTATTGTTTAACCGTACAGCTGTTCATACTCTTGAACGATTGTTTGCCCGGATAGCGGTCTTGGAGAGCCAATTAGCTAAAGCGCAGGAAGATCAAGACTCTCAGCTCGTGGCGGGAGAAAGCGAAAACCGGTAGAGGGTTGATAATCTGGTGAATGTCCTTTTTGTTGCGCCTTCGTATTGGCCCTTTATCAGCGGTGCTCAGACGTTCTTGCAGGCGATGGCTGAACGGTTGGTATCAGATGATCACCGCGTGACAATTCTGACCACGATGGCGACTTGTGCTGAGGATTTTTGGCGCGATCCTGAAACGCCCCCTATCTTATCATCACGGGAGATTCTTGGCGGAGTTAGGATTGAGCGTTGCCGGTTGACCTACCCAAAGCCGGCGCCTTTTGTATTCAGTGTATTACGTCGGGTGGGCCTGGCTTTGCATCATCTTCGGATTCCCGTTGTGTGTGCAGCACCTGTCCAGCGTTATCTGGCGCGGTGGATGCCACCGTTAGAGGGTTTTAACACTAGTTTGGAGCATTGGGTGCCCCAGTCTGATTTGATTCATGTGGTGGATGGAAGTTGGGATGGTTTGTTGCTTTCTGCCGCGTCAGTCGCCGCACGTTATAGTAAGCCTCTGGTGGTATCGCCGCTGATGCATTTGGGCGGGAGAACTATTTCAGCACATTATCAGATGGCACATCAGGTTCAGGTTTACCGGGGTGCTGATGCGGTCATTGCCTTATCCGGGTACGAGCGAACTGCTTATCAATCATTAGGAGTAGATTCCAACAAACTTCATGTGTTGCGCATGGGAGTGGATCCTCTATCTGATGTTGAACTAATACAGAAGACACGAGTTTTGCGTCGGGACAGTACTTTGTCTGAAGTTCTTTTTTTGGGTGTGAATACTTATGACAAGGGGGCATTTACCCTCGCACAGGCTGTCGTTAAACTCAATCAGGAGGGGTTTTTGGTGAATTTGGTGGTCGCGGGTCCCCGACCCGAAGACTTGAAACGATATTTGAGACAACGCCCACACCATGAACAGGCTATCGCCCGTGACCATATCCGCGTTCTTGGTTTTGTGGATTCAACCACCAAACATCAGTTATTGGAAACTACAGCCCTGTTGGCTTTGCCTAGCCGCGTTGACACTTTTGGGATTGTTTTTTTGGAGGCATGGCAATATCATAAGCCTGTTATCGGCGCCTTGGCTGGGGGAATTCCTGAAGTGATTACGCATGGAGTGGATGGGCTGCTGGTGCCCTTTGGTGACGTGACATCTCTGGCTGCCGCAATTCGTGAACTATTGCAGAATCAATCTCTGGCACATGCCTTAGGTGGCGCCGGACATGCTAAGGCTCAAACGTATACTTGGGAAAGTACGTATGGAGAGTTGCTACAAATCTATGATAACGTGAGAATGTCATGCGTATAGCGCTGGTAACGCATAAATTCCCACCTAACTCTTTTGGGGGAGTAGAATCCTATACACAGACTCTCGCGCAGTCTTTAGTGGCTTCAGGTCATGCTGTGAGTGTGTTCTATCGCGACGACGGCGATGGGATTGAATTCCGTGAGGGCTGGCAGGCGACCAGACCCTTTGGTGTCTGGCGTGTGGGCCGGCGATTTGCTGCTTCAACGGCTGATCCCGCACACCTGTTTTTCGATACCTTCTTAAATTCGGATATCGAAGCCTCTTTTGTGCGTTTTCTAAGTGAGACACGACCTGATTTGGTGCATTTTCAACATCTGATGGCATTATCGGTGCGCCTGCCCGTATTGGTCCAACGCGCCGGTATTCCCATGCTCTTAACGCTGCACGATTATTGGTTCAGATGTGCCAATTCGCAGCTGTTGTGGCCTGACGGTCAACTTTGCCGTGGCAAATTGGGTGGGTTGAACTGTGTGCGATGTGCGACGGTTCGACCAGAGTGGTGGGTGTTACGGGCGATGTCTCCTCTGTTAGCACTGCTGTTTCAGTGTCGAGACTTTCTTGCGCGGCGGGCGGCTCTCAAAATTGGCTATTTCATTTCCCCTTCCCGCTTTTTGCGGGACCAATATCTGGCCGTGGGATTTCCAGAAAAGCAGTTTCACGTTCTGGAAAATGGGCTCGATGTGGTGCATCTTCGTTCATTTGAGCGCAAACCCGTTCAAGATGGCGTGTTGCGCATCACATTCATAGGCACGCTTGCCAGGCACAAGGGGGTCCACATTCTGGTGGAAGCTATGCGCGGGTTGCCGCCTGAGCGTATACGCTTACGCGTGATCGGGAATCCGGCGCTGTTTCCAGATTATGCGGCGCGTCTGAGTGCCACCGCCGATACCGCCAATACGGTCTTCCAACCACCCGTTCCCAACGCCCTGGTTGGACAGGTGCTGGCAGAGACCGATCTCCTTGCGATTCCTTCCCTATGGTACGAGAATTCACCGGTCGTTATTCAAGAAGCCTATGCTGCCGGGGTTCCCGTGTTAGCATCGCGACTTGGCGCACTTGTGGAGAAGGTGCGTGATGGCGTTGATGGCTTGCTCATCCCACCTGGAAACGCCCAAGCCTGGCGGGCTGCTTTTGAGCAACTACTTGAGATGCCTGATCTGTCGGCGCAATGGCGTAACAACCTGCCTGAACCACTACAGTATGACGAGCATGTTGCGAGGCTTCTGCAGCATTATCAGCAGGTGTCTGGGCCGGTATTAAAACTATGAGCGACTGTTTGTTAGCGTGTTGATATGCGAGTCTTACATCTGACACATCAGTATTTGCCCGAAAAAGTTGGTGGCGTGGAATTGTACACGCACTGGCTCACTCGTGCCCAGGTAGCACGTGGCTATAATGCTGCTATCTTCTACCGCTCATCCGCTGCAGAAACTACCTGTATTCACCGCACGGATGCGGGTAGTGATGTGTGGCAGGCGACGGATGGTGTTCTGACGGCGCCCCGTCGTTTCCTGTCAACATTTCGCTCCGCGCAGTTATTGGCTTTTTTTGTGGCCGTCTTGGACGAGTTCAAACCGGACATCGTTCATGTGCAGCACCTCATGGGCTTGCCCTATGCCATTCTCGAGACGCTGGTGAAACGGCACATTCCGTACATGATCACCTTGCATGACTTCTGGTGGCGATGCGCCAATGCCCAGTTGCTGACAAATTATAGCCAGGAGCTCTGTCAGGGTCCACAGCCTTCTTTTCAAAATTGCGCGTGTTGTGCTCTAGCTCGCGCAGGAGTTGACGGGGAGGTCGGGGCCTTTGCCTTGGCGCCGTTAATGGCATGGCGTAACCGCCTACTAGCGAAAGCGCTCAACGCTGCGGCAGCGCTAGTGGCTTCTACACCTTTTGTGCTGGATTGGTACGCTGCACATCAGGCGCCTTGCGAAAAACTGCATCTTCTGCCACTTGGTATGCCGCTGCCAGAGAATCTGCCTGTGCGTCAGCGTGCGGCGAATAACCGGGTACGTTTTTTGTACATCGGGGGACTCAGTTACCAGAAAGGCGTCCATGTCGTCCTCGAGGCTTTTCAGGGCATGCCGCCACAAGCGGAGCTCTGGATCGCTGGCGATGAGCAGGCTGATCCGGATTACGTGACTTTGCTTCGCAGAATGGCGACCTCCAATGTACGTTTTCTGGGACACTTGACACGAGAGGCAGTGTGGGCCACGTTGGTTGACGCTGACGTGGTGGTCGTGCCCGCGTTGTGGTATGAGACATTTTCCTTCCTGATCACCGAAGCCTTTGTTGCGCGGAAACCTGTGCTGGCGTCGCGGATAGGCGCCCTTGCTAACCGCGTCAGTGATGGCGTGGATGGTATCTTGCTTCCCCCTGGAGATGTTTCAGCATGGCGTATGGCGATGCAGGGACTGGTGGTTGCGCCAGAGAAGATTGAGTTTTTGAGCAGTAACATCAATCCGCAGTTAACCATTGATGCACATCTGGACCGGCTGATGGAACTTTGCTACGTGGCATTGGCGACTACTTCCTCCATTGGATCATAGAATGATATCTCCAAATTCGTGTAATAGTGACAAATCAACCCCCACGATGATGACGTGCAAGCATCTCTTGGTCACCATCGCCCTGTTAGTCGCGTTTGTGTTAGGCGGTACGGGGTGTACTGCCTTTACCGATGCTGCACAATCCGTCTTGCTACCTGATTGCACCACAACACTTTCGACCGGAATGACACTAGGACAGACCTTTGTTGCCCGACATGGTGGCTTAACCTCGATCGAGCTCTATCTGATACCAGATAAGTCTGCTGTAGGTGAGTTGAGATTGCATCTGCGCGCCAGTCACCTGGAAACCGCGGATATCGTGACTTCGACTATCGCGATTGGCCCCAACGCTCCGGCTGGGTACTATCGCTTCACCTTTGCACCTATCCTCCATTCGCATACGCAATACTACTACGCCTACATTGAACCTGCATCTGGCTTTCCCGGCGCAGTTCAAGTTCCCTGTGCTGCGGTAGAGGCATATGCTGATGGCACCCTATACCGGGGGCACATTCCCCTTTCCGCGCAAGCCGCTTTTCGCCTGCAGTATGCGCCTCTTTTCATCGCGCTGGACCTTGGTCTGATGATGTTGGGATGGATCGGTTACGGCCTGGCGGCGATGGGGATCCTCTTCTTTTCCGGCTATGCATTGGTGCGCGGTTGGATGCGCCGGGCGAAATTGGACTTCACGTTGACCCTCATCGTAAGTGCGGTTGCCGCGCTATCTGCATGGATGGTGTTCCTGGTTTGGATTGATTTATCACCATTGTCCCTTTCCTCCTGGTCAGTTCGAGCTCTAGTCGGTGTCGTGGGAGTGATAGGGCTCTATGCTTTTTACAGGGATAGGGACCTATGGTGGAAACGTGCGTACTGGCTGGGAGAACACCCCTCGTCCACCTTGCTTTTGTGGGTGATCATTCTCGCTGGTATCGCTTTCCGGCTCTTTCTTGGACGCAGCATGGTGATGTTGCCGGGCAGCGATACCTATCACCACACCCTCATCGCACAGCTGTTCGCAGATCAGGGTGGACTACCCGACTCATACGAGCCATATGCGCCTATGCTCAGCTTCTCGTATCACTTTGGCTTTCACAGCATCGTGGCGTTGTTCCGCTGGTTGTTTGGCACTGAACTACTGCTCACCACCAAGACAACAGCACTAGTGCTTAATGGCGCCATCGCGGCAACTGCGGCACTGCTGAGCGAGCGACTCACAGGTGAACGGAAGGCAGGTATCGTGACGACCGCTTTGCTTGGCCTGATCATGATTTCACCATTCTGCTTATTGCGTTGGGGCAGGTTCACGCAGACTACCGGGATGCTATTTCTGCCCGTTGCCATGCTGTCTTTGCTAGATGATGTTTTTCCAAAGTGGAGAGCTGCTGGGCTCTTCATCGCGGGTCTGGTTTTCGCGCACTTTCGCCTGTTCTTTTTCTGGCTAATGTGGGCGACTTTGTTGGGTTTCGTGCATTTGATTTCGCGCCGTTGGGGAATGCTCAAACCGTGGTATCGAAAAGCCATTACTTCCTTCATCTTTTGTTTGCCCTATTTGTTGCGTCTCGCTGTGAATCTTTATGATCCGGATGGATTGAAGATTCATTATCCGTTGCTATCGGGATATAATGATGTCATTCAGCGCCTTGAGACATCCGTTGTGCTTTTCCGAACTAATCCTTTCATTTTGGCGATTTTGTTTTTTGGGCTGTTGGGTCTTGTTGTGTTAAAGCGGCATAGATTTCATGTGGGTCTGCTTATTATGTGGTCCGGCTTGTTGTTGTTAGGAGCCTCGTTGGAGCAGATGGGTATTGGCGGGTCATTCTGGGAGCTCAAGACTGTTACGCTCACGCTTGCGGTGCCGCTTGCCGTTGTTGCAGGTGTGGGTTGTGCACAGTGGTTGCAGCAGCGTGTATTTTCCTTTCCGCTCTCCAAAGCGCTCTTGCTTATCGTTTTTCTTGCCTTTGCATTGATAGCTCTAGCGGATTTCCCTGGAATTCTTGTCTCCGGTTTGCACTATCTGCACCCTGGGAGTTTGGTAGATATGCAGTGGATAGAGGCACATACGGCCCAGGACGACCGTTTCATCAGTTTTAGCACTGATGTAGAATGGTCACCGGGATGGATTATAGGAATTGATGAGGGGTATTGGGTACCGTTATTAGCACAGCGGGAAATGGCAGTTCCGCCAATGATCTATCCTCACGAGTTTGTGAATCTTACTAGACTCACACAAGATATTCAACTTTGTCAGACCCTGAACTTGTTGTCTAGAGAGTTGCGCTGGCAGGAGATAGGCCAAGTCCTCGCAGCAAACAACGTAAGATTTTTATTTTGGGATTCGACACATCATGCCATAGATTTGGAATCTCTGGAACTAGACACCAATTTGAGATCAGTCTATCTGCGGGATCGTGTGATTATTCTTGAGGTAGCCAAATGAGGCTTGCATTGATCGGCCCTGTGTATCCATATCGGGGCGGAATTGCACACTACACTACTTTTCTGGCACAACGTCTCAGGAATGCGCATGATGTGCTGGTGATTTCGTTCCGGCGACAATATCCGCGTTGGTTGTTCCCAGGTCGTTCTGACCGTGATCCGAGTGCGCAGAGCATCCAGATAGAAAACGTTCATTATATTCTCGATCCCTTCTCAATTCTGAGTTGGTTTAAGACAGTCGCGCTTCTCAAATCTTTTGGACCGGAATTGCTGCTCACGCAGTGGTGGACTCCTTTTTGGATGCCAAGTTTGACGGCAATCCTGTATTTCTTTCGTAAAGCATGCCCCAGGGTGCCTGTTGTTACAATCTGTCACAATATCATCTCCCATGAAGAACATTGGTGGGATAATTTGATAGCTCGCCTATTTCTCAGATTGCCCGATCATTGTATAGTTCATTCTGAGTCAAGTAAACTGCATCTGTTACGCCTTATTCCGGATGCAAAAACAACATTGTTGGATTTCCCTCAGTATGAGGGATTAATTCCGGTATCATATTCGCGAACAGAGGCTCGCCATGAGCTTGATGTTTCTGAGGACGAACCTATTCTGCTATTTTTTGGTTTTGTGCGTCCCTATAAGGGCCTTGAGTACTTACTGCGTGCTTTGGCTAGGGTTAATTCTTCCCCTGTGAAGTTGTTAGTCGTTGGTGAATTCTGGCATGACAGACAAAGCTATCTGCAACTGATAGATTCTCTCGGTATTGGCGATCGTGTGTTAATTATTGATGAATACGTTCCAAATGAGAGAATTGGGCTGTATTTCGCGACGGCTGATGCGTTGGTGCTGCCATATGTCAAAACCAGCCAAAGTGCTGTGATGCAACTAGCCTTTGAGACCAATGTTCCCATTATTGCTTCAAACGTGAGTGGGATTGGCGAATATATCGCAGAGGGCATCAACGGTTTATTAGTGCAACCTGGAAGTGTTGATGATTTGGCGCGGGCGATTGCTCTGTATTTCCAGAATGATTTGGGTCCTGCAATGCGACAGAATATGGCAGGCCTGAAGAGTGATCGCTGGGAGATTTTAATTGATAGAATTATGGAGATAGGCAACCTTGAAGGATCTAGTAGAAAAACCTGAATTTGAAAGTGTTTATCGAGAACGTGTAACTATTTTGCGGGAGCTCTATCAAATAAACTATAAGATGAGTTTGTTGCATGCTTTCCAGGGGATTGATCTCTCTCGGGGTTTTGAATATACACAAGCATACACTAAAATTCCGCATAATCTGCCAGCTGAATGTCTCGATATAGGGAGTTATCGCTCGCCTTTTCCGATATTCATGGCTCATGCTGGTTATCGCGTTTCTATCATTGATCTTTCCCTCGGCATCGGTAATCAGAATCGTTGGGCACATCGAATACTAGAAGACCGAACGCAACTTAGACCCATTGTTGCTGATGGGAAATCGCTCCCCTTTTCAAATGTTTCCTTTGACATTGTTACGGCTATTTCTGTAGTTGAACATATCCCTGACGGGGGAGAGAAGGTAGTGCTCAAGGAAATGGGGCGGGTTCTTAGCGACAATGGAAAAATCTTCATATCGGTCCCTTATGCCGTTGAGCCGTTTAAAGGAAAGTGGGGAAGGTGGTATCAGCAATGGTTCAATTATGAGACCGCTCTTGAAAATCTAGTGGCGCCGTCCAATCTGCAACTGGCAGCGCATGGTTTCATGTTGGGTGGTAAGGTGGGGCGGTTTGCTGACCTCTGGTATCGTCTGCCGCGCCAGTTGCGTCACAGCTTAAGCTGGTCGCATATTCATTTTCTGCCGCGCCTCTTTATTATAGATGAAGCGAGTGAAACTGATGCGAGAGTGTTGTGGTTGCTCCTTAATAAAGCATAAGTTCTTGTTGGTTTACCAGAGTGTCTCTGTTTGGGTAAATCGTCGGAGAGGTGTGCTAAGTCCTTTCCTAAAAGTACTCGTGGGAGGATATATCCTTTTTCATCTCATCAGGCTTTTTCCTCAATATGCCACTATGTTAAGATCCCTGCAACTATCTACTGTAGCGGTAGGGATTTTGCTTATGGTTTTTGCTGTGGGGGGCTTGGGTTGGATCTGGGTCGGTCTGGTGCGTTTACTTGGGGTCAATTTACCGGGTGCTAAAGGGTTTTACATCTACACTGCGGCCAATTTAGCTCGCTACTTGCCCGGAGGAATCTGGCATTTTGCGGGGCGATTAGCTTTGTTAAGAGAGGTGGATGGCTCGGTTTCTGCGAATATCTGGAGTTTGGGCATCGAGCAGGCAGCCGTGCTCCTCTCTGCTTTTCTTGTTGGTGGATTGGCATTATTATCGGAATTTCCAGATTTTATTATGATCAAACCATTACTTGTGCTTATAGTTCTCGGATTTACTGGCAGCATGTTGTTTGTCGGAAGATCCTTTGCTTTAGGGGGGCATGTTATCTGGAAATGGGTCATGTTGTTTCTCTCCTATTTGATGTTCTGGATTTTGTACGGTAGCGTAGCGTCTGTTTTTTGGGCGTCGCTCGTAGGGTGGCAGACGATAGATTTGCAAGGTTATTTGCATTTGATAGGTCATACTTCACTCTCTTGGGCTGCGGGTTACCTGGTGTTTTTCATTCCGGGAGGTTGGGGTGTCAGGGAGGTAGTTTATGCTCGCTTGCTAGGCTCTTCTGTGTCTCAAGATATAGCTTATCTCCTACCGGTGTTGATGCGGTTTTCTCAGATTATTTCTGAAATTCTTTGTTTTGGAGTGGCGGCCTCTTGGAATTCTCTGCGAAAACGGAGAGTTTCCGGATAGGGTAGTCAAATACCCCATTAGCATTATTGCTTTTTAGGGCTCATACGGTGTACAATCAAGATGGTTATTAAACACTATCTTTGCTTAGGAGGTGTAGTGTGTTTACGAAGTCGCGATTTTCTTTGATGTTGGGTGTTATGGTGGCTCTAATGATTTCGGTCCCAATATTTGCTCAATGGACTGGAACCTGGGTGAGCTCTTTTCAGGTGATGAACCTTGGCACTACTCGTGCAAATGTTGCTGTTGTTTACTACAGAGAGGATGGAACCGTTGCTGGTAATGCTTCTTATGATTACCAGGTCGAACCTAAATCCTCAGTCAATATCTATCAACCCAATGTCCCTAATCTTCCATCAGGCTTCAAGGGTTCAGCTGTTGTTTCCGCTGATCAGCCAGTTGCTGCAATTGGTAGTGAGCAGGTGACCTATAGCGATGGTCGAATTGGCAATAGTCAGTATTCTGGGATTGGGGCCGCGGAGCTTGGACAGAAGTTTTATCTTCCTAACGTCAATAAACTTTTCGGTGGTGGTCAGTGGAGCAGTCGCATCACTGTTCAGAACACAACAGCAAGTGCTGCAACCGGGACAGTGACCTTCTACAATGCTGATGGTACTACAGCAAATACTCAGTCTGTAAGTCTGCCGGCTCGAGGCTCCGTTACGCTTTCACAGATCAACAATGCCTCATTGCCAAATGGCTGGCTGGGGTCCGCTGTAGTCAATGTCAACCAGGATGTTGCTGTAGTGGTAGATGTTATGAGTGGCGATGGACGGGTTGAAACCTACAATGGTTTCAGCTCTGGCTCTCTGAACGTGTTCTTGCCCACCCTGTTGATTAACTTTGGTGCTAATGCATGGAATACTAGCTTCCAGGTGTTGAACATTGGTGATTCTACTGCTTCGGTCACCATGTATTACTATACTCCTGGCAGCGCTACTCCTGCTAAGACGGTCACGGCTTCCATTCCTAAGTTTAACTCTATCAATCGTTATCAGCCTTCCGTTGATAGTGGTTTGGCCACCGGTGGTAGCTGGATTGGCTCTGTAGTTATTGAGTCCAACCAACCAATCGTTGCAGTGGGAAGCCAATCGAGCGGTGCACCTGGGAAACAATTGGCTTCTATCTACAATGGTGGTGCTCAGGGTGCGCTTGAGGGCTATCTGCCGACTGTCTTGAAGAACTTCGGTGGTAGCAACTTTATGACTGGTTTCCAGATCATGAATGTCGGTGCCGCTGCAGCCAATGTGACGGTCGAATATTATACTGCAGGCGCTACGACGCCCATCAAGACAGTTTCTTACAACGGTGTCGCAAATCCAAAGATTGAGCGTTTCAATAGTGTTAATCGGTATCAGGGCAACGATGCTGAATTGCCGGCTGGCTGGCAGGGTTCGGTGAAGGTTACATCCGATCAACCTGTCGTGCTTTTGGGTAGCCAGAATGGTCTGAACCGAACTGGTGATGCCGCGGGCCAGTATAACGGGATTCTCCCCTAAGATATCGCTGATTCTGTGATTAATCAGTAGAGGAGGTGCGAGCTTCCTCTACTGATTTTTTGAAGCAAACGGGTCGTTTCCAGGTGGTGTATTGATGAAAATGCGAGTTGGTTGGATTCTTATTGTTTTGCTGTTGGTTCTTTGCAGTTGTGACTCGGAGCCTCTAGTTTCGACTTCTCCGTTTGTATCTCCGGTTTCACCTATCGAACCTCCGGTTTCGCCGGCGGCACTCTCTGCAACAGAGGAACAGGAGATTGCTTGCATGCCGGCAAGTTCTTCATCGGCAGCAATTTATGGAACTTTGCAATTGCTCTCGCCATGGGGAGAGCCTTCTAAAGGATCTCTGATCTATTTAGCCCAATACGTTGGGCTTGACTCAGATAATCCAATTGTTGTTTTGGATTCCGCGAAGGATATCAACACTGTGGCGGATGACTCTGGTTTCTTCTGTTTCAATGATGTTCCCCCAGCCACTTATGGTTTGATTGTTTGGAATGCAGTTGAATCGTATATGGTATCGAATTCCGACAACGATTATTCGTTGATGATTGAGGCTTTAGCTGGAGAGCCCATAGATTTGGGGGTTTTATTTACTCCATTTCCTTAGGGATCGCAAATTCATAGTTTCCTGCCTTTCACTGGGAAAATATGGCTAGATTCTGGGAGCTATACTTTTCAGACCCTAAATTTGTTTTCTTTCGTTATGATCTTAGTTCCCAATTTGCCACCGCACCCACTTCTTGCTGAAGCGGGTGCGGTGTCTTCTTTTCTTTCTTAAGATTCACGCAACTTCCTCTCACTCCACCCTTATCGCTCCCGATCCCTGGTCAATCCGCAGCAGAATTTGCGTCTCCGCATTCTCGTAGCCTTCGGATTCCCATACCGTTTCGTTATCGTTGCTCTCTACCTGGGTGAAGCGTGCTGCGGGCTTGAATGCGCCGCTGCCAGTATCCAGCACGATCCGTACTCCCACGTTCTCCGGCATGGTAACTGTGATCGCGCCTGAGCCACCATCAATGCGTCCTTCGAAGCTGCCGGTTGCGGGCAGGGTCAACGTGATGGCGCCGGAGCCGCCGTCCAATTCGAGCGCCTTGAGATCCAGTTCGCTCAGATCAAGCTCCAAATGGCCAGACCCGCCATCCAGATTGAGATCCCAGGTCACACCAGAATTGAGCGCGACTTCCCAGGGATCGCTACCGAAAGTGCTTATGGAACGCACATTGAATATTGGCGTGGTCTCGCGCGTGTTGAGGTGTACCCGCGCGGTATCTTCGAGCCTGTCCACGGTAAAATCCAGCGTGCCATACGTGGTAACTTCTCCTTCGAGGAGCTGCTCTGAATCGTCGAGCGCCTCTAGCACTCCGGATTGACTGCTCCAGTTCAGCCGAAGGGATGCTTGTTCGATGCCTGCCACAGGATGTGAGATGGTGTGGCGTTCCAGCACCGGTTCCCGTGCCAGCTCCGCCAGGGCAGGGATGTGGCGCGCAAAGAAGATCAGCCCAAGTACTCCCGCTGCTAATGCCAGGATGAGGATTGCGGAGATGATTGCACCGGCAACCGAGCGCCTTCCCACGACTAGATCAATGCCCAGTGCAATCAAAATCACGGGCCATAACCGCGCCGCCAGTTCCCAGGAAGGCTCTGGCAGGTAGCCGAGATTTGAGAGCAACAACACGATGCCTCCCAGAATCAGCACGATGGGCCAGAATACCGATGGTCGCTGCCGTTGCGGGGTAGGCGCGTAGTGATTTAAATCCGACATCTTCAACCTCCTTCAAAAACGCAAGCTGATTTCTTCGTCCTCTATACTTTACGCACCTTCCATTGGAAAGTTGCGCGGATTGTTCCTACCTAACAAGACCGGTCACAGTTTCACTGTGACCGGTCTTGTTCCGTCCACTTGTCGTTTGAGCTGGAATTGCCCTTTAGCCTTTTCGCGTTGCCGCCTCCAATAGTTGCTGGATCCGCGGGATCATCTCCGCTGGATTGGGGTGCAGTCCTTCAAGGAGCAGCAGGTTGGCAAAGAGCTGTTCAATTGTCGCGTCAATCACTGGCGCTTCGGGAGTGCTCTCCAGCAACCCGGCGAGATTGCTCAGCAGGGGATGGCTGCGATTCAGCTCCAGAATCTTTGGCGGCGCGGTGAAGTTCTCTTCGAACAGTCGCCGCACCCGCTGCAGGTCGCGCTCTGGACCGCTTTCTGCGGATACCAACCTGCAGGGATTATCGCGCAGTACCTTCGACTCGCGCACTTCGGTGACGCGCTCACCCAATACCGTTTTGAAGCGCTCCAGCACACGCTCGAAATCCGGTTGTGGCAGGGATGTGGGCGCCTCCTCAGCGGTTTCTGGAGCCGGTGGTAGTTCCAGCGCCGGATCGTCCACATTCTGCAGTGGTCTACCCTTGAATTCGCGTAGGGTCTGGAGCATGAAACCATCCAATGGGTCAACGAGATACAGTACCTCAAAGCCTAACGCGCGGAAAGTATCCAGGTGTGGGCTACTGCCAACCGCGGCGATGGTGTCGCCGAGGATGTAGTAGATGGCACTCTGCGATTCGGGCATCCGCTCGACGTAGTCTGCGAGGGCGATCAGCCCCTCCGCTTTAGAGGAGGTGAAGCGTAACAGCGGCACCAATTCGTCCTGGTCGCTGGGGCTGGTCGCGATGCCTTCTTTGATAAACGGGCCGAACTCGCGCCAGAATTGCGCATAGTCTTCGGCGTGCGTTTCCGCCAGATCCTGGAGTTTTTTCAGTAGCCGCTTGCTCAGTGCACGTTGAATCTGGCGCATAGCCCGGTCATTCTGCACTGTCTCGCGGGAGATGTTCAGCGGCAGGTCCTCCGAGTCTACCACGCCTACTACAAAGCGCAGATAATCAGGTAGCAAATCCTTGTTAGTTTCTTGGATGAGAATCTTGCGCGAGTAGAGCTTCAACCCGGGTTCGGTGTGAAGCCGGAAGGGTCCCGCCTCGCGGCGGCGCGGCACAAAGAGGATGCTTCGCACGTTCACCGGGGCGTCGGTGACTAAGTGCTCGTGCAGCAATGGCGGATCGGGATCTAGCGTTAGCTGCCGGTAGAAGTCCGCATATTCCGTATCGGTGAGCGTGCTTGGCGTCTGGCGCCAGAGTGCGATTTGTTCGTTGATGCGGCGCCCCTGCAATTTGATGGGGAAGGCGACATAATTCGAATGCTTCCGGACAATTTGCTCCAGGCGCCAGCTAGAGGCGAATTCGGCGGCGTCTTCCTTGAGTCTCACTTCAATGACCGTTCCCCGATCGGGCTTGAGTGCAGGTTCGAGCACATAGCTGTTCTCGCCGGAGGAAATCCAGGTCCAGGCTTCGGCTTCGGGGCGGTGGGAGCGGCTGGTGACTCGCACCTCATCTGCCACCATGAAGACGGCATAGAAGCCGACTCCAAACTGCCCGATAATATCAGATGGGCGCTGCCCGGCTTCCAGCTGCTGGAGAAAAGCCATGGCCCCGGAGTGCGCAATGGTGCCGAGATTTTCGATGAGCTCCTCACGCGTCATGCCGATGCCGGTATCCGCCACGGTCAGCGTACGCGCTTCAGCATCGAAATCCAGGGTAATGGCCAGTTCCACCTCGGGATCGAGCACCTCGGGGTTGGTCAACATCTCGAACTGGAGGCGGTGCAGCGCATCCGAGGCGTTGGAGAGCAGCTCCCGCAGGAAAATCTCCCGCTCAGTGTAGAGCGAATGCGCCAGGATGTTGAGTAGCTGGCGCACCTCCGCTTTGAACTGCAAAGATTCGGTCTTTGATGTTTCAGTCATAGGTCCTCCCGGAAATATAGTGGTTTCTTGAAGAGCGTTTCCTGTGCGCGGATATCGCCGGAAACCTCTCTATCATGCCAGATCATGGGTCAATAGCACATCATCGTCGGCACTGTACCGCCAACCTGTGGCGGCGTATAGCGCCATTGCCGCTTCGTTGGAAGCGTTGGTGATCAGGAAAAGCTTTATGCAGCCTGTCTGGCGGCTGATTCTTTGGATCTCTCTTATTAGCGTGCGCCCGATACCCCGGCGCCGATACATCTCAAGCACTTCAACTTCGTACACGAACATCATCGGAAGAGCCTGGTCCCAGCGGGCGAGCCGGTATGCCAGCAAAAAACCTAGAGGCATCCCTTCTTCTTCGGCTATCAGCAGTATATTTTGGGAGCTGGCAAGAAAATCCTCCATCACATCAGATTCAGGGAAGCGCCCTTTGAAAACATGCGCTGCCCCCATGGCGAAAGCGGTATCCTCTATGGTCAGGCGTCGAAGTTGCATTGTCCTTTTCCGTTCAGCCGGTAATTCCTGTGTTCTATGATAACCCTGTTTCATTAGAATGCCGTTAGCAAAGCCGATTTTTCCGGAAGATGGGTTCATGGAAAATTGGGAGTCTGGTTGGTAAATTCCATGAATTGCATATACTGTATTCTGTTATCCGAGTATCCAGCAAAAAGGAGTTTTTAGATTATGAGTCATAGTCCCATCTCGAGTAAAGAACCTATTCGTCTCTTCAAGTCCGATTTTCTAGAATTCTTTACCCATATTCACCCCGCTGTGATCGTAGCCATCTGGCTTCCGGTTGCCATTTTCTTTCTGGTGCGCGCTTTCCTTGCTTTAGAGCCTGGCGCCGCGTGGATTCATATTCCGATAGGCTTCTTGTTTGGCGTTTTTATCTGGACCTTTGCCGAATACATGTTGCACCGCTTTCTGTTCCACTTTCGCCCGCGCAATTCCTGGCAGGAGCGCGTCTCCTTTCTCTTTCACGGCGTCCATCACGCCCAACCCATGTCCAAGACGCGCCTGGTGATGCCACCGCCGGTGAGCATTCCATTGGCGTTGCTCTTCTACGGCTTGTACTGGCTCATCGTGGCGCAATTTTTGGGCGCGCCGCAGTGGGTGGCGCCGCTCTTTGCCGGTTTTATCGCGGGCTATCTCTGGTATGATCTCACGCACTACGCACTCCATCATTTCCCGGCGCAGCGCGGTTACTACAAGATGGTGCGCTTGCATCACATGCGCCATCACGGTAAGGATCCAAACATCCGCTATGGTGTGAGCTCGCCGTTGTGGGATTATGTGTTCCGCACCATGCCCAAGTAAGCGCTATGACTCAGCCTGTTCGTGCAACTGAGATGTCGCCGGAAGCTTTCCAAACCCAGAAAGTGGCGACGATCTCGCTTACGCATTGGATTCACGATACCTATACCGCATTTCTTCCGCCGTTGTTGCCGGAGTTCATCACCAAGCTGGACCTGAGCAACACTGAAGCGGGGACGCTTTCGGTGTTCCTGCAGTTACCCTCGCTATTGCAGCCCTTGCTTGGGCACGCCGGCGACCGGAGGGATTTGCGGTGGCTGATGGTGCTCGCGCCCGCTGTGACGGCGGTCGCGATGAGTTTGCTGGGGATAGCGCCGAATTATGCGGTGTTGGCGCTGCTATTGACGACCGCCGGGGCAAGTTCGGCGGCGTTTCACGCGGTTGTCCCCGTGCTGGTAGGGCGTTTCTCCGGTAGCCGGCTTGGCTTCAGCATGGGGGTGTGGATGGTGGGCGGTGAGCTCGGGCGCGCCTTTGGCCCTCTCATCGTGGTGAGTGCCGTCAAATGGCTGGGCCTGGAAGGTACTCCCTGGTTGATGCTCGCCGGTTTGCTGGCAACCGCACTGATTGCAGGTCGTTTACGCGGCATTCCTGCTGCGGTGGCGCCTCATACTGAGAGCAAAACTGCCCGGAGCATAGCCTGGCGCCCGTTGCGTCGTTTATTGCTGCCGTTGATTGGCTTCATGACCATCCGTGCCTTTTTGTTGGCATCGCTGACCACTTATCTGCCTATTTACATGACCGATACCGGGGCAGATTTATGGCTGGCGGGCGCAGCGCTAACGATTTTGGAAGTTGCCGGGGTAGCTGGCGCCTTTCTCAGTGGTGGGCTTAGTGATCGTCTGGGACGGCGTCGCATGTTGATGGGAGCGGTGCTGTTTACCTCAGTGTTGATGTTCATCTTTGTTTATAGCGCCGGATGGGTGCAGTTCCTGCTATTGCTCGCCATGGGTTTTTTCGCCATTTCTATCACCCCGGTGGTGATGGCCTTGGTACAGGAGAATGCTCCGGAGAACCGGGCGTTCATCAACGGCATCTATATGGCGCTGAATTTCGGGATTCGCTCGCTCATCATTATTGTGGTAGGCATGTTAGGCGATTGGCTGGGCATGCGTGCCGCTTTTCTGGTGAGTGCTGGGCTGGCGCTGCTCGCGATTCCCTGCGCCTACTGGCTACC
>JAPKMR010000099.1 GCA_026645815.1 Anaerolineae bacterium | reverse complement strand
ATTTTTGGCGGCAGGGCTTTGCCTGCCGCCAAAAATCAATTTTCTTCTGCGCCCTGTAGGGGCGCCTGAGATTTTCACCCCCGTTTTGAAACGCACCCAACCTGTAACCCGATTTGTTATCCCTCTAGAGCTGGATTATAATACTATTGATTTCATTCAAACCCTACTCGGCGCCCGATGCGCAGAATGAGGCGGTAGAATTATGGCAGATACGGAGAATGAACAGGGCTATGCGGCGCAGTTGTCACTTTTTGGGACTACGGATACCCCTGCTCCCAAGCCTGAGCCTGCCCCAAAACCTGATCTCGATGCTGGATCGGCTCTTAACAAAGCGCTTGGTGCATTTGAGCACTATATGGAACAGCGCGGTTTCACCGCTAACACACGCCAGGCCTTTCGGCTCGACTTACAGCTTTTATCCGAATACCTGGGTCCGGGTGTCGCCCTCGGACACATCGCTACGGCTAACCTTAATGCCTTTCTTAGTTGGATGCAAGATTCCCGAGGTATTCCCTGCAGTCCCAAGACTTTTGAGCGCCGAATCACCAGTTTGAAAGTCTTTTTTAGTTGGCTGACCGAAATCGGTACGTTGACGCGTGACCCCGCTGCCCCATTGATTCATCAGCACGCTCAGCCACCCTTGCCGGATTTTTTGACTGAGGCGCAGATTCAGGCGGTGCTTGAAGTCGCTCAACAGTTGCGTGCAGGGAGTGCGGAACAGCAGCCCGATCCCCGCCCCTATACATTGATTACGCTGTTACTTCACACCGGTATAAAGAAGGGCGAGTGCGTCAAGATTGTTCCCAATCACATTGATCTGACCAATCCTGCGCGCCCGGCATTGTGGATCCGTTATAGCCAGCCCAGTCGCCAGCATAAGGAGCGGCGTATTGCGCTGCCAGATTGGTGGCCCCCCGTGCTGCAGGAATACCTCCAGGCTTATCGTCCGCGGCAGTATCTCTTTCCCTGGACGCCGCGCAATTTGGAGTATATCCTCACGCGGGTAGGCGCCGAGGCAGACCTTGAACGCCTCTCTTTTGAGATGTTGCGTTGGACCTGCGCTGTGCGAGATTTGGTGAGCGGCATGGACCGGGACGCCTTACGCCAAAAGCTTGGCCTCTCGGAGATCAGCTGGTATGAAGTGGAATCTAGATTGGCGTCGTCAGCCATGCTTCTTCCTCCCCAGCCCTGAAAGGCGGGATTCCCCTGAATGTGCGCTCCGTTTTCCCATGCCTGAACTTGCCCTAATGAGAGGATTCTCTATGACCTTGGCGGAAAAAATCACTGCTCTTGAAGCAGAAGCGACTCTGTTCACAATGGATAGGTGCCGTTTCTCACCACCGCGGCGAGTCGGTTGCAACCCATCTGAGCATACTCTTACTGACACCGGGCCATACGCATAATGCGCAAAATAGAATGGATCAAAGCGCTGCGTATTTTCCTGGTGGCCTTCTTCATTCTTGTCACCACACTGGTGATTATTTTCCGAGACCGTATCAGTATCGCCCAATTCCGTGAACTGGGTTATCTGGGTACTTTTTTGATGGCCTTTGTGGGTAGCACGACAGTTGTGTTGCCCATTCCCCATTTAGCCTTTACTTTTACCATGGGATCAATACTTACGCCCTGGTTTGTGGGATTATGTGCAGGGCTCGGCGATTCATTGGGAGAACTTTGGGGCTACCTCGTCGGGTATGCAGTTGAGGATATTGCGACCCATTGGCGCTTCTACCCTACAATCGAAGGCTGGATGCGTCGGAATGGCTCCCTTACCGTTTTTTTGATGGGTGTTGTGCCCATGCCGCTCTTTGATTTAGCCGGCATCGCTGGCGGAGCTACAGGCTTCCCTGTGTGGAAGTTCTATCTATCCACCTGGGCGGGTAAGACCATCAAGGCGATTGTCTTTGCGTGGGGCGGTTATTACGGTATTTCCTGGTTGGCACAGATCCTGGGGCTATGAAGATGAACATGCGACTACTTAAAAACGGGCGTTTTTACACCGGCGACCGGCAACAACCATGGACAGATGCCGTGGCGCTGGTAGATTCACGTATTGTCGCTATTGGGCAGACTGCACATGCGTGGGCTGCAGATTCTCATGCTCATATCGAGGATATGCGGGCTGCCGTGATCCTCCCAGGATTGGTGGATGCGCACGTTCATCTGATGTGGTATGCTCTGAGTTTGGCCGATTTACAACTTCGTGATTTATCACGGGAAGAGCTGCTTGCAACTGTGGGGCAAGCTGCGGTTGCCGCGCCATCGGGGACCTGGATTCGCGGACGTGGTTGGGATCAGAATCTGTGGGACGATACGCGCTTTCCGACGGCAGCAGAATTGGATAGAGCCGCTCCGGACCATCCGGTCTTGTTGATTGCCAAGAATGCTCATGCCGCGGTTGCCAACACCGCAGCGTTGCGGTTGGCGGGTCTAGGCGCTTCTTCAGTTGATCCGTCACAAGGTCGCTTTGGCCGGACAGCTGAAGGCGCCCTGGATGGCATGCTTTTCGAACATGCGGTTGATGCTGTGGCATCCGTCATCCCCGCCCCCTCAGTGGCACGAGTCGTCACTGCCATTCGTGCCGCACAATCAACCCTGATGCAAAAGGGGCTTACAGGGGTTCACGATGTGGACGGTGGACCTGCCTTCTCGGCGCTGCAGCTTCTCCACCAGGAAAACGCGCTCCAGGTGCGAGTAGGTAAATATGTGCGTCTGGAGGCGCTCGATGGCCTTCTGGAAGTGGGATTGCGTAGCGGCTACGGTGATGCGGGGCTGCGTTTTTGTGGGCTTAAGCTCTTTGTTGATGGCGCCTTAGGCTCCCGCACGGGGGCCATGTTGGCGCCTTATGCAGAAGAACCGGAGAACACCGGGCTATTGACACTTGAACCTGATGCGTTGCGCACGATTGCTCGCCGGGCTGTCGAGGGTGGCTTGGCGTTGGCGATTCACGCGATTGGCGACCGGGCCAACCGCCTGGTGCTGGACGTGTTAGCCGAGATGCGCCCGCTCAACCCGGCGCTGCGCCACCGTATCGAACATGTGCAGCTGTTAAGCCCGGAGGATTTGCCTCGGTTGGCGCATTTGGGCATCGTGGCTTCGATGCAACCGGTTCACTGTTCGCATGATTGGGCGATGGCGGAGCGTTACTGGGGCGCGCGCTGCACTTATAGTTATGCCTGGCAATCACTGTTGAAGACCGGTGTCACGCTGGCTTTCGGTTCCGATGCGCCCATTGAATCCTTCGACCCGCTGTTGGGGTTATATGCGGCGGTTACACGCCGTCACGAGCGTGATGGGTCTCCCGGTCCTGAGGGATGGCAATCCCAGGAACGCCTTGCTCTAGCCGACGCCATTGAGGCGTATACCTGGGGCGCGGCTTATGCAATTGGGCAGGAACAACACCAGGGGCGTTTACTCCCAGGCTATTTTGCGGACCTGGTCGTATTGGATCGTGATATCTTCGCGGAGCCACCAGAGGTGTTGCTAGAGACACGCGTGCAACGGGTGATGGTCGGCGGTGAGTGGCGCTACGAGGCATAGTGCGGATCAGCTGCTGGCTTTCTTGGCGACGGTACGTCAGTTACGGCAACAAAAGGGGTGAGCGTACTACGCTCACCCCTCAGTTTTCCTGATAGCAAAGAGCAGGTTACAATAAATCTTTGCGCTTTTCCTCAGCGAAACGACGTAGGGCCTTGAGCCGTTGCGCCGGCATCTCCTGATCGGCGAGCACCTTATCGCGCATCAGATTACCCCAGCGATCCGCCAGTTGGCGCAACTCTTCCCAGAGCGTTGTCAGCTCGTCGAAATACAGTTTTGAGGTTTCGTCAAGTTGGGTGAGATGTTCGGTAACGCGCTGATCCATCAAATCCTCGCGTCGCCAGCGGTCTTCCTCGGTCACCAGGCGTTTTTGCCAGTCGCGCGCAAAAGCGGCTTGCCATTCTTCCCATTCGCGCTTGAGACGTTCCTCATTGAGCCGCTGCATCTCGGCGATTTCATTTTGGCGTTTCTCCAGGCGCACCCGGAAGGATTCGAGGGCATCTAGCGCCTGTTTGTTTTGGTTGAAGAGCAGAGCGTATTTCTGGGTCTGTTCTACCAACCGGGCAACCTCAGCCTGCACCTGCGCGGCTTGATCGAGATACTGCCGGACGCGCTGTTCGCGCTGGAAGTCTGCTATCCGCAATTCTTCGATTTTGGGATCATAGGATTTGGCGATTTGGATTGCCTCTTCCACGCGCGCGGGCAGCTTGCGGATGCCGTCCTCAAGGCGCAGCAATTTGGCATTGAACTCATCCACGGCTTTGCGTAACAGCGGCAAGTCACCTTCCACTGCTGCCACGCGGCGTGTATCCGCGCGTCGTTGCTCCTCAAGATATACCACGGCTTGTAGGCGGTCATCAGTACGTTTGGTAAGGTCTGCTACACTGCCGCTAATCTGCTGCAACTGGGTCTGCAAGCGCTGCTCGCCAATCGCGCGCGCCTCGAGCATCTCCGGGTAACGTAGTGTGGGGCGGTAGCGCTCATCTACGGTGATCAATTCCTGCGACAGGGCTTCAATTTCGGCGCGGCGTAGGCGTTCGGATTCCGTTTTTTCCCTGCGCTGTGTGACCTTGAGTTCTTCGACTGCCGCTGTGAGATCTCGATGTGTTTTCTCGATCATGGCGGGATAATCATCTGTCCGGCGTATATCTGCCCCTAACTGCCCTAATTCCCGTTGCAGCGCGTCCAGATCGCGCGCCTGCGCCTCAATGATCAGCGCTTGTTGTTCGCTTCGCTCCTGCAGGGTGGCGATGAGTGTTTTATCCTTCTTACGTTCCTCATCCAGCCAATGCACCATCTGTTCAAGTTGCGATAACTCCATGGGTGTTACTCCTTAACCCTCACTTGCGCAACCACCTTTGAAGGTGGCCCTAGAGTTTTATCAAAACCTCAGAACTGTTCCTCGTACCGCGCTGATATCTTTGCGTGACTTATTGAGAAACAGACTCATTGATTATAGCCGATGAGTGTGGGGAGAAAAGTCTGATGCCGCTACGTCAAATTTCTTTTTTCCCTACAGTGGCAAAATCGGCTAGATTACTCAAAAACCCTCTACGCCTCTTTCCGCAAGCGTGATTTTTGCGGGCGCAGCCCGCAAAAATCACAAAAAAAGATACCTCTCTGTGTTCTTGCATCGCCCACATGCTCGTTAGTCTAGCCACTATTGCCGCTCTAGTTTTTTCTCCCCAATAACGGCAGCATGACCTCACGCTCTTCCGCATCGAAGATTTTCAGACGCCAGCAGATGGCGCCATAAATGAGGAGTGCGCCGGTTAATGCCGCCAGGCGGCTAACCGGGAAGAGCAGTGCGGCAACTGGCGCGGTGCAGGCAGCGGCGAGCAGAGGTTTGCCCAGCATTCCCCACCAGTTCAGCCGCCCGATCTGTTGGTGCAGGCGGATGGTGAAGGGGATGAACAGCATCAGCTCTGCTGCCGTGTGTAACAATGCTGAAGCTTGATAGCCAAAACGTTGCATTAACAGCAGGTTGGCGATTAAGTTAAAAGCCAGAGCCAGCATGTAAGCGCGCATGAGATAGCGTTGTTGGTTCAGGGCAATTAACACGTATTGGCTCAGGCTGTTGACCCAACCAATGACCATGGACCATGCCATCAACTGTAAGGCGAGCATCCCGCCGGGCAGATATTCCGGTCCACCGAGCAGCAGCACCAGCTCCCGCGCGCCCAGTGTCGCGATGATGGCTGCCGGCAACACCAACAGCATGAGAATCTTCACACCCAACCGGAAGAAGCGCACAAAACCGGCGCGATCCTCCACTGCTTTCCGTGAGATGATGGGGAAGAGCGCCATGGTAAACATGGCGGGAATCACATTCAGTGCGTCGAGATATTTGTATCCTGTGCTGTAGAGGCCCAGGGTTTCATTTCCCAGAATGGCTTCCATAAGCGGCACATCAATTTTGAAGAATAACGTTGCCAGAAGATGGTTGACCATCAGGGGCCAGGACTCACTGAGCATCTTCCGGCGCAGGTTGCGTTCTGGTTTTTCCCGTAATGCCATGTCAGAGGGCGTAGCAGTTTTTAGCGCGGGAATCTCCCGCCATGCCAACACCCCGAGAATCACCAGCGTGATGATATTGACGGCAATGGCTGAAGCCGCCAATCCCACAATGCCCAGACCGGCGAGCAGGACGCCTGTGCCCAGGCCTACCTTGAGCAACGTGGAGATTGTCGTTACGGCAGCTGGGAATTCGGCTTTCTCGTGCGCATAGAAAAGCGCCGAGAAGCCCGTGGCGATAGAATTGGGAACCAGGCCCACATAGAGCAAGACCAGCGCCAGGAGCGCCGGTTGTGCTGCGGGTGCGGTGAGGGCTGCCACAAGCGTTTGCCGTACGGCGATGAAGCCCACCAGTAATGGCACGCCGAGCACGGCTAACCCTAGCCGCAGTAGCGAAGTATTGATCAGATAGCGTCGCGCTTGCTCTTGGTAGCGGGAGACCTCGCGGGTGAGATAGGTGTTGAGTCCAAAGTTGGTGATGATATCAAACCACATGAACACGCTGCCGGCATAGTAATATTGCCCGGCGTTATTGGGTCCCAGTATGCGCAGCATCAGCGCGGCAAAGGCGAAATCCACCATTCGATTGAAGAGATTCAGGGCGATGGGGGCGATACTGTTTTTCGCTAGCCGTTGGGTTGTGGAGGCCTGAGCCTCCTCACGGTATAGCCGCCTCCAGCCCCATGTCACTGCGAGGAAAAGGGCTACCATTCCGGAGAGGAAGGAGATGAAGACCCCAAATTTCACGCTGTTGGGGGTGTAGCGGAAAAGCACCGTCCAGGCGCCCGGGTTGAGGCGCACTCCCCGGAAATTGCCTGCTACCCGCGCAATGGGAACCTCTGTTTCGCTATCTTCCCCGGTACCCTGTGGTCGCACAAAAGCCTTCCAGCCTGGGAAGAAGGCGTCACCAACGACGAGCCATGCATCCTCTGTGACCGATGCATCTACCACAACCTGATTCAGTTCGTAGGAAGTGATGGCTTGTGCCTGTGGTTCTCCTGCCTCGAAGGGACGGGGCCAGTTACCGGGCGTTGGCGTGTTGCTGTTCCATGCCTCGTGTGCTGCCTCGATGATGACATAGAAGCGTGGGTCGTAGGTCTGAATCGCTGTGCCCACTGCCTCTGCATCGGGGACGACGATGGTGGCGCTCTGCGGCAGTGTAAAAGCGCGCGGCATGACAGTGAGATTCTCGTAGACTCGCAGCGCCGGCTCTTCATAGACCAGTTGGTATTTGGGTAACGGAATCTCCACATCGGTGACGATGTACTTGACGTTGAGCAGGTCCGTGAGCGGGCTATCGAGGCTGGAGAATTGGGTGAATGGGGCAATCCGATTGTAGAGCAGCTGCCCCTGTGGCTCAATCCAATTCATGTAACGGACGTATTGTGCAGAAAAAGTACTATCGTAACCACGTACATCCTGGAAGTCAAAATACATCCCCGTGTTGGCATCGAACGTGCGTTTCCCATGGGGATCGAAACTTGAAAGACGCCAGACATCTTGATCCTGGCGGAGGAATTCGACAACCGGTGGGGTGACGCTCAATGGCGCAGGATCAACTTGGGGATTGAAACCCCAACCGAAGCTGAGCAAATCCACAATCAGTACGGTGATGGCTAATAATTCCCAGATGGGGCGCCGTTTGAGCCTTTGCGGCAGAAAAATCGGGCAGCGTGAGATGCGCAACACTGCGCCGGTAATGATGAGCAGTAGTGCGGCTTGCTGAATCCAGCGAAATTCGTAAGCGTAGAACGTGCGGGCATTGGGGAAGGTGTCGGGGGCTTTTGCGAGTGCCCAGAAGAGCCGCTCTACCATCGGTTCGATGCTGGGGAAAACCAGCCGCGAGGCCCACAAGCCGGCTAGCAACATCACCCCACTGCCTAGAATTCCCCACCCTAACCAGCGCACGATGCGGGAGAAAGCCGCTTCGCCTGCACGCGGTTGCCCCGCTTGCGACGCAGCCTGGCGCGAGTTGGCGACTGCCGTTGCTCCCAGGCCTGTCAGCGCCGCTACCGCGATTGTCAACGGAAAGACCCAGCGGAAAGGGCTATGCGATTGATTGAGCATAGGTAACGCATAGACGATGGCATAGAGTGGTGTGCCGAAGATGCAGCCAAGCGCGAACAGTGCCAGGAGGCTAAAAAATGGCGTATACGGTTGCCGGAAAAACAGGCGTAGGCGTTCGATGCAACGGCGCCCAATGCCCCTCGCGGAGATTGACCCGCGGAAGGCATCCAGCACTGCCAGCAGCGCTAATGCCAGCGGCAACAGGCCCATGTACGCGCCGCCTTCCACATAATTCTTGATGCCCCAGTCGAAAGCCCCAACAGGATTGCCGTGGGCATTCACTGCGGCTTGAATCCATTCGCCCGTGAAGAGGTCCTGAAACGCGCGATGGGTGGGGTTGCCGAAAAAGTTGGGGATTAGGAAAGTAATCAAACGCCGCTTGGGATAAGCCCAGTCCAGGACTTCTTGCAGCGCGACCGCGCCTTGGCGGAAACTGGCGCTCACACTTTCATAGAGTGGCAGGTATTGTAGTGCGCCCAGCCCTATGCCCAGCACGCCCATGAGGAGAAGGCCGAGCGCCGGATTGAGCACTTCGGTGCGCCATTCTGATCTAGGCAGTGTGACCAACTGGTAGAGTAATCTATAAGCTACAAAGGCTACCAGGACCAATAGCGCAAAGTAGGCCGTTTCGGCATGACCTGCGAGCAATTGCATCATCAATGCCGCTGCTCCCAGTAGCGCCCAGGGCAAGGTGCTGCGCCCCAGACGCCAGAAAGAAGCGCGGCGCAAGCCAAGTTCCGCGAGTGCTAGCAGCAGCGGAAGCCATGAGGCTGTGGCAATAATCATCGGGTGAACGGCTGAGACGACCAGAAAGCCGCTAAGTTCGAAGGTCAGCCCTGCCAGCACACCTCCCAGACGATTGGCTCGCATGACGCGGGCGAGCACGTACATCCACACCCCTGCCAATCCTAATTGCAGGCTGAGAAAAATGCCGTAAGCCCGAGGCAGCGGGAATATGTGAAAGATAACGCGCAGCGGGTAGAATCCCATGGCTTGACCGTTGGCCAGGAATGGATGCCCGGAGAAGATGAAGGGATCCCACCAGGGTATTTCTCCTTGCTTAAGTGCGTTGACGATGAGACGTTGCCAGGGGTAGTTTTGCAATACCAGATCGGCGAGCAGAGGATTGTAAGGTGGATGCAACTCTTGTGCCGTTGAGTGGAATGGCTCGAAAAGCATGAGCGCGTCGGCGGGGAGGATGGTGGCATCCCCTATGACCACTGGCGCCAGGAGCAGCAGGGGAGCTAGTAATAACACCAGAATCGGCAAACTGTGTTGTGAAGCCCAGACTCGTTTTTTTGTCATGGATGATGCTCTTATGAGAGGTGATTAGCCGGATGCTGCGTTGCGGGTGGGAGGCGCCACCCGGGATGTTCTGGTGTCATATAAGCTCGCTCTATTTCCCTCAATCTGTGATGCTGTTATAGCTGAGGCAGGTTCAATGACTGAAATAACAACAGACCCAGGGGACCTCCCTGGATCTGTTGAATTAGCCCCCATGTCTAGTTCTTGGGTGCACTGAATAGCGTTTGCCGTAAGAGCTCCAAATCAAAATTCGGCGGGATCTGCGCGGGTTGCATCAAGCGTACATCGAACTCAATTTTGGGCAGCGGCGTACCATCTTCCAGGCGCCCGCTTTCCCAATCTTGATAGGGATAGAAGAATGAAATCGCTTCTTGTAACCGTTGGTACAGACGTCCCATTAACAGGTATTGCTGTGTCTCAGGTAGAACCAATACAAAGTCATAAGCGTGTAGATGTCCTACAAAAGCATCTCCTAACAACATCTCTGTCATGGTATTGCGCAGAATCAGCGCTACTGCCCTCAGGATATCATCGTGACTGACAAAGCCATAAGCATCACTGAAGGCGCGCATGCCACTGATGCGTACGCCCACCAGAATCAGACCGGGGTGCAGTCTCAATCGCTGCACTTGATCTTCAATCAGGTTGGCAGTTGGCAATCCGGTGAGCGGGTGCAAGAGGGTGCTAGAGGTGCTGCGCCGCAGGATATTGCGCACGCGATAGCGAATTTCCTGTACATCGAAGGGTTTGGTCAGGTAGTCTACCGCACCGAGCTCCAGTCCAGTAAGCCGGTCCCGGCGCTCGTTGCGCTCGGTCAGGAAGATGATAGGGGTGTTCATCGTCCGCCGCTGGGAACGCAGACGCGAACAGACTTCATAGCCGTCAATGTCCGGTAGATGAATATCTAAAACTACCAGATCCGGTGTCGTTTGCGCGGCTAACGTAAGGGCATCCTGACCCCAGGCTGCGTGTGTAACCTGATAACCCAGAGATGCGAAATACGCCGTCAGCATCTCTGCCGTGTTAGGATCATCTTCTACTACTAGGATATGCTGCGAAGTCTCGTCAGAGTCCATAACACTCACTGAGAGAGCCTCTTAGCCGATGGGCTCTTTGTAAATGGCATACGAGCAGGTTGGATCTCCCATCCCGATGCAGGTGATTTCATCAACGCGGAACGTGCGACCGCTGCTGACCCACCGTAGCGCCTCTTCCAGGATGCCGGAGGCGATGAAACATACCGGGTGATCTACGTGGCGATTCCAACACATGGAACAACGGGCAATGTGATACAGATAATGGTCACCGCCCGGGTCTACCACGTAAGAGGTCTGATCGCTTAGGCTATCGAAGACTTTGGCAACCGCTGGTAAGCCGGCCTTGAGTTTGGTCGGTAACGGCATAATCTTGAATGCCAGGTCGCTGGCGCCCACCAGGGCGCCGAAATTTGCCAGGCCCTCAACAAAGAGCACGCGGCCTAGCCGTAATTGCAGACCGCGACCTCCGCGCCGTCCGTACATTTCCTCGAGAGCTTCGTTAAGTGCAGCCATATAGGCAAAGTCGAACTCGCTCTTCTCCATATTATCGGTAGGCGGTGTGGTAATCCAATGGGCCAAACCACCCATATTGAGCACCGCATTCAAGCCATTGCGCCCCATAATCTCTTCCAGGGCCTTTAGCAGAATCAGCGCAAACCGATTTGGATAATACAGACCACTAGGTGTTGGAGTGTTAGCCACTGTATTCCTCCTTGCTGGGTGATCAAAGAATGGCGGCGAGCTCTTCAGCTGCCCGGCGCATATCGAGGAAGAGTAAGCCTAATTTGGCTTGCTGGCGTGCCAATACGGTCAGCACCGCCTCCTCCCCTACTGCACGGAGGATGACGTAGCCCTTCTCACCTTTGACATAGACTTCATCGAGCATCCCCCGACCCAATTCGGTCGCAATGCGCTCACCCAGGGAGAGCATTGCGGCTGACATGGCTGATACCCGATCTTCTTCAACACCTTGTGGCAGCGATGAGGCGATGGGCAGACCATCAACACTCACTATCGCTGCCGCTTCAATATCAGGACTGCTAATCTGCAAATCCCGCAAGCGCTCAACCATCTGTTCCGTTCGCGACCGCCGACTTGCCATCGTTCATTTCCTCCGATTTGGGGATAGATAAACTATCAATATGCCTGAGAAATCGAGTTCTTGAGTTATAAAAAGGTTACCACAGGAATAGTGTATTGTCAAGAAAGCAAAGAAAGCATTCTGCCATGACGCAACTCCTTTTATTATCGCACGAAGCATCACTAAGGCAATTTTCAGGTCAAGCCAGGTTGCGCCAACGGCAGAGACGTTTCTCCAACGCATCTACGATAAAGTATAGTCCCATACCCAACAAACTCATTGCCAGTACGCCAGCATACATGGCTGTGAAGTTGAAGAGGGTGCTGCCATTGAGATAGATGTAATAGCCCAGGCCCCAGCGCGTGGCAAAGAGCTCGGCAACATAGAGTACTGCTACCGCCGTCCCAATAGATTGACGCACTGCCGTGAGCACTGCCGGGAGGCTCGCCGGCAGGTAAACGAATCGGAAAAGCGCACGTCTTCCTGCACCAAGGCTGCGCACGCTGAGCAACAATTCGGTTCGGATGGCGGCGGCGCTATCACGAACCAACACTAGTATCTGGAAGAAGAGGATCAGGAAGATGATGATGATTTTGGGGAAGTCGCCAACCCCCAGGAACAGCAATATGATGGGCACCAATACGACTTTGGGGATGGGATACAGCAGATAGATTAGCGGTGCGAATACGCGATTGAGCCGTGGGCTTTGTCCCAAGATCAATCCCGCCGGCGCCGCAAATAGCACGGCAAGCCCAATGCTGCTGATGACCCGGTAGAGACTTGCCAGGAAATGCAGCCCTAGACTTCGTGGAAGTTCCTGGCAGAAAGATATCAGCACGCGATGCGGTGGGGGCAAGATGGGGAGCTGCGCTAGCGACGCCGCAACTTGCCAGAATGCCAACAGCACCAGCAATGTCAGGATGATACCCTGAGGACGTAGTTTCGTCATTCGATTGCCTCGGACATACGGCGTTCGCCTGCCGAGAGTTCTGCGCGCAGTTGTGCACAGATTGCTTGATAAGCGACCGAACTGCGAAATTCCACATCGGGTACATGTGAGTTTTCGATGACCCGTGGGCTGCGTTGTGGGGGAGTCGCTAATAATAGAATGCGCTGTCCAACAAAGGCTGCTTCCTCGATAGCGTGTGTGACCAGTAATACCGTGAGCATCTGTTCGCGGCACAATGTCAGGGTCAACGTTTGCAGTGCTTCACGGGTCGGCGCATCGAGTGAGGAGAAGGGTTCATCCATCAGTAACAGGTCGGGATTCAGGGCTAGCGTGCGTGCAATGGCCGTACGCTGGCGCTCCCCGCCGGATAGCTGTCCCGGATAGGCATTTGCCAGCTTATCTATGCCCACCCGCTTCAGCCAGTAATCCACCTGAGCGGCGTGTTTCTCGACGCGTTCGTCTACTGGCGCGTGTTGTCCATCTGGGCCGTAGAAGCGGCGGATTTCAAAGCCCAAAGCCACATTTTGACGGACGGTTGCCCAGGGGAGTAATCCATAGTCCTGTAGAATAAGCCCGGTCCTTGGGCGTGGACGGTTTAGAACCTCTCCGGCTACGGCGATCTTACCTTTTTGTGGTTGCAGCAGTCCTGCGACCAACATGAGCAGGGTGCTCTTGCCACAGCCAGAAGGTCCCAAGATGGTCCAGGTTTCACCTGAAGTAACCGACCAGCTGAAGCCTTCGAAGATGGGGACGCGCCCCGCATAGGAGAAGCTCAGCGCGTCTACATCGAGCATGGGCGTCTACTCACCAAATAACGCTTGCCACCATTGTACCCAGAAGGGTTGAGATGCCGGTGGGGTGCTTGGCGTCAGCTCGGGCAAGGGCGTGGGTGTAGGAGTCATTGTAGCTGCCAGGGGCACCACCAGGGTTTCCCCAGGTCGGGCCATCCCGGCTTGTTCTTGTGCCCAAGCCTCGATGTAGGCATCGCTCTGTACATATTCTAACTGCGCCTGCAGGGTGGCATTGAGGTCTTGCTGTTGCTCTAGCAGTGGTTCCAGGGTGGCGACTTTCTCGCGCAGCGTTGCATTGAGCGTCAACGCATGTGCAAATGCCGAGATCAACATAATCATCAGTACAGCCATCATGCCCCATACAAGCCAGGAAATGCGGCGTATAGTGGGTGTCTCAGATTTTTTGCTCATGGCTCTTTATCCCGCCTCAACTTTGGGGCGCGCGCCCCATATAAGAGTGCTCACTTGTATCTAGTATAGCACGCCCACGACAAAGTCAAAGCAGGTTTTGGGTATAGGACAAATTATTGGGAAGTTTAGAGGTCAGATTGGTGAGACCGTGCGTTTAGACACTTTGACGCGCCAACGAGATGCAGAGGGTGGTTTTTTTGTGATTTTCGTGAACGGGGCTGCGCCCCGT
>JAPKMR010000098.1 GCA_026645815.1 Anaerolineae bacterium | reverse complement strand
CCAAAAATCAATTTTCTCCTGCGCCCTGTAGGGGCGCCTGAGATTTTCACCCCCGTTTTGAAACGCACCCCTCTTGTTTCGTGTATTGACATTAAGAGATATTTATAATATAATTATCTTTATAATTGAGCGCGTAACTAAAACACGCTCTACTCCACTCTCAATAGAATACCGGCATACCAACTTCGGCGATTTTGCCGCTACATTCTATACCCTTTTTGCCTTTGTTGCCCCGCCCGCGGCAATGGCATTTCAGGATCGAGGCATCGCCGGAATAGTGCTTAGGGAGAATTTGTCCGATGAAAAAGAGAAACCTTACCCGATGGGTCTTTGTGTTAGCGCTTGCCTCGTTTGTGATCCTGGCAGGCACAGTGGCGAAAGCCGATAACGCCGTGCAACAAGGAAGCCCCGATGGCAAAACCCTGTTGCGTGAGGCTCTGGAACAGGTTCGACAAGCGGGCGGTTACCACATGACGCTAGATGTGCAGCAGACGGTGTTGCCTGCTGGCGCAATCGGTGAACAATCGGCGCGCTTTCGCATCGAGGGTGATATCGCTGGTCCACAAAAGGCGCGGTTGACCCTTCGTGATGGGCAGGTGCGCGGCGCGTTTTCGTCAACCCCGTTGCTTACTTCCTCCAAGGACCAGGAAATTCTTATTTCTGAAGGCGTAGTCTATCAGCGTGTGGGCGATGCTTGGGAGAAACAGCCTGAGGCGCTCGTCACTCCCGGTCTCAGCTCCGATAGTCTCGTGTTGCTTGAGGTGGCGCGGGATGTACTACTCCTCGAGCCTGTTGAGACGCTCGCCGGTACTTTTGAGCGTGTCGCCTTCACGTTGGAAACTCGAGATGTCCTGCGCTTCATGTTGAGACAGAGTGGCTATGAGCATCCCGAAATCGAGGGGCGGTTAGCCCTCAGCGGCATGGAGTATGGCGGAACCGGAGAACTGTGGGTGGATGCTGCCGGATTCCCTGCGCGGCTCTCGCTCACCCTGGCGCTGGCGCAGGGCGGGCGCGATGGTTACCGCGCCACTGCTGTGAGCACAGCGCTCTATTCTGGTTTTGGCGCCGTATTCCCCGCAGGTCGCTTTGACCCCTCTCTCACCCCGGTCTCGCAGGCGGCGCAGCTTGCGACGCCGAAGCTTGCGATCGCGTCGTTTGGGGGGCTTTCGGTGGACGGCGAGCAGTTAGCGCTGCTTGGTCTACTTGCAGTAACCCTGGCGGTGGGGCTGGTGTCGCTGGCGTTGTATCAGCGCCGTCTTGCGCGGCGTGCGCCGTCTCGCACGGTGCCTTATGCCGTCGTTTCGGTTGTGCTCATCCTCAGCCTGCTTAGCCCTCTCGTAGCACAAGCGTCGTTGGGAAGTCAGTCTGCACCTGCTCGAACCTCGGTTACTGCATTCAACGCCGAGAATCTGGCGAGCACCGTACGAGAATTGGGCGACCGCCAGCGTGCGCGCATGGTTACCCAGGCAAATACTCTCGATCCGCAAGGCGACGCCGACGCCGATACCTTGCTCAACGGCTATGAGCTCGCGCTCGGCACCAACCCCTTCGCGCTGGATAGTGACTTTGACGGTCTAACCGATGCCCAAGAGGTGCTGGGCGTGATCTGTTTCAATGGAAACACCACAGTCAATGTCGAGACTGATCCCCTGAACCCCGATAGCAATGCTGATGGCATCCGCGATGGCGACGAATTTGACCGGGGCGTGTGCCGCTTCACCGAGCGTGGCGATCGCCCCTTCGCCTGGGATGATGACAATGACAGCGACGGCGTGCTCGATGACCTGGACCTCTCCCCTTTCACCGCATCGCAGGTCTTTGGAGAGAATGGCGCGAACTTGAGCTTTGAGACGCTGGCGAGCCTTTCTGGAACGCCGCCTCGCGAGGTTTATTACTTCGAGGTGCAGGTTCGGCCTGAAGAGGCGCGGTCACTGCAATTTGCTTATAAATCTGCTCTGGAATGGCCCGTGGATGATAAGGGCCTCATTCAGCACGACCCTAACAGCGGCACGACCGGCATGTTGCAGATTGCGCCATTTCTTGAAGTGACCCTGAGTGATGACGACCTGCCCAGCGGCAACGCTATGGGGCAATACGGTGTGGGCGCCACACCGGTCCTTGATGAGAATGGCGCGCCGACCGGTGAGTCCACATTGATTATTCCGTTGGCGCCCGTGGAACGCGGCGGCAAAATCCATGCCTTTCAGGCTAAGGTCTTGCAGGATCAAACCAGCGCGGATGGCGTGATTCGGTGGCGAAATGTCCGTCTCAAGTGGGGCGTACAGGGGGATGTTTTGCGCCCCGATGACGACGGTAATATGGTCCCCAGTCCCAGCGGCAGCTATGGCCTGGTCGTCTACGATGAACCCTACCGCATTACCGGCGTCCAGACCTCGCGGCAGGGGGGCGCCTCGTCGCTTGTTGCTGGCGCGATTCGAGAGGCGGGCGCGAATCCCGCCGCGGTAACGTTGCTGCGCGGCGCACTGGAAACGCAATTCCTTGGCGGAAGGCTCACCCTCACCGATATCTACGACCGCTTCAATCTGGGCAGCACGGCGATAATTACCGAGCGTTGGGGCATCACGCAGACCTTTACCGTCTCCCCGCCCCGCGATTATCTCCACCTGGATCAGATGATTCTCACGACCAACGTGACGACTACCCGCAATCTGCTCAATTCGGCGTACCCTGGCGGCGGCGTCAGGCCCACGTTGCTTGTGGCTACTGAGCAGCGAACTGCCACACTCAATGTGGATGACCTCCCCAACCCCAATTTTAGCAACCTGCTGATGAATGCATGTCTCACGCAGATGGTAACAAGCCGCACCCTCAAACTCGCCAGCTACCGTTGGGACCCCTCGGCAGGTGTGATGGCAGCAGGGGTGGGGGCGATGTCAACTGGCGGAATGTCCACCCTGGGCGATTGGGTGATGTTGGGCCTCGATGAGGTGCTCGCCGATATCCAGCAGCAATTCGATGCCATCTATGGCACGCTGGAGGATTTTTACAACGAGACGCTGGCGGTGCTCCAGATGGCGATGACTGCATGGTATCAGGGGCAAACTGTTATTCAGGCAATTGGCGACCTGCAACTTGCCGATGTCACCAATGTGTTAGGTGATGCGGCTTTCTACACGCAGATTTTAGATCTGCTCGATGAGGCGGGGCTTTTCAACGGCTTGCCCCAAGAGTTTCGACCTGCAGTAGAATTTCTTCTTGGCGTTATCAATTACCCAGGCGGACCGGCGCAATGGTTGGAGGACCAATGGAATACCGTCGTCGCTATTGGTGAGAATCTCGTTGGCAGCTTCAAAGACTTTGCGGCGGGTGATTTTGCTTTCACACCCGACTCGCTGATCAGCTTCACGCAGACCGCCATCAACGTGCTCACGTGGTTGGCAGCCATCCTCGATCTCGGTTTCCTGAGCGATGCCGTCAAAGTGCTCACCAAACTGCTTGATATCTTCAACAAAGTACAGCAGCTCTGGTCAACCATTCAGGCGCTGATCGAGCATGGCGCCGAGGTCGTTGTCGAGATGGTGCTCGCCCTTGTCGGTGAGCTGAGCGCCTTGAGCAGTGGTCTGCAGATTATCGGGGTCATTCTCAATGTGTTGAGCACTTTGCTCAGCATGTTCTTCCAACTTGCCCTGGGCAATCTGAGTGTCCTGGGTTTCATCGGCGCCGTTTTGCGCGCCGCCGTTGAAATTGCCATCACCGTGGTACTCTTCGTCGTAGCGAGCATTTTTCCGTATGGCACTCTGCTCGCGCTCGCCATTGGCATTGCCAGAGGCGTTTCGGCTTTCCTCAAGGATTGGTTTGGTGATGTGGGCGAGGCGCTCGCGTGGGTTTTCGACCCTATCGGTGCTTTTCTGGATGCGGCAAACCCTGACCCCGAACCGCTGGCGACCTTCCTGGGTAACCCCCGCATCGGAAAGGTGCAATTCAAAACCTCCCCGGAGTATCCCTTGGGCGGTTTCATCGCCGGCGATCGCTTCGGTTTCGCAATTACCGGCACGGTGACCATGGTTGGCTCGAATATGGCGTTGAACCGCTCCCGTGCCTGGGTGCAGTTGGGCCGCTATGCAGCGGGGGAATCCTTCGAACTCTGCGGCATGCAAATCCTCCAGTATTTGACCGACACGGGGCAGCTGGACCAATTCTCTCGTTACGGCAGCGCTGTGACGCAGGGTCAATGTGTGTCCTTCCGCCTGGATTACGAGCGCGATTGGACCTACACCCGCAGCAACGACCGGCAGCGGTCGAGCATCTACTTCGCTACGACAATACCCGGCACATCGTTCCCCTTACCACAACCGTTGCGTGCGCGCGATTACGACGTCACCTCGCAGCTCAACATCAACCCCCGCGAGCCTAAGATCAACGGCGTTGTGGCTCTCGATATGACACTCGATGTGCTGCAACTCTGGGAGAACTGCGGCATCGCCGGGCTTGATTGTGACGTCTACCCGGAGAACTATGTTACTCCGCCAGGCGTTGGCTATGTCTACATAGACATTCTCCCGCGCAGCCTCACGGAGTTCTGGGATTGGGAGGACCTGCGCAACAACGACCCTGATGGTGATGGGCTGATCGGCAATCAGGATCAGGGCATCATCGGTTTCGATAATGGCCTCTGCGGCCTTCCCAATACGCATCTCAAAAGCGATAGTGAGCTGGCGCCGGATGGTTTGACTGATAACTTTGAGCTCTTCGCCTATAGTAGCTCCCCCTGCTCGAGCGATACCGATGCCGATGGCTTGAACGACCACGAGGAATTTGTCCTCGGGACGGATCCGCGCCAGGCGGACACCGACGGTGATGGGCTTAGGGATGGCGACGAGGTAGCGCGATGGTTCCCAAATGCATCAGGGCTGAATGTGCCCTGGCGTGTGGATATGCAAGGGGCTTATCCGGGTTTGCCCAATCCGGCAGCATTTCCCAATCCGCGTATCGCCAACGCCGACCGTGACCCCCGGAGCGACAAGAAAGAGAAAGAGCTATTTTCCAGTCCCAACGCCTTTGACGTGAGCGACATTGAGGTTGCCATCACGCAAGAGCTGCTTCAGGGTGGGGGGACGCGATTGCGCCTGACCACTTTCCCCTGGAATAACGATGCCGCGGCGGGACTTGCGCCGCAGCTGACGCTCACGCTGCCTATCGCCTTCAACGGCGTCACGGTCAGTGCGCGCTTGCTCAACAAGACCTTCCCTGGTTTCAACCCCGTTGCCGGGACGCCTGTTACTGGTCTGCCCGCCAATGTCTACGCCTGGACTTTCCCGCCCCTCACGCTCAACCGTCTGGTGCAGGTGACCTTCTCGGGCGTTCCGGCGAGCATCCCTGCGGGGGAGGTGCTCCTTGACGTGGCTTTCTCCTACTCCGAAGGAACGGCGCCGCGCCAGACGACGGCTACTGCCCCGCTGCTCATCAATCGGGGCGGTCCACTTTCCAGCGTCACCGCGCCCCCGGCAGGGGGCATCGCCAGTGCTTTCCTGGGCCCTATCCGTATTCAGGGAACGGCAGATGATCCCGAAGGCATCGGCAGCGTGCAGGTTTGTGTCACCACGAGCGGCGCGTGCGCGGCAGGCGATTGGAAGGCAGCGCTGGTCGGCAACCTCTACAGTCTCGGTTGGACTTACGATTGGACGCCGCCCTCTGATGGTAGCTATACGGTGCTCGCTCGTGCCACCGATACCTACGGCATCACCGGACCGGTATCCGCTCCGGTGGCCTTCTTCGTGGACAGTACGCCGCCTGCAAGCGCGCGATTCGACCTCGATGGGACGGCGGTGCTTTCAACAACCTTCAGCCTCACCTCACTGGCTACGTTCACGGTCACGGGTCGTATTGATGACGCGGCGGGCGCCTATGCGTCCGGCGTCGGCGGGGCCTTGGTCAACGCGACGTTGGTGACCCCTGATGGCACTGAGATTTTGCGGGGTGAATCTACCCTTGCCGCGCCTGGCGCTTTGAGCAGCGCTTTCGATGCGCGTTTTTCTCTCCCTGCGACGCCCTTTGATGGGATGGCTTCGCCCTATGCTGAGGGTGTATATCAACTGCAACTGAGCGCCAACGATCGTGCAGGCAATGTTAGCGCCGCCGGTGACACACTGACCGTGCTTGTAGATGATACCCCGCCCTTCGTTACGCTCCGAGTGCCGCAAACTGTGTTGGCGAACTCGCTCGACCTCGGAGGGCGTGCTGATGATACCGCGCTGAGCCTCCGTCGCGTTGCGCCCTCGCCCTATTCCACCACACTACAACTTCCCGACCGCGACACAGTTTTCGACGTATTGAACCCGAACGGACGCGTCTACCTCGTGGGCGATGTCAACGGTGATACCCTCGATGATGCTCTTCTAATGACTTGGGAGGCGGGCAAGGCGCTGGAAGCGGGAATCTTCTTCGGCAGAATCTCAGGCTTGCCCTCGAATCTGAGCCTGGCAGAGGCCGACGTGGCGCTTTACGGTGAGGCGGATTTTGGCACAGTTTCCCCTTATCTTCCCGCAGTGGCGACCAACACTCCGGGGCTGCTGGATGTGAACGGCGATGGCATTGCCGATATCCTGCTGGGTGATGGCAATGCAAATAGCGGCATGGGTCGGGCTTATGTGTTGTTGGGTCGCCGTAACTGGCCCACCAGCATTGCCCTTGTGAACGCAGACTGGCGTTTGAGCGTCCCGCAGACGACAGGCTTTGGCGCTTCGGTAGCGAGCGCCGGTGACCTGGATGGCGATGGTCTGGTGGACCTGGCTATCGGCGCAGTGGCAGAAGACGCCGGCGTGGCGGGCGTCAACAATGAAGTGCTCTTCCTCTACCTGGGCCGTGAACGGGGGGCGCCGTCCCTGCAATCGAGGTTCTATGGGCGGAACTGCCGCGCAGGTTGCGCCACGCCGCGCGTGCCCAACCTTGCCGGAGTCGGTGATACCAACGGCGATGGGCTTTCCGATGTGTTGCTCGCGGGCTTCGACATGACCTGGCTGATCTATGGGCGTCCCAAGCACACCTTGCCGGTCTCCGGTTCGGCTGAAGCCAATGCCATTGTTGTACTGGATGGCGGCGGTGTTCAGCACACGGTCTCTGCGGTGGGCGATGTGAACGGCGATGGTTTGCGCGATTTGCTCATTGGCGATCCCTTGAGCAGCGTTACGCGCGTCTTTGTTGTCTTCGGACGTCGTCCGGAACAGGCTTTCCCTGTACCACCTGCCAGCCTCGACCTGCTCACTGCAGCGGATATCTCCTTTGTGGGGCTTGTGGATGGGGTGAGATACCCCTTCATGGGCGAAAGCCTTGCTCCCATGGGCGACCTCGACCGCGATGGCAAAGACGATTTTGCCTTTGGCCGCACCGGCGTCGCCGGCGGCGCGAGCATCGTACTCAGCGGCAAGACGCCGTGGCAACTCGATCAATCGCCGGCATTGGCTGCATACACGATTGTGAGCACGCGCGCGGATTACGAGGCTGGGCGTTCTCTGAGCAGCGGCGATGGTAATGGCGATGGCATCCGTGACCTGCTCGTGGGAGCACCTGGAGCCAACAGTACCTTGCTCTTCACTGGGCAATCCCCTCAACTGACACCTTCGGGCATCAGCCGGGTGGAAATCGGGGTCGTTGGTCCCATCACCGAACCTGAAAAGCCCTTCACCGCTACCTTGCCAACGGTTTGGATACCTGCCACCCTTGCTAATGTCAATGGCACGGCCACAACGTTTAGCGCTGTGCTCAATTTCGGCGTGAGCGGCGATTATCGCTTCTATGCTCGTGCTTTAGATCGTGCCGGAAACCGGCTTCCGGTGGAGGCATGGTATGTCGGAACAACCTTTGTCAATCTTAACGTGGAGCAGATGCCGGCGCTCTCCGCCTCGCTCGATGCACCGGTGCTCACTCCTGAGGGCTTCTTGCACGTCAGCCTGAGCGGTGCGGTAAGCGGCGCATTCCCCATCCAGCAGCTGCGCGTCTTCGATGGTGAACGCTGGACGCGGTTGCCTCTTCTCAACGCTGCGCCTGGCAGCTGGATGAGCGAATCCAACATTGCGCGCAGCGACCAGCGTGATATTGCCTTCCGCGTCGTTGCCCGGGATGCCTTTGGCAACGTGGCGCACGCCGTGCGCACCGTGACCGCCGATACCCTGGTTGCGGCGCCGGTGCTCTTTGCTAATCTTACCCCTGCTTACTGGCAGACTGACATCACGCCAACTCTGGTGATTACCTGGCCCGCGGTGACCGATGGTGGGGGTGCGGTAACGCGCTATGCGGTCATTGATCAGAACCCCAGTACGGTACCCGCGACGCTTGTGCCCGTCAATCAGGTCTCGCGAGCGCTGAACGCGCCCGGTGCGTGGTACGCACATGTCCGGGTCGTGGATGCCGCGGGTAATCAACAAATCGTCCGTGATGGCCCGTTTGGTGTGAACCGCACGCGCACGCCCTCGGCGATTCTCCCCGATGGTTGGTTGGATTTCGCCGGTAGTGAGTATCCCATCGGCATGACGAGCAACTACGATCCCTATGCGGCTTTCAACCCGGCGCTCATGCTGGCAACCTGGGATGCCAACCGGCTCTATCTCGGTTTCACTGCCAGCGACTGGAGTTTGCAGCAACGCCTGATCGTATATCTGGATACGCGCGCGGGAGGGCGCACGACTTCCCTGGGCGCGACGCTGCCTGGCGGTGAACCGGTTCACAGTCTGCCCTTTGCCGCTGATTTTGCGCTGGCGCTCACCGGTCCTGAAAGCTTCACATTGTTTAGCGGCGACACCTCCGGTTGGACGCCTGTGGCAGACCCCTTGAGCTTTGCGGTCGTGGGTGATGGCACAGAGATAGCCTTCGACCGGAATGAGATTCGCGCGGTGGCGGGCGTGCCGGTTGCGCTGTTGGCTTATGTCGCCACAGATGTGGGCGTTGCGGCAGTCATCCCCGCGAGCGCACGATCCTCGACTGCGGAGCTATTGCCGGGGGCGGTGATATTCGGCGATGCTATCCGTTGGTCTTCGTTGCGCGATGGTTTCCCCGCAGCGGCTTCTGACCTGCCCATACAGCGTATTGCGCCCTCGGTGCGCGTTGATCCGGGAACCATCACCCAACTCAATCCTGCCGAGACGGCAAATCTGGTGGTGACGGTGACTAACCCGGATATTCTCTCCTATCGCACACATCCACTCACGGTGACGCTTGGCGGCGCTTCTCCGCAGCTGCTGGAATTCGTCAGCCTGAATAGCGGCGCTGCCTGTGTGAGCTGTCCGTCCAACGGCAGGGTGTGGGTTCTCTCGGTCAATGTGCCGGCAGAGGGCGCGCGCGAGGTGAATTTCACCATACGGGCGCGCAATCCGGGAGCATCGGGGGTATTCGCTGCCGGTGTTGAAGCGCAGCTGGCGCATCAAGGATTGCCTCTGGTGCCGCAGCCTCCCGCTACGGCAACCTACACCGTGGATAATAGCGTCGCGCAGGTACAGGTAGGCTGGTTGGGAACGACGATTTATGCCCAACCCGGCGCCTTCAAATTGCCGGTACTCCCCAAATTAGGCAACAGTGTGCTTGCGTGCCGTCAGCAGGTGAGTCTCAACCGCGGCGCGGGGTGGGAGGCGCTAGGAAGTCTGGGGGCGCTTTCCAGCATTGCGGCGACGTTGCCGGCGGGCTACAATGCTCTCTGGCAAATGCGGGTCAGCGGTCCGGGTGGGCAGACCACAACGACGAGTGTGACGGTGGCGACGGATACTTCTGCGCCGGCGGTGCAGGTTCTGCCTGCGCCAATCCTCACGCAGGGCGCCAGCTGGCTTGGCGGAACGGCAAACGATAACTCCGGCAGATTGAAAGCCGTGGAGGTGAGCCTGAATGGCGCCCCCTTCCGGCGCGCGCTCTTGCTTGGGGATGGTTCTGTGCGACTCAACGAGGTGCAGGCTGCATCTCTGACGTGGGCTTTACCCCTCGATGTCGCTGGCGCAGATGGCGACATGCTGCAGGTCGTGGCACGGGCTGTGGATGCAGCGGGCAATATTAGCCCGCAGAGCGCTCCCGTGACGGTGGTCCTGGATGCCGTTGGACCCAACCTTGCAATCACCGAGAGCCTCGAGCGTGCAGCGGGTACGGTGAGCGATGGCTCCGGCGTGGCGCAGGTTCGTGGTAGCCTCGATGGTGGGATGACGTATCAGGATGCGACATTTGCTAACGGCGCCTGGAGTTTCGATTATACGGCGTGGCAAGGTGGGGCATCCGTCGGGGTTGTGATCATCCGCGCCGAGGATCTTCACGGGAATGTATCTCAGGTAGCAGCTTGGCTCGACGCCAGTCCCGCACCATTCCACATCTACTTGCCATTGGTGCTGCAAAAAACTGGATAGGGGCGAAAACAGAATATGATATTGGCTGCCACGCACAGCGCGCGCGCACAGCGCGGCAGCCAACATCATACCTTCCGGCGGTCTGCGGGTGGATGTTTTCGGCTCACCTGCAAATCAGCACGGGGCGCGTGCTTTCGCAAAGCACGTGATCCACGGCGCTCCCCAGCACCACTTCCACCACCGGGCTGAGGCCATAGCTGCCCATAATGATAAGGCTGCAGTTGTGTTTGTGCGCTGTGTGCAGGATGGTTGCTCCTACGGGACCTTTAGCATCTACGAAGGTGGCGTGGAGTTTGCGGGCCTGGAGATAGTTCTGCGCTTGGAGCAGCGTTTCCGAGAGCTGCCGGTCGCTCTCCATTACAGTGAGCACCACCAGTGGAATCGCCCAGTGTGACGCGAGATAAGCGGCGACAAACAAGCCCTCCCGGGCTTTGGGACTGCCATCGTAGGCGAGGAGGGCGCTATCCAGGGGGCGCGCCTGGCGCGGAACGGCAAGGATCGGGCAGGCGCAGCGTCGCATCAGCGTTCGAAAGCCCGAACTCAACTTGGCGAGCGGCTGCGTTCCAGGGGGATGTGCCAGATTCAGGACCACCAGGTCTGCCCAGCGGGCGCGCTCACAGATGGAGCGTGCAATGTTGCCCTCCTCGATGACCATCTGCCCGGCAAAACCCGCCTCCCTGCAAGTGGATTCGAAGCGTGTCTGTAAAGCAGCTGTGTCGCTAACGGGCTTCCCCTCAGCGATAACGTGGAGTCCTCGCAAGCGACTACTGCCTTCGCGTCCGGCGATTTCAAGGGCCTGCTCCAGGGCCTGCCAGCTCTCCTCGGCGCCTGAGATGGGCACCAGCAGATCATGAAACAACGTGTGATGATCGTCGAGTGTTTCACGCCAGTGCCCGGGTGGGGGACCGCCTTCCAGATTATCCGGAACCACTGCGTCCATAATCCGCGCGCCAATGCGTGCCAGTTTTTCTTCTGGGCTGAGATTCCCCTCCTCTGCCAGGTGCGCGGCGGCTTCATCAATGCCGATTTCCCAACCCAGCGAATCCTGCAGCTCGGCGCGATGTTCGGAGACCCAGAGATAGAGATCGGCCTCTGTGCGTTGCGGAAAACGCTTGAGCAAGTGATATTCGCGGATCGCTTCGATGACGGGTAGATAGACGCTGTCGTACCAGTGTGCAGCGGCTTCGCAGAAGGGAATCTCCTGCCTGGCTTTCTCACCCATGAAGTACCGGTGTACGGCGATATGCTCTTCAAGCTGGGGATAACGCCCCGCGGCTGTTACTTCCAGATTAGCCTCCGGACGGCTTTCGTGCAGGCAGGTGGCTTCGAGGAAGCTGACGTACTCTCCCTTGAGGACCAGGTCCTCCATTTTCAACTCGGGCGTGATGGATGCGGGGGTGTCTACTTCGGTTACATAGGCTTCGATGTTCGTGGCGCCGAGCTGCCGGGCCACCGAAATGCGGTGGTGCCCGTCCTTGACGAAGAAGGCGGAGCCAACCTTGTACAGTTCTACCGGTGGCAAGCCGGCCATACCTTCGGTCGCCATTTTGACGCGCGCCCAGCGCTCTTTATGGCTATCGTGCCAGGGAAGGAAACTGCGACTGAAGTCGGAGTAGCGATCCACACTCCCAATGATGGCTTCGAGGGGGACATCCTGCAAGCCGCGCGGCGCGAGGCGCTGGCTGTGCAATTGCCGCCGCACAGCTTCATACGAGATCAAGTCTATCGAACGCCCTGTCAGCCGCGCGAGCAACCGTTCCATTTCGGCAGCGCGCCGGGCGCGCGAAAAGTCGCGGGTGGCGGCGGCAAAATCACCATCGTAGTTTCCTTGCATAGATTTACCCCGAGCTGTGCGGTTGTGCTACCGGCAGTTCTACCTTACTCAGCGGGATCATCGAGAGCAAGAACAGGACGCCATAAATCGCAAACACAATGATATAGCCCAGCCCCGGCATTTGTGGCACGTTGACGGTGAAGAAATCCGCGATAGGACCGCCGATGTAGGTGCCTATCGCGCCTGCGCCTGCGCCTGCCAGGTTGGAGATGCCCAGAAAACGTCCTGCCTCCCTATCGGGGACAAGGCTGGTTCCCAACGCCCAGTTGACGGTGTAGAAAACGCCCGTCGCCAGGCCAATAATGCAGGCGCCGATGTAGATGACGGTCAGATTGGGCGCCAGGAGCAGCACGAGCGTCCCGAGTCCTCCGACAAGGCCGCTCAGGGCAACCATGCGCTTGCGCCCAAATTTGTCGCTCAACCAACCACTTGGCAGCGCCGAAAGGAGCACGAAGACCCCGACGAACATCATCATCTGCGCGGCGGGTCCGGTAGCAGCTTCGGCGCTAAGCCCTAGCCGTCCTTGCAAGAAGTAGAGCGCAAAGCCGGAAAGGCTAAAGGCAGGCACCAGAAACGCTAGCCGGTTGATCACCCACCAGGTGAAGGAACGGTAATGGCGTTGCTCTTCTGCGCCTATGCAGATGCGCACGCTGAACCAGACGCCCAGTGCCACTGCCAGCGCCATTGCCAGCAGTCCTGCCACCCCCATCACGAGGCTCAGGCTCAGCACGCTCTGTATCCCTGCGATTGCGGCGCCAATCCATCGGGTGAGCATGCCCAATCCGAGAATCACCAGGGTGAAGCCTGCCGTCACCGCCAGCAAACGCACGAACGGTTCCCAGTTCAGCGGCGGCGGTGTCTCCCGCAGGGGTTCCTCGCGCACGAGCATCGTCAGAACTGTGCTGACTGCCATGAAGGCCATGAGCGTGAACAATCCTAACCACAGATTGCCGCCCTTGATGAAGCTCGCGACGGTAAACGATACCAGAATAACGGGCAGGGGTACCTCAAAAATTGCTTTTATGCCGGAGAAACGTCCTCTCAGGGATTCGGGCACCAGGTCTGGAATTAGCCCCTGTGTGGCGCCGTGCGCAGCATTGGTGCAAATCTGTAGCAACAGATAGCACACAAAGAGTACCCAGAAGCCCGTCAATCCGGAGAGTCCTGCCGTGAGGCCAATGCCGATGATAAAGATGAAATCGCCCAGCGTACCACCCAGGATGAAGGGCCGTCGCCGTCCCCAGCGCGACGTGCTGCGATCCGAGAGCATGCCCCAGAACGCTTGCGCCAGCAGTGCCACCATCAACCCCCACAGCCGTATAATCCCGATGTAGGAGGCTTTTTGCGCTTCGCCGACAAAGTCCTGCACCAGCAGCGGCAGCACCAGGGGCACCAACGTCTGCGATAGCATCGTCAACGCCAGATAATAGATGTTGATCGTGAGAGAGTCATACCATTTGAATTTGCGGTCTTGCATTTCGAGCCTCCTGCATGATAAGGGCAACACAATTCAAGAGTCGCGCTGGAAAAAATCGCGACTGCCAGTTAAATGCTACGAATGCCCGTTTCCAGGCGCGGCACAGTGGCATTTGCCAGCGGCATGATCCCTACGCGTGCCTGCGGTGTTAGTGCGCTCAATGCCGCATGTACCGCTTCCTCGAGGCTTGCCGGTGTGAGCAGCAGCCGTCGCACCGTATCGGGTGACAGCTCGGAGACCAGCCACAACCCGCTCAATTTGCTGCCGTCGCGCGCGATGAGCAGCGCTTTGTGCGGACCGACGCGAAAGCCTTCTTGTTCGAAGCGTGCGAAGACTTCTGCATAGGCGGCGTTCCGCCCGGCG
>JAPKMR010000097.1 GCA_026645815.1 Anaerolineae bacterium | reverse complement strand
GTTTCATCTGTCTCCCTCGAAATGGTTTGCCTCCAGTATACACTATCTATCGGCAACGCTCAAGAGGGAGACTATCGGCTATTGTGTAACTCTATAATCCGTGTAAAATGGTATTGTTGGCTGTCATCCTGGTCTGTTCATCCCGATAGATGTGATTGAGACTGAGTGGCTTTTAAGGTTTCTCTGCTTATTCCCAATGGACTATATTGTCAGTGTTGTGCCGGTTGGGTTTCAATCACTAGATCATCAAGGGGGTGTGTTATGGAGACAGTGTCAACGGCAGCGGCAAAGCGCGTGACTCAGGCGACTGCGAAGCCAGTATGGTATGATGAGGTCAAGGCTTACGAGAGACCCATTCTCAGTAAAGCAATCTGGCAGTTGATCAATACCTTTGTGCCTTATGCCCTGGTCTGGTTTCTCGCAGTCCGCACGGTGCAGTTGGGCTATTCATATTGGATCACATTGCCATTGGTGGTGGTCATGGCCTGCTTGATGGTGCGGATTTTCATCTTTTTCCATGATTGCACGCATGGATCGTTCTTCGTGTCGCGGAAGGCCAACACCATCCTGGGCTATATCACCGGCATCCTGACGTTCACCCCATTTGAGGAATGGCGTCGCACGCATGGAATTCATCACTCCACCGCGGGCGACTTGGACCGGCGCGGCGTGGGAGACGTGTGGACAATGACGGCGGAGGAGTATCGCACCGCTTCAAAGTGGCAGCGCTTTGTCTACCGCTTTTACCGCAACCCCTTTGTGCTGCTTGCCTTTGGTCCGGTGGCGACCTTTCTCATCGCGCAGCGCTTTCCCAGGTCTTCTATGCCGCGCAAATCCCGCATCAGCATCCATATCACCAACGTGGCGCTCGCGTTGATTCTGGTGGCGGCGCATTTTACGATTGGTTTGCGGGCGTATTTTCTGATCAAGATTGTGGCGATGTGGATTGCCGGCGCCATGGGAATTTGGTTATTCTATGTTCAGCATCAATACGCGGATGTGGTTTGGACACGCCATGAAGCCTGGAACCCGATCCACACTGCGCTGCACGGGAGCTCCTTCTATCGCCTCCCGCGAGTTTTGCAATGGATTAGCGGCAATATTGGATTTCATCACATCCATCATGTGCGGGCACGTATTCCCAATTACCGCCTGGAAGAGGCGTACAAAGCGATCCCGGCGTTACGTGAGGTTGAGCCGGTGACATTGTGGTCCAGCCGAAAATCCTTGCGCTTGAACCTGTGGGATGAGCAGGCAGGCAGGCTGATTGGTTTCCATGAGGCGAAGGGACTTGTCTGAAGGCTATTAGTGCTCGATTTATTGAGGGCTGAGTATTGTCATAGTTAAGCGCACGGACACGAAAATATCCGTGCGCTTTGGTGTGATTAAGGAGTCAAGAACTCACTGACGTCAAAAAATCACTGACCAAAATGCTCGCCGGATCCCAACGGGCTTTGAGCGCTTGCATCAGGTCCAGCGCCTCGGGGCGATAACCCCACGGATCCACGTTTCCCTGCAGTGATTCGGGAAGGGACATGGCGATGGTATAGCCTCCGGCATTCAACGCATGTTGCCGTAGGGTTGCTAACCATGCAGCAGGCTCCATTGCAGGGACGTTCTCCTCTGCGCACCCGACGTAGCATGCGCCAGAGGCAGCGTCTATCAGTAGTGGCAAGCCGTTGAGCGCTGATTCCTGTGCTTGAATGACCTCTCGGAGCGTTTTGACCGGAACGCCGGTTCGGAGCAGCAAGTCATGGGGGGCGCCAAGGAAATCTGACCACAGCTCCGTGCCGGTGAAAGCCGTGTAATCCTGGGGGGCGGGTGCGCCCGCTGCATTCAATACGCTTATCAGATGCTCAGATTCGCGTTGTACATCTTGTGGAAGCCCCTCGAGGGTGATGAGTAGCCCCGCAGCGAGGGTTTCACCTTGCGGCAGTGGACAATTTTGACAGGCGAGGAGTGCGGAAGCGACCAGAATGCGTGCGCGCGCCCGCTCAGCCCATTCGAGCGCCTGCTGCACATTCTCTGCGCGCCAGATGAGCGTCGTTTGCGTGCGCGGCAATGGCATGATGCGGAAGGTCACCTCGGTAATGAAGCCCAATGTGCCGTAGGAACCGACCAGCAACTTGGGTAGGTCATAGCCCGCGACGTTTTTTACCAGGGGGCGCCCGGCATGCACCAACTTGCCATCCGGTAAGACAACTGTAGCGCAAAGGAGCTGGTCGCGTATGCCGCCGTAGCGCATGCGCAGAGGACCATTGACATTGGCGGCGACCAGCCCTCCCACTGTTCCCTTTTCCCAAGGACTTGCCAGTGCTATCTGCATACCTGTCTCGCGCAGCTGTGTCTGTAGCCCACGGAGAGGGGTGCCAGCGCCGGCAGTGACGTAGAGGTCATCAAGGGTGATTGTACTTACACCCTGTAACCCCACACTGGAGATGCGACCTGTATCGCGATGTGTATTTGGGGTATTGCTGATAACGACGGAACGTTGCGCAGCACTTAGCGCTACCAACCCGGCAGCGGCTTCTTCCGCACTTGCGGGGATAAAGGGGTCAGTCTGGGGCAACGCGCCCTGGGCTAAGGTTACGGCAGGCAATGCTTCTGGCAGCACCTTACCGGGGTTCATCAGGGCATCGGGATCGAAAATCATTTTGATATCCTGCATGGCGGCGAGCTCTGCCGCACTGTAGAGCAACGGCATGAAGGCGCGTTTTTCGATGCCCACGCCATGCTCTCCGGTGATTGTGCCGCCATATTCCACGCACAGCGTCAAAATACGCCGCCCTGCTTCGTGGATGCGTGCCATAAAGGCGGGGTTTTCCGGCTCTTGAATGAGAATGAAGGGGTGCAGATTGCCGTCACCTGCGTGCATGACGTAGGCGACTTGCAGCTCCAAATCGGCGCAGATTTCGTTGACGCCAGCGATGGTCTCACCCAGGCGACTGCGAGGTACTGTCCCATCTACCAGAAAGTAGGCGGGAGCCAATCTTGCCAGCGCTCCAAGGGCGCTCTTGCGTCCGTACCAGAGGCGATCGCGCTCTTCGGCGCTGCGCGCAATTTGCAGATCAAAAGCGCTGAAACGCTCTAGCACGGTCATCACTTCGGTCATTTGTGGCTCAAGGCTTTCCGGATAGCCATCTACCTCAACGATCATGATGGCGCCTGCGTTGGTTGGCAGTCCTAGATGGAGATAATCCTCGATGATGCGCACGATTTTCTGATCCATGAGCTCCAATGTCGCCGGGATCAGCCCCTGGGCAATAATCGCGGAGACCGCGTCTCCCGCACCCTCGATGGAGTTAAATGCGGCGCGCAACGTGAGGAGGGCTGGGGGATTGCCTACGAGCCTGATATCAGCCTGGGTGACCACGCCCAGCGTGCCCTCGCTGCCGTTCAAGAGGCCCACAAAATCGTATTCCGGCAGATCCAGAGCGCGTCCGCCCAGGTGTATGGCGCGCCCATCAGCAAGAATGACTTCTAGACCTGTGATGTAGTTAGTGGTGACGCCATATTTGAAGCAATGTGGACCCCCAGCATTAGCGGCGATATTGCCCCCTAGTGTCGCGGTACGCCCACTCGCGGGGTCGGCTGGAAAGTAGAGACCGTGGGCTTTTACCAGTTCATCGAAGGCGAGATTGATCATGCCGGTCTGTACTACAGCGCTGCGTCCTGTGATGTCTAGCTCGGTGACGGCCTTCATACGTGCAAGTTCCAGGATGACGCCGCCTCTCTCGGCTACAGCCCCGCCGGCAAGCCCTGTGCCCGCGCCTCGGGCGATGATAGGCATGGCGTTTTCTCGAGCCCAGGAGACCGTTGTCTGCACTTCTGCGGTGTTTTGCGGGAGGATAACGGCATGAGGGAGTCCACGCTCGAGCGCAGCATCGCGCTCGTAGACGCGAATTTCGGTGTTATTGCTGATAACCCTGCCGGGACCGAGGCGCTGCGCCAGTGCACGCAGTTGTGGCTGTTTGGGGGAACGCAGGCGCGGTAACAGCGTTCGATGATTGATGCGATGGGGTTGGGGAAGGGGGTGGGGCGCGCGCAGGTTCTCAACCGCCGCCGCACGATAGGATAGTTCCAACAATTCAGCGATGTGCAGAACCTTGATGGGAAGCTCTGCGCGACGGATGCCGGAAATCAACTGCATGGCGCAACCCGTGTTGGTCACGGCAAGCACGTCTGCACCGGTGGCGGCAATGTCGGCGATTTTCGCATCGAGGATGGCGTTAGCCGTCTCGGCATGAACGATATTGTAGATACCGGCGCTGCCGCAGCATTGATCGGGTTTGGCAAGCTCCACCAGTTCCAGTTCTGGAATAGCGTGCAGCAGGTCACGGGGTTGTGTGATGACCTTCTGTCCGTGGCGCAGGTGGCAGGAGTCGGCATAGGTCGCGCGAATGGGTAACGCGCCTTGAGGGGGCGTGTTCAGGTGTGCAGCCATAAACTCATTGAAGTCTTGCACCAGTGCGACGAAGCGTTGAGCACGCTCGGCATAGTCGGGATCATCTTTGAGCATGTGCGCATATTCCTTGAGTTGTGCGCCGCAACCACCCGCGTTGTTGATCACAGCATCGTAATCCCCGGTAAGGAAGGCGTCAATGTTGCGGCGCGCCAGGTCGAGTGCAAGGGTTTCGTGCCCGGTATGCAGCTGCGCTGCCCCACAACAGGTTTGGGTTTTCGGGAAATGTACTTCATAACCATTGCGCTGCAGGACGCGGACGCTCGCAGCGTTCATAGTGGTGAGGAAAGCTTCCTGGATGCAACCGGTGAAGAAGGCAACTTTGCCTCGATGCTCACCGATAGCGAGGGCAGGTGTGCCAGTTTTGAGGAAACCGGTGTTGAGAGGGGGAAGGATAGCTTCCATACCCTTGAGGGGTTGCGGGAGGATATTGAGCGCGCGCACCGCTTTCTGTAGCCCACTCTTTTCGTAGAGTGTCATCAGCCGGGCCATGGCTTTGAGGCGACCTGTGTGGGGCATCATCTGGTAGAGGCCAAGCCAGGTAGCGAAACGCTCAACGGGTCCTGCGCTCCCGCTGGCGCGCCGTTGCTGCTCAAGGTCAATGCGCGCCCCCTCAATGAGGGCGCCGTAGGGAACGCCGGAGGGGCAGGCTGTTTCGCACGCGCGACATTCCAAACAGAGCAATAGATGCTCTGCATAGGGACCGAGAAAATCCTCAGCAGAAAGTGTACCCTCCGCGGCGGCCTTCATTAGCACGATGCGCCCGCGTGGCGCATCCATTTCAGTGCCAAAGACGGCGTAGGTGGGGCAGGCTTCCAGGCATAGTCCGCAGTGAATGCACTGCGCCAGCATGGCGCGGTATTCTGGGGTACGCATTTTGTTGAGGTTTAGGTCCATGGTTAGTCCTTTAGGAATAGGTTCTGCAGCACGCGCGCGCTCACCGGCAGATTGCAGTTTTTACTCTTCAACGTGCTCGAGCACCCACACGTAGAGTTCTCTTGGTCCATGCACGCCCAGGGTAAGGGTAAGTTCGATGTCGGCGGTCCGGCTGGGTCCGGTGATGAGTATCAAATAGTCGTGGTGTTGCGCCTCGGCAAAGACTTGATGCAGGTCGGGGCGAAGCGCCGCGGGTGTCAGAAGCGCCAGGTGAACCGCAGGGAGTAACGATACGGCGCGGGGTTTTTCCGGTCCGGAGAGTAATCCTAACGTCCCTGAATCGGGTATGGCGAAATCTACTTCGGTGATGCCAAGGTCGCATTGCGCGAGAGCATGCTTGTCTGCATTGGGCGGTACGAGTTTCACTCCGATTTGTTCCAGCTTTCCGGCGATTCCCAGGCGTTGCAGGGTTGGGGTATTCCAGACGGTTGCGGTACGGATGTTTTCTGTACGTACCAATTCCTGGAGAGCAGCGTCAAGCGTGTCCACCGGCAGGCGTTGGCTATGTCCTGCGACGTTCTCTATTTCGTGTAGCAGGACCGCAATCTCGGCTTGCAATGATCCTGCCGTGCGCGCCGGGGGTAGCGGTGGACGTGGCGCCGGTGTTGCGTTCCGCTCGCGTCCCAGCGAGCGCCGCACTGCCTCAAGAACAGGGTTGAAGCGCGTTGATTGGCTCATTGACGTTCCTCTCTAGACCTCGAGTTACATTCCTGGTCCTTTTCACGGCGTTTCCACCAGCGGCGAAAACGCGCGCGGAAGGGCATGAAGGGGCGCACTGCGGTCCAGCGATTGAGTGGTGCTGGGAGAGCTGGAATCCAATTGCCGCGGCGTAAGGGTGTCTGCAATAGCGGCATCAGTCGCGTGCCGAGGCGATAGAGCCAGGGCGTGCCTAAAGCTATCGCGCTACCCCGAGCTGCTACTTTGAGTACCGGTGAGATCACTGCAACATTGGTGGCGTCCCCTTCGGCAACGCGACGGCGTAGATGGCGCAGCAGATCGAGCAGCGGCACTTTCACGGGACAGACCTCTGCACACGCGCCACAGAGAGTCGAAGCATAGGGGAGTTCTGCGGCGATGCCTGTTCCCAGCAGTTGCGGGGTCAACACTGCGCCGATAGGGCCTGAAATAAACCAGCCATAGGCATAACCGCCAACTTGCTTATACACCGGGCAAACATTGAGGCAACTTCCGCAGCGAATGCACTTGAGAGTTTCGCGGGTGAGGGGGTCGGCAAGTATACGACTGCGTCCGTTATCCAATAATACGACGTGCAGTTCGCGCGGACCGTGTTCGCCTTCTGCCTTGCGGGGACCGGTGATGAAGCCGGTGTAAGTGGAGAGCTTCTGTCCCGTGGCGCTGCGGGCGAGCAGTTTTAGCAGGGTGGCAAGACTCTCCCAATCCGGCACGATCTTGTCAATAGCGACGACGGCGACGTGCAGGTCAGGTAGGGTGGTGCACATGCGTCCATTGCCTTCGTTGGTTACCATGACTAGCGTGCCGGTTTCCGCCACGAGAAAATTCGCCCCGGAGATGCCCATATCCGCTGTCAGAAATACCTCGCGGAGCCGCGCGCGCGCGATAGCAGTGAGCTGTTCGGGATCGGGCGGGGCTTCTACGCCCAGTTTTTCCTCAAAGAGCTGGGCGATTTCCTCCTTCGTGAGGTGAACGGCAGGAACGACGATATGGGATGGTCCCACCCCGGCGAGCTGGATGATAAATTCGCCCAGATCGGTTTCTGTGATCTGGAATCCTGCTGCCTGGAGCGCGCTATTCAGGGCGATTTCCTCCGTTGCCATGGATTTAACTTTGGCAATCGTTTTTACGCGGTGTTGCCGGGCAATATCAATAACTATAGCATTCGCTTCGGTGCTGTTGCTGGCCCAATGTACTTGCGCTCCTGCGGCAGCTAGGCTTTTGGCAGCTTGTTCCAGATAGGCATCCAGATGTTCGAGGGTGTGAAGCCGTAGTCTGTGACCGGCATCTCGAAGCGACTCCCATTGAGGTAATTCGGCGACGCGTGCATTGCGCTTTTCGAAGAACTGACCTGTGGCTTGCTGGATTGCATCTGGGATGGCAGGTGAAAGGCTCTGTGTGTAGCATCGGAATTTAATCGGTGTGGTGGGCGAATCGCTCATCATGCACCTCCTTGAGCAGCGAGAACCTCGATCAGGTGAATCGGCCGAATTTGAGACCCGGCTTTTTGCAGGCCCCCGGCAATATTCATCAGGCAACCCGCCTCACCGATAACGACGTACTCTGCGCCAGTGGCGACAATATGGCGCACTTTGTCCTCCAGCATCGCTCGGCTAACCTCAGGGTAGAGCACGCTGAAAATACCCCCAAAGCCACAGCAGGTTTCCTCTTCAGTGAGGGGAATGAGCTCCAGGTCGCGCACATCTGCAAGCAATTGTTTGGCTTCGTTGCGCAAACCCAAGCCACGCAACAGGTGACAGGAGGCGTGGTAGGTCACGCGATGAGGGAAGCGCGCTCCCACATCGGTTACACCTAAATGGCGCACGAGAAACTCTGTGAACTCGAAGGTGCGCGCGGCTAAATCCACAGCGAGGGCGTGTTCTGCGCTGCCTTCTGGGAAAAGATGAGGGTAGTGCCGGACCATCTCCACGCATGAACCAGAGGGTGAGACAATGGGTTCTCCCTTGCGGCTAAAGGTCTGCATCCAGCGTCGCGCCATGCTGCGTGTTTCGGCTTCGAAGCCACTGTTATATTGGGGTTGCCCGCAGCAAGTTTGCTCAGGTGGGAAGTGGGGCGTTACGCCGAGGCGTTCGAGGAGGGTGACCATTTTCTCGAGCATCTCAGGGAAGAAATTCTCGCCGAGACAGGTGATGAAGAGCTGTACTTGCATAGCGTGATGCTCCTTATGAGTTGACCCATGGTACCAGTAAAGTGCTACGCAGCGAAGCTCACTAACCGGCGCCGATAATAACTGCGGTGGCTTGTGTGCTCCAGATGTTGTTTGCTCCGGGACATCGTTAAGTATACTGTGCGCGGCACAATCGTCAATCATGTCACACATTGGGCATTCGTAGCAGTTCAACGGGCTTCTGCGTCCCCTGTGAGGCTCGCAGTGCAAATCAGTTGCTTCGCCAACCCCGGACGAATGCCTTGCTCGCGCTTCAGGTGCAACGTAAGGGGCGTGGTGCGGTTTCGGTCAGCGACCTGCTACGAAATCCCACATTGGAGTGCGTTTCAACTTTGAGGTAAAAGCAAGACGACTATCGTGTAAATGCCTTTTCTTCGAGCGATTTTTTGCGGTGTGGCGCAGCCACACCGCAAAAATCACCTTTCTCCTCCGCCCTGTAGGGGCGTCTGAGATTTTCACGCCCTTTTGAAAATTTGCCTTGACGACCTGAAAAGGCTGCTCTATAATAGATTTTGGTCGCCGCAGAACTGTGTGAAATGGTTATTACGGCATGAGATCCCTATCATCATTCTCAGGAGGACAACACATGGGAGCTAAGAAAATCTTGATTTTGGCGGGTGATTTCGTAGAGGATTACGAACTCATGGTGCCATTCCAGGCGCTACTGATGGTGGGCTACGAGGTGCATGTTGTTTGCCCCGACAAGAAAGCAGGCGATAAAATTCGCACTGCTATTCACGATTTCGAGGGCGATCAGACCTACAGTGAGAAGCCGGGACACAATTTCGCGCTCAACGCCACATTTGCGGAGATTAAGGCCGAGGCTTATGACGCGCTGCTGATTCCGGGTGGGCGCGCGCCGGAATACATTCGTCTTAACCCCGATGTCATCAAGATCGTGAAACACTTCGCGGATGTCAATAAGCCCATTGCTGCAATTTGCCATGGTCCCCAGATTCTGGCAGCTGCCGGAGTGCTCGAGGGCAAGGAATGCACAGCCTATCCCGCAGTTGGCCCTGATGTGACGAATGCCGGGGGCATTTTTGTGCCGACTCCGGTGGATCAGGCGCATGTGGATGGGAACCTGGTCTCGGCGCCGGCATGGCCTGCGCATCCGGCGTGGTTGGCAGCTTTCCTGAAAGTGTTGGGTGCAAAAATCGCGCTCTAGTTGAGCCGGACAAGACTTTCGCTCAGCCAATTCCCGTTCACTGAGGAAAGTGGCTGATAGTTAAGAACTTTGTTTTGATTGAATGCTATGGGTTGCCGGGCCTTACCCGGCAACCCATAGCACTTTTCCTAAAGTGTAGATGAAGCGGGGGTGTTCATGTTTCGACGCGCAATGCGTGAGACGGCGTTCCGGTTGGCTCGCCGGGACCTGGCGCAATTCCTCATTGATCACGAAGATCGGCTATTGGTGATTTTCCGTGAAGAGCTCCGCAAACTTGATGATGAGATTCCTGAGGAGAATCTCTTCATTGATATTCACCTGGTCCCCTTGGGAGAGATGATACTCAAAGCCGTCTTGCGGGCGTTGAACCGATTCCTGCTCATGGAAGATGGTCCGGGGACCGTGGAGGATGTGCAAAGTGAACCCCAAAGCACAATCTGATGGTCCGGACGTGGCGTTGGCGATTGCGGAGCGTTTTGCTGCTCTTGCACCGGTCACGGCGGTAACGCTGGCAGGGTCGCGGACGGCAGATACTACTGACGCGAGCTCCGATTATGATCTCTACGTCTATACCACGATGGAGATTGTTCCAGAGGTGCGTCGCGAGTTGGCGCTAGCTTTTGCGGATCGTCTGGAGATTGATAACCGTTTTTGGGAACCGGGTGATGAGTGGCAGGATTCTACGACGGGCCTTCATGTGGATATTATGTACCGCTCTCCAGAGTGGATTGAGGCGCAACTGACGCGCGTTCTAGAGCAACATGAGGCTTCGGTGGGTTACTCAACCTGTTTTTGGTACAATGTGCGCGTCTCGCGCATCCTCTTTGATCGGGAGGGATGGTTCAGGAATTTACAGGCGCGGGTTGATGTGTTCTATCCCGAGGGGTTGCGACGGGCAATTGTGGCGAAAAACTGGCCCATTTTGCGGGATACGCATTCATCCTATGTCTATCAGCTCAGGTCTGCTGTTGCCCGTAACGACAGGGTGAGCATCAATCATCGAATAGCCGCGCTTCTTGCCAGTTATTTTGATATCCTTTGTGCGGTGAATCGTTTACCGCATCCTGGAGAGAAGCGCTTGGTGCAGTATGTGCAGCGGTATTGCGCGAAGCTTCCGGAGGAGATGTCGGTACAACTTGATGCTGTGCTGACTGCTGCTGGCGGCGATGGCGGTGCTGTGCTTGCGTCTGTACATGCGCTCTTGGATGGACTGGAAGCATTGCTGCGCAGGGAGGACTTGGTGTAGTGCCTTCACTGGTGTATGCAGACTGGGGGGATTATGGAACCCAAGATTGAAAAATACAAATTCGGTGTGATGCGCATTGCCGGGGAAACCTATGAGCACGATGTGCTGTTGCGTTGGGATGGCAAGGTGCGCAAACGGAAGAGCCGGTTGTCAAAGAAGGTCTTTGGCACAGGGCATAAGGTATCGCTTGATGAAGCAAAGCAGATTTACAAAAAGGGCGCCGAGCTGCTGATTTTGGGGACGGGTCGTTATGGCAAAGCGCAGCTCTCGGATGAGGCGCAGCGCTATTTTGAGAAGCGGGGTGTGCGTACAGTTCTAGCGCCAACCGGCGAAGCGATCAAGTACTGGAATGAAGCCAAGGGCAAGGTGATTGGCTTGTTTCACCTCACGTGTTGAGCGTGGTGAAGTCGCGATTTTGTCGAAAAACACGGATGGCGGGCCTGACCCGCCATCCGTGTTTGAGTTGTTTTACTGTCCTGCCGCAATGGCAGCGACGTCTTTTTCTACGGTCCTTATGGGTTTGAGATCAAAATGCTTTACGAGCACATCCAACACACCTGGGGAGACGAATGCTGGCAGAGTGGGTCCAATCCGGATATGCTTGACTCCGAGGTAGAGCAGCGCCAGCAGGACGATGACAGCTTTTTGCTCGTACCAGGCGATATCGTAGGAGATGGGTAGGTCGTTGATATCGTCCAGGCCTAATGCCGCCTTGAGTTGCAGGGCAATGTAAGCCAGGGAGTACGAGTCGTTACACTGCCCGGCATCCAGGATTCGCGGAAGGGTTAGGGTGCCATCGGCGCTGGTGATAGTCCCCAAATCCAGTTTGTTGTAGCGGTACTTGGCACAGCCTGCGGTGAGGATGATGTGGTCCTTCGGGAGCGTTTCGGCTACGTGAGTGAAATAATCCCGGGATTTGTGACGTCCATCGCAGCCCCCCATGACCACAAAGCGCTTGATATCGCCTGCCTGCACTGCGGCAATGACCTTATCTGCAACACTCATCACGGTGTTGTGGGCAAAGCCGATGGGGATCGTGCCTTCCTCCAACTGCTTGGGCTCAGCACAGGTTTGCGCTTTGGCGATGATGGCGCTGAAATCCTTCTGCTTCCCCGGTTCGCGATCAGGAATGTGAGGGCTACCAGGCCAACCTGCCATGCCGGTAGTGAAAATGCGGTCCTCATAGCTCGTTTTCACGGGCACGATACAGTTGGTCGTCATCAAAATCGGACCGCCAAATGCCTCGAATTCTTGTTGCTGGTGCCACCATGAACCGCCGTAGTTACCTGCGAAGTGCGCGTATTTCTTGAATGCGGGGTAGGCGTTAGCCGGCAACATCTCGCCGTGGGTATAGATATTGATGCCCGTACCCTCGGTTTGCTGTAACAACTCATCGAGATCGCGCAAATCATGTCCGCTAATGAGGATGCCAGGCCCAGGGCGCACCCCCAGTGCAACTTGTGTAGGCTCGGGATGCCCGTAGGTGCTGGTGTTAGCCTCATCGAGCAAGCGCATAGCTTCCACGCCCATTTCGCCGGTCCGGAGCACCAGGGCGACAAGTTCGTTGGCGCCGAGTTCGTCATTTGTGGTGGCATCGAGGACTTCCTGCGCGAAAGCCAGTAATGCATCGTTGGTATGTTCCAGGACATAGGCATGTTCAGCGTAGGCTGCAAGTCCCTTTAGCCCATAGATCAACAGCTCACGCAGAGAACGGATATCCGGGTTAAGATCGGGGTCCATCATAATACCCACTTCCTGCCCCTTGGCGACGAGTGTCGCCACATCGTAATCTGCAGGAGTCCAACCGCGATGGTCTGGTGGTGCGCCATTACAGTCGCTGCCGTGTGCTACGCGGCAGGCAGCTTGTGCTCTGATTCGCAGTGCTTCACGGCGCTCTATTGCCTCTTTGATCAGGCTTGCAAAGCGTTCTGGATCGAAATTGGCATTAGTGATGGTAGCGAAAAGGGCCTTGACGATAAAGACGTCGGTTTCGGAGTCGGTGACGCCCATCGGGCGCGCGCGCACACCCCAAAAGGAAATTCCCTTGAGCAGCCAGATTAGCAGATCCTGTAGCTGAGCCACCTCCGGAGATTTGCCGCAGACGCCGCGAACGGTACAACCCTCGTTTTTAGCCGCTTCTTGACACTGATAACAGAACATTGACATAACGCCTCCTTTGAAAATGGGTGTATTTCGAGAGGAACGCACAAAAAATCCGACGATAGCTTGTTGTGCGCTTCTCACCTATTCATAATCATAGCACAAATCTGTGTATCTATCTCTGACAAAAGTCGTATGGATGCGTTTCAAAACGGGGGTAAAAAATCACTCAACGTAACCGATGATGCTATCATCATAAGTAGGTTGAATGAGGGTCTCCGGTGGCACTACGAGAAAATCTTTAGCATTCCACTCACCGTTGAGCAGGTGTTGCAACAGGATTGTGCTGCCTTGTACGCACTCATAGGCCCAACCACGCTCTTCAGCTTTGCACTGGGTGGCATGGGCATAGGCCTGAAAATCACCAAAACCTGTATCAATGTACACCAGGCGCTGGTAGTGCTTTAGCCAGTCGCCGAGCATGTCCATAAGATAACGGGCGTTTTCTTCTCCGTATTTGGCGACGTAGACCTGGTAATCACAGCTAATACCCAATCGTGCTGTAATGCTGCCAGGTTGGCTATTGGGATCTGTAGCGCGTTCGATCCAGCCTGTGGATTGATAGTACGTGCCCGGGTAACGGTTGAAGAGCTCCCGATAGTGTTCTCGGGAGCCGAGGAGCAGTGTGATGCAATCATGCGCTCTGGGAATGACGAGTGGCAGAGTGGAGCGGAGATTGCAGATACCGTTATTACATAGCCCATACGCCAGAAGAATCGCATCGTAGGCGCCAGGGTCTACAGCGTCCACTGCTTCTTGGAGACGCTCAGACATTGGCCCTGCCCCGATATCATGCAGTGCTTTGGGCAAAAAGCTAAGATCTATGCAGTGTCGGGAATGCGCGGCGCAATAACAGAGCTCCCGAAACAGGATTTCACAAGCGATGACTTTGAATCTTTGGGGTCTTTCCATAGATTTCCTTATTGAACACTGTCAGTTCATTGTATCTGTTTCGCCGGGCATGACAACACGAATGAAGGTCGCGGGTGCGTTTCAAAACGGGGGTGGAAATCTAGAGAAAATTGATTTTTGGCGGCGGGGTTTTGCCCCGCCGCCAAAAATCAACTTTCTCCTGCGCCCTGTAGGGGCGCCTGAGATTTTCACCCCCGTTTTGAAACGCACCCCTACACCCGACTGTATTGGGTATACGACAGAATATTGGGAAAAATAAGATTAGCATCTTGCAAATGACCCTTGTCAGCGCTCAAACATCTGCGT
>JAPKMR010000096.1 GCA_026645815.1 Anaerolineae bacterium | reverse complement strand
TTTCGCCCCCGTTTTGAAACGCACCCGTGCATACCCCTGTGCAACCTTTTCCCACCGGTGGGCGTATAATGTTTGTAAACACATACCCTGTTGGCTTGGAGGCTGGAGATGCGAAAAACAATCGGTGTCATCATCGCTGTGTTGATTTTATTGTCGGTGGGCTGCGGAACCGTCAACATAGACGTGGGCGTCGAACGCGCGGAGGTTGGCGAGTTACAGCGTACGTCGCAGGTGGTGGAACTGGCGCGCGTGGATGACCTTGGGGATGGCTCCGACTTGCGGGTCTTGATCACCATGGGCGCCGGTGAGCTCGATGTGGACGGCGGCGCCGACGAGCTACTGGAGGCGGAATTCGCCTACAACATCCTGGAATGGGCGCCCGAAATCGAAGTCCAAAACGGTCGCCTGCAGGTGGCGCAGCCCTCTTCCCGCAATATGCCCTTCAACGAGGAAGTGCGCTACGAGTGGGACTTGAGCTTTAACGATACCGTGCCCATGCTCTTCCGCGCCGAGATTGGCGCCGGGAGTGGCGATCTCGATTTGGGCAGCTTGCGTGTGCGCACCGTGGACCTCAAACTCGGCGCTGGCGACATGACGGTGGACCTGAACGGCAACCGCACCCTCGAACGCCTGGACGCGGATTTGGGCGCGGGGCAATTCGATTTGGACCTGCGCGGCGATTGGGAGCAGGATGTGGACGTGAACGTCCGCGGTGGTTTGGGCGAAACCACCATCCAATTACCGCAAAACATCGGCGTGCGGGTGCGCGTGGATAAGGGCTTGGGCAGCGTGAGTACTCAGGGTTTGACCCGCGATGGCAACGATTACGTCAATAGCCTCTACGGCGAATCCGAGGTCACGCTCTACGTGAGCGTTCAAGCGGGCATTGGCGAAGTGAACCTTATTGGCGAATAATAATCATTCATTAAAGACCTGACAGGTCTACCCAGACCTGTCAGGTCTTTCTGTTACCCCCGTTTTGAAACGCACCCCCTATACCGTAGCCGTTTGCGTTACCGCGCCGCTTGTGCTATGATTAGCTCCTGAGGAGCAACCGACTCTTGCTCCGTCGCAGCACCCCGTAGACTCTTTCTGGAGGCTTTTGATGGACCGTATGCGATTGTGGGGTCGGACGTTTTTGCCGGTGCTGGCGCTCGCGCTTTCCCTGTGGGCGACCGCCTGTAATGCCCTGCCTCTGGCAGTTCCCACACCTCAACCCACGGCTCAGGTGACCGAGGTCCCTGTGCCCACGGTCGTCATTCCCGAGACACCTCCGGCAATTGTCGCCTTCCGCCCCCTGCCCGGACAGGAAGTCGCGCCGGATGCCGCGTTGATCGAGCTGCGCTTCGACCGCCCCATGGACCGCGCCAGCGTCGAATCCGCCCTGCGCGTCACGCCCGAGGTCACGGGCGAGCTCATCTGGCAGGACGAGCGCACCCTCCAGTTCCGCCCCAAAGCGCTCGCGCTCGAGACTCGCTACCGCGTTTCCCTCGCCGATACCGCGCGTTCCACCGAGGGGTTGGCGCTTGGGCAACCGCTGGGCTTCGCCTTTTCTACCCTCGGTCCTCTTGAGGTCACCGACCTCAGTCCCGCGCCGGATGCCGCGGAACTGCGCGGCGATGCGCCTCTGGTGCTCACCTTCAACCGCCCAATCGTGCCCGTCAATTGCACCGGGCAGCCCGCGGGAGCGACTGCCGCTTGCCCCGTTCTGCCACTGCAGCTCTCCCCGCAGGTGAGCGGCGGGGGCTTCTGGCTGAACACCTCCGTCTACCGGTTCACCCCCTCGCCCGGTTGGGATGCGGGACGGCGCTATACCGTGGCGCTCCCCGCCGGCATTGCGAGCGTGGATGGCGCGACCCTCGCCGAGGGCGTGACGTGGAGCTTCTCCATCGCCAAACCGCGCGTGCTGGCTTTCTTCCCCGCCGCCGAGAGCCTCGACCAACCGCTGGAGACGGCGGTGCGGGTGACTTTCAGCACGCCCATGGACCCTGTGGCGACTGCCGCGGCCTTTTCCGTGGCGGCGCTCAACGGCGAACCGGTTCCGGGTACCCTGGTCTGGGAGGATGGCGGCGCGCAGCTGGTTTTCACCCCCACGCAGCGTCTCGCGCTTGGCACGCGCTACGCCGCGCGGGTGAGCGCGCAGGCTAAATCCTGGACCGGTCTGCCCCTCGAGGCGGCGCAGGAATGGTCCTTTAGCACGGTGCCCACCCCCGAACCCGTCGCCATAATGCCCGGCGATGGCGCGCGCAACGTGGAGCTCTACGAATCGGTGCGCATCAGCTTTCAAGGCGCCATCAGCCAGGTCACGCTATTGCCCCGAATTATCATCACCCCGGCAGTCACCGCTGCCGATTCCTACACCTATTGGGATGGCGGTGTCTTGCACCTCTCGTGGCAGAAAACGCCGCGCACGCGCTATTGCGTGCAGGTGCGGCCCGGCGTGCTCGACCGCTACGGTAACGCCTCAACCACAGCGCTGAGCGGGTGTTTCACCACCGGCGATGAGTCGCCCTTCTTTTCCCCTGCCACCACGCTCGAGCTGCTCACCTTCGATGCGACGGCAGAACCGCTGTTCTATTTCCTCACGCGCAACATCTCCCGCGCGGATTTCCGTTTGGGCACGCTCTCGGAGCGCAACTTCATCTCCGGCGATGGCGCCACCGAGCGGCAGAACCGCAGCTGGTCGCAGACCTATCGCACGGACCCGAATGCCGTCTCCGTTGCGCCGGTCACCCTGACAGCGCGCGGCGCGCCGCTGCCCACAGGCTTCTACCGCCTGGATTGGGACGTGGCGGAGAACAGCATGTGGCGCACTAACCTGCGCTTTGCTGTGGTGGACCGGCACGTGACGCTCAAACTGGCGCAGGATGAAGCCCTGGTGTGGGTGACGGACCTGCGCACCGGCGTGTCCGTCCCGGCGGTCGAGGTGCGCTTACTCGATGACACCGCGACGTTGCTCGGCGCCGGTGTGACCGATGCCGATGGGCTGGTGCGGATTCGCATCAATCCCCTGGAACACCTGTGGAACCGCGTGATTGCCATCGTCGGAGCCCCCGGCGCGCCTGGTTTTGGCGTGAGCCTCAGCGATTGGGATCAGGGCGCCAGCCCCTGGGATTTTGATGTCTCCGTCTCGTACAGCGCTTTCAATCCCTATCGCCTCTATCTCTACTCCGACCGCCCCATTTACCGTCCCGGGCAGACCGTGCTGGTGCGCGGCATTCTGCGCGAGGAAGACGACGTACACTATACCCTGCCGGATGCCGGGCAGGCGGTGACGCTGGCGCTGCGTGACCCCGATTGGCAGGTGGTGCTCACCAAAACCGTAGCGCTTTCGGACCTGGGCGCCTTCGATGCGGCGCTGGAGCTGCCCTCGGCGGCGCGCGTGGGCGCGTATGCCGTGGAGGCGACGCTGCCCGATGCCGGGGTGGGACCTTTCGGTCCCTGGAGCTGGGATCTGCCGCTCGATGTCGCGGCTTATCGCAAGCCGGATTTCGAGGTCACCGTGCTGCCGGAGCGCATGGACCTGCTCGCCGGTGAGCAGGCGCGGGCTTTGGTCGAGGCGACCTACTACTTCGGCGCACCCGTCGCCAACGCGCGCGTGACCTGGACGCTGTACCCCGAGCTGGCGGAATTCCACCCGCTGGTTGCCGGGACCTGGTCGTGGGGCGTGGGCGCTGCGGGCGTCTTCCGCGAACCGGTGGCTAGCGGTGAGGCGCTCACGGATGCGCAGGGCCATTGGTTGCTCGATTGGCCCGCGGTTCTGACGCCCGCCGAGGGACAGACCGAAACTACCGCTCAACGCTGGGTCCTTGAGGTGACCGTGGTGGACGAAAGCGGCTTCCCGGTCTCCGGGCGCGGCGCCTTTACCGTACACCCGGCGCACTTCTACCTGGGGCTGCAACCCCGCACGGCGCTGTTGCTCCCTGGCGAACCTGCCACCGTGGACCTGCTGGCGCTGGATTGGGAGGGCGCGGGCGTGGCGGGTCAAGCCGTCGCGGCGACCCTGGTGCAGCGTACCTGGATCGAACGCCCGGCGCCGCAGTCCTACGGCGGTGCAACCTGGACCTACACGGATACCGTGATTTCCACCTTTGAGGTGCAGACCGGCGTTGACGGCGCTGCCGAGATTGTGGTCACTGCGCCTAAGGGCGGCGCTTATGTCCTCATCGCCGAGGCTCTGGACGCAAGCGCTCCTCAAGCTCCGCTCGTGCGCAGCGAGACCTATCTCTGGGTCAGCGGTCCCGAGGGCGCCGCGTGGCGTCTACCCGAAGGACAGGTCGTGCCGGTGGCGGATGCGGCTTCTTATCGCCCGGGCGATGTGGCGCAGCTCTTCCTGCCCACACCCTTCCAGCCCCCCTTCGAGGTGTTGATGACGGTGGAGCGCGGCGGCATTTTGCAGGTGCAACGCTTTGCCGTGGCAGAAGCGAATCCCATCATCACGCTGCCGGTTGAGGAGGGCTTTGCGCCCAACGTCTACGTCTCCTTTGTCTTGGTCAAGGCTGCGTCAGAGTCCGGCGCGTCTGAATCCCGTCCGCCGGACGTGCGTGTGGGTTACATCAACCTGACCGTCGAACCGGTGGCGCAGCAGCTGACCGTGGAGCTGGTTCCCGCACAGGCATCGCCCTACGCACCCGGCGCCGAAGTGCCCCTCATCATCCGCACCCGCGATGCTGCCGGGCGCGGTGTGGATGCCGAGGTGGGGCTGGCGTTGGTGGATAAAGCCGTGCTTGCCCTCGCGGAAGCGCGCGCCTCTTCCATTACAGAGGCTTTCTACGGCGAGCGCAGCCTGAGCGTGCGCACGGGCGATTCGTTGCTGACCCTGTTCAACCGGTTGGCGGCAAGCCTGGCGGAGGTGGCGGAGGATGCCGACCAGCTGGTGACACAGCTTTCCGCGGGCGGTTTGGGCGGCGGCGGCGATGGCGCGCTGGCGCCGGTGGAGTTGCGGCAGGATTTCCCCGATACCGCTTTCTGGGAGGCGCATCTGCGCACCGGTCCAACCGGAGAGGCGCAGCTGACCGTACCGCTGCCGGATTCGCTCACCACCTGGGTAGTGGATGCGCGCGCGGTCACCGTGGATACCCGCGTGGGGCAGGCGCAAGCCGAGTGGGTGGTCAGCAAGCCCCTGCTCGTGCGCCCGGTCACGCCGCGCTTCTTCATCGCCGGCGACCGGCTTGAGGTAGCGGCGGTTGTTCACAACAACACCGGTCTGCCGCTGGAGCTGACGGTGCGCCTGGATGTGGGCGGCGCCGTGAGCCTGGAGGGTGAGGCGGCGCAGCAGGTGACCCTCCCCGCCGGCGAGCGACTGCGCGTCCCCTGGCGAATTTCCGTAACGCAGGGCGGCGATACCGCCCGGTTGATTTTCTCCGCCGAAGGCGGCGGTTACAGCGATAGCGCCATTCCCTCTCTGGCGCAGGCGCCCGAGGGGGCGCTGCCCGTTTACCGCTACCAATCGCCTGATGTCCTGGGGCTTTCCGGCGTGCTGGATGCGGCGGGCAGTCGCATGGAGACCGTCTTCGTGCCGGAAGGGGCGGGCGCGGCGACGCGCCTGGACGTGCGGCTCGAGCCTTCGCTCGCCGCGAGCATGGCGAGCGGCTTGACCGCCGTGGAGGGCGGGCGCAACGAATCCACCGAGATGCTCGTCAGCCGCTTCCTGCTGAATGTGCTCAATTACCGGGCGCTGAGCAGCGCCGGCATCTCCGCACCGGAGCTGGAAAGCCGCTTGCAGCTGCTCGTGCCGGATGCTCTCGACCGGCTCTACGGGCGCCAACTGGCGGATGGCGGTTGGACCTGGGGCGCCGGTACACCCGCCGACCTGCAACTCTCCGCCTACGTGGCGCTCGGCTTTTTGGAGGCGCAGCGCGCGGGCTTCACCGTGCGTTCCGGCGCCCTTGCGGCGACCCTGGATTATCTGGAGCAGGTCATCCTCGATGAATCCCTGCGCGTGCCGCGCGAGTGGACGCCGAATCACGCTCTGACCGTCTACGTGCTGGCAGAAGCCGGGCGCCTGCGCTCCGGCGGCGCGGGCGAGGCGCTCTTTGGCGCCCGCGAACAGCTGGGCATCACCGGGCAGGCTTATCTGGCATTGGCGCTGGGAATGGTGGCGCCTGAGGATGCCAAAGTGACCACCCTGCTTGAAACCCTGCGCGGGGCGGCAGAACGCTCCGCAACGGGCGCGCGCTGGGAGGAACAGGATTCCCGCTACTGGGTGACCGACGTGCGCGCGACGGCGGTGACGCTGGCGGCGCTGGCGCGCCTGGCGCCCGATGATCCTCTGATTCCCGACGCCGTCCGCTGGCTGTTGGTGGCGCGGCGCGGCGACTGCTGGGCAACCACGCCGGAAACCGCCTGGTCGTTGCTGGCGCTGACCGATGTTCTGACGGCGACCGGTGCGCTGCGCGCGGATTATGAGTGGGGCGTGGCCTTCAACGGTAATGCGCTCGGCAGCGGTACGGTGAACGCTGCGACTTTGCGGCAAACGCAGCACTGGCAGCTCACCCTGGATGCTGCCGCGGGAACCTCCCTGCTGCCCGGGCAGGTCAACGCGCTCGAAATCGCCCGGGGCGAGGGCGCTGGACGCCTGAGCTACACCGCCCACCTGGTGCTGGATTTGCCCACGGCAACGCTGCCGGCGGATAGCCGCGGCATCGCTCTGCAGCGGGCTTATTGTCAGGTGACCGACCCCTCTCTGCCCGTGGACGGGACGCGCCCTTGCGTGCCGGTTGAAACGGTGCGCACCGGCGACCTTGTGGATGTACACCTGACCGTGATTGTGCCCAAGACGCGCTATTTCCTCACGCTGGAGGATTTCTACCCCGCCGGACTGGAGGCGGTGAATCCCGAGCTGCTTACGGAGCGACAGGCGCAGGACCCCTCCGCCGCTGCCGTGGGTGCAGCCGGAGGTGGGCGCTGGAACCCCTTCGAGCGTGCGGACCTGCTGGATGAGCGCGCGGTCTTCTTCAGCCGGGCGCTGCCCGCCGGGACCTACCAGGTGGCGTATCGCCTGCGGGCGGTGCTCGCGGGTGAGTTCCAGGCGCTGCCCGCCGTGGCTTCTGAGACCTATTTCCCCGAGGTTTGGGGACGCACCGCCGGCGCGATGCTGACCGTGCAACCCTGAGGCGACGATGCTAACTTTATTGGCGCGGATGATCGAATACATCGCTGCCCGCCCGCAGGAGCTGCTCACGGCAACCGGCGAACACCTGCGTTACGTGGCGGTGGCGCTCAGCGTGGCGATGGCGCTGTGTATTCCGCTGGGCGTGTGGACCTCGCACGCGCCCTGGCGGCGCGTGGCGCAAGCGCTCATCAACGCCTTCAGCGGCATCCGGGTGATTCCTAGCCTGGCGGTGCTCTTCCTGGCGCTGCCCTACTTTGGGCTATCTTTCGCGTCCTCTGCCATCGCGCTGACTATTCTGGCGCTGCCGCCGATTCTCGTGAACACCGATGCCGCCTTCCGTGCGATTGACGTCGCCATCATCGAGGCAGCACGGGGCATGGGCATGACGCCCCGCCAGACATTGCTGCGCGTGGAGCTGCCACTGGCGCTGCCCGTGATGCTCGCTGGCATCCGCACGGCAACGGTGGAGGTGATTGCCAGCGCTACCCTCGCGGCTTTTATCGGGGGTGGGGGCTTGGGGCTGTACATCACGCGGGGCTTCGCCATGTACGATAACGCCATTCTGTTGACCGGCGCGATTCCCGTGGCGCTGCTGGCTTTTGGTGCGGAGCTGCTGTTTGGTGGCTTGCAGCGCTGGGTCTCCCCGCCTGATATGCGCACCCACCGCAGCTCGCGCCGCTCTCCCGCCACCGAGGTCTGCCACCCATGAATTCGTCATCTCGCTTTCTTGCCCGGCCCTTTCCCTCTGGCCAACCACAGGGAATTGGCGGGTGTGTTTCAGTATGGGGGCGACAGTGTCAAACGCCCCTGCGGGGCGTAGGATGAGATTGATTTTTGGTGGCGGGGCTTGCCCCGCCACCAAAAATCACACTTGCGGGGAAGGCACAGATTGGTTTTTACCTTTGCGTCTTGGTGTCTTGGCGTGAGCAACTTTTCGAAGGAGGCTTAACTATGAAACGTTGGACAACTTTGTTAATGGGCTTGCTGGTGTTGTCTCTGCTGGCGGGTTGCGGCGGAGGGGACAAGGGCACCATCATCATCGGCTCCAAAGATTTCACGGAGCAATATATCGTCGCGGAGATGTACGCGCTCTTGCTGGAGGATGCGGGCCTCACCGTCGAGCGTAAATTCGGCCTCGCGGGCACGCCTGTGGCGCAGGCAGCGATTACCGCGGGGGAGATTGACCTCTACCCCGAATATACCGGCACCGGGCTGCTCGTCGTCCTCAAGCTGCCCGTCAGCAGCGACCGCCAGGCGGTCTACGATGCGGTGCTGAAGGGTTACCAGGAACAATTCAATATTGTGTGGCTCGACCCCGCGCCGATGAACAACACGCAGGCGCTCGCCGTCACTCAGGAGGTCGCCCAGCAATACAACCTGCGCACCATGTCTGACCTGGTCGGCGTGGCGAGTGAACTGACCATGATCGGTCCGCCCGAATTTGACCAGCGCGAGGACGGCTTGCCCGGCATCATGAAGGTCTACGGCGACTTCCAGCTCAAGGCTTATCTGCCGGTGGAGAAGGGCTTGCGCTACAAGGGTCTGGTCGAGGGCGATGCGCAAATTGTGGTCGCTTTCGGCACCGATGGCGAGATTAGCGCTTACAACCTCGTGGTGCTCGAGGACGACAAGGGCATGTTCCCGCCCTACCAGGTCGCTCCCGTCATCCGCCAGGAGGCGCTGGACGCCAACCCTGAGATTCGCGACCTCCTCAACGCGCTCACGGCGAAGCTGAATGACGCGACCGTGCGCCGCCTCAACAACGAGGTGAGCGGTAACCTGCGCGAACCGGCGGAAGTGGCGAAGGAATTCCTGGTGCAAGAGGGGCTGCTCGACTAGCGGCAAAGCCGGCGTGAGTACGATTCACTTCGAAGCGATCAGCAAGCAGTTTGTGGATGCCACCGCCGCGGCGGTGGTGGAGGTCACGCTGGATATCCCGTCCGGCGCCTTCGTCGTGCTGCTGGGACCCTCGGGTTGCGGCAAGACCACGCTGCTCCGCATGGTCAACCGCCTCATCGAGCCGACCTCCGGCGCGATTACGCTCGAGGGCGAGGACATTCGCCAGCTTGAGCCGGTCCAGCTGCGGCGACGCATCGGCTACGTCATTCAGCAGGTGGGCTTGTTCCCCCACATGACTGTGGCGCAGAACATCGCCGTGGTGCCGGAATTGTTGGGCTGGTCGCGCGAGCGGATTCAGGCGCGCGTGCGCGAGTTGCTGGACCTGGTAGCGCTGCCCGCTGCGGAATATTGCTCGCGTTATCCCGCGCAGCTCTCCGGCGGGCAGCAACAGCGGGTGGGGGTGGCGCGTGCGCTTGCGGGTGACCCCGGTGTGGTGCTTATGGATGAGCCTTTTGGCGCCATAGACGCCATTACGCGAGCCACGCTGCAGGATGAATTACTCCATTTACAGCGCCAGCTGCGCAAAACCGTGCTCTTCGTGACGCACGATGTGGAGGAGGCGCTGCGCCTGGCGGATAAGATTGTGGTGATGCGCGAGGGGCGCATCGTGCAATACGATACGCCCCTGGCGATTCTCACCCAACCGGCGGATGCCTTCGTCAGCCATCTGGTCGGCGCGGAGGATATGGTGCGGCAGCTGGGCTTGATTCGAGTGGAAGCGGCGATGACGCCTTTGGATAGCGCGCCGGGCGTGGGAGTACCCACGCTCCCCGCCGGCGCTGACCTGCGGCAGGCGCTTTCGCTGCTGCTGCGGTCTGGTGCGTCGCGTTTGCTCGTGCTTTCCGGCGGCGTTCCCGTGGGGCAGCTCACGCTCGACCGCATCCGCGCTGCGACGCGGGTCGTGGAATCCGCATGAGCTACATCTTCTCCCATCCCGGCGTCGTGCTGAGCCTGTTGGCGCAGCACATTCTCATGACGGCGACGGCGCTGCTCATCTCCGTGACGCTGGCGCTGCCGTTGAGCGCGCTTGCCTATCGCCATCCCCGCTTCAATACCGCTCTGATGGGTGTGCTCGGCATCTTCTACACCATCCCCAGCATCGCCTTCATCATCCTCCTGGTGCCGCTCCTGGGCCTCAACGCCCGGGCGGTGATTGTGGCGCTCGTCGTCTACACGCAGGTCATCCTCGTGCGGAACTTCGTCGCCGGGTTGCAGGGCGTCCCCATGCCCATCCTGGAGGCGGCGCGCGGCATGGGCATGAGCGCGCGGCAAATCTGGTGGCGCGTGCAGCTGCCGCTGGCGCTGCCCGTCATGCTCGCGGGGCTGCGCATCGCCGTCGTGGTCGCCGTCGCCATTGGCACCGTCGGCGCCAAGTTCGGCGCGGGGGGCTTGGGGAAATTGCTCTTCGACGGTATCTCGCAGCCCGGGCGCTACGACAAAATCTGGGCGGGCGCTCTCACCGTTGCCGCGCTCGCGCTCACCCTCAACTGGGGTCTGCAAGCCCTCGAAGCCCGCCTGGACCCCGAAAGTCGCGCCGCCGAACCGCGTCCCGCCTGCTGAGCCGAAACATCCTCATGCCACCTGTAGGCCTAACCATGCAAATCCCGCTCGAAATCCAGCCGAAGCGCCAGACCGGCGCCCTCATCCTCGCCGTCATCTTCCTCCTGGCGCTGGGAGGCGGCGCCATCTGGGCGCTGTGCCGCTTCATCTTCCCGCAGTTCGAAGGCGCCTTCCTGAGTTTCCGGGTCCACGCCGTCGTTATCCTCGCCGTCGTACCGCTCACTGCCATCTATTGGCTCATCCGGCACGCCGCCCAAAAAGGCCCCGCGCTCAGCATTGATGAACGCGGCATCACCGACCGCTCCAACATGCTCAACGCGGGCTTTGTCCCCTGGAAAGATATCCTTGCCGTTCGCGAAGCCACCAATCTCTTCAAGCACCGCCTCATCGTCGTCGAAGTCCGCAACCCGGACACCATCATCGCCAGGGCGACCAAACTACAGGATAGCCTCCGCGCGCAATACCGCCACTTTGGTTCCCCCGTCGTCATCTCCGCTAGCAAACTCGACTGCGACACCGATGCGCTCCTCGCCTTCCTCACCGAGTGCCTCGCCGCCCGCAACGACGCCCCCCTCTAGCGCAACCCCCGTCGCTGCGAACGTACCGCGAACTTCAGTTCGCACATTTGACGTGCAGCCAAATATCTCTATCACAACCCTGGTTGCTGGCAATGTAACGCAAACTTCAGTTTGCGCTTCCTGTCGCCCAACCACCCCCGTTCGCGCAGCCCTCTACGCCTACGTCATTTTGAACGTCGCAGCGAAAATGCTGCCGCACAAGGCCGAGGCCAAAGCCGTCGGCTGAAAATACAAAGCCTTCGTAACCTAAAGGCCTGACAGGTCTCCCAGACCTGTCAGGCCTTTTGCTTACGTCGTTCCCGCTACGGATGCTGTCGTTCTACTTATCAGTAGACCTTCCAGACCACGGGGAGCAGCACCCGGTGCCCCACCTGCAACCCTCCCAGCTGCGTTGCTGACGCGCCCCCTGGATTGCTCACGATGACGTCATGGGTGCCGAAGGGCAGTGCGGCAGACGGTATGACCCGTAGGGTTTGTTTATCCACCCATTCCACCGAGGCCGCGGGCGTGGCGCCGAAATGTACCATAGGAGTCGGGATGAAATTCCCGCCGGTGATGGTGATAGGCGCGGTCGCGCCAGCCTCGATTCTGCCTGGCATCACCGTGGTGATGCTGGGTGTCTCCCACGCGCCGAGCGTGATCTCGTCCACCTGTACGATGCTGTTAAGGTTATCCTCGACATCTACCAGGCTGAGAGTGAAAGTGAGTGTCTGCCCGCGCCACGCGTCCAAATCGTACCACAGGTGCATCCAACCGCCTGCCAGCGTCTCGCTTATGGGAGCGTTGCTGTTGAGCTCCAGGAGGGTCGTGGTCGTGGTCGAATTCTGCACCCGAATGCTGAAACTGTCCTCCAGCAAGCCAGCCTCGCAGCGGAAGAGCAGCGAGAGCGTGGGCGCGGGGATGTCTGCAGGCAGCGTGAGTGTCTGCGTGACGCTGGCGGATTGTATCAGCTGCGCGCCGGCGTAGCCACTGTGCGCAGCGTTACCCCACAGCATAGCTGTGCCAGTGATCTCCCAGGCAGGGGCGAGCGGAGCCTCAAAGTTGCCGTTGGCGATGAAGTTCTGGCGCGGCGGAAGTACATGGACGAAGGGTTTATCTTCGGTGGTGATGAGGCTCTGTTGCACTTGAGGCATGCCCGCGGTGGCGCCCTTCTCATCCGCATCTAAATACATTGCCGGCAGAGCGCCGTAACCGGTCTGCGTGATGGTAAAGGCGTGTCTTGCGAATGCCGTTGTATATTGCGTATAGTTTCCATCTGTGCCTGATGTGCGGTCACCCAACGTCGGTGGGTTGCTGGTGATGTTGGCGCCGCAGTTCGGCGTGCGTCGCATATCCACCACCTGTCCCGTGATCTTGCTGTTGTAGAACGATACCACCATGCCGGTATCGCTGGGATACCAGGCGCTCCGATTGAGGGAGAAATCTGTAGCGCGGATCCGGAAGGACATGACGGAACCGGCGCTGCCGAATACGTCATGGAAGTAGTAGCCAACGAACTCCATGATCTCCCAGCTCCAGATTTCGCTCTCCCAGGGACCGTCGCTGACGCGGTACTGAAATTCGATGGATGCTCCGCCCGATGGTCCAATTTCTTGAAGGATATCTGACCGGATGCGCTGCGAGCTTGCCTGAAGGTATTCTGGTAGCAGTCTCAACGTGGCAATGGGCGGCGCGACATCCTTGGTCTGCACGTCGGGATTCCAGCCCACTTTGGTGTTGCTCAAGCCTATTGCATTGGTAGAATCGCTAGCAGCCGACAACCAACTCCGGGTCCAGTACCATTCGCCTTCGTAGTAGATCATATCCACATGGGTGAAAGCCACGCGTTGTCCATCGGGCGTCCAACTGCGGACCAAGACATCCTGAGTGGTGCCGCCATAATGCTGGGCGCTGTAGACCAGCACAGACCCCGCGCTGTTATCATGCCTGACCTTCCAGGCTTCCAGCCAACCGTCGCCGTTGCTATCGCAGCTATAGGCAATCCATTGCCCATCGGGCGACCAGGCGGGATAGAGGCTGTAGGGCTGCGTACTTGCCTGGCGGAGCTGGTTGCCATCCGCCTGCATCGTCCAGATGCGGTAGCCCCCCGTACGTCCAGAGGAAAAGGCGATCTGCGTGCCATCAGGTGACCAGGTGGGATGGGTGTCCGGACCGTCAGCCGCGGTCAGGCGCCGCTGATTCGCGCCGCTGGCATCCATCACGTAGATTTCCGCCTGCCCATCGCGATAGGATTCGAAGGCGATTTTGTTGCCATCGGGTGACCAGGCGGGATTGCCGTTGTCGGCGGGCGTGAAGGTGAGTTGGGTCACACCGGAGCCATCCAGGTTCATGGTGTAGAGCTGGTAGTCGCCGGTGCGATCGGAAGCAAAGACGATTTTCGAGACGCCGCGGTTCAGCCGTGGGTGGATATCCATGGCGCCGTGATAAGTGAGGCGTACCTCCTTGGCGGCATCTCTGTAATAGATTTCCCAGTTGTTGTCGGCGATTGCCTCGTAGACCACCGCCGACCAGTCCATAAATGTCGCCGAGATCGTTATCTCTGGATCTGTGGCGGCAGCATTTGCAGGTGAGGCTTGATAGGGAAGCTTTCCCCATTCTTCAGGCGGTGGGGGCGTGCGGGGTGGGGGAGCTGCCCCCATCAAGTTCTGCATCGGCAGTGCTGCGGGAAGGAGCAACAGAGCGAGACCGAGAATCCACAGAAAACAACGTGCTAGGCGCATAGCGGTGACCTCCTGAAATGTGATGGGATTTGGATTGTGCAGTGATCGCATTTGTTGTGAAACTCAGATTTATGAGTGGAACCAGCATAAGTCTAGCACAAATTGAAGAAATGCGGAAGCTCGACCGTCAATGGGCATTCGTAGCAGATCAATGGGCTTCTGCGTCCCCTGTTGAGTCCGCTGTGCAGATCAGTTGCTTCGCCAACCCCGGGCGAATGCCTTGCT
>JAPKMR010000095.1 GCA_026645815.1 Anaerolineae bacterium | reverse complement strand
CGACGCGCCTGAGGCGATGCCGCTGCGCGAGGAGCACCCCCTGCGCCCGGAAAACCCCTATAGCGTGAGCAAGGTGGCGCAAGATGTGCTGGGATACCAGTATTTTATCAGCTATGGCATCCCGGTGATACGGATGAGACCCTTTAACCATGTAGGACCCGGGCAATCGCCCCGGTTCGTGCTGCCGGCATTTGCGCAGCAGGTGGCGCGTATCGAAGCGGGGCTGCAGGAACCGGTGCTACGTGTGGGCAATCTCAGCCCGGCGCGCGACTTCACGGATGTGCGCGATGTGGTGCGCGCTTATGTTCTGGCACTGCTCCACGGGCAACCGGGAGAGGTCTACAATGTTTGCTCGGGCACAGGGCGCACCATTCAATCGCTCATCAACCGGCTGCTGGAGCTGGCGCGCGTGCCCATCAGCGTGGAGATTGACCCGGAGCGTTACCGTCCCGCAGATGTGCCGACGATTTTTGGCTCCGCGGAAAAACTGCGGCAAGCCACCGGTTGGGAACCGGAGATACCGTTTGAGCAGACGGTTCAGGATGTACTGAATGAGTGGCGTTCAAGTGTGGAAGGCTGAAGTTTCAGCATGCTTAGGCTTTAGTTATCGAATATTGACTTGAGACTCCAATTTACAATCATATCCATAGGAGGCAATGAATGAGCAAGAAATTGATAGGATCAGGCTCCGGGTTTAGCGATGCAGACAAGACGATGCGCGGCGCCGTGCAGATTGTGGCGCTTCGAGGCGGGTTGATGGGCAATCTAACCTCGGCGTGGACGGGTTCAGGTACCATTGTACACCCTTCAGGCATCATCGTGACCAACTGCCACGTCGCCAATCCACGCGCCTTAGGGATGTCAGCGCCAGCCATTGACCGGTTGGCGATTGCGGTCACACAGCGTTCCGATGAGCCGCCGGCCATCACCTATTTTGCCAAGGTTATTGCACAATCACCGCAGCTGGACCTGGCAGTGTTACAGATTGTCGCGGGCCTGGATGGACGGGCTGTAGGGCAGCTGAATCTGCCCTATGTGCTGCTGGGCGATTCCGATAAGGTGCAGTTAGGGGATTCGATACGCATCTTCGGTTACCCCGGCATCGGCGGCGACACGGTGACCTTCACGAGCGGCAGCGTCTCGGGCTTCTCACATGAGGAAGGCATCCGGGAGCGGCGGGCATGGATTAAGACGGATGCCACCATCGCGGGCGGCAACAGCGGTGGAACGGCGGTGGACCGCAATGGCTATCTCGTGGGTATTCCCACGCAGGCAGCTGCCGGCAGCGGCATCACCCCTGTGGATGCGCGCCCGGTCGTGGATACCAACCGCGATGGGCGCATTGACGAACGCGATACGCCCATGGCTATCGGCGGTTTCATCAACGGGCTGCGCCCGATCAATCTCATCCGCCCCCTGTTGGAGCAAGCAGGCGTGCAATTACCGGCAGCGCCGGCGCAAACCAGCTCCAGCACAGCGGGAAGCACCTCGGGCGGCAGTAAGCCCAAGCTCAAGTCATCGCTCAAACGCCCTTCTGGGGACGAGAGCCGTGGGGGCAAGCAGCCCCTGGCGCCCCATGCGCCGGGAGGTGTAAGTATCACGCCCGCGGTGGTCAGCACGGGTCCAGTGTTCACGGATCTGGTGTTCAGCAGCCAGGTGACGCGCGACGGGCGCCCCATTCAAGCGACGGATATTCTGCCCGAAGGTATCAAGGAACTGTATGCGGGCTTTGAGTTCGACAATATGAAGAACGGTTTGACCTGGCAGCAGACCTGGGTGCTCAACGGGACGCCAATCGCGACGGATACGCAACGCTGGAACGAGGGCGAGCAGGGGCGCAAGACCCTGGCGCTCAACAATCCCCAGGGTTTTCAATCCGGCGAATACCATCTGGCGCTGACTATCGAAGGGCGCGTGGTTGCAGAAGGGCGCGTGATTATCGGGCGCCAGGTGGATGACACCGATAGCGAAATCTCCGGGCAGATTGTGGATGAGCAGACCGGGCGCGGCATCTCCGGCGCGACCGTGGCGGTGCTCAAGCCGAATGTGAGCGCGCAGAAATATGCCCAGAACCAAAACCCACAGTACATCTTGACCTCGACACAGACCGACCGGCAGGGCAATTTCACGCTGCCCGTCCAACTACCCAAGGGGCAGGCTTACAGTATGATCGTCGTCGCGCAGGGCTACCGAGGGCTGGCGATTGAGGGCGCGTTGCGCATCGGACGCGATGCGCCGGAAAAGGCGCAGCTCAATCCTATCGGGTTGCCGCGCGGCTAGAGCAGTGGGGAACAGGCTTTATGGGCGCGGCGCCGGTGTTGCCGCGCCCATGAACCCTTTGAAGACAAAGTAGCGGCAAGCTTCGAGGGCGCATATTTGCCGCAACCTATCAAAATCAGGAGGGATTTTCAACTATGACACAACGTACTGCACTCATTACCGGCGTTACCGGGCAAGATGGCTCATATCTTGCCGAATTGCTGCTGGCAAAGGGTTATCAGGTCATCGGCATGGTACGCCGGAGCAGCACGGTAAATTTCACCCGCATCGAGCACATTCAGGACGACATCACGATTGTTTCCGGCGATTTGCTGGATCAAGGCTCGCTGATGGCGCTGCTGCGCGAGTACCGCCCGACCGAGGTCTACAATCTGGCGGCGCAGTCCTTTGTGCCGACCTCGTGGCAACAGCCCGTCTTTACCGGCGAGGTGACCGCGCTGGGCGTCACGCGCATGTTGGAGGCGATACGCGCCGTGGATCCGGCAATCCGCTTCTACCAGGCGAGCAGCAGCGAGATGTTCGGCAAGGTGCAAGAGGTGCCGCAGACCGAGAGCACCCCCTTCTATCCGCGCTCGCCGTATGGCGTAGCCAAGGTCTACGGGCATTGGATCACGGTGAACTACCGCGAGTCCTTCAATCTCTTTGCGTGCTCGGGCATCCTCTTCAACCACGAAAGCCCGCGCCGAGGAATGGAATTCGTGACGCGCAAGGTCACACATGCCGTCGCCAAGATCAAGCTGGGGATGGCGGATCATGTCAGCCTGGGCAATCTGGACTCGCAGCGGGATTGGGGCTTTGCGGGCGACTATGTGCGCGCGATGTGGCTGATGCTGCAGCAGGAGACCCCTGAGGATTACGTCGTGGGCACGGGCGAAACGCATGCGGTGCAGGAGCTGTGCGAGGTGGCGTTTGGACATGCGGGCCTGGACTGGCGTGCGTATGTGCGCCAGGACCCCCGCTTCATGCGTCCCGCCGAGGTGGATTTGCTGATCTCCGACCCGAGCAAGGCCAAGGTAAAGCTCGGTTGGGTGCCCGAGGTCAGCTTCAAGCAGTTGATCGAGATGATGGTGGATGCGGATATCGCATTGCTGCAACACCAACACCGGTAAATGACATTGTGGCGCCTACCGCGTCGCCGGCGCCGGGGTTGACGCGGTAGGCAGCAAGCAGTCAGCATTAGCGAAGAAAGGTCAGGTGTGCGATGAATGAAGCTTACGAGATTGTCTATGAAAATGAAGCGCCCTGGGACCTGATTGGCGGCGGCATCAATGCATACAACAACGCACAGGCGGGGGAACAGCATGGCAAGTTGCTCTGCTTTGTGGTGCGGGCGCCGGATGGCAAAGTGATGGGTGGGATCATCGGCGAGACCCATTGGGACTGGTTCTACGTCAACCTGATGTGGCTACCTGAGGAATTGCGCCGGCACGGCTACGGCAAGCAGCTCTTGGCGCTGGCGGAGGAGGAAGCTCGACGCCGCGGCGCGCGGCACGCTTATCTGGATACGTTCAGCTTCCAGGCGCCGGAGTTCTACAAGAAATACGGATACCAGGTCTTCGGTACGCTGGAGAATTTCCCCCAAGGGCACCAACGGTATTTTCTGACGAAGGACTTGTGAGCCAGCGATGCCATGAGCGAAGATAAGCGGGAAGTCCTGGTGGTCGTGCTCTGCGCGCTGCTGGGGATCGGGTTCTTTGCTGCAATCATCGCAGGGCAGCAGGTCGCTCTGGGCTGGTTGCTCATCGCAGTGGCGCCGGTGATGTTCATCTGGCGCGGGCTAAGGTTGATCGCAGGTCTGAGGCAACGCAATTGGCTCACAGTGGAAGGCGTGATCACGAGGGCCGAGGTTTGGGAGCACCGGTTCATCAAGCATGGAGCGAGCCTCTCTGCCCCATGCCTGGATTACCGGTACAATGTGAATGGAAGAGTGTATGAGGTCAAAACAGAGGTCTTTGGCCGGACGGGAGCGCGCGCGGAAGTTCTCAAGCCGTATCCACCGGGCAAGGCTATTACGGTGCACTATGATCCGCAGCACCCGGAGCGCGCCACGCTAAGCCCCGGGAACCGGAGCTGGGACTATCTGATGCTGCTGTTGCCGCTCGGCTTAGCAGTGTTCGGTGTGGGGTTGGTGAGCGGGCAGATTTTCCCGCCAGGGTAGGAGCATAAGCGCTGTGCGATCCAGGCAGGTTGTTTCGCGCAACAGGGAGGTAACAATGACCATTGAACGTGTGATCGTGATTGTGTTGGACGGCGTAGGCGTGGGCGAACTGCCCGACGCCGACGAGTACGGCGACATAGGCAGCAATTCTATCGCCAACACTGCCCGCGCCATCGGTGGGCTAGAGCTGCCCAATATGCAAGCGCTGGGCCTGGGCAATCTAGGCGATATCATGGGGGTCGCGCCCCGCACGGATACGCTCGGCGCGTATGGCAAGATGGCGGAGGCTTCCAAGGGCAAGGATTCTGTGACCGGACACTGGGAGCTCATGGGCATCCACTCACCCATTGCGATGCCTACCTACCCTGAGGGTTTCCCGCCGGAGGTGCTGGAGGAATTCACGCGCCTCACAGGCTACGGGGTGTTGGGCAACAAAGCCGCCTCCGGCACGGAGATACTCGTGGAGCTGGGCGAGGAGCACCTCAAGACCGGCAAGCTCATCGTCTACACTTCGGCGGATAGCGTGTTCCAAATCGCCGCGCACGAGGGGATTGTGCCCATCGAGGAGCTCTATCGCGTGTGCCAGATTGCCCGCGACATGTTGAGCGAACCGCATGCGGTCGGGCGCGTCATCGCCCGCCCCTTCGAGGGTGAACCGGGCGCGTTCAAGCGCACGCCGCGGCGCCACGATTACCCGCTGCTGCCGCCAAGCCCCACGGTGATGATGAAACTCGTGGACGCGGGCTTCGATGTGGCGGCGGTGGGCAAGATTGACGACCTCTTCGGCAACACCGGCATCAGCCTGAACAAACACCGCACGAACAACAAGGATAGCATCGCTGCCATGATGGAGTTTGTGGGGGATGCCTTCAAAGGATTGGTGCTGGTAAACCTGATCGAGTATGACATGATTTACGGGCACCGCAATGACCCACAGGGCTACGCGGGCGCGCTGCGCGACTTCGATGCCGCGCTCCCCGCCCTGCGCGCCGCCATGCGCCCCACGGATATCGCCATGATCGTGGCGGATCACGGCGTGGACCCCACCACCCCGAGCACAGATCACTCGCGCGAGTACATCCCGCTGCTCGTCTTCGGTGAGCCGGTCAAGCCGGGCGTGAACCTGGGCGTGCGCAAGACCTTTAGCGATGTGGGTGCGACGATTGCGGAGATTTTCGAGCTGGAAAAGCCAGAGATTGGGATCAGTTTCTTGCCAGATATCACGTGGTAAGAGAAAACTCAAGGAGAAACGACAAATCCATGGTTACTATCAAATTCGGCACCGATGGTTGGCGCGCGCGGATTGCAGAGGACTACACCTTCGACAACGTGCGCCGGGCAGCACAGGGCTTTGCGCTCTATCTCAAACAGCACGGGTTGGCTGAGAAGGGCTGCGTCATCGGCTACGACCAACGCTTTCAATCGGAGTTCTTCGCGCAAGCCGCGGCTGAAGTGCTGGCGGGCAACGGTATTGCCGTCTGGCTGACGGCGCACAACACCCCCACCCCGGTCATCAGCTATGCCGTGGTGGAACGGCAAGCGGGCGGCGCCATCAATATCACCGCAAGCCACAATCCGCCGACGGATAACGGCTTCAAGGTGCGCGACCCCGAAGGCGGCGCCATCGCGCCGGCAGGGCTGAAGGAAATCGAAGCAGGGATTCCCGCCTCGGTGGCGGATGTGCAGCGACTCGACCTGAAATCCGCCCAGGCGCAAGGGCTGGTCACACTGTGGGACCCCGACCCGGCGTATATCGCGCACATCAGCAAGCTGGTGGATTTGGAGCGCCTGCGCAACGCGGGGCTGAAGATTCTGGTGGAACCGATGTGGGGCAATGCGGCGGGCTGGTTCCAGCGCCTGCTCTGCGGCGGCAGCACCCGCATCACGGAAATCCACGCGGAGCGCAATCCCTTCTTCCCGGAGATGCAACGCCCTGAGCCAATTCAGCCGAATGTGGATGTGGCGCTGGCAAAGACGGTGGATCTCGGCGCCGATGTGTGCCTCATCACCGATGGCGACGCCGACCGCATGGGCATCGGCGATGAACATGGCGTCTTCATTGACCAACTGCGGGTCTTCGGTCTGCTGGCGTATTATTTCCTCGAGGTACGCGGCGAGCGGGGACCTATCGTCAAGACGCTTTCGAGCACGCAGATGCTCAACCAGCTCGGCAAGCTCTACGGCGTGCCGGTGCATGAGACCGGCGTAGGCTTCAAGTACATCGCGCCCAAGTTCCTGGAAGTGGACGGCTTGATTGGCGGCGAGGAAAGCGGCGGCTACGCCTTCCGGGGCAATGTGCCGGAGCGCGATGGAATTCTGGGGAATCTGTACTTCCTGGATTTCATGGTGCGGACGGGCAAAACGCCTTCACAACTGGTAGAAATGCTCTTCGAGAAATTGGGGCAGCACTATTTCTATGACCGGATTGACACGCGCTTTCCTTCAGAGAAACGCCCGGAGACGCTGGCGCGCATTCAGGCGGCAAAGCCGGAGACCATCGCGGGCATCCCTGTGACCCAGATTGTCACCGTGGATGGCTTCAAGTATGAGCTGGGCGAGGTGGGCTGGTTGCTCGTGCGCTTTTCCGGCACGGAACCCGTCATCCGCGTGTACTGCGAGCTGACGGATGAGAGCCTGATTCAACCGGTGTTGAAGGGCGGGCTGGAAATCGCGGGATTGTAGGGGTTGGTTAAAACCACGGAATACACGGAAACCACTGAAGGAATCTAAAGATTCAGAAGCAATCAGAGAGAGAAGCCGCGGTAGGATGAAGTTCAAGAAAATGGTTGGGTAGAACGAGGTCGCCAAAAAGGAAGAGATTTCCGCCACGAATTGGCGCTGTTGAACTGTTGCGTTATACCCCAGTTAATTTTTGAAAGTTCATTATGCCGCGGCTTCACTTTAGAAGGGCGCGCCCTTTGGGAGTGAGTTCGAGGACTTCGCCGCCGTGGTCGAGGACACGCGCCCGCAAGGCGCCCTCGCCTTCCAGGCGCGCAAGGAGCGTGCTGAGCGCGGCTTCGGAGCGAAATGCCAGCTGCCCAAAGCCGGGCAGGTTCCGCGCGGCGGGCGGCGCTTCCGGGTCGCCCCGCAGGATGCGGACCAACGAAGCCCGCCCCCAACCGTGCGATGCGGCGAGGAGCGCGAGCACGATGCGCAGCTGCGCATCCTCGTCGGGCAGGTCCGCGGCTTCGACGGCGGCAAAGGTCACGCAGTTATCGCACGACTGGCAGCGGCTGATGGGCTGCCCTCCCAGGTAAGCGCTGAAGTAGCCATGGCGGCAACGCGCCGTCTGCGCATAGGCGGCAATCTCATCCACGCGCTGCGCCTGAATCACCGCGTAAGATTCCAGCAACTGCGCGACGCGTTCGGAAGCATCGGCGGGCGGGGGCAGCAGCGTAAGGCCCAGGTCGCGCCCGGAAGGGTGCGCGTGGAGCCAACCCGCATCGGACCAGGTGAGCAGCTGCTCCTCGAAGGTGTCCAAGGACAGGCCCACCGCCTCTAGCACGGGCACCGGATTCACGAAAAGCGCCTGCTCGGATTTGAGATGGAGAGCGGCACAGAAAGCCTTGAAGCGCTCCTCATCCGCGTGCGTCAGGCGCGCCGCGCCCGCGGGTGTCAAGGTCATCAGGAAATTTCGCGGGATATCGGGACCGCGGCGCAGCAGTTCAGCCTGCTCCAACAGGCCCAGAGCCACCCGCACGCGCGTTTCGTCCGCGCCGGTATCGCGCTCCAGGTCGCCGGATGGGATGCCTCCCTGGTTGGCGTCGCCGAGGCGGGTTTTCACCGCCTTGTAGACCAAACGCAGAAACTCGACGGGAATCTGATCCTCGCGGGCGCGGCGCGTCAGGACACCGCGGTCCGAGGCGCTGTACATGAGCAGGCATTCGGCGGGCAAGCCATCCCGACCGGCGCGCCCCGCCTCCTGGTAATAGGCTTCCAGCGAAGGCGGCGGCACAAAGTGCACGATGAAGCGGATATCGGACTTATCTATACCCATGCCAAAAGCCACCGTCGCGACCACCACGCGCGTGCGCCCCGCCATAAAGGCATCCTGCACGCGCGCGCGGTCCCCCATGCCGGCATGGTAGGTCACGGCATCCACACCCCGCCGCCGCAGGAGCGCGGTCAGTTCCTCGCAACGAGCGCGCGTGCCGGCATAGATGATGCCGCTGCCGGTCTGCGCCTGGCAAAAGGCGAGCAAATGCTGCAATTTAGCGTCGTTGTTCTTAGCGTAGAAGACGGAGAGACGTAAATTGGGGCGAACCACTGCGCCGGTATAGACGCCCATGCGTGCAGCGCCCTCGACGGCAAGGCGCTGCACAATATCGCGGCGAACCCGGGGCGGAGCCGTGGCAGAAAGCGCCAGCACCGGCGGACTGCCCAGCAATTGCCGCGCCCGCGCGATGTAGAGGTAGTCAGGGCGGAAATCATGCCCCCAGACGCTCACGCAATGGGCTTCATCAATGACCAGACGGTTGACCCCGACTTGCCGCAGCAAATGCAGGAAAGAGGGTTGGCGCAAGCGCTCCGGCGCGGCATAGGCCAGGCGAATTTTGCCGCCGGCGAGCCGCGCCAGAGCATGCCGCAGCGCATCACCTTCCAGGCTGCTATTGATGGTTGTAGCCTGGGCTTGCAGAGGAGCAGGCAACGAATCCAGCTGGTCCTTCATCAGCGCGATGAGAGGCGAAATCACCAGGGTCACGCCGCGCTCGGCGAGGAAGGCGGGCAACTGGTAGCAGAGCGACTTGCCGCCACCCGTGGGCAGAATCGTCAGCAGGTCCTCACCGCGCAGGACTGCGGCGATGGTTTCCGGTTGCCCGGGCAATAAATCCGCAAAGCCGAACAGGTCGCGTGCCGCGGCAGCGATAGTTTCGCGCTCAGCCGGAGAGACGGGAAGTGTCTCCAGCATGGGCACGACCTCAGCCGCAGGCAGTTCCTCCGCCTGTTCGCGTTCAGGCGCAGCGGCGGGAGAGCGCGCACCCAAGTCGCGGCGCAGGAGCTCCACGTCGCCCGCATAGCGACTCGCCAGTTCAGCTTCCATATCGGCGGCGCGGGCGGCATCACCGCTAGCCTGGAAATATACCAGCAACGCACGCACTTGGGGAATGCTGAGCTGCTGTTCGGATTCCTGCGCCTCACGCAAGGCGCCTACGGCATAAGCCGTTGCCGTGACCCAATCCCCCTGCTGGCGCAGGAGCTCGACCATCCCCAAGGCGTAGGCGCGGGAGGTGGGAGTGAGCGCCTGGAGCTGGCGCAAGGCAGCGAGCGCCGCATCGCGTTGCTCACATGCCAGCAGCGCTTCGGCACGCAGGCGCCAGGCGGTGGGGCTACTCGCATCGGTCTCAATAACCGCATCAGCAAGGCCACGGATGGCGGCAGTATCGCCCTGTGCCTGTGCCACTTCCAGCTCCAGCGCCAATGTCGTCAGCGAGGTGCCCTTGCTGATACTAAGGCGCTCCTGGAGGACGTGCAGCGCAGCTTGCGGGTCCCCCTGGGCAAGGAATGCGCGCAGGCGCAGGTCGAGCAGGGAAACCAGGGGGCGGTTGCGGGGGATGATGGTATCCAGGCAGGCGTGCAGCTCAGCTGCATAGCCCCAGCGCAGCAGGAAGTTGAGCAGGCGATTGCGCTCGCTGGCGGGCAGTTCGGGGGCAGATTCGGGTGTCAAGCCCAGCACTGGCAGGATGGCAGAATAGGATTCCATCTGGGGTCTCCTTCGCTTGGACAGCTGGCGATAAGCTCAACAGTGAGTTTACAGGCAGTTTGGGTCAATGGTCGCCTCATAGTCGGGGATGCTATGCACACCCACAACCAGCGGCCAATACTCGCCGGACCAGTTTCGGCTCAGCCCGATCACAAGATAAAGAGATCGCGCTGAGAGTCGCTCCAGAAGCGAATTATGGTCCAGGTGCAACGCGCCGGCGTCGCCCAACCACACTCGCCCCAGCGCACGCGCCTTCAAGTCGGTGACGGGAACGCCACGCGGCGCCAGGGCGCGGGGATGATTGGCAGCGCCAGCCAACTCAAAGCCCATCCGCGCTTCGTACTTGCCCGATTCAGGATCAAGGGTGAAGGAAGCCCACACGCGCTGGGGTTGTACGAGGCACAGAGAGCGCGACTGCTCACACAACACCTCCTCCGGTGCGCGATCCAGATGCGCGGCAAAGAATTGGGCGCGACGGTCACCTTCGAGACGGCGCACAAACCGGGGACGAACCTTGACGAAATCCGTGACCCAGTCTTCCACGTGGGGGGGCTGTGGGCGAGGGGTGAGCAGGTTCAACACCGCCACATCGCCACAGTGGAGCAGTTGCCCCTCAACCGTGGTCATATCGCCCAATAGCACGGTATCGAAATCGCGCACGGGCCTCACCCAGCGCAACCCGGTGATCGGGTCAGGCTCCAGGGTCATGCCCGCAGTGCAGATACCGCTCCGCATCCGTGTCAATGCGAGAATCAGAAGCTCTTGCTCAGGCATTCGCCAACCTCGTGCCCGCTAGAGATGGACTACCTTGAGATCCGGCAGATTTGCGGCCCAATATTCAGCCACCAACCGGCGATGGCAATGATCCGCTGTGGGTTCGGCGCAGAGCAGACAGGGATTCCGGTAGCGCGACAGCAGGTCACGCCCTATCGCAAGCGCGTCGCGTTCGACAAGTAAGGCGTGAAAGCGCGCTTCGTAGACGGACCAATCGCCGGTGAGACGGTATTCGTCCAGAATCTCAGGGGTGGGCGCCAGCTCCACACGGTGTTCATAGGCAATGCCGAAACCCTCGCGCAACAAGAAAGCCAGATCATCCCGTTTGGTATAGCCCGCCAGGTGTGAGGTGTTGCGCAAGCGAATATCCACGAGACCATCTACCTTTGCCGCGCGCAGCTGCCCCACAAAGGTCGCCAGGGGCTTTCCATGATAACCGAGCGTCATGATTGTCATCACAGGCCTCAAAAGAGTGTCAGCTGTTGGGGAATCAACTCCCCCTCCCGAAGGTCACCATCGGGGAGAACGTGAAGGACGTGGATACCACGGGCCACAAGCGTCTGCGTGATGAGCAAATGCCGGTGGCAATGCGACGGGTCGCCCTCGCTACACATGATCGTCGTGCGCGCCGCCCGCGCACCTTCAAGCAAACGCTCAATACCACCCTGGTACAGGGGCGTCGCTGCCAGACGTTCATAATCGGGCCGTTCTTCACCGGGATTGTAAAGCGCAGGATCCGCGGGGCGACCACCAAGCATATCGCCCAACCACTCATACTCAATGCCTGCCATACGGAGCGCCGGAGCGAGTGTCTCGCGGTTGAATTGCGATTGCCACCGGCTGTACGGTTGCGAACGCACGTCTACGAGGTGCACGATGGCATGTTCCCGCAGCAAGCCGATGAAGGCCGCGAGTTCATGGTCACTGTGACCAATCGTATAAAGGCACAAGGGTTCTAAATCCATTGCAGAATTCCGGCAAAGACAATGAGCATCAGGGCATTGAGAGCGAATAAGCCGCCGATGACGCGCTTTTGGATTGCGGGTTTCCAATCATAAGCATACATCGAGACGACGAAAAAGGGAATATAGACGGTGATGAAGACGGGGAGAGCGCCCCACCAGGGGTAGACCCAGACGAAGGCGGGGGTTTTCGCCAGGAAAATCTCGAAGATGGAGAAGAAGGCGGCATTGGCTACAGCCATGAAGAGCCGGTTATTGATGCCCAGGATTTTTGCCTTGGGGTCCTCCGGCAGGAGTTTGCTGAAGACCAGGCCCGCGACGGAGAACATCAAACTGAGCTCCACCCCCACCCCAATCAGAAGGAGAAAAGCGGTACCCGTGGGCACGGTCCACAGCGCGTGCCCGGTGAAGTGTTGGATGAGGGCGTTGACGATTTCGGCGAACCAGTGCACCATGTAGAGCGATAAGCCCGCGGCGACGCCCTTCCAGTTTTGCTTGGAGATTTCGTTGAAGTAGACGTAGACGACCAGCGCCAACAGGGTTATGATAACCCACTGAAAAGGCGCGCCTTGACGCAGCAAAGCCAGAGCTTGTTGGGTAGCTTCAGGATGGTTCATTGTGATCCTCCTTCAAAGTGGTCAGCAGGATGTTAAACACGCGGATTTTGAGTTTCGAAAGACATTTTTGGACAGGATTTACAGGATGAACAGGATTTTTGTATTGGTCAGCAAGATGTTAACACGTGGATACAGCTTCGGATAGACACCTTTTACGGCTCCATATCACGAATCTGGAGACGGAGGGCGTCTACGGAAATCAGGATTTCCCAGAAGGAGAGGCCCAGCGAGATGAGCATCAGCAGCAACGCCAGACCGAAGATGATTTCACCCGCCAGCAGCTGCCCGGCGAAGAGCAAGAACATGCACAGCACGCAGCCAAAGAGGCTGGCGATGCCGAAGGCCTGCATATCGCGGATGATATAGACGCGCCTTTGGAGATTGCTCAGCTGCCCGGCAACGCCCGGTTCATGGTCCATCTGGTAGCGGCGGTGTAGCTCGCGGATGAGCGAGGCGAGCGTCAGGAAGCGGTTCGTGTAAGCCAACAGCAGCAATGAAAGCGCCGGAAATAGCAAGGCAGGTGTGGTCAACGTTAGTTCCATCGTCGGTCTCCCTTTGATTCCACCCAAGAGTCGCACCAGCACGGTTGAGTGTACCCCTAAATGCTCAGAAGTGGAGCTTTATTGGGATGGTTTTGTGGTGGGGTTTCACCCCACCACAAAACCCCTCATTGCTGCGGGCGGTCGGGTTGAAGCCCAACCGCGTGAACGTTCAGCCGCCGCGCAGAATCAACGGCATGAAGAGCCGGTATTGCGGCACCGAGACGATAAAGCTGGCGCTTTGCGTTGCGCCATGTACCTGCTGCCCGGTCACCGTGATGGTATAAGTACCGGTGACAGTCCAGCTGTAGACGGCAGTTGCGCCCACGGTCCCATTGCTCCAGGTAGTTGTCAACGGCAGCGTGGCATTCAACGGCAACGGCGTGACGGTGTAAGCGCCCGCCTCGCCTGCCCGCAGCTCCGTCGGTCCGTCAATCACTAGTCCGGTCAACGGTTGGTAGACTTCGACCGTCAGCGTCTCAGTGAAGGCGCCACCTTGCGCCTGCTCCGCGGTCACCGTCACGGTGTAAGTACCCGGTGTGGTCCAGCTGTAGACCGCCGTCGCACCCACAGCGCCGCTATCCCAGGTGAAGGTGAGCGGTTGCGTCGCAGTCAACGGCAGCGGTTCCGCCGTGTATGTTCCGGCTTCGCCCACGGCGAGCAGCGCGGGACCCTCGAGGAGCACGCCGGTAAGCGGCTCCAACTCGATTACCGAGAGAGCGCCGAGCAGCGTCGCCGTCTGGCAATCGCCGTTGAAGAGCGTGAGATCATAGACCCCAGAAGCCAGCCCCGCAGGAGCTACCGCTGTGAGAGTCGTGGAGCTGACCAGGGTGACCGAGGGCAACCAGGTGACGCCGGGCGCGCCGGGCGCGCCGAGTTGGAGCGCCGGCATGCCGGTGAAGTTCTCGCCGTGCAGGGTGAGCAACGTCTCCTCTGAAGGAGAGACAATCGCCGGAACTACGCCGGTGAGCGCGGGGGCAGCATTAGGCTCCAGGGGTGAGGAAATCTGGATATCATCAATGAACCAGCCCGTATCGCCGGAGGAAGAATCACAACCGAGGCGCCA
>JAPKMR010000094.1 GCA_026645815.1 Anaerolineae bacterium | reverse complement strand
GACTGATTGATACGCAGGCCTTCACCATCACCGTGGCCAACGTCAACGATGCGCCGTTCTTCACCAGCACGCCGGTCACCACCGCCACGCAGGGCGCTCCCTACACCTACACCATCACCGCCGATGATCCCAACCTGATCCACGGCGACGTACTGACGCTCACCGCGCCGACGCTGCCCGCCTGGTTGACGCTGACCGATCACGGCAACGGTACGGCAACGCTCTCCGGCACGCCCGCCAGGGCCGACGCGGGCGCGCATCCAGTCGTGCTGCGTGTGACCGACAGCAGCGGGTTGACGGCTACACAGACCTTTACCATCACGGTTTGGAGCCGGGTGTATTTGCCGCTGGTTTTGAGGAATACGCCGTAGCCAAGGCCTGGTCGCCCAACATCACACAGACAACGCCAGTTTAGGAATGCCAAGGAGCGATATGTCGCAATTCTCAGATGAGCCTCTCAAAATAAAAGAACGGATCAGGCGCTACGAAAACAGTTTGCGCAAAGAATTCAAGCAGTTTCGCTATATCAGCGATGGTTATGGGAAACGCTATTTGATTGGGCCCATGTATTTGCTGGTGGGTGATACCGCTGGAGCAGTCAAATATTTCGAATGGTATGAGCAGCAGTTTCCCGATGACATTGGGGAGCCTTTTCATTGGCTGTGTTGGGCATTGGCGCTTTACCAGGCGAATGATCGAGCGAACGCAGCCCGAATATTGCGCCGGACGATGTTATCCAATCTGTATCTCTTGCCCGGTTTGCTAGGAATTGAACAACCAGTGCTGGATGTACGGCATGGTTCAAACTGGGCAGAAAAGGAGTATGTCGAACAGGGGCCGGTTGAGCTATTGAGATTATGGGGTGAGCAGGCGTTGGAATGGGCGAAAGAGCTCTATCAGAGCGAAGGGTTCAGGAAAGTAAGAGAGCGCAATATCGAACTGCTGCGACGCCTCAGCACCGAGCCGGTAGGACCCCAGCGCAGTGAATGGGTGCGGGAGTTGTCTGATCTCCGCTATTCACGTTGAAACCGGCGCAACTCTGGCAAATTGGCTGTACCTTGCTTCCGAATGCGTAAGAGGTGTAGCGCCATGCCGAGCAGCAATCACCTGCGAAAGCCCAAGATGAAAAAGCAAGATGTCCCATTCCGCCTAGTCTTTTTTGTGATTATGCCCATGTTCGGCTTCGCGTGCCTCATCTGGCTAAACATCCAAAGCCCAGATGGCGTTTGGCGCTGGCTACCAACCATAGGGATTTGTTTAGGCGCCGTATGGCTTGTTTCCCTCGCCGGGATCATTTATGGTGTTGTCGCTGAGAGGAAAGAGAGGTTGTATCAGGCGCAGGAATCAGAGCGTTTGAAGCACCATCAAGCCCGCTTCTATTGCCATATCTGCGGGAAACCCAGTCCAAAACCTTATCAATATTGGGATGACTATGGGGAGAATGGGCAACAGTATAGTTCATTTCTTGTCACGGACTACGACAAACCTACTGAACTGGTCCAATGCGCCCGGTGTCAAAAATGGACCTGCCCCAATGCAGATCCTCCCCATATGGAGAACGGTATTTGTGAGAAGTGCTTCGAGGTGCAAACATGGGAAGCGTAGCCATGGGCACAGGTGGCAGTTTTCGGTTCGAAGGAAGTACGATCACGCAAATTGCTCATTGCCTTTACTGTGATCGGTGCGGATCGTTTCGTATTGGCAGACGGATTAAACCCAGGATGCTGGTGTGGATTTTCGGCGCGACGATGGTTGCGACGATATTTCGATATAGCGTAAGGGGTGAAGTTTTGCCTGGTGCGTGGTTTGCCTGTTTTGGACCATGTCTCTTTTTCATTTGGCTGATGGGCGCCCTTGCTTTGGGCTACAGATGTCAGAAATGCGGAGCGACCCACACATCCATGGCGAATGTGCTGAACTACCCCGATAACGACAGAAGCGTTCTGGATATTCCTTATGAAACCACTACCAGGCTCTACACAGACGACTATTAGGGATACACCATAGTGGTGGAGTTATTTGAGATAGCGGTCGAAGAAGGCGATATAGCGCTCCATGAATAGGGTATCCCCGGCGCCGCGGAAAGTGTGCGGCAAGCCGCTGTAGGTGAAGCATTCGACGTCCTTCCCCAAGGTTTGCAGGCGCTCGCAGAAATCCAGTGACCAGGCGAGCGGGACGGTGGCGTCGGCATCGCTGTGGTGGATGCTCACCGCCGCCTGGATGCGCTCGAGGTGGTACACGGGGGCGATGCGCTCCAGGTCGGCTTCAGGCACGGCAAGCTCCTCCGCCCCGCGCGTGCCGCCCGACCAGATTTGGACCTGCTCGTAGTTGAGGCGTTCATCCGCGCTCATCGAGCCGTAAATTACCGCGGCGCGAATGCCCGAGTCCACGGTGATGGCGCGAATCGCGGCGCCGCCGCCCATGCTATGCCCCCACACGCCGACGCGCGCGCCATCCGCCTGCGCCAGCAACCCGGGTTGCCCCGCGCCCTGCCGCACCAGCGCGAGCAAGTTCAGGGTATCCACGGCGATGCCCACCCGGAAGGGGTCGGGTCCCGTGTCTGAGGGAGGGAAGTTGCGCAGATTGGGGTGGATGGCGATGTAACCCGCGCGCGCCAGGGCATCGGCGTAGCGGGTGGTGTAGGCGACGGTGGTGTAGATATCCGGGGAGATATAGCCGTGCAGGACCAGGACCACCGGGAAGGGACCCTGCCCGCGCGGCACGTTGATGAAGCCGTAGATGGTCAGCCCGTCACTGGGATAGGTGATGAGGCTGCGGGTGAAGGCAGCGGTCACAGCGAGCGTCTCCTCCACGGTAATCGCACCGCCGCCGAAGGGACGCGCCGCCAGGTCGGCAATGGTCAGCCCGGCGTAGGGATCAGGCGTGGGCGAAGGCGTGGCGGTAGGTGTAGGGGTAGCGGTGGCGGTGGGGGTCAGTGTCGGCGTGGCAGTGGGGGTCGCGGTGGGAGTGGGCGTCTCCGTGGCGGTGGGCGCCGGGGTGTTGGTGGGCGCAGGCTCCGGTGAGGGCGCCACGCAGCCCACGAGCAGCCAAAACAGGGTCATGATCCATAACCAGCGCATAGAATCTTTCCTCCGTAACCGCGATTTCCGAATCGCGCGCTTAGCCGCTGAGGCGGCGCCATTCAATGGCGTCGAAGTCCACCTGTAGGGTACGCTCGGCGATGAAGCGCTCGGCGCTATCCGCCGGGAAGCAGAGCAGGTCGAAGGGGGCGGAGCGCTCCACCCCGCGCAGGGCTTCAGCGACCCACCCCGAGAGCGTCTCCAGACGCGCACTCCAACGCGCCAGGGCGAAGTGCGTTCCACGATAGCGCTGCGCCAGGGCGCGCAGCTTCTCCGGGCTAACGTGCCCCGCCTCACCCCAGAAGAGCGGTTCGCCGCCAGGCGCTAGAGCGACGACATCGGGCTTGTAACGGTCGCCAATCGCCACCTCGACGCTGAGCTCGGGATACGCCGGCAAATACAGCGCCCACAGAAAGGCTTTGAGCAGCACGTGCTCGGTGCTCTCCTGCGGCTTCTTGACGAAGACGACCTGCCTGCCGTGGGCGCGGAACGTCCATTTGCGCTGTAGCCAGAGTTCCTGCGTCATACGCGTAACTCAGCGGTCTCCAAAAACAGGTAGCCAACCCGATTTTTGCGCGAGAGACGCTCACGCGTCGTTGTCAGAATCCTCAATCTCAAGCCAATCGCCCGTCTCGCCCTCCAGGAATTCGCCAAATTCCGATCCCACCGGCGCCGTGAAGGTGAAATTTCCCGGTCCCAACAAGCGCTCCAGGTGCTTCATCACTCGCGTCGGATTGTCGTAAGGACCCGCGACGAAATAGGGCTTTCCATCAGGTCCGCCCACAGGGATGCTCTCCAAAACCGCCAGGGGATCCGCATCGCCCAACAGGAGCGCCGCCTCAGCATAGTCGCGATGCGGACGGAACTCGAGGCTGGCGGCGTAGTCCACAGCCGCCTTGATGATGGCGGCGATGAGGTCGAGCTCCACCTGAACCATCGTATGAAAGCCCTCGAAATGCCCCAGAAACTCCGACCGGTAGGGCTGCGCGGTGGCGAAATTGGCGATCATCGCGTTTTTGACCCCCAGACAGGCGCGATCCAGCAAAAAAGCAGCGGCGACGATCTCGCCGGTGCTCTTATTGCGACGCGCCACCACCGCCTCGGTCAATTGCATGGGGTCACGCCAGTCGTCATTGATCCAACACTCCAGAAGGGGCCATGTCGCGGCTTGCAATACCCGCGCCCGGCGCCCCAGCGTGGAACCAGAGCCGCCGCGCTGCTGCTTTTGCTTTTTGCGCTTGGCGGCTTTCCGTTCGAGGCTTGCCTGACGGCTACTCTTTGGCATCTCCGTACCTCCTCACAGTCCTATGCTAACCGAGGCGCGCCAGCTGCTCGCGCAGTTGCGCGGCTTCTGCTTCCATCTCCGCCAGGCGCTGCCGCGCGCCCTCGACGACCTCGGCGGGAGCTTTTTGAGCAAAGGGTCCGGCAAGTTTGGCGCGGTTTCCCTGAATGTGTCCTTCGAGCTGCGCCAGCGCCTTCTGCAGGCGAGCGCGCTCGGCGTCCAAGTCCACCAGCCCGGCGAGCGGCAGGTAGGCTGCCGCATCTCCGACGACCACAGCCGCGGATTGGGCGGGTGCTTCCGCCTGCGCGGTGATGGTCAGTGCGGCGCCATCCAGGCGCGCGAGGAGCTCTAGCACGGGGCGGCGCGCCTGCAAGACCGGCGCCAGCTCGCCCACAGCCAGGATGGCGGGGATGCGCTTGCCCGGCTCAACGTTGTACTCCGCGCGGACGTTGCGGATGCCGCGCACGAGCTCCATCAACACGCCCATCTGCGCCTCGGCGGCGTCATCCAGGAGCGCCGGATCCGCGAGGGGCCAGGGGGCGACGATGAGAGCGTCGCCCGTCTTAGCCGCAGCGGGAAGCGCCTGCCACAGCGCCTCGGTGACGTAGGGCATAAAGGGGTGCAACAGGCGCAGCGATTGCTCCAGCACGGTGAGCAGCACCGCGAGCGGCGTGCCCTGGTCCGCTGCCTCATCGTAGAGGCGCACTTTGGCCGCCTCGATGTACCAATCGCAGAACTCATCCCACAGGAAATCGCGCACGCGCCGCCCGGCTTCGCCGTACTGGAAGGTGTCCATGAGCTCGTTCACCTCACCGCTGAGGCGGTTCAGCCGGCTGAGAATCCAGCGGTCCTCCAGCAGCAGCTCGCCCAGGCGCGCTTCGGCTTTGTCCAGGTTCCCCAGGATGAAGCGCCCGGCTTGCCAGAGCTTGTTGGCGAAGTTGCGCGCGCCCTCAATGCGGCGCATATCCAGGTTCATGTCGTTGCCCGGCGTGGAGGAGGTCGCCAGCGTGTAGCGCAGCGCATCCGTGCCGTATTCATCAATAATGTAGAGCGGGTCGTATTTCCAGGCATCGGGCATGGACTTGCTGATTTTCTCGCCGCGCTCGTTGCGAATCAAGCCGTGCAGGTAGACGGTGGTATAGGGCGCCTGCCCCAGCAGCGCGAGCGAGAGCATCGTCTCGCGGGCGACCCAGAAGAAAAGGATATCATAGCCGGTCTCACGCACATCGGTGGGGAAGAAACGCTGCAAATCCGGCGCAGACGCCTCGGGCCAACCGAGCGTGGAGAAGGGCCACAGCCCCGAGGAGAACCAGGTATCGAGCACGTCCTCATCCTGGCGGATGCTGGCGCTGCCGCACTTGGGGCAGGTCGCGGGGTCCTCCAGCGCGCTCCACTGGTGCCCGCAGGCATCGCAGTACCAGACCGGGATACGGTGTCCCCACCACAGCTGGCGGCTAATGCACCAATCGCGGATGTTCTCCATCCAGTGGAACCAGACTTTCTCGAAGCGGTCGGGGATGATGCGCATGGCGCCGTTACGTACCACCTCCATCGCCTTTTCGGCGAGCGGCTGAGTGCGCACGAACCACTGCGTGCTGATGCGCGGCTCGATGACGGTATCGCAGCGCTGGCAGTGGCCCACCGTGTGCTGGTAGGGTTCCACCTTGACCAGCAAGCCCTCGCGCTCGAAATCGGCGACGATGGCTTTGCGGCAGGCGTAGCGCTCCAGCCCGGCGTAGGGACCGGCAGCCTCGTTCATCAAGCCGGTGGGCGTCATCACATCAATCTGCGCCAGGTTGTGGCGCATGCCAATCTCGTAATCGGTGGGGTCGTGGGCGGGCGTGACCTTGACCGCACCCGTGCCGAACTCCGGCAGCACGGCCTCATCGGCGACGATGGGAATCTCGCGCCCCAGCGCGGGCAGCACGGCAGTATGCCCCACCAGGCGGCCCCAGCGTTCATCTTCCGGGTGGACGGCGACGCCGCTATCGCCCAGAATCGTCTCCGGGCGGGTCGTCGCCATCACAATGAACTCCGTCGCGCCTTCAGCCCAGCGCCCGCTGCCCCACTCCGCGCGGGGACCGTCCCAATCCGCGTTGCGGATGGGATAGCGGACGTGCCACAGGTGGCTATCGTGCTCCTGCGGCTCCACTTCCAGGTCGGAGATGGCGGATTCGCAGCGCGGGCACCAGTTCACCATGTAGGGTCCGCGATAGATCAAGCCGCGCTCGTAGAGCGTGACGAAAGCAGTGCGCACGGCGCGGCTGAGGTTCTCGTCGAGCGTGAAGCGCTCACGCTCCCAATCACAGGAGATACCGAGCTGCCGGTGCTGGTTGGTGATGCGCGCGTGCGTCTTGCCCTTCCATTCCCAGGCTTTGGCGATGAAGGCTTCGCGTCCCAGGTCGTGGCGGGTCAGCCCTTCCTTGCCGAGCTCGCGCTCCACGACGTTCTGGGTGGCGATGCCGGCGTGGTCAGAGCCGGGGAGGTAGAGCGTCTCGTAACCGCGCATGCGGTAGTAGCGCGTCATCAAATCCTCGAGCGCGGCGGTCATCGCGTGCCCCAGGTGCAGGATGCCGGTCACGTTCGGCGGCGGCATGGTGATGCAGAAGCGCGGGCTATCCGGCGGGAGCGCTTGCGTTTCGGGCTTGAAATAGCCCTGGGACTCCCACCAGGCATACAGGCCGTCTTCGTGTTCTTTTGGGTTGTAGGTTTTGGATAGGTCGGTCATTAATTACTACTCCTCATTTTGAGCTGTCAACTCAGTTTCTGCTTTTTCGATCAGTCTTACAACTGCATGGATGGTTGCCAGATAATAGTAAAACATCCATTCTCATATCAAATCGCTCTGTGTTCGTGTTTTCTCAAGCGCTTCACTGCATCGCAGTAGAGCTCAAATGATTCCAGCCTCAGGTTCACCTTGCAGAACCAAGCGCCTGTACGCAATCTCACAGATATTCAACCCTGCCTTGCATATCCTCAACAGTAAGGATTTCGTACACCAGAATCAAGCCACGAACGATCTCACTGATAGTACGCTGGCTGTTACAGTAAACGATGCCAGCATGAGCATTGTCAGTACGGGAATGACGCAAGAAATCGGCATCTTGGGTCACCAAAACTCGCATCTCCCGCCGGCAAAAATCCAGTTGCGCTGTATCACTTGCAGTACGCAAATCAGCGCCGATTGTGGTTGTGACATCCACCCCGTGCCGGCGTAGCGCCTCTGCCACCTTGGGACTGATATGCTCATCCAGGTGAAAACGCAGCCGGCTAACCATACGGATGATCGGTCAAACGCTCATGTAACAGGGAGGGATGCTCCCGTTTCCATTCCTCTGCAAAAGCCTCTTCTGCCGCCATCAGGCGCTCAATCTCCTCTTGATGGTCATAGTAATACGCCATCGCTGCATAGAGCGCGGCAAGTGGCAAATCATACTCGCCCGCGATTTCTTCCAGGGATTGCCCGCGACGCAAGTACATGCGCGCCACATCATCTACCGTGATGCGTGTCCCTTTGATGCGCGGACGTCCCCCGCGATAATCGGGGTGCAAGTCTAGATGCGGACTGACGTTGATTACCTGCTCTTCCATAATAAGCACTCCTCGCAAAGCTCTAGCGTTCTTGTCGAGCGTTGCGCTGATGGAAGGATTGAATTCTTAACCTCATTGTACCACAGTCCGTCACACCAACAGGTCCTCGGAGAGCCAATGCCAGCGCCAGGCGTCCCAATCGGTGACCAGACCGGCGTTGATGGGATTGTTGAGGGTGTAGGCGAGGACGCGCTCAAATTCCTGCGGGGCGCGAATCCAGTGGTCGTAGGATGTAGGATTCGGGGGACCAGAAAGGCTGCCCGGTGCGTTCGAGCAGTAGATTGGCCTGGCGGGCTGTGATCCCTTTGAGCTTCTGAGTGATAAGCCGAAACGGCACAGGCGTCTGAAGCGCCTCATCAAACCCAGGTTCAAGCAATACATGGACATGGTTTGGCATGATGACGTAGGCATAAAGCTTGTACAGCACTGTGTCGAATTCATGCAGAACATCACAGACGAGCTGGGCAACCTCAGGTTGCGCCAACCAGTGAGGGCTATCCGCCGCATGATGCAGCAGCCGATCCACTTTGGCAAAAATCTGTTTCTGCCGTATCAGCGCCCAGTCCTGATTGCTATCCGACCAGCGAGGGTCTTTTTTCAGCAGGTTGTGTTCCTCAACCAAAGCGGCAACGACTTCCGCGGGCAACGAATCCGCGAGCCGCCAGGTCAGGAAGATCGGGACGCCATAGGGCTGCCAATGGGGCAAATTCCGGCGGTAAGTTTCAGCATATTTCCATTCGGGCATACAAACCTCCTGTAAGGATAGCATAAAGTCAATGCTGGCGTTAAACTTCGTCTGACCCAAGTTCAGTCGTGAGAAATGTAGCGCAAACTGAAGTTTGCGTCGCCGCGAAGCGGCGCTGCCGCAGAAGCGGCGCTCCCGATTCATTTAGCAGCCCCATCACACCACCGTAACCCTGTAACCCGGCTTGGAGCAGCTATGCGACTTTGACCGGTTAACTGTCTGAACGTAGCCAGGGTTGCCGCGGGCGGCTGGTTTGACCGTAACCGGGAAAGCACAAACTGATGAATTTTCAGAATTTAAACCGGTAATAGAGCAGCTCAAGCTTTTTCAGCCGTCCCTACAGGACGGGATTTGTAACCCACGTGATTGTACAGGCACTGAAGTGCCTGCCTACTTTCAGACGTCCCTACGGGACGAGGGGCAGCAGGCAGGGCGGCCGCGACTACGGGACAAGCCGACCTGGAGCACAGCACTCCCAGTAACAACGACTCGTCCAGGGTGAGGAGCAGCGCAAAGATATACCGAAGTAAAATTTGAAAGTTCATAAGTTTGTGGTACATTTCTACCCGCCCTGGAGCCGTTGAACAAACAGAGCCTCAGCCCGCATTACCCTCCTCTCGCTCCTCGCGGATGGACACGCTGAAGGCGGTCCCACTTTCCACCACCACCTCTTGTGCGCGGGTGATGCTGCGCAGGTCGTCCTCTGCCGCGCGCAGCCCTTCGGCAAGCGGCGCTTCGGCGGTGATGGTGAGCGCCGCGAGCTCTGCCCCGAGGGAGAGACCCCGCTCGCTCTTGTGGCGCCGCGCGGCGGTGGCAATCTCCACCAGCGTCTCGCCGAGCGCGAGCGCCCCGTCATCCTCAAAGCGCATATCGGGCTGAGGCCACGCGGCGCGGTGGATGGACTCGGCGCCATCGCTTGCCGCGAACAGCGCCTGGTAGAGCTCCTCGGTGATGTGCGGGAAGAACGGCGCGAAGAGCTTGAGCAGCGCCAGCAACACGACGCCCAGCGTGAAGCGCGCCCCGGCATCGCCCGCATAGAGCCGCAACTTCGCCATCTCCAGGTAGTTGTCGGTGAAGTCGCGCCAGAAGAAGGCGTCAGTCTCGTGTTTGGCGGTGGCGTAATCGTAATCGAGGAATGCCGCGGTCGCCCGGCGCACCAGGCGCTGCACGCTCGCCAGAATCCAGCGGTCGGCAGGGGAAAGCGCGGGAAGGGCTTCCGGCAAGGGCGCGCCCTCCAGAAAGCGCTCGGCGAAGCGCGCGACGTTCCACAGCTTCGTCACCAGCTTCGCGCCCATCTCAATCTTCTGCATGTCAATCACGGAATCCCGCCCGAAACCGGTGGACGCGGTCCAGTAGCGCACGGCGTCGGCGCCGAAGGTCTCCAGAATCTCCTGCGGCGCGAGCGGTCCCCCACCCTTGCTCTTGCTGATTTTACTGTGCGTCTTGGAGCGGGGTCCGCTGCCGTTCTCGGTCGCATTAGCCGCCGCGTCTCCCAAAGCGGGCATCAGCCCCCATCCGGAGATGCCGGCATTCTGCCACGGCACCGCCCGGAAGTGGTGCCAGGATTTGGCGATGGTGTAGAAGGCCCAGGTGCGGATAATCTCGTGGGCCTGCGGGCGCAGGGAGAAGGGGAAGACTTTGGCGTAGAGCGCCGGGTCGCGCAGGCGCTGCCCCACAATCTGCGGGCTGAGCGACGAGGTCGCCCAGGTATCCATCACGTCGGTCTCCGGCGTGAAAGCGGCGCCGCCGCAAGCGCAGGGATGCGAGGGAGGGTGCGTGGTGGGGTCCACCGGCAGCTCATCCTCCTCCGCCAGAATCGTCGCACCGCAGGCATCGCAGGTCCAGACCGGGAAGGGCACGCCGAAGGTCCGCTGGCGACTGAGACACCAATCCCACGCCAACCCTTCCACCCACTCGCGGAAGCGCGTCTCCATGTGCGACGGGTGCCACTGAACCTGCTCCCCTGCCGCGAGCAGCTCCGCCTTGAAGTCGAGCACGCGGGCAAACCACTGCCCCACCAGGATGTATTCCACCGGCGTATCGCAGCGCTCGTGGACGCGCACGGTCTGCGCGATGGTGCGAGCGCCGCGATGCAGCCCCGCCGCTTTGAGCGCATCCACAATCCGCGCGCGCGCCTCAGCGACCGGCAAGCCCGCGAACTCGCCCGCAAGCGCCATCAGGCGCCCGTCGCGGTCAATGACGATGCGCAGGGGCAGCTGGTGCAGGCGCTGCCAGGCGACATCGGTGGTATCGCCGAAGGTGCAGCACATCACGGCGCCGGTGCCCTTAGCGGGGTCCGCGCCGGGGTCGGTGAGGATGGGCACCCAATGGTCGAAGAGCGGCACGCGGGCGCGTTGCCCCACGAGCGCGGCAAAGCGCGCATCCTCCGGATGGACGAAGACCGCCACACAGGCGGGCAGCAGCTCGGGGCGGGTGGTGGCGATTTCCAGCGCGCCGCCATCTTCGAGCGCGAAGACCAGCGTGTGAAAGGTGCTCTCGCGCTCCAGGTCGTTCAATTCTGCCTGCGCGATGGAGGTCTGGCACTCCGGACACCAAATCGCGGGCGCTTCCTGGCGGTAGACCAGGCCCTGGCGATACAGGTCGAGGAAGGAGGCTTGCGACGCCCGCCGCGCATCGGCGTCAATGGTGCGGTAGGAGTAGCGCCAGTCAATCGAGAGGCCCAGGCGGGTCCACAGGGCGCGATAATCCACCTCGGCGCGCTCGCTCACCGCCAGGCAGCGGGCGATGAAGGCCTCGCGCCCCACATCTGCCACGCGGATGCCCTCCCACTTCTCCACCAGGCGCTCGGTGGGCAATCCGTTATCATCGAAGCCCATGGGGTAGAAGACGTTGTAGCCGTTCATGCGGAAGAAGCGCGCCATGAAGTCGGTGTGGCTGTAGGAGTAGACGTGCCCCAGGTGCAGGTGCCCGGAGACGGTGGGCGGCGGCGTATCAATGCTGTAAACCGGCGCGGCGGAATCGCGGTCGAAGTGGAAAATGCCGCGTTCCTGCCAGAAGCGCTCCCAGCGCGGTTCGGATGCTTGCGGGTCATAACGTTTAGAGAGTACCATGGTTCACCTCCAGATTGTGTTTCCAGGAATGCAAACGCCCCCTCCATCCCAGGGACGGAAGGGGCGCTCCGTGGTACCACCCTGCTTCGCCGGCGAAACGCCAGCGCGCTTTGTCGCCCTCCTGCAAGGGCGCTCGCTATAACGGGCGAACCCGTAACGGTTTACTGGCGCCTGAGGACTAAGCCTCGCGGGCGCGTTCAGCCGTTCAACTCCCGGGCGACTTCGGCGACAGCTTCGGTAGCGGGCTTCCAGCCTATGACCCGCCTCTCTGATACGGAAGCGTGAGCGCGTACTCCTCCCGTTCGTCGTCTTTGGCAGACTCGATTGAGATTATTATACGGCAGGAAGAGGTTTTGTCAATCAATTTATGGCAAGAGCAAATGCGTTTGACCTTCCAGCACCAGAGGTTGCACTTTCTCAAAATCGTGATAGAGTAGAAACATCTTTGCACAAGGAGGCGCACGAATGAAAAACACCAACAAGCTCGCCGTTGTTTGCCTGCATGACCTGCACGTGCGCCTATGCGCGGTTCGCGAAGCGTAATTCCGCCTCTCGGTTAATCCTCGCCACAGGCTCACGTAGCCTGTGGCTTTTTTTGCGCCACGCAACAGTGCGCCGTTTGGCGCGCTAACCGGCGCAATCCACGCGGGTCCCATTCTGCCGTGTTCGCTGCTTCGATACAACAGGAGGTGTGCTATGGCTCAGACCGGAACAAATGACAGCTTCGACAATGTGATGATAGGAAAGAAAAAGCAATTCAATATCAAACCGGGAGGAACCCATAGATGGCTTTGGAAACCGTTCATGACCAGCCCAATCATGTGGGGTTGGTGACGTGTAAACTTCGGGGTCAATATCTGGTGCAGGAGAACGGCCGCAGTATCCCCTGCTCCATCTCAAATGTGCTACGCAAGCAGCTGGTGTATCCCATCGCCGATCCGAATTCGCTGCGGCGCCGGGTCGTAGGGGTCAAGGAGATTGATGTCGTGGATCCGGTAGCGGTGGGCGACCAGGTGGCGTTCACGGAGACCGGCGACGGCGGCGGGCATATCGTCGAGGTGCTGCCGCGCCGCAATGCGCTGCTGCGACTCGATGCAGGCTCTTCCACTCGCAAAGCGGATGCGGAGCTGCACATGCGCCAGGTCATGGTCGCCAATGTGGATCAGGCGCTGCCGATGATCTCGGCGGCGAAGCCCGCGCCGAACTGGAATTTGCTGGACCGCTATCTCGCGACCGCCGAGGCGAGCGGCATCCCCGCGGTGATTTGCATCACCAAGGCGGACCTGCTCACGGATGCGGAGCGCGAGGCGCTGGAGGCGCAGCTGGCGCTGTATCGCGGGCTGGGCTATGCGGCGCTGGTGACCAGCGCTGAAGATGGCACGGGGTTGGCAGATTTGCGGGCGACGCTCAAGGACCGGCTCTCGATCTTCATGGGCAAGTCGGGCGTGGGCAAGACGAGCCTGCTCAACGCCATCGAACCGGGGCTAGGGCTGCGCGTGAACGCCGTGCGCGAGAAAGACGGGCGCGGGCGTCACACGACCACGCACCTGGAGGCTTTCGCGCTGCAGCAGGGCGGGCGCGTGGTGGATACGCCCGGCATGCGCGAGTTCGGACTGTGGGGGTTGGATGCAGCGAGCCTGGCGGCGTGCTTTCCGGAGATGCGTCCGCTGTTGGGGACGTGTCGCTTCGGGGCGAGCTGCGGGCATGAAGTGGAACCGGGCTGCGCCATCAAGGAGGCTGTCGCCGCCGGCGCGATTGACGCGCGGCGTTACGAGAGCTATCTGAAGCTGGCGCATGAGCTTGGTTAGCCAACAGAGGCGGGATGGGCAGACGCTCATCCCGCCTCTGAATGAGGCTGTTTTTGGGTAAGGTGAGACCCCAACCCCAAAAGAGGGTGTGTTTCAACCATCTATTGTGGCAAGTGGAACCAGGGGTAACAAGAACCTCTGGAAATTATTAAAAAGACTTCAAACAATCGGTAATTCCTAAAAATCCCCAAAAACCTATACAAATGTTGGATAAAGTATTGACAAAAACTAGATAATCGTATACAATATACACAGTTGAGGGTTATCCGATACAGACAAAAAGTAAAACTATTAAAACAAAAAAGGAGATAGGTAAAATGAAACGCTTTACAGTTGCAGTCCTGACGTTAGTGTTGGTTTTGGCAATGGCAATGCCGACAATGGCAGCCAATGGGAAAGCTCGCGTCCGCGTGGTTCATGCTTCACCCGATGCCCCCGCGGTAGATGTGTGGGTCAATGATAGTATCAAAGCCTTCACGAATGCGCCTTTCAAAAGCATCACTGCTTATGCGGAACTCGATCCCGCGACCTACAATGTCAAAGTAGTTCCTGCAGGCGCCACTACCCCCGTGGTTATTGAGGCCGACCTGGGATTAGAAGCTGACAAGGATTATACTGTCGTGGCGGTGAATACGCTCGCCAACATTGAGCCGCTCGTGCTGGTAGACAACAA
>JAPKMR010000093.1 GCA_026645815.1 Anaerolineae bacterium | reverse complement strand
CGGGGGAGAATGCGCCGGGCGCGATAGCGGCGCCACAGGAAGTGGCGGCGCCACAGGAAATGGCGGCGCCACTTCTTGTGGCAGCGGCGTAGGGCAGCTGCCCGGGGTACAGCGCGGAGCGTTCGGCATCGCAGACGATGACGGTGCGCAGCGCGGGCAGCTCAGGTTGCAGGCGGGCGAACAGCGCGGGGAAGTCCTGCCCGCGCCAGCGCCCGGTAGTGATGACGACGCTCGCCTCGCTATCGGTGAGGATGTGGCGCAGCTCTGCCTCGCGCAGGAGGGGGTTGAGCGGGACGTTGACGTTGCCCAAAAGCCAGGGCAGGAACAGCGGGTAGACGGCTTCCGGGCAGGGGGGCAGCAGGGTGACGACGCGCTCGCCCCGGTGCACGCCGAGCGCGTGCAAGCCTGTCGCGAGCGCGCGAATGGCGCTCCACGCCGCGCCGCGCGTCAAGCGCTGCCCGTGGGAAATGAGGAATTCCCGCCGCGGCAGCAGCGTGAAGGCTAATTGTAGTAGCTCAGCAGAATCGTATAGGGACATAGATTAAGGCTTCGCGGAGAGATGTTTTAACGCAGAGTTTAGAGATGTTTTAACGCAGAGTCGCGGAGGCGCAGAGGTCTTTTAAGGTAAAGATGCAGCGCCGCTGTATTCAGCGCCTGTACCCAGCGGCGCTGAGATATTGAAAATCTTCATCCCCAAAAATCTCTGCGTTCTCCGCGCCCCTGCGACTCTGCGTTAATCTCCGGGTCTTCACCTCAAAAAATCTCTGCGTTCTCCCCGTCTCAGCGACTCTGCGTTAATCTCCGGGGGTCTTCAGCCAGGAAGCTCACCACCGCCACGAGCGCCAGCCCCGCCAGGCAAGTGAGGTGCGTGGTGTTGAGCGGTCCCAGCACGGCAGGCAGCGCATCCCCCCGCAGGAACTCGATACCGAAGCGCTTGAGCAGGAAGAGCACGAAGAAGAGTCGCGTCAAATCGCCCTCACGCGGATGCCCGTAGCGCTCCACCGCCAACAGCACCAGAAAGATGAGGAAATTCGCCGCGGCGCCGAGCAACTGCGTGGGATAGCGCGGCAACCAATTCCCCGCCCGGTCAGGCAGGTACAGCCCCAACCCTGAAGCTGTGGGCGCGCCATAGCAACAGCCCCGCGCAAAACAGCCTAGCCGCCCGATGCTCAACGCGAGCGGCAGCGCCGGGATTCCCTGGTCGGCGGCGTTCCAGAAGGAGACGGCATAGCGCCGGCAGAGCCATAGCGCCGCCACCGTTCCCCCCAACAGCGCACCGAGGATGCTGGTGTCCTTGAGCACGAAAGGGAGCGCGGCGCCGGTCAACTGAGAAACCAGCCTCGCCGCGCCCCCCAAATTGGCGCCGAGAAAGCCACCCAGGATCAACCAGAGCAAATTGCGCGCCAGCAGCGGCAGCGGCAGCGATTCACTACGGCGCACCCGGTAGAGATACGTTGCACCGCCCACCAGCGCGGCTAACGCATAGAGCGCACTCGCCACTACGGCGCGCCCTGTATCCGCAAGACCAGCGGCAGATAGATGACGAACCGCGGCGGGTCACCGCCTTCGGGCGGCGGCGACCACTCGCCGACCCAGATGATATCAGAGCCGACCCGGAAATCCGCCGGCGTGGTGTGCTGCGTGGCGGTGATGTTGACGGTGTACAGCCCGGCGGGAGTTCCGGCGGGAATGGTCCCCACCAGGTAGATGTTGGTGGGGGGCCAACCACCGGCAAAGCTCACCGGCGGAGTGAGGGTCGTCACGCCATTCGACCAGTGCCAGTTCGTGCCGATGGGCGCAGCAAACTCCAGGTCAATCAGCGCCGGCGGGCTGAAATCCCCCCCCGTCAGCTGGTGCGGCAGGGTAAGCGTCCATGTGGGCGTAATCCATTGCGCACTATCCCCCTCCAGCACCCACCGGTCCGAGTTGACGTTATCCACGAGCTGGAGCGGCAGTGGACCGGCGCAGGTGACGCCCCAATCGCGGTAGTTCTGCACGCTAGCATTGGGAGCAGCCTCAGCCAACCGTTCCAGGGCGCTATCGAAGGCCCGTCCCATGACAAAGCGCTGGGCGGCATTGCCCGGCAACTCCTGTGCCTCATAACAGACCTGCACATCCAGCACGCAGCCCGCGCAGTTATCAGGCACAAAGCTCAGGTCCAGCGTCAGCCCGGTGTGGATTTCCCACGCTCCGCTCGGCGCCGCAACTGGGCAGGTGAGTGCAGATGCCTGTTGCACGCCCAGCGCCACCCAGATTTTTCCCTCCTCCTGGGGAAGCGTGTTGGCGAGGAAGGTGAATTGCTCGGGGCGGAAGGTCGCTGCTGCCTCGAGGTCCAACCCGCCATCCAGATCGTCCAGAGCCAGCACCGCGTCTCCGTAGATGGGCAGCAGCGCCGAGTCATACTCAGTGTGCGGCGGTTCCGGCACCTGCACGGCGATGAAGGCGGCATCGCTCTGCAACAGGTCTACCGCCTGCTGGCAAGTCTCGGTCGTCACGGTGACGCCCTCCCGCGCGAACCACTGGTCTACGGTCCACATATCCACCGTAGCCTGGGTCCGCCCCGCCGTCGCCGCCGGCAGTGGCAGCGCGGCAGCGGCTTCGGCTCCACTCAGCGGGACCTCAGTTAGGGATTGCGTCTGCCCGAGCGTGTTGCGCATGAGAGCCGTCGCCTGGGGACCCGCACCCTGTTGCGCGGTAAGCAATTCCGGAAGCTGGTCGCCGCCGTAAACGCCGGTCGCCGGCATGTCGAACATCACGGCAATCGCCGAGTTGTACGCCGGGACGTTGCGGAAGACGAAGGGAGGTCCGCCGGGTTCAGGATCCTGACTCAAAAAGTCGAAATTGCTCGCGCCCGCAGGTGGGTACCAGGTATAGGTGAGAGGAATGGAATAACTAGGTAGGGGATCGAAAACCATCAAGCCATGCAGCTCGCGCGTCAAAGTGAGGCTTTCCGTCCGCACGGAGCCCGTTTTTTGTATGCGCGGTCTGACCTCCGGTGTGGGTTGAGGAGTCTCCTGGTTTAAGGTAGAAGTCCTCCACACCCAATCGTTTTGTGGCCTATCGTAATCACAATCATCATAGCCGTCGTTGTCGCAATCACAAGCCGCGAGCGTCATCAGCGCAAATACGAGGCCCGCAGTCGCCAGCAGATAGAATGCCGTCTGGAAAGCTGCACCAGCCTTTCCCCGAAAAACAGATGCCAGCCCAAGACTCCAACGCTTCATGTGACCTCCTTTTATAGCTGCTCGTAGACTATGGATGAAACCACCGCACACAGGTCCGCGCATCAAGCCCGCGCGTTACTCCCGCGGGCAAATTGCCAAGCCAACCAACCGAGCGCCAACGCCAGCCCCACGAGCGTGTAAAGCTGCGCCCAGCTGAGCACGGCACCCGCACCGTGGAACAGCGGCACCGCATCCGCCCGCAGCGCCTCGTTGAGCAGGCGCTCCAGGCAATACAGGGCCACGTAGAGCGCGGCAAGGACGCCCTCGCGGCGCACCGGGAAACGCCGCTCCACCGCCAGCAGCAGCCCAAAGATGAGCAGGTTAGCGCCGGCGCTGAAGAGCTGCGTGGGATAGCGCACCGCCCAGTTCCCGGCGTTATCCGGCAGGAAGACGCCAAGCCACGAGGTGGTGGGACGTCCATAGCAGCATCCGGCGGCAAAGCAGCCCAGGCGTCCCAGCGCTTGCGCCAGCGCCAGGGTGGGCAAGACCGCATCCAGGGCGCGGGCAATGGGGACCCGCTGCCGGCGGCAGAGCAGCGCCAGCGCGCCGATGCCGGCGAGCAAACCGCCGATGTAGCTGCTGCCGCCGTACCACTGCCACAGACCGGTCTGCAATCCGCGTTGCACGGTAGGAACCACGCGCACGAGATAGGACCCGGCAAAACCGAGGAGGGTGACGACCAACACGATGCGAAGCACAACCAGGTGGGGCAACCCCAGGCGACGTAGCCGCAGCACACTGGCAGCATCGCTAGCCAGGGCGGCGAGCACATACGCCAGAGCATACGTGCTCAGGCGCCAGGGACCAATCTGCAAATCCGGTAACATCTCCGCATCCTTATGCAAGGGTATAAGGGAAAGAACTACGGGAAGCAATCGGAATTAGCACGCGGAGTGCTGATTTCAGTATACCATGAGTCAACACAATGTGAAGCTCAAACTGCACCTTATCTTAGCGTCCTTAGCAGCCTTTGCGTGAGACTCACCGCCGCCACGAGCGCCAGGGTGAGCCATAATACCTCACGGTTCTTGCATATTCCAGGGTTCGGAATAGACTTATGCACAACGGGATTGTAGCAGCACTTCAGAAAGGAGCGGGGGGGAAAAATGGCAAGCAATCAGATCAAAAGCGTGGCAGTGCTGACCAGCGGCGGCGATGCTCCAGGCATGAACGCCGCGGTGCGGGCAATCGTTCGCACGGCGCTCTATCATGGGCTGGATGCCTACGCCATCTACGAAGGCTACCAGGGCATGGTGGATGGCGGCAAGCAGATTCGCAAAATGGACTGGGACTCCGTGGGCGGCATTCAGCACCGGGGCGGGACCATCATCGGCTCAGCCCGCTGCGCCGCCTTTCGCACCCACGAGGGCCGGCTCCAGGCAGCGTACAACCTGGTCACGCACGATATCAATGCGCTGGTCGTCATCGGCGGCGATGGCAGTCTGACCGGGGCGAATCTCTTCCGCCAGGAATGGCCCCAGCTGCTGGCAGAACTCGTCGAGCAAAATCAAATCACCGCCGAGAAGGCTGAAGCCTGCGCCGACCTGGCGCTCGTGGGCCTGGTCGGCTCGATTGATAACGATATGGCGGGCACCGATATGACCATCGGCGCCGACACCGCCCTACACCGCATCGCCGAAGCCGTGGACGCCATCGGCAGCACGGCATCGAGCCATCAACGCGCCTTCGTCGTCGAGGTGATGGGACGCAACTGCGGCTATCTGGCGATGATGAGCGCCATCGCGACCGGGGCGGATTGGTTCCTGATTCCGGAGAATCCCCCGGATGTGGATGATTGGGAAGCGAAACTCGTGGAGGTGCTGAAGGCGGGTCGCCGCGCGGGGAACCGCGATAGCATGGTCATTCTGGCTGAGGGCGCGCGGGATCGCTTTGGCAATCCCATCACCTCGGAACAGGTCAAGACGGTCATCGAAAACGGCTTAGGCGATGAGACGCGCATCACCATTCTGGGGCATGTGCAGCGCGGCGGCGCTCCGAGCGCCTTCGATCGCTATTTCACGACGCTCTTGGGGCATGCGGCGGTTCAAGAGCTGCTCAACGCCACCCCCGACCGCGAGCCACAGGTCATCGGCATTCGGGAGAACCGGGTATCCAGCGCCCCGCTGATGGAGAGCGTCAAGAAGACACAGGCTGTGGCGGAAGCCATCGCCGCGCACGATTACGAACGCGCCATGGACCTGCGCGGCGGCAGTTTCAAGGAATCATTCCGCACCGCGTTGACCCTGATGCGCGCGATGCCCCACGAACCGGAAACCGGGCAGCGCCGTCTACGCCTGGGCGTCCTCAACTGCGGTGCGCCCGCGGCAGGCATGAACACCGCCGTGCGCGCGGCGGTCCGCCTGGGCACGGATAAGGGGCACATCATGCTGGGAATCCGGAACGGCTTCCCCGGGCTGGCGGCGGGGCAAGTGCAGGAGATGGGTTGGATGAGCGTCGCCGGTTGGGCAACGCGCGGCGGGGCAGAGCTGGGCACGGACCGCGATATGCCCACCAAGGCGGATCTCTATCGCATCGCCCGGACGATCGAAGAGCAGCGCATCGAGGGGCTGTTGGTGATTGGCGGTTGGGCGGGTTATGAAAGCGCCTACCAGCTGGTCAAGGAGCGCCCTAACTACCACGCCTTCAATATTCCCATCGTCTGCCTGCCCGCAGCGATTGATAACAACCTTCCCGGCTCAGACCTGAGCGTGGGTGCGGATACCGCGCTGAACAACATCGTCGAGGCCGTGGACAAGATCAAGCAATATGCCGTGGCAGCGCAGCGCTGCTACGTGGTCGAGGTGATGGGGCGCTACTGCGGCTATCTGGCGCTGATGGCGGGGCTGGCGACCGGCGCCGAGCGGGTCTATATTCACGAGGAAGGCATCACGCTGGCGGACCTGCTGGTGGACCTGGAGTCGCTAAAGGAAGGCTTCCGCCAGGGCAAACGGTTGGGCCTGGTGATTCGCAATGAGAACGCCAATCCCTCGTATACCACGGATGTGATTTGCGCGCTCTTCGGCGAAGAGGGTCGCGATGTCTTCGACGTCCGGCAAAATATCCTCGGGCACCTGCAACAGGGCGGCGACCCAACGCCGTTCGACCGCATTCAAGCAACCCGCCTGGCGGCGCGCTGCATCGAGTATTTGATCGCGGAAGCCGAGAAATCTGAGCCGGCGGGCGTCTTCATCGGGCTGCAATCGGGCAAGGTGACGTTCACGGACCTGGAGGACCTGCCCCGGTTGGCGGATGCGGCGCTGCAACGCCCGAAGACGCAGAAGTGGCTGGATCTGCGCCCGATTGCGAAGATTATGTCGCTGCCGGGTCTCTAGGTGGGACGCACCTGCGCGTTCAACCTTGCGGGCGTAGGCGCCTCCGCAGGCGCGCAGTTCTGACAGGCGCAGGCAAAGGTGAGGTGCGTTCCACCTAATGCGTTTTCAGAATTTAGTACGGTAATAGAATGGCTCAAGCTTTTTCAGCCGTCCCTACAGGACGGGATTGGTTGGCTATCCGGCTGTACAGGCACTAAAGTGCCTGCCTACTTTCAGACGTTCCTACGGGACGAGGGGCAGCAGGCAGAATTGGGTTGTTATGCGGCATGCGAACTGAAGTTCGCGGTACGTTCGCGGCGGAAGCGGTTAAGGGATGCGGAAGGTGGCTGTGGGATGAGGCAAAGACGCCGCTATGCGGCGGGCGATTATTCAAGATTCCGGTTCCTTCAGTGTGCTCCGTGTATTCCTTGGTTTCAATATCTTCAGTGTGTTCCGTGTATTCCGTGGTTTCATTGTATTCCGTGGTTTTAGTCACCAGGGCGCCGGTCCGGGTTCAAAAGCAAATGGTAAGGGAGAGCAATGCGCATTGGTCTGATCATCTATTCGTTGAGCGGGCATACGTGGAAGGTGGCGGAGGCAGTGAGGGAATGTCTCGCGGCGGCAGGGCACGAGGTCACGCTCGCGCGAGTGGAAGTGACGGGCATCGCTAGCCGGGCTACGGAGGACGCTCCGCTGAAGACGCTGCCCTCCACAGAGGGTTATGATGCGGTGGTCTTCGGGACGCCGGTGCGCGGGGGCACGATACCCTCGCCGATGCGGCGCTATCTGGAGCAGCTGCCCCCGCTGCCAGGGATGAAGGGCGCGTTGTTGACAACGCACTTCTTCCGCCCAGATTGGGGTTCGAAGCAGGTCACCGCGGCGCTGCAGAGCGCCTGCGAGGCAAAAGGCGCCGCGATTTGCGGCGCGGCGGATGTCAAGTGGTCGGGCTTGGGGCGCGGGCGGAAAATCAAGGAAGCCGTGGAGCGCCTGTGCCGGTTGTTTTAGGCGAAGCGGGGCAAAGCCCCGTGCGGTAGAGACCCGAGTGATTTAAGGATATTTTTCGAGCGGGGCAAAGCCCCGCTCGAAAAATATCTCAAAGATTGAGCGCAGCTCCCGTTTACGTGGGAATGCCGGGCTGGAGCGCGGCGCTCCCAACCTCGAACTGGCTGTTGTAGAGCTCGGCGTAGAAGCCGTTCTTCGCGAGCAGCTTCTCGTGCCGCCCCTGCTCCACGATATCCCCATCCTTCATCACCAGAATCCAATCCGCATCGCGGATGGTGGAGAGGCGGTGCGCGATGATGAAGCTGGTGCGCCCCTGCATCAGCGCCTGCGTCGCCTTCTGGATGAGCACCTCGGTGTGCGTGTCCACGGAACTCGTCGCCTCATCCAGGATCAAAATCTCCGGGTTGGCAAGCAGGGCGCGGGCAATCGTCAGCAGCTGCATCTGCCCCTGTGAGAGATTCGTCGTCTCCTCGTTGAGCACGGTCTGGTAGCCATCCGGCAGGGTGCGCGCGAAGTGGTCCACGTGCGCCGCCTGCGCCGCGGCGATGACCTCCTCATCCGTGGCGCCGGCGCGCCCGTAACGGATGTTCTCCATGATGGTGCCGTTGAAGAGCCACGTATCCTGCAAGACCATGCCGAACATGCAGCGCAGGTCCCCGCGGCGGAAGTCCTTGACGTTGTGCCCATCCACCAGAATCGCGCCGCTGTTCACATCGTAGAAGCGCATCAGCAGCTTGACCATGGTGGTCTTGCCGGCGCCGGTCGGACCGACGAGCGCGATGCGCTGCCCGGGGTCCGCGTAAAAGGTGAAGTCGTGGATGATGATTTTATCGGGGCTGTAGCCAAAGCGCACGTTCTGGAAATCCACCCGCCCCACCACGCGCTCCAGCTGCACGGGCGTCTCGGTATCGGGCGCCTCTTCAGGCTCTTCCAGGAACTCGAAGACACGCTCGGCGGCGGCAGCGGTCTGCTGCAAGACGTTGGAGATGTTCGCAATCTGCGTGAGGGGTTGGGTGAAGGAGCGGACGTACTGGATGAAAGCCTGAATATCGCCCACGGTGATGGTCTTGCGAATCGCCAGATAGCCGCCCAAAATGGTCACCGCCACATAGCCCAGATTGCCCACAAAGTTCATCACCGGGAACATCAGCCCGGAGAGGAATTGCGACTTCCACGCGGAGCTGTAGAGCGTGCGGTTCAGGTCATCAAAGGTGGCGATGCTGCGGTCCTCCCCGTTGAAGGCTTTCACAATCACATGCCCGCCGTACATCTCCTCGATGTGCCCGTTGACGTGCCCCAGGTAATCCTGCTGCTCCTTGAAGTACTTCTGCGAATGGCGAATCACCACGCTGATGATGACGAGCGAGAGCGGCACGATGAGGAGCGCCACCAGCGTCATCTGCCAGCTGATGGAGAACATCATCACCAAGACACCCACGAGCGTCACCAGGGAGGTGATGACTTGCGTCAGGCTCTGGTTGAGGGTCTGGCTGACGGTATCCACATCGTTGGTGACGCGCGAGAGAATCTCCCCATGGTTGGTGCCATCGAAGGCGCGCAGCGGCATGCGGTTAATCTTGGCGGCGATGTCGCGGCGGAAACCATAGGTGAGGTCCATGGAGAGCTTCGACATAATCCAGCCCTGAATGTAGGCGAACACGGTCGAGGTCAGGTACAGCCCCAGGGTCAGGAGCAGGATGTTGCCGATGTAGGTGAAATCAACGCCCTCGCCCGTGCCGGCGAGCTGCGCCATCACACCCTCGAAGAGCCGGGTGGTGGCGCGCCCCAGGATTTTGGGTCCCACAATGGTGAAGACCGTGGAGGCGATAGCGAAGACCAGGACCACGATGATGGAAAGCCGGTAGGGCTTGAGGTGCTGCAGCAGCTTGACCATCGTCCCGCGGAAATCGCGGGCTTTCTCGCCCTTCATCATCGCCATGGGACCGCCGCGCGGGCGTCCACCCATCGGGCCACGAGGTGCAGTTGAGGTCCGGTTGTGCGTGCTCATGCCGCTTCCTCCTCACCGAGCTGCGAAAGCGCAATATCCCGGTATACCTCACACGATTCCATGAGCTCGCGATGGGTCCCCTTGCCCACCATGCCGCCCTCATCCAGGACGATGATTTGCTCCGCGTGCATAATCGTCGCCACGCGCTGCGTGACAATAAACAAGGTGCTGTTCGCGGTCGTCTCCTTGAGCGCCCGCCGCAAGGCGGCATCGGTCTTGAAATCGAGGGCGGAGAAGCTGTCATCAAAGATATAGATGGGCGCGCGCTTGACCAGGGCGCGGGCAATCGCCAGGCGCTGCTTCTGCCCGCCGGAGACATTGCCGCCGCCCTGAGCAATCTCCGCCTGCAAGCCCTCCGGTTTGGAGAGGATGAAGTCGCTGGCTTGCGCCACGGTCACCGCGGCTTCCAGATCCGCGGCAGAAGCCCCGGCATCACCGTAGCGCAGATTGCTCTCGATGGTGCCGGAGAAGAGCAGCCCCTTCTGCGGCACGTAACCGATTCTCTCCCGCAGGTCGCGCTGCGTGACGGAGCGAATATCCAAGCCATCCACGAGAATCTCACCGCAGGTCACATCGTGGAAGCGCGGAATCAGGTTGACCACGGTAGATTTACCGGAACCGGTAGAACCGATGAAGGCGGTGGTCTCACCGGGCTTCGCGACGAAGTTGATTTCGTGGAGCACATCCTTCTCGGCGCCGGGATAGCGGAAACAGACGTTGCGGAATTCCACCTCGCCCCGGAAAGGCTCCGGGAAGGCGACCGGCGCATCGGGGTCGCGCAAACCCTGCTCCACGTCCAGCACATCGGCGATGCGCCCGGCAGAGACGGAGGCGCGCGGCAGGATGATGAACATCATCGAGAGCATCAGGAAGGCGAAGACGATTTGCATGGTGTACTGCATGAAGGCCATCATATCGCCCACCTGCATCGCCGATTCCGCCACCTGGTGCGAGCCAATCCAGATGATGAGGAGCGCCAGGCTGTTCATGATGAGCATCATCACCGGCATCATCACGACCATCACGCGGCTGATAAAGAGCATGGTGCTGGTCAGGTCGCGGTTGGCTTTGTCGAAGCGCACCGTCTCGTGCTCCTGCATATTGAAGGCGCGGATGACCATCATGCCCGAAAGCGCCTCACGCATCACCAGGTTGAGGCGGTCAATGAGGCTCTGAATGGCTTTGAAGCGGGGCAGGGCGATGGCGAAGACGGCGAGAATCAAACCCAGCAGCAGCGTAACCGCGAGGGCGATAATCCACCACATCGAGGCGCCCTTATCCAGCGCGCGGATGACGCCCCCCACCCCGATGATGGGCGCGTAGACCACCATGCGCAGCAGCATCACAATCACCATCTGCACCTGCGTGACATCGTTGGTGGAGCGCGTGATGAGCGAAGCCGTGGAGAACAGCTCCAATTCCGCGTGGGTGAAGCGGGTCACTTTCTCGAAGACACTCTTGCGCAGGTCCCGCCCCACTCCGGCGGCGACCCGCGCCGAGAGATAGCCCACGGCGATGGTGCAGGAGATGGCTAACAGCGAGAACAGCAGCATCACGCCGCCGCTGCGCAGGATGAAGTCCATCTGCAGGTCGCCGGTATCCATGCCCAGCGCTTCCAGCTCCAGCTTGACCGCCTGCACCGCCATCTGGTTGATCATGCTATCCTCGAGCGCCGCAAAACGCGCGTTGACGGCAGCGCTCATCTGCGACCGCTGTGCGGCGGGCAGATTTGCCAGAAGGGTGAAGACATCCATGCCGGGCGGGAGTTTCGAGAGGTCGAAGCCCAGACCGGCGCCCATGGCGGCAGCCTGTGAGGGGTCTGCCTGCAGCTGCTCCAGCGCCGCAAGCGCGACGAAGGCTTTGCCCAGAATGGGGTTCAGGCGCTCGACCGTCGCGCGGTCCAGCTCCGCGCGCACGAGCACAGGCTCCGTTGCCAACGCCGGATAGCGCGCCACGGTCGCCGCGTAATCCGGCGCGCTCGCCTCCACGAGGGTGTAATGCGCGCGCACGAGCTCCAGCTCCTCGGGCGAGAGGAAGAGCGCCAGACGCTCCAGGGTGGTCTGGCGCAGGGCTTCGGGCACGGCGTTCTCCACACCGCCCTGCTGAATGCCGATGTTGACGATGCGCGACATGTAATCGGGCAGCGCGAGGTCGGCGTTGGCTTGCACAAAGAGAAGGGTCACCGCGAGCAGCAGCAGCAGTGTAAACGGCTTCAGATATTTGACCAGACGCAGCATAGAGAACTCCTTGAACGCACAATGAGGGGAAATTGTAGACCGTTTTCGGAGAAATGCAAGCGTGGAGCGGGGAAAATCAGGGCGCAGAGAGCGCTACAGAGGGAGGAAGGGATGGGGGCTTGGGTGCGCCTCCCCCCTGGAGCGCCAGGCTCCAGCCTGGCTTTCCCTTCACCAACTCAAAGCCCGGACGCCAACGCCCGGGCTACACGGCGATGCGTGAACGGAGCCAATGCCCGGACGTCAACGTCCGGGCTACAAAGCCACGCCCCGTGAACGGGGCTTCAGAAGCCCCACGGCTTCAGTAGCCGCGATTTCCAAATCGCGTTGAAGGTGGCAGAGCCAGGCTGGAGCCTGGCGCTCCAAGCCGTTGCGACCGCGCCATAGCGCCCGGACGTTGACGCCTGGGCGGGCACGGTTACCGGGGAAATGCGAACTTCTGCAATTCGTGTGATTCGTGAAATTCGTGGCAAAATTTGTACCCAACGCATCCGCGTCCCAAACCTCTCAAGCCCACGCGCCTGCGCGATGCAAGCTTTTTTCAGCCGTCCCTACAGGACGGGATTGGTTGCCACCACGGCTGTACAGGCACTCAAGTGCCTGCCTACTTTCAAACGTCCCTACGGGACGCCGGCCCTATGGGACGAGGGGCGCGTGACGACGCGTGCCTACCGCTTGAGGCAGGTTGCAGGACAAAGATCATCATCACCCGGCGTTGTTCCCGGGCAATTGCCGCGCGCCGCGCCATAACGCCCGGACGTCGACGTCCGGGCTACACGGCGACGTCGCGTGAACGAAGTAGCCGCAATTTCCAAATCGCGTTGAAGCCGACAAAGCCAGGCTGGAGCCTGGCGCTCCAAGCCGTTGCAGCCGCAGTTGCCGAATTGTGCGAACAAGCCCGGTTTACCGGGCGCAGCCCTGTAGCCGGGTGATGAATCACCGGGCGATGGGGTTGCGACCCATCGCCCAACAGCAGCTCAAATCAAGGCTCCGGTGGGGGGTTCTGGGGTTGCACCGCGCCATCCTCAGCGGCGGCGAGCGTGATCGCCGGGTAGAAGGTCCAGAGGTGATAAGCCTGGGTGGTGGTTCTTCCGCCGTGATTGTAGACCTGGATGTAGTACGTACCCGCCGGCAGCGGGTGCGTCAGAATGCTCTCGTCAGTGTTGCCCACATTTCCGGAGTAACCCACAAGGGTCAGGGCTGCGTCGCGCAGCACCAGGTCATAATCCTGCCCCGGGGCCAGATTGCCGAGCCAAATATCCACACTCTGTGGGCTGGCAAGCTGGATGAAGAAGTAATCCTGTTTGTCCGCGGTGGTGGTGAACTGCCCGTAGTAGGTGACGCCGGCGACGAGCGGGCCATTAGCCTGGGTTGTGGCTTCATCATTAGGCTCGCGCTCCCAGAACACATCCACGGCGTGGACGTTCGACCATGCGCTCAAGCCGAAACTGTTCTGCGCCCGCACGCGGTAGTAGTAGCGCGTCGCACCTCTGCCGCTGAGATTCACGCTGGTATTCGCGCCGGAATAGACCTGGATGGCGCCCGTGAAATTGCCGTTGGTGGATTCCTGCAGCGTGTAGGTCGTGGCATTCACCGCGCTGCTCCACGTCACCGTATAAGCGCCATCGCCATCGGTGTTGCCGATGGCATTCAGTACGGGGATCCCCGGCAATGGGGGCCAACCGCGCATCACGAGAGGCAGATAGATGTAACGGGTGCCTGGCGGGATGATGGTCGTACGGGTGGCGGTTACCGGCACGGTGACCTGGTCAGAGGTGACGCCGGCGACATTGGTGATAGCGCCGGCATCCACATCAGCCTGGGTGAGGATGTAGGCGCCGGCGAGCACGCAGGTGGCGTCCCGCGGCACGCTGGGGCAGGTCTGGAGACCGGGGCTGAGCAGGGTATCAGAAATGACGACATGGGTCTGCGTGACATCCCCGGAATTGGTAGCGGTGATGGTATACGTGAGCGTTTCGCCCACGACCAGGGACCCTACCGGCGCGCTCTTTTCCAGGTGCAGACCCGGGGATTGGGCGATGGGCGTGGTTCGAGTGACCGTGATGGGGGTGGTGACTTGCGCGGAAGCCACGCTGGCGATGTTGACAATCCGCCCGGCATCCATATCCGCCTGGGTGATCAAATAAATGCCGGTCAGTACGCAGGTCTCGCCCGGCGCGAGGGTGGCGCAGGTGATGTTGCTGGGGCCGAGCAGGGCATCGGTGATGATGACAGCCTGCTGGGTGATGGTGCCCGTATTGGCAGCGACCACGGTGTAGGTGAGGGTCTCGCCCAGCGCCAGAACGCCTTCAGGCGCGCCCTTATCCAGGCTCAGCGCCGGCATGGGGGTGATGAAGACGGTCTGTGTTGCGGTCACCGGTAGGCTCACCTCAGTGGAGGTCACGCTCGCGATGTTGGTGATCAATCCGGCGTCCACATCGGCTTGGGTGACCAGATAAGTGCCCGTGAGCACGCACGTCCCGCCAGGCGCCAGGCTCGCACAAGCGGTCGTGTCCGGCGTGAGCAGCGGGTCACTGAGGGTGACGGCGTGCTGGGTGAGGGTCCCCGTGTTCTCGGCGGTGAGCGTGTAGGTCAGCGTCTCGCCTACAGCGAGGGTGCCTGCGGGTTC
>JAPKMR010000092.1 GCA_026645815.1 Anaerolineae bacterium | reverse complement strand
TCTCCCTCGAAATGGTTTGCCTCCAGTATACACTATCTATCGGCAACGCTCAAGAGGGAGACTATCCAAATGTGGATTTCTCGCATATAATAGATTTATGCAACAGGAAATTATAACGCAGCTCAACGAATTGAATCGCAATTTCTACAATCATTTTGCTGAGACTTTTGCCGACTCGCGTGGGGCAAGTGAGCCTGGCATGAGCTACGCGCTCGCGATGATTGAGCCTGGTCAACGGGTGCTTGAGCTCGGATGTGCGCAGGGACGCTTTGCGCGGCTTCTTCCGGCAGGGTGCCAATATCTGGGTTTGGATTTTTCAGCCTCCCTTATCGCGCTTGCGAGAGACCAGGCTTACCCTATCCCCACACACTTTGTGGTCGCGGATTTGATGGAGGAAGATTGGACCGCGCAGGTCAGTCCGCCCTATGACGTGATTCTGGCGCGAGCTGTCTTGCATCATATTCCGGGATACGCAAATCGCCTGCGGATACTTCAGCAGTCAGCATCCTTGCTGCCGCCTGCCGGGAAAATGATCTTGGCGAACTGGCAGGTGCTTGCAGCCCAACGATTCCGTGACCGTCTTCAGCCCTGGGACAGCATTGGACTGTCAGAGTCGGATCTTGAGCCTGGCGATTGTCTGCTGGATTGGCGCCGTGAAGGCTTTGGGCTGCGCTTCGTGCACCACGTCAGTGCCGATGAAGTCCAGCGCATGGCACGCGATGCGGATTTGGATATTGTAGAAATGTACGCCTCAGATGGGCGCGAGGGCAATCTTACACTTTACACAGTTTTGGCGAGGCAACACTGATGACAAAACAAAACCTGCATTCTCTCTATCAAAATTCTCCGTGCAAAATTCTGCAACTCCTCGGCTTATTCAGTGTGTTATTGCTGGGTGGCTGTGCAACGTCGTCCTACCCTGAAGCTACCTCCGCGTCTATGGTAACCGTAACCCTTAGCCCCGAGCTTGTCACATCCAGTCTTCAGCCAGATCAGGGGGAATCTACTCTGCACATCATTCCGGCTGTGGTACATCCCGGTGAGTTGATTTCAATCCGCGGCAGTGGTTTTCAGCCAGAGGAAACGATCATGGTCGTCATTCAGGCTCCTGCCCAATCGTACCTCTATGGCGCGCAGGCACTCAAGAATGGCGAATATGTGCAGGAGATTGTTTTGCTGGACACGCTTCCCACGGGAGTCGCCATCACTATCGAGGCGCTGGGGCAGGATAGTGGGCGCTACCTGAGCGGCGCGATTGAAACCATCAACACCGGGGGGAGCGGTTAATTCGGCGCCTTTTCGTATCTGCATCTACGGCTGGATGACCTTATAAAGCCGCGCGCCATTCTGATCATAGATGAGTTCTAGCCACCCCCATGCCACCAGCGTATCGAATTTCTCCAGTCCCGGCGTTGCCATCACCATCCGTTCATAGGGCGTCAATACCACATACGCAATCTCGTACTGCTCGAGAATTCTCCGCGCCATTTGAGGGTCTGTAGTATCGTAGAAAGCCCGAACATCCGCTTGTCGCAATTCCACTGTCCCGCCTGGCATAACCATTCGTTGTTGCACTTGATGCCAGCGCCACCCCACAACCGAAGGCAAACCGGTGTAGATGCTTACCCGATTGCCCCAGGTGATATACTCTACGGCAGCATTCATTTCCATGATCGTCGGCGAACCGGTGATATTGTCCTGCATCCATCTGATAAGCGCCAGATCGGGGGCCAAGGCAATCGAAGAGCCATTTTCGTAGTGCTGGGCAAACGCCAGAGATTGACTCCCATCCAGCGAGCGTGGTGCGTCACTGACCCACCGGTCACGCAATTTACCCGGGATTGCAAACACGGGATAAAGAGCGCTCAGCAGCAGCAGCAACATCAGGACACTGAGTATGGCATCGCCTAGCCACACCCACCGCCCACTGAACCATTGTTCCAGACGCACATCAGCGCCGTCTTTCCCGTTCCAGAAGAATGTCCACAGCCGTTCTTGAGCCACAGCTGCAGTGATGGCTAACAGCATCCACACCTGCATGTAGGGCTTGAACACGGTATTCATCCGCCCCAAATCTCCCTTGAGCACGATCATCTCTACCACCAGGGTGATTGTGAGTGCCGTGCCCACCCAGAACCAGAGCAGGCGCCATTGCGGTTGTTGATGGGGATTTAACACCAATAGCGCCGCTGCCACGCCCAGGGGAATCACGATCCAGGCTATTTCGACTCCGATGAAGAGCAACGTCATTGTGAGCAATAGCGTTCCTGCGCTCACCGCAAGCAACTCCTTCCAGGGAGTCGCACCTAACCATTGTTGCATCTGCTGGCGCATCACCCGGGCTTGGGCTGCGGCCAAAAGTACCAATGGAATGACAAATTGCCCGTGGATGAGGAAATATTCTCCCGCCGTCGTGCGGCGTCCGGTCCAGGCGCCAATCTCACCGTAGATGGCGATGTAGTTGGATGTGAAGGGATAGAACAACATTGCTGCCATTCCCCAGATGAGCAGCGGCGCCGCCAATTGATAGATGGGGAAGCGCAATTGCGGGGCCTCCGCTAATTGCGGGGCATCCGCTAATTGCGGGGCATCCGCAACCGCATCACCGGCTATCGCATCTGCGTTGGGCGCATCGCGTTTGGGAAAGAGCAGCGGTAACAGAAAACTCACACTCATCAGCGCCAGATAGGTCGGATAATCCCAGGTGTTGGTCGCCTGAAGTGCGCCCGCCGTTAGTCCGGCGAGCATCAGGAGTGGCAGCGTTTTACGGAAAAAGCGCCAGACTTCAACAATGACAGAATTCGCACGCGAATCAGAATTCGCGCGCGAATGCCATTGCGGCGCTGCTCGCAATCCCCATTGTAGGGCAATGCCAGCTGCAATCTGCGTTAATGGCAGCGATATAGCATGAGCATGTAGATCGCCATACAGAAACGTGAATATCGGAAACTCATTGATAGGTCCCGCACCCTCACCCGGTCCGGCAGGGATGATCCGCGTTGCATTCCAGTACCACCACTCCGGACGGAAGGGCAGTGTTTGCCCTTTCACCACCACTTTCCAAAAGCCGGCAGCTGCCGATACCAGCAGCTGATAACCGGGAATCAGGCTCTCGAATTGGACATTGCCAACCTCAGCCAGTCCCTTGATCAGCAGCTGAATTTCTCCTAGATTGCCCAGCAGCACGACCAGAGCCACTGCCCAGATGCCCGCGCGGCGTGCCCGGCGTGCGCTTCCTGGCGCGCCATTCTCCCCTCCCGAGGCGAGATTTGCCGCCAGTGTATAGGCTCCTGCCCCGGTCATGGCAAACAGCGTGGGAATTGCCAGGTTATAGGCAACGCTTGGCATAATGCCGGTGGCTTTGATCAACGAGCCGATGAGCACGAATCCAAAGTAGTAGTAATTCATTTCCCCACCGGCAAACCAGGGATCATACGGGGGGAACCAGCTCGATTTGATTACAGCGTTGAGATAAGCCAGATCCATGGGCTTTTCACCACCTGCAACCAGGTGGTAGAAATCGGGATTTGCATGGCGTACCAGCACCCAGCCCACGTATAGCACGGCAAAGACGATTTCGATGCGCAGAAGCTCTGACCAGCGCAGTCGCCAAAATGCGCGCAAGCTATCCCAGTGCCGTCGGGCAAAGAGCACGGTCATCACCGCCCAAACCAGCAGCAAACCCCACAACAACAGCGGCGTGTGCCGCACCAGGCGCAATGAAGCCAACAACCAGGCGGGGTAGGCCCACACTAGCAGTCCCAGTATCCGGGCAAACCCATATCCCCGATCTCTGAGTGCTGGGAATAGCAGCAGCATCCAGGGAAATGCGAGCCAACTCAATAGCGTGAGCACCAACCACCACCACAGCACCGCCAGTGCGGGATAACGGTTCTGTAGTGCCGTGCGCTTGAACATGGCTGACCATGTCCCCCCACCCTCCTGGACCTCACGCGTTTCGGCATCCATAACTAAGGGTATGCCGTCGGTGCCGGTTTGCCGGGTAGCCTGCTTTGGCGTCATCCATATAGCTCTATCGGTCAGTTCCAGCGGGAGCAGGATTTCCGCGCGCTCACGGGAATAGGCGGCAGTTTTGGCAAAAATCAACACGCGCGGATGGTCGTAGACGCTGAAAGCCTCTTCAGCCTCCGGATAGGGAATTGAGCACTTGCGGGCTGTCGTATAGCGTGCAGCGGGAATCGCGAAAGGCGCTTCCTGATCTTCGAACTGGCACCCACCAAGCGCCGGGAATGACACAAATTCCGCTGCCAGTTCGAAACCGAGACTACCGTCGAAAAGCGCTTGATAGTAAGCCACGGTGAGTGGATAACGCTGTGGCAGTCGTGCAATGGAGCCATAGAGGCGATTGCTAGAGAGAACGATAGTGTCCACTTCTTCGAGCCAGGTGTGGAGCAACTGCCACTTGCTCGGATCGTCGTTATTGTACATCTGCATAGAAGAATCGCTGCTGGAAGATAGCCCCTTGTACCAATCGTAAAAGGGATCCTTACCATCTATCCTTACGGGCATGGCGTCATCCCAATGCTCATTGCCCAGCACCGATGTCCCAAGTGTAATCGGGGCGCCATCTTTCAGGAGCAACCGTACGAAAAACTGCTCGCCCGCCGCGAACGGGCCAAGCTTGGCTCGCCGTGCTTCGAGGGCCACCATCAGTTTCGTGGGCACGCTGCTGCCGGCGGGAATTTGGGCCTCTTGTTGTGCGTAGATATTCACAAACTCCGGATCTGCTGCCAGAGTCACTTCCAGAGTCACTGCCTGTGTTGGGTCGCTCAAATGAATCTTGTTGAGAGTGAGTGAGTTGATGGTTCCAGCCACGTTTGTGGTGAACTGTAGCTGTAGTGGGCGACCCTCTTTGTACAGGATGGCGTTGGGTTGTACAGGCAGCTGTATCTGCAGTCCCTCTTGCGTGCGGATAGTCAGGGCTGTGGGGATGTTTTCGAACATCCACCGCGAAACTTCCACACGGGAAAATGGACGTACATAGATCTGCATGAAGGCAGCAGCCCATATGATTGTTCCCACAAGCACCACGCCGGGGACGCCCCGGCAGGCTGTTAAGAGCCAGGCTTGCCACCGGGGACGTTGTCTCTCCAGGGCTTTTTTCGCCGCCACAGCCAGAGTGATCAATCCCCACGCGGCAAAGAGCGTGAATACTGGATAAACAGGCAGCAGGTAGCGCATGGATTTGACCCACTGCACGGCCTGGTAGAGGAAAAACAGGGTACCCCAAAGCCAGGGCAACGCTACATCCAGTCGCTTTTTGCGCCAGAGGGCGCGCCCCATAAATCCCCATCCACCCCATGCGGCTAAACCAAGGGGCAATCCCATTCCCCAGAAAACCATATTGACCCACGGAAAGACCAACGGCAGTCGTGATGTCCACTGGTGACCTGGCGGCGAGTCAATCTCGCCGCTCACAAGTTTCCGGATGTACTTCATGGTCTCTAGCCAGGCAGACGATAGGGTCACGTTCCAAAAACCTGGACCACTAAAGGCATACGGTTGTGCTACCCGGAACGTTAGCAGGGCCAGAAAACCCGATGCGATGAGAAACAACAGGGTGGACAATCGTCCCTGGAGGCGCAACTTTGTGCCTGAAACTGTCTCTTCCAGTTCTATCAGGCCTGCGAGGCCCACGATTCCCGCGACAGGCCACGTGCTGATTTTACACGCAACTGCCAGTCCGGTGGTGACTCCGGCAAGGAGCAAGACCCAATTGCGGCGCGGGTTGGTTGCAACAACGGATAGATACAGCGTCCAGGTGACAAAAACCGTGGCAAAACTATCTACCACGAAGAAATGGGCATGCTGAATGGGAAGCACCGCGAAAGCGTACAAAAAACCTGCCAGCAATGCGATGCGTTCGCCAAACAAGCGCCGTGCCAACAACACTAACGCAATCAAGCTTAGCAAATCCGCCAGGGTCGAGAGATAACGTCCTACCAGGTGTACCCCGGCATAGCCAGTATATTGACCCACATAACAGGGTTGCCCTGAGCCAAAGAGTAGCCCGCGCGCCAACAGCGGGAGCAGCGACGGGGTCTCACTGCATGCACGATCCAACCAGCTCCCTACTGCTCTTGCGGCAAATAGCGGCAGCGTACCGTAAACATAGCCACTAAAGCCGCGATTTTCTGGATTCAGGGGGGATGTTGCTGTGTCCCAATACTGTTGCGGCGTTTCGGGGAGTGTCAGCGCCGCCGTTACCATCGTCAAATAACGTTCATCGGGATGCAGATGGGTCCCCTCATCCCAATCGAGGTCATAAATGCGCACCCACCCTGCGACGCAAAGGATTAGCGCTAACGAAAGGAGAAAAATTCCACGTGAAATTTGACGTTTCGGTTGCATGGAGGCGATTGTAACGCAAAGAGGAAGATTGACAAGCCCAAAGATCATTTCGTATAGCCTTTCTTTTCTTTCCGGAAAGAAGCAGAGTTGGGGTTTGCCCTTTGTTTTTGACTACGCGAAATACTATAGATGCGATAATGCTTCTTTTCGCTTCAGGGATGGTATTAACCGCCGAGTAACGGACGCAATTCTCGCATTGAGCCGCCTAATGGGCTTTCACCCATCTCCGCCGATGCGAGAATGTCCATCAGAATCTGAGATCCGGTCCGTCCAGTGGAGGGGCTCACCGCAATGCTCAGATCGCGCCTGAACGATGACGTCAAATCATCGCCCGTAGCATAGCGCACCAGCGCCAGCGCCTGCACCGCATTACTGATGGCATAACGCGGTTCCAATCGCTCCAATTCCTCGAAGAAAAAGGCACAGCTGGTGTACATCCGTTGCCGGTAGAGCTGCGCACTCAAAAGGGAGAGCATCTGCTGCTGCGTGACGGTGGGCAGATACCCAAGATGATTTTCGTGCAAGAACTGTGCTCCCGAGACCTGCCCCAGCACAACACGAATATAGGCATCCCGTACAGCCCAGGGCGCCAGATCACGGGCGCGCAGCGCGTCCGCAAAGATTTCGTCAATTTCATGCGCGACATTGTCCAGCGCGCGGCGCAAAGCGCCCTTCCAATAACCCAAACCGGAGGTGCAGGCACAACCCGTTGACCAGCGCCCCAAATTGTGAGCACAACTCCACGCGGAATTTTCAACAATCTCGACTTCAACCGTAGGCGGGTGTTGCCGCAAATAGGCGCCCAGCGTGATGACTTCGTACACATCCTGTGCGGAGGGAGTGGTCAACGCGGTCAATACATCCACGCCGTGCCGGTGATGGTGCCCAAAAGTCTCGCCATCCGTCGCCAGCAAGGTGAGCGAGCCTGGCTTGCGCCAGTGCAAGGTGGAATTTACCCAGGCGCGAGCTTGCTTGGCAGATGGCATGTTGAAGGCAAAGGCATTCGAAAGCCCTCGATCGCGCACAAAAACCGTCATAAAGCGATCTTGGCTCAGGCGCACCTTATAAGGACCGCTGCCGTGAATGAGGTCGCCGCGCACTTGCTCATCCGATAGAATCACAAACTGCACTCCAGAATCCGCCACGGCTTCCAAAGTGGCATAATCAACGGCCATTTCCGGCAACCACAGGCCCTCAGGTTGATGGCCAAAGCGTGCGACAAAACTGGCGATGCCCCACCGAATCTGACAGCGTTTATCCCGACCACGCGCCAGCGGCAAAATCGTGTGGTGTACCGACTGCGCTACCCCATTCACCACACCGTGCTGCTGATAATACGCATGCACGTCGCTCACAATGCGTGCATACGTAGCCGGAGCATGCCGGTCCATCCAGCGCGCCAGCGTACCACCGAGGTTGAAACTCATACGTCCGAAATTTCCCGCTTCAGCAGTCGGCTGATAGCTCTCTGCAGTAACGCGCGTGTTCCAATTTGGATAGGGAGCAGCCTCACGCTCCTCGCGGTATTCACCTGTAAAGGGGTCTTCTCGTGGAGGTTGGTAGAAATGACCGTGGACGCAGAAGAAGGGCTTGGAATCAGTCATGAAATCATCCTGTTAAGCGAGTGGGTTACGGCGCGATCAATCAATGCTGTGCCTTTGCACGACGGTAGAGGTCAACATAAGCCCGCGCCGAGTTCGACCACGAGAAATCAAACTCCATCGCACGCCGTTGCAAAGCCTGCCATTTCACGGCGTTGTGATACACCAACAGAGCACGCTGCACGGCCTCTCCAAGCGCCTCAGCCGTATAAGGACGGAACACAAAGCCATTGCCACGCTTGGGCTGCGTGGTGGCATCAATAACGGTATCGGCAAGCACGCCCGTCGCGCGCACCACAGGAATCGCACCGTAGCGTAGCGCGATCATGTGCCCCAAACCACCAGGCTCATACTGACTGGGCATCAAGAACAAATCAATACCCCCGTAGATACGGCGTGCCAGGCGGTCATCGAACTTGATGAAAACGCGCACACGATCCGGGAACCGCTGCTGCAACAAGCGGAAGCGCTCCTCGTATGCCGATTCACCGGTACCCAATAGCACAAACTGCACATCTTGTTGGCTTAGGAGCGACTCCAAAGCCGGCAGCATAATATCCAAACCCTTGAGCGGGTCGAGGCGAGACACGACGCCCAGCAAAGGAGTCTCAGCGCGGTTTGGTAGGCCCACCTCGCGCTGCAGAGCAGCTTTGTTCACGGCGCGCATGCGCAACGAGGTAGCGTCGAAGGACTGCGTCAGTGCCGGATCTGTATCAGGATTCCAAACAGCGTCATCAATACCATTCAAAATCCCAAAAAGATGTTCCTGACGCTCGCACAACAGAGTATCCAAACCCATCCCGTTCTCTGGCGTAAGAATGTCGCGGCTGTAAGAGGGGCTGGCAGCGCTGAGTACATCGGCGTGAGCAATGCCCTGCGCCATCCAGTTGACTTGCCCGGGAGGTTCTACCAGCAAATGCCCAAGGTCCTGCATCTGAGCGAAGGTCAAAATCAGCCGGCCACAAAGTCCTTGATAAGCCAGATTGTGAATCGTAAACAACGTCGCTATATCACGATAAAAAGCATCGCGCTTACCATACACATCCAACCAGGCCACAACCGGAGCAGTATGCCAGTCATGAGCATGAATCACATCAGGTTTCCACCCCATCTCTTTATCCATCATCTGCAGCGTGGCGATAACGGCGCGGGAGAAAAAGGTAAAACGGCGCGGATCATCGTTGAAACCATAAACTTTCTCGCGGGTGGAGAGATATTGCTCGTCCCAAATCAAGTACACCGGCAACCCATCAACCTCGGTTTCTAGCAGGTGTACATTCTCCTTCCCGGGTCCCAAAGGCACGGCGATAGGACCGCCCACGCGCTTCAAATCATGGTCTTTGTCACCGGTATTCCCATAACGAGGTAGCATCAAACGCACATCTACATCGAGCCGCCGCAGAGCTTTGGGCAAGGCGCCGGCCACATCCGCCAGGCCACCGACCTTGACAAACGGAGTCGCTTCCGCCGCGAGGAAAAGAACTTTGAGACGTTTATCGTTTACGGTATTCACCTCGACCTCCTGCAATATTGGAGACCATTGGCTTAGCGCCACTATTGAAGTCCGCTGTGCTCTCCAACGGGATCAAGAGTCAATGTTCTAAACAGTGTCATTTTCATTATAGCCGAGTTTGAAGAAACGGCAACGAAATCCCCTGTTCGAAAGTCCCCACCCTACCACACCATGCTATAATGGAGCTGCAGCCATCATCAACCAAAGCCGCAGGGGATTGGAGTGATGCCGCTCACAAGGAGTCGCTCTGCACAAATATTGGGAGCTGTAGCCATAACGCTGCTCTTATGGCTGCATCCGCCCGCCCCCACTCCCCCACTGGCAGTTCGGCGCCTTACCCCACTTACCGCAGGTACTGTCATCATCAATGAGGTCGCGTGGATGGGAACCGCCGCCAGCGCCACCGATGAATGGATCGAACTCTACAACACTGGCCCATACGCAGTCAACCTCGAGGGTTGGACCTTGCAAGGTGGCGACAATAACACACCCAACATCGCCCTCAACGGTAGCATTCCCGCCGGTGGATTCTTTCTCCTTGAGCGCACGGACGACACAACGGTGAGCAACATCGTCGCGGATCAAATCTACACCGGCGATTTGGTCAACACCGGCGAAAGTCTCGCCCTGCGCAACGCCGCAAATTCGGTGATTGACACAGCCAACGCCGGCGGGGGCGTCTGGCCTGCAGGCGATAACGCCACCAAAGCTTCCATGGAGCGCATCAACCCGCTTGAGCCTGATACCGGCGCCAACTGGGCAACCCACGCCGGTAGTGTCCGCAATGGCCTGGATGCCAACGGCAATCCGCTGAACGGCACCCCCAAAGCGCGCAACGCCGCCACATTCCCCCCAGACCCCAGCAATGCTGACCTGCAAGTCTCCAAGACAGGTCCATCCACCGCCTCAGCAGGAGCGACCATCACCTACACATTGAACATCGCCAACAACGGGCAGCGTCTCGCTGTCAGCCCGCGTGTCACCGACACACTGCCAACAGGCATCGTCTTCGTCAATAGCAATCCCACGCCGGTCCTCACCACCGGACAAATCATGGTCTGGAACCTCGACGACCTCGAAAGCGGCGCCGGGCGCCAAATCACCCTCACGGGATCCATTGTCCCCAGCGCCCCGACAACATTGGTGAACACCCTTGTCGCCCGTACGGCAACCACCGAAAGCACCTACCTGAACAACACAGCGCTCTGGACCACAACCCTGACAAATGTGCTGATCAATGCCGTGCTCTTCGATGGTTGGGCGCCCCTCGATACTGATGAGGCAGTGCAAATCCACAACCTCAGTTATGCGCCAACGCCACTCAATGGCTGGGAGCTGTGCAAGATCGCGAGCGGCAATGTCGCCTGCCGTCCCCTTCCGAGCATCACAGTTCCGCCACAAGGCGGAATTTGGCTCACCCGTGACCTGGAGGCTTTCCAGCAGAGTTTTGGCTTCGCGGCAGATGGCTTGCTCTCACCGTGGCTAAGCAACAACCTCGCCAACGAAGGTGACGAGGTGATTTTGCGCGATGCTGCCCACAACGTCATAGATGCGGTCGTCTTCGGTGAGAACGGTGATCTCAACGTCGCCGGATGGCAGGGCGACGCCCTACACATCTACCAAAATGGTGTCGCTAGCGCCGAAGGCCAGATTCTTCACCGCATTCCCGCTGAGGTGACCGGGCAACCGGTCACCGATACCGACACGCTGGACGATTGGATGCAAGCCACCAACGACCCGCTCCGCGGACGCCGAGCAGTCTTTCCCGGTTGGGATTTCGTGGAGCCGTTCTTCTGGTCCCTAACAACCACAACCAGCGCCACCTTGATGATTGGCATAACGCCGGATAACGGCTATGAAATCATCTCGCGGACGCTGGAATCAGCCCAGGAAAGCATCAGAATCGAGGTCTACACTCTGAACCACGGCGACCTGACCGACCTGCTGGTAGCCAAAGCCCAGACCGGCGTGAGCGTCACGGTGTTGCTCGAGGGCAGTCCGGCAGGAATGGCTGAGACAGACCCGCGCTGGCAGGCCGAACTCCAGGCTTGCCAGCTGCTCGAAACGGCGGGCGGTCAATGCTATTTCATGATTCACGAAACGGCAGACCGCATCTTCGCCCGCTACGAGCTCATCCATGCCAAATTCATCATCGTGGATAACCGGTGGGTGGTGATCACGTCGCAGAATTTCGGCAACGCCAGTATCCCCTCGGATGATAAACGCAATGGCACCTTTGGCTCGCGCGGTGTGGTGCTGGCAACCAATGCCCAAGCCGTTGTAGATCGCATGTCAACACTCTTCGATGCCGATTGTGACCCAGGCAACCACCGCGATATCCTGCGATGGAACACAGGCAGTTACACCAGGTACAGCACGCCCATCAACGCGGTAGACCTTCATGCCGGCGACGCCACCACCTACACCGTGATTTCCCCGGAACCGTTGGTACTCAACGGTACCTTCACCTTCGAAGTCTTCACTGCCCCAGAAGCCGCATTGCGCCAGCGGGACACCCTCCTCGGCCTTTTGGCTCGCGCGCAAGCCGGCGACACCGTCTACGTCCAGCAACTTTATGAATATGCCACCTGGGGCAGCGGCGCACTCGCCGGACCCAATCCCCGCCTGGAAGCCTACATCAATGCCGCGCGCAGGGGCGCGCACGTGCGTATCCTGCTCAACAGCGGCAAATTCGATCAAGAAGCCTATGACCCAACACAAAACCGCACCACGGTGGACTACATCAACCAGATCGCCCGCGCCGAGAACCTCGATCTACGCGCCGCCCTGGGCGACCCCACCGCCTATGGAATCCACAACAAAATGGTGCTGCTGCACCTTGCTGATACGGGCGGATACATTCACATCGGTTCGATCAACGGCAGCGAGAGCTCCAGCAAGGTCAACCGGGAGATCGCGCTGCAGGCTCAAAGTGACGCTGCTTACACCTACCTTGAGGCGATATTTCTCAACGATTGGTACCGTTCCACGCCCATCTTTCTGCCGGCTATCCTGAATCAATACACCCCTCCCCAACACCTGCTGATTAGCGAAGTCTATTACGCCACCAGCGACATCAACCGCGAATGGGTCGAATTTTACAATCCGACAGGCGTCGCCGTAGACCTGAGCGCCCACAAAATCGGTGATGCCGCTACGCCAACCGACTATGAGGGCATGTATCTGTTTCCGCCGGGAACCGTCATCCAACCGCAACAGGTGCTCGTTATCGCAGTCAGCGGCGCAAGGACTCCTGACGCGGACTTTGAAATGGTGGATGACTCACCCAAACCCAATATGCTGCGCTACGCAGGCTGGGGCGAGGGTGGTTGGAACCTGGCTAATGGAGGCGACCAGGTTATTCTAATGGGACCCAATGAACAGCCCGTGGATGTCGTGCTCTGGGGAGTCGCTGCCTATCCGGGAGTAAACCCGCATCCCGGCGTCAGCCTGAGCAGTTCCTCCCTGGAGCGCTACCCAAGTGCTGCCGATACCGATGACTGTGCGGTGGACTTCCGCGAACGGGACGCCCCCGCACCGGGGACGGTGCCGCAAAGCCAGGGCGTCGAGGCGTCTCTTCCGCCCCGAAAGCTCTCCGGGTTTCCCCAGCTCAAACATCCATGGGATTGAACGAGGGTGGCGGCGTAGCGCCGCGCTGCACATCCCGCCGAACCAATGAGGTGCCGCCGATCAATAGAACCGCCCCAATCCACTGAGGACCCGATAGCGTCTCGCCCAGCAACAAAATCGCCAGCGCCAGGCTAACCACCATCTCCAGAAGATTCAGAATAGCGGTCTGAACGCCGCCCAGGCGTTCCATGCTGAAGAACATAGCCAGACGCGAGAGCGCCGTAGTCAACCCCAAAGCCACAATCGCCTGCCATCCCGGCATGCTCACAGGCTCCAACGGCGCCCCTCCAAGCATACGCGCCGCAGAAACCGTGAGTGCCATTCCGGTGATGATATAGAGCGTGGCCGAACGCGAGGGCACATCCGCCAAAACCCACTGCCCCATAACCATATACCAGCCATTGAGCGCAGCCGAGGCGATCATCAACATCGCGCCAAGCTGGTTCGAAGGGTCTGTAACATTCCAGGGCGCTTGCACCAGCAAGGCCCCAACCAGGGAGGCGACCAAACGAAAGACGGTGAGCTTCGTAATACTCTGACCCGAAGCTGTGAGGAAAATGACCACCCACACCGCATATAACGAACTGAGCAAGGATGCGCGTGAGGCATCTATCCGCTCTAGACCATTATAGTAAAAAAGTGAACCCACACCGTTGATAGCGCCGATCAACAGGCAATACACCAGCGTGCGCCAGGGAATGAGGAATAAGCGAGGCCAAAACACAAGGTACACGAGCATCAGGAATATAGCCGCCACCAGGGTGCGCAACGCGGCCAACGTCAATGGCGTGATGCCGTACCGGTAAGCCAGCTTCCCGAGGATGGGAGCCCAGCCGAGCAGAAACGAGCTCAGCACCCCGCTGTAAATACCCATGTTGCGATGGCGCAAATCCTCGCTGCTGGAGTTCTGCCACAGCCTTCGCCTCAAAACGCCACGCGCCAACCAACCAGGGGTTTCGGCGGCGCGATTTTGCTCAGCGAACTGCTGCGAATGCCCATCGTAATTGTCGTTTTTCACTCCGGGTCTTCCATGCTATACTGGACATCATGAAAAGATGGCGTACACCCATATTGCTAATACTGGCAGCTCTCAATATTGCCATCATTGGGCTGCTTATCCACGTTGTAGTCAAACAGGATCAATCCACGTCCCCAGCAACCGCGGCGTTTTCGTCCTGTTCACAAGTGGTGCTCGCTAACCTCGAACCACATCTCTCCCCCGCCGTCGCCTGGGAGACGGACACATTGACCGTAAGTGCAACCGCCTTCTATGCCTCCCCCACTCCCCCTGAGACCAGCGCGCAATTGCTCTGGGAAATGCTGGATAGCCTGCAACGCGCCCTGCAACTGGGCTGCACGCCGCCTGCCCGGGTCACGCTCATCGTTCACACCCACGGGCAAACAGAAAGCGCCAGCCATATTGCCCAAATCACCGGGGCAGATCTCGCCGCCTGGGCTAACGCAGAGATATCGGATGCCGAATTAAGCCTTCGCAGCAACTACTGGCACAACAGCGAAACCCAGACCGAGCTGCCGAAACCTTAATCCCCCATCAGCGCAATGCCGCCGCGGCAAAGCAGGCGATTCGGGAAGCGGGCGCACGCATCAGCCAGGGCCAAAACCCTGATCCCCC
>JAPKMR010000091.1 GCA_026645815.1 Anaerolineae bacterium | reverse complement strand
GAAACGCACCCGGCAAAAGCAAGACGACCATGATACAAATGATTTTCCTTTGATTGATTTTTGGCGGCGGGACTTCACCCGCCGCCAAGAATCAATTTTCTTCAGATTTTCGCCCTCGCGCGAAATGCACCCCAATGCTGCGTCAGGCGTCGCGCGCCCGCAGGTGTGGATAGAGCAGCACATCCCGAATGCTGCGGTGGTTGGTGAATAACATCGCCAACCGGTCCACCCCCATGCCGAAGCCGCCGTTGGGCGGCATACCGTATTTCAGCGCCCGCAGATAATCCTCGTCCATCGGTTGCGCCTCTTCATCCCCGGCTTCGTACGCCCGTCCCTGCTCCAGGAATCGCGCCTCCTGTTCGAAGGGATCATTCAGCTCGGTGAAGGCATTGCCCAATTCCATTCCCCCAATGAATAACTCGAAGCGCTCCACGTGGGTCGGGTCGCCGGGCTTCTGTTTGGCCAGCGGCGAGATAGCCACCGGATAGTCATGGATGAAGATGGGCTGTATCAGCGAAGGCTCAACCTCCGAGAGCAAATTGTCCACCAGGTGTCCCCACGTCGCCGTGTTGCTCGCATCCAGGTGCTGCTGTCGCATCACCTCACGCAGCGCATCCGCGGTGGGGTAGACGACGTAGTCAATCCCGGTCCCCTCACGAATTACCTCGCGCAGCGATTTGCGGGGCCAGGGCGGCGTCAGGTCAATCTCATGCCCGTGAAAGTGCAGCCTGGGCGCGCCCAACACGCTCTCTGCCACACTCGAAAGTAACTGCTCTACGGTCTCCATGATGCCTGCCAGGTCCGTGTAGGCGCAGTACAGCTCCAACTGGGTGAATTCCGGATTGTGCTTGAAGGAAACCCCCTCGTTGCGGAAATCCCTCCCGATTTCATAGACCCTTTCGTACATACCGACCAACAGCCGCTTCAGATAGAGCTCGAACGAAATACGCAGGTAAAGGTCCTGCTTGAGCTGATTGTGGTGCGTGACAAATGGGCGGGCTGCTGCCCCGCCGTAGATGGGCTGCAAGACCGGGGTCTCCACCTCCAGATAAGCGTGCTCATCCAACCACCGCCTGAGCGCGCTGATCATGCGTGAGCGGATGCGGAAATCCTCACGGACGTCCGGGTTGACCGCCAGGTCGGCATAACGTTGGCGATAGCGCTCCTCGATATCCGCAAAAGCCCCAAAACGCGCGATTTCTCCATCTTCGCGTTCGTATTCTTTCGGAATGGGCAGCGGCGTCATGGCTTTGGCCAGCATCCGCAGAGAAGCAACTTGCAGGCTAATCTCGCCGCTACGGGTGCGCATCAGCGTGCCGGTGGCTTCCACGAAATCCCCCAGGTCGAAAGCCTTGGTGAAGAGCTCGTAGCTGTCGGCGAGCTCATTCGCGCGCAGGAAGAGCTGAATGCGCCCGTGCCCGTCTTCGATGTGCGCGAAACTCACCTTGCCCATTGCGCGGATGCTGATCAGCCGTCCGGTCAGGGTGATGGGCGGAAGCGTGCTCTGTTCGGCCTCGCTCGTCTCAAAAGCCTGGAGCGCCTCCGCGCTCGTGTGGCTGCGCTGCACGCGTGGAGGATAAGCCTCCATACCGGCGGCGCGCAGCAGCTCCAGTTTCGCGAGTCGTTGACGTTCCAGTTCGTTGAATTCCATGGCTACCTCTCCTTGAATGCAGGTAAGCTAAAAAAAGACAAGCCCATACAACATTTTCGTATGGGCTTGTGGCTGTTGATAACGTCTATTCCCAGGCAATCTCCAAAATCTCGAACACGATATCCCCATCCGGCGCCCTGACGGTAGCCTTATCGCCCACGCGCTTTCCCAGCAGGACCTTACCCAGGGGAGATTCGTTGGAGATTTTGCCCTCCATGGGTGAAGCCTCGGCAGACCCCACCATGTGATAGACCTCTGGCATGTCCGTGCCTGCTTCCCGGACGGTGATGTGACTGCCAATGCCTACGATATCTTTCGGGGCTGAGGTCTTCTCAATCAGTATTGCATTGCGCAATTGCTGTTCCAAGATGTAGATACGTTGCTCGGTGAAAGCTTGTTCGCGCCGGGCATCTTCCAACTCTGCATTTTCGATAAGCTCGCCTTCGGCGAGCGCATCGTGCAGGCGTTGAGCGACCTTGGGGCGCTGAATCGTTCTCAGTTGGTTGAGTTCTTCCACCAACTGTTGATAGCCTTCCTGGGTGAGATACACCGGGCGTTCACTCATGACTAAGATATTCCTCCACTGATCATGCTACTGAGGGCCTCTGCGTTTGCCTGAAAAGGCTTTATAATACACAAAAAACCCGAGAGTGTAACGGAACACTCACAGGCTCATAAATCATACCATGAATCCAGGATTTGTAAAGCCGCAACTGCTCAGATTTCCGCCAAAGGGCGCGAATTTCAGGATAAAGCTCATCAAAAGATGTGTTTTCGGGACGCGCGAGCCGCGTCCCGAAAACACAAAAAAACCCTTTTCGCTTGTTTGCACCACCGCTATCGCGAAACAGCCTCTTCGTCCCCTGGCGCCGCAGCGATCGGCAGCGTGAACCAGAAAGCACAGCCCTCCCCGGGCGCGCTTTCCACCCAGATGCGCCCATTGTGCGCTTCGACAATGCGCCGCGCAATGCTCAACCCCAGTCCCGATCCTCCCGCCCTGTGTTGGCTACCCGGCAGGCGTGAAAACTTCTGGAACAGCAACCCCTGTTGCTCCAAGGGAATGCCCGGTCCATTATTGGCAACCGCAATGCGCAGCTGTTCCGCCGTAGTAACCCGGATCGTGACCATGGCTCCCGCGCCGGCATATTTCACTGCATTCGCGAGCAGATTGAGAAGCACTTGTCTGATGCGCTGCGGGTCGCCCATGACGACCGGTAGGGTGGGGGGCGCTTCCACCTGGATGGTAATCGCTTGTGCCAGTGCCTGTGGATGAACCACTTCGATGGCATGGGTAATGAGCGCGTGCAGGTCTAGCGCCTGCCGCTCCAGGGTCACTCGCCCCGATTCCAGCTGCGCCAGATCCAGAAACTCGTTGACCAGCGCGTTGACTTCTTGCGTCTGTTGTTGGATGATGCGGCTAAACTCCTGCGTCATGCCTGGCTTGATGTGGGGGTGGTTGAGCATATCCGCATACGCCATGATCGAGGTGAGGGGAGTCCGAATCTCGTGTACAACGTGCGCGACCCAATCGCTCTGTTGGAACAACCGCGCGTTTTGCACCGCAACAGCTGCAATGCCCGCAAGAATCTCCAGAATCTCGATATCTTCGGCGGAGAAATCCATGCTCGTCGTCAGCGTCATGCCTTCGAGCACCCCGATAATCTCCTCGCCGAAAAACATCGGCACGGCGACAATCGAACGTGGGCGCTCGATGTCGCTCACACTAAACAGGCGTGTGTCGTTGCCGGTATCGGCTAAGACTACCTTCTCGTGGTTGCGTACTACCCATCCAGACAGACTATCTTCAATGGGAACCGCTACCCCACTCAGTTTAGCGGCGGTAGGCCCGCAAAATGCCGAAAAACTGAGAAAGTCGGCATCTATCACCAGGAGGATCGAGGCTGCTTCCAGGCCCAGCAAATCCCGAGCTCCCTCGACGATCTGTGAGAGCAGCACGCCCATTTCACGGGTGGCGTTGAGCTGCCGGCTCAATGCCAACAGCTGTTCCAACCGCAGCGTGCGTTGAAGAAGCGCCGCAACCTCGGGTGTTTTTAGGATCCCTTCGGGCGGCGCTTGCGGGTCATTCGGCTGGCGCTGATTGTTGACCATACCTTGTGTTCTAGGTGGGGCGCGGCTTCTCTGAGTGGCGATCAGGATCTAACAGGCTTTCCACTCGCGCGATCAACTCCGCAGGGTGGATAGGTTTGGTCAGATAGTCATCTCCACCCGCCTGGAAACCGGCGAGCTTATCGGCAACTGCACCCTTGGCGGTAAAAAAGAGGATGGGAATATTGGCGGTGTCGGGGCTTCCCCTTAAGGCGCGCGCCACCTTGAAACCATCTGGATCGGGCATCATAACATCCAGGATTACAAGGTCGGGCTTGTCTTCGTGTGCGCGTTCCAGAGCTCGCGTGCCATCCAGTTCACTGCTCACCGCAAAGCCCTTGCGCTGTAAGATAAATTCCATCATCTTCAGCGTTTCGAAATCATCGTCCACGATCAAAATTCGTTTTTGCATTGCACTCTCTTCTTTACCAACCCTTACTACCTATCTTCATTATACCGCCAAGCTTTTAGAATTTCAAGGACTTTCATAACCTCAAGCCAAATCCCAAAATCATTTCACGCCCAAGAGCTCAGCAGAAACGTCAATCCTGCGATGATAGCCAGGGCAATCAACTCATAGCGCAGCAACAGCCGCATCGCTTCACTCTCCTGCGCCTCGAGTCCTACCGTGCTGCATCCCAACGCCACTTTTGCGGGGGCAAAGGTCGAGCCAATCGCCCCACCTACATTCTGCGCCGCCAGAATCAGCGGCGCCGCGATTTTTAGCGCCAGCGCCGTATCACGTTGCAGGGTGCCAAAGAGCGCATTCGCGTTGGTGTTGCTGCCCGTGATAAAAGCGCCCAGCGCCCCGATGAAGGGCGAAACGACCGGGAATAGTCCCCCGGCAGCGCTGGCTAATTGCCTGGCTAGCAGGTCAATCATGCCCGCATACTCCATCGTCGTCGCGAGCGCCATCATCGCCAGAATGCTGATGCTGGGGGTCAAACCACTGCGCGCGACCTTGCGGAGGATGGGCTTGACCTGCTTCTGCGCAATCTCGCCGCGATACCGTCCATACAGCCAGGTGCCAAGCGAGGCATAGAACAACAGCGCACCTGTATTGCCCAAGAGCGAGATGCGATTCTCTTTGACATCGGGAACAGCCCACTGATTCGCGGTGATTAGGGTGGGGTGCTCCCGCTCGACGATGGGCGGAAGGAATTCCAGCCCGGCTTTCACCGCGTCCACGCGGGTGATAAAGATCAGCGCCAGCAGCAAGGTATAGGGTAGAAGGGCTTTTCGCAGGTGCGTACGCGAGCCTGCGGGAAACGTGGGGCGCTTCTGCAGGATCGCCCACAGCACCCCTATCAGCAGCCCCCCAAGTGCGCCGAGCATGGCAGCAACTTCATATTGCTCGGCGCGCACCGCCAGCCACTGTCCCATGGCCATAGCGCTTGCCATGAACAGCATCGGCACGCCGCCCTGGCGTAAAGCCGTCTTTCCGCCAGCGACCCACAGCGACGCCGCCCCCATAATGAAGCACAGCACGCCTAGCAGAATAACGCTCCACAGCGCCAGCTCCGGGCTGGAGGCGTTGGTGACCCCTTGCAGCGTTTTGAACGAGGCGCCGAGCGAGCCGAAGGAAATCGCCCACGTATGCCCCAGCGAAGCCATCACAAATGCGGCCAATGGTGGGAAGCCTGTGCCCACCAGAAGCGGCGCCACGACGGCAACGGGCACGCCATAACCACCCACACTTTGCAGGAAAGACGCGAAGCCCCAGGCTAACAGCAGCACGTTGAAGGCGCGATGGGGCGAGATGCGCGAGAGCAGCGCGCTCATGGCTTCCACAGCGCCTGCGGCTTCGGTGACCCGATAAAACAACAGCGCACCCCAGATGATGAAGAGCACCACGAGGGCTAGAAAGAGCGCTCGCAGGTGCGCCCACCCCAGAATTGGCGCATCGGCGCCGAAGACAAGCACGGCGATTAGCAAACCCAGCGCCCAACCGGCGATCCCGGCGCGGGCGCTATTCCAACGGAAACCGAGCATCAATACCAGAATCAGCAGTATAGGCAACGCGGCTAACAGGGTCGCTATCATAATAGGTGTCTCCTTTTTTCCCACAGTGGCAGTCTTGGCTAGACAGGCGCTAGACCTGACTTACGAAAGGTTCCATAGCTCAAATACCGCAGCGATTTTGTCATTCTAGCCCTAAACTGAGGCTTTTTTTCCCTTCCGTGGTTACTAATTTTCTAATTTGTTTTGCCACCGTAGTTTTTTTTCGGTATACGAAAAGCCTCTCAAGCTAAATCTTGAGAGGCTGATCCCGATACACTGGCGATCAGTTCTTTTCGTAAAGCCGGGCTTTGAGTGCGAGCAACTCGCGCCGGGTCTGCGTGTCTTCTTCCATGCGGGCGCGCACGCGCTCGCAGCCATACATAATCGTGGTATGATCTCGCCCACCCAGGCGTGCCCCGATTTGGGGCAGTGAAGCTCCGGTCTCCTCCCGCAGGAAGAACATCGCTACCTGGCGGGGGAACACAATGCGCTGGTTCCGCCGTCCACTGCGCAGCTCTTCCATGGTAAGATTGTAGAACTCGGCGACTGTAGTGAGAATATCATCTGCCGAGAGCTCCCGGTGATTGGGGATATGGTCTCCCAACGCATTTCTGGCGGTTTCTACCGTGCAGGGTTGGCCCGTCAAACGGGTGAGTGCCAGCACCTGATTGAGCGCGCCCTCCAGCTCGCGGATATTGCTCTCCACACTGCCCGCGATGAACGTCAACACGTCGGCAGGCACCTGTCCCTCCAGGTGGTCGGCTTTATTTTGCAGAATGGCCAATCGCGTTTCGAAATCGGGCGGCTGAATATCAACGATTAATCCCCACTCAAAGCGCGAACGCAAACGCTCCTCGAGCGTTACCATAGCTTTTGGGGGGCGGTCGCTGCTGAGAACAATCTGCCGTCCGGTATCGCGCAGCGCGTTGAAGGTGTGAAAGAATTCTTCCTGCGTGCTCTCTTTGCCGGCGATAAACTGAATATCATCTACGAGGAGCACTTCTGCGCCCCGGTATTTATCGCGGAAACTGTCGGTCGTGTGTGTGCGGATGGCTTCGACCAGGTCGTTGGTGAACTGCTCTGAGGAGAGATACAGCACGCGCATATTGCGCATGTAGCAGGTGTGCCCTATCGCGTGGAGCAGGTGTGTCTTGCCCAGGCCAACGCCCCCATAGAGGAAGAGCGGGTTGTAGGCGCGGGCGGGTGATTCCGATACCGCAAGTGAGGCTGCCTGTGCTAGCCGGTTGCCTGAGCCGACAACAAAGTTGCCGAAGGTATAGCTGCCGTTCAGCCCTGGATCAGGCGCCGGCAGCTCCATCTCGCCCTGCAGCAAGGGTGGCGCCGGTTCGTTCATGTTGGCGACTTTACCCTCCCAGACCACAAAGCGAGCTTCGACTTCCGGTCCCCCAATATGGTGCAGCACCCGCTGAATGACCGTATACAACCGGTTCTCGAGCCATTCCACAGCATAACCGTTTTTCACCCCGATCACTAAACGGTGTTCATCTTCGAAGGCAATGCAGCGCGTGTCCCTGAGCCATGTATCGAACATGGCGCGGGTCATTTGCAACTCTAGTTCACCCAGCGCAGCTTGCCACAACCGCTGTGAATCCAATTTCGACATAGCCGACCCCTGCTTGGTGAGAGGCGCGCAAAGATTCCCCCCTCACGATGGTATGTTGATACCTCAATCGTTGGTGTAACGTAATGGTGCTTGGCGCCAGTCGTCGTGGATCTTGAGACTGGCTGTGGAGGGATCTCCTCCGCACGCGCTCTTATTGTACCAGAGAAACCGCGCTTGGGCAATCCCAAAAGGGCCGATTAATGTTAAAATTCTATCAATTTTAAGGTTGCATGAAACGTCTTTTGGGACAAATATCATATACTCCGTCTGTGCGGGTTTCTAAATGGCGAAACCCTAGATATATGGGTTGGGGTGCCCGAACAAACCTCTGCCGGCAAGATAAAACTACTCTGACCAAGGCATTCTGATTTTCTAGGGTTATTTGTACCAAAAATCATGCATCGCTTTCTGAGCTGCATTACCGGGTTGCGTCGCGCACCAACTCATCGCAAGCCCCCCTCCCGCACCTCTAGGCTTGGGAGGGGGCTTTTGGCGTTCCATACCATCTCAGGCGGGCATTGGCCTCAGGGCGCCGTGCGCGCCTTGAAGTCGTCGCAGAGGTCTTGCAGCACGCAGGCTTCGCATCGCGGACGCCGCGCCTGGCAGACGCTGCGCCCATGTTGGATAATCTCCAGATGCAAAGGGTAGGTGAGCTCCACCGGAACGAGGGCTTCCAGCAGGTCGTGTGCCGCTTCACGCGAGGTCTTGGGCGGAATCAGGCCCAAACGCAGGGTGACGCGGTGAATGTGTGTATCCACGGGAAATGCCGGCAGGCCCAGCGAAAACAGCAGCACAATCGCTGCGGTCTTGGGTCCCACGCCGTCGAGGTCGCGCAGCCAGGCGCGGGCCTCCTCGAAGGGCATGTCGTGCAGAAAATCGAGGCTGAGCTCGCCCCTCTCCGCCGTGATTCGGCGTAGCACGCCCTGAATGCGAGGACCCTTGCTCGGCGCCAGGCCCGCCGGGCGGATGGCTTCGATGACCTCTTCCGCCGGGGCATCGCGCACGGCTTCCCAGGTGGGGTATCGTGCGAGAAGCCGCGCAAAGGCGACATCTCGATTGCGGTCATTCGTGTTCTGGCTCAGGATGGTATTCACCAGCTCTGCCAGCGGTTCGCTTGGGCTTACCACAAAGGCGCCGTAGCACTCTGCCAGGCGTTTATGGACCTCGAGCATTTTGCTCCCAGGATCTCCCCTAGAGGGTGTTGGGCTTTGGCTCATCCCATGGCTCGCTTCAGCGTCTGCAGCCCGCGGCGCACCCATTCCCGTTCGGCTTCGAAAGTGAGATGCCCCAGAGCTTCATCCCAGCTGACCCACACAGGGAAGAATTGCTCATCTACCTGCGGGCGCTCTATCTGGTGCTTTGAGCGTACGCGCATCAAAAAGAGCGTCTCTGTGCGCTTGATGCTCCGGTTGCCCATGGGGAAGGCTACCAGCTGACTTCCCAGGGGCGCGATGATTTCCAGGTCGTCATAGCCGGTCTCCTCCGCCACTTCACGCAAGGCGGCAGCCCTGAGCGTTTCACCTGCTTCGACATGTCCCTTGGGCAGGCGCACCTCATCCCGTGAGGGGCGAATGAGTAACATCACCAGCTCCCCGGTGGCATCGCTTACGACGCCGCCCGCGGCAGTATATGTGCTTTGCGCATCATTTGAATCCATTGCACCTCCGCCAGCCCTGGTACTGCAACTGCTTGGCGGTTGCCGCTTGTTGCGGCAACCGCTTCGCAATGCTTCCTCAATTCTATGCCGTTTCCAGATACCGTTCCAATTCCCACGGCGTGACCTGGATGCGGTACTCTTCCCATTCTGCGCGTTTGGCGCGCAAGAAAGTCTCCACAATCGGGGCGCCCAGCGTGTTGAGAATCACCTCATCCTTTTCCAACTCATCCAATGCCTCTGCCAGCGTGCCCGGCAGCGTGCGGATGTTGCGCCGCTTCAGTTCGGCTTCATCAAAGTGATACAGGTCCTCGTTGACCATCTCCGGTGGGGTCAAGCCCTTCTCGATGCCATCCAAACCGGCAGCTAGCATGGCGGCGAAAGCCAGGTAGGGATTGGCGCTTGGATCGGGGCAGCGCAGCTCCAGACGCACGGCGGCGCCATTGCCGTTGTGCACCGAAGGCACTCGAATCAGCGCTGAGCGGTTCAGGTGCGCCCAACCGATGTAGACCGGGGCTTCATAGCCGGGGGTGAGTCGCTTGTAGCTGTTGACCGTCGGCGCCAGAATGGCAGACAGCGCTCGCGCGTGCTGCAGCTGCCCGGCGACAAAGGCATGAGCGAGTTTCGACAAGTGCTGCGGCCCATTGGGATCGTAGAACAGATTGCGTCCGCTGCGATCTGCCAGGCTTTGATGCGTGTGCATCCCAGAACCGTTAATGCCGAAGATAGGTTTAGGCATGAAGCTGGCGTAGAGGTTTTCGGAGGCGGCTATGGCCCGCACCGTGTATTTGAAAGTAATCGCATTATCGGCGCTGCTCAGTGCATCGCTGTACCGGAAGTCAATTTCGTGTTGTCCGGTTGCCACCTCGTGATGGCTCATCTCCACTTCGATGCCCAGGGCCTTGAGCGCCAGCACGATTTCGCTCCGGACCTGCTGAGCTTTGTCGCGGGGGGAGAAATCGAAATAACCCACCACATCATACGGCACCGGGTGGGGGCGTTCGCTGTTCGTGCGCTCAAAGATGAAGAACTCGATTTCGGGACCGGTATTGAAGGTATACCCCATATCCGCAGCCCGCGCCAGGACACGCTTGAGCACCTGCCGGGGATCGCTCGGGGATGGGGTCCCATCAGGTCCGTAGACATCGCAGAACAGGCGGGCGCGGCGACGCTCCGGCGCGCTCCAGGGCAGCACTCGATACGTCGTCGTGTCTGGAACCAGCACCCGATCGCTTTCGTAGATGCGGGCGAAGCCTTCGATGGAGGAACCATCGAACCAGATGCCCTCTTCCAATGCGCGGGGCAGTTGGTCAACCGGCAAGGTAACGCTCTTCACGTTGCCAAGAATGTCGGTAAATTGCAGGCTGACGAATTTGATATTGCCTTCTTTGACGCGGGTAAGCAGTTCGGATTTCATTTCCCTTTCTCCTTGTGTAGTATAGAAATAGACACTGAAACTGTCAAGCAATCAATCCCTGGCATTTCTTTGCATAACGTGATGGCGCACCCCCTTGAATAATGACCTCATCTTTGTGTTCTTGCATCGCCCACATGCTCGTTAGTCTAGCCACTATTGCCGCTCTAGAAAAAAAGCCAGCCTCCGGAACGGTAGGCTGGCTTGAGCAACGCAACTGCGCACTACACGCTCCCGGGTGGGGGGATCGGCTGCTGCTGCTGCTGCTGCTGGTTGCTATCGGGTAATCGCAGGCAATTTCGGTTGATCATGGTCATTGCTCCAAAAAAAACAGTCACCGGCTCCGGTGACTGTTTTGTCTTTTATGCGTCAGCACCCGGTGCCCTTAACACGGCATCGGCTGCTGCTGGATCTCATTCTTCGAATACGTGAAAGCCTTGTTGTTTTCCATTTCCATTCCATCTTAGCACAAAGCTTGCTCGTGTCAAGCGTTTTGCGGGTAGTGAGGAAATGCTGCGTGCTCAAGATTCCTGGTCTGCAGGCGTGTCTCGTACATTTGCCTTCTTAAGATTAGTTTTTTGGACGTGCTGCGCACGTCCAAAAAACTAAAAAAGATCCTCTTCGCCTGTTTGCAGAACCCCTTCTGAGCCTTATCGGGATTTCGTAGCAGGTCGCTGACCGAAACCGCGCTGCGCCCCTTGTGCTGTACCTGTAGCGCAAGCAAGGCATTCGCCCAGGGGTGACGCAGCAACCAATTCGCACAGCGAGCCTCACAGGGTACGCAGAAGCCCGCCGAACTGCTACGAATGCCCCTTATCGCGGACGCCGAAGCCCGTTGAACTGCCCGAAGGCTCTCATTCCGTCGCTCCGCCACCTTCGGGCGCCAGGTTGCTAAAATATGCATGTATCGCCGACCGCAAACCCGGCGGCAGCGGCTCGCGCGCAAGCGTCGCCTCTGCGTCCTTTGCATAGATGGCATAAACTTCGCGGTATGGAACCCGCGCCTGCGTCTCCTCACCCGGTCCCACTGCCGGCGTATCCCCGCTGATGAGGTCCCGTGGTAGTGAAATCTCGCTGCCGGTCTCTTGAAGGCGCTCGTGGGCCTCAGGCCCATAAGGCGCAGCGCTGCCGGCATCTTCACTGTGCTGTTGTGCCGCACCCCCGCCTTGACCGGAGATTTGCGGTACGCTGGTCTGGCTAGCCGCAGCTCGCGCCGCCGCTAATTCCTCTCGCCCGCTCTGTAACCCGGCTTGCAACGAACCAAGCTCCTCCTGCGCGGCAGCAGCAGCCTCTTGCTGTTGGCTCGACTCGGCGAGCGCTTCAAGGCCTGCGGAGGTTTCACCCGTTTCGAGGTGCTGTGCGGCTGTATTCAGGCTTTCAGAAAAAGTGGCATCCACGTCTTCTGTCGCCTCCGCCATCTGCCTCAGCGCGGCGCTCAGGTTTTGCGCTTCTTCGGGGGCGAGCGCTTCGTCGGCGTTCAGCCGGCGTGCTTCGGCTTCCGCTTTAGCAAAATCACCCTCCTGCAGCGCTTGCGTCAGGGCTTGTGTGCGTTCCGTCGCCGGCGCATCCACACCTGCCGTGCGCAGCGCTTCCTGTAACTGCTGGGCTGCTGTCGCCTGAGCTTGCTGAATTGCAGCAAACTGCTCTTCGGCCTCCAGCAGCGCGCCTTGTTGATCCTCATTGCTGGCTTCAGGGTCGAGAAGAGTCTGGCGCACGGTCTCGAGTTTCTCGATGAGGGCTTCGCGCTCTGCCGGCGAGAGGCTTTCCAGGTTGCGAACCTTCTCTATCTGTGCCGTGATTTCTTCGGCTGTGGCTGCAGCAGCAGCCTGTAAAGCTGCCCGTTCCGCCAGAATGCGTTCTTGTGGATTGGGCAGCGCCAGGGCCGCGATGACGCTCAGCAATAATGCCCCATTCAGCAACCACGCCGCTTTGGAGAGCCGTAGCGGAAAAGCCTTTTGCCCATCCACGCTTTGTAGTTTCTCGAGCGCTTCATCTTGCTGCGCCTTTTGGAGGGCGGCAGAAGCCGTGATCTGCCCGGTGTGCAGCTCCCAGGCGGTGCTGAGACGCTCTGCAAGCCCCGTGGCGCGTTCCATACGTTTCAGACGCCTTGCGACAGGTTGTGGACGCAAGGCGGCCCATAGAGCGCCCCCCAGTGGGCACATCAGCAGCGGGCTGAGCCGTCCCAGCAACGTCAGCCGCGTCCACAGCGGAAACTGCCGCGCCACCAGCGCGAGCGCCAGCGCTATGCCCAGCCCCACCGCTGTACCCCAGGCGGCGCCCTGTACGGCATCGTAACGGCGTACAGCGCTTTGCAGTGGGCGTAACGCAGCGGTCAGCGGGAAATCCTTCATTCACACCTCAGGGCGTGCCATTCTTCGCGCCGTCCACCAGAGCAAAACTGCCGTGATGGGTAGTGCTAGCAAGGTGTGCGTGAACCAGGGCGCCGGCAGGGTAACGGTCGGCGTGATTCCCGCGCCCATGATGGGGAAAGTGAGCCAGAACCATGCTCCCTGCTCGGTGCCAAGAATCACGCTGGCAATAGCCGCGCTCAGGGGATGCACCCCGGTAAGCAGTACCCATCCATGTTGCGCCAGGGCCATCTGCCACAGGGGCTGCGTGCTGGAAACCGGCACATACCACCCGCCGTACAAAACCACCAGGAGCGCGCCGCCCCCGATGATGGGCACTGCCGCCAGCACAATGCCATAGAAGATCAGCACCGCAATCCACGTTTTACGAACTCTGGCGGAAATCGCCAGCGCCAGCGCCGTATTCAGCATCAAAACCACGAACAGGAAGACCTGCGTGAGCAGCAGCTCGGTCAACGTGACCCCGCCGAGCCAGAATCCTAACAATTGCACTGGTATGGGCGTGAGTAACAGCAGCAGCCCTGTAAGGATGGCGGCGCCCCATTTCCCGAGGACGATGGCCCGCGGGCTGAGCGTGGTGATTCGCAGCAGGTCGAAGGTCCGGTGTTCCATTTCGCCCGCCAGTCCGCCAATAGCCGCGATGGGAGCGAGCAGCCCTCCGGTTAGGAGCAATAGCAGGCTTGAGAGCCAGTAGAGCTGTCTGGCGTTGCTCAGCAGCCCGGCAAGGGAAATTCGCGCATCACTTTCGCTGGATGTCGCCATGCCCCCAAGCCGCAGGAAACCAAAAGCAATCAAGCCCTGCAGCAGGACATGGAAACTCACCAGCCAAAAGAAACGGCTTCGCCGGGCGCCGCCGGTAAGTTGACGGGCTAGCAGGGGATTCAACTGGTTTTTCATCGTGCTGACATCCTTCACAAATCGTATTATACTTAGGCTTAGTGTTGCGGCAAGCGTCTTGAAACCGTAGAGCCATTATCCGGGCGAGCACAGGGAACTTTTTAGTGTCCCGGCGCGTTTTAATAAGTGAAGGCTCAGCTTTGACTGGCTCAGCCTGATCTTTGGGAGGAAAAATATGAAACTGAGTTGGGCGTTGTTGATTTTGAGTCTGCTGCTTTCTGCCTGCGCTGGCGCCGGCAGGGCAGTTCCCGCTGAAGAGCTGACCCCGACCGTGCCAGCTGCTGCCCCGCAGCTTGAGACGCCGGAGTCCTTGCCCGAAAGTGAGGCCGCTCCTGTGGCTGAGGCGGCGGAATTGGCAGCCGAGCAAGCAGGCGTGCCGGCAGCTGATCTCACCTTGGTAGAGGCCGAAGCCGTTGAGTGGCCCGACGCGAGCCTGGGTTGTCCCCAACCCGGGACCATGTACGCTACAGTCATCACGCCTGGTTGGCGTTTCACCTTCACCGATAAGGAGGGTAACACAGTGACCCTGCACACGGATCGAGACTTGCAAGCGGCGGTGGTGTGTCAGCAGCAGGCAAAACAACGCGCAACCTCAACCACAGCTGCGGACCAGGTTCGCGATTTGCTGGCGGCGGAGTTGGACGTTTCCTCGGAGACGCTTACCCTGGTCTCCGCCAATGAGATGGAATGGGCTGACGCCAGTCTGGGTTGCCCCAAGCCTGATATGATGTACGCGCAGGTGATTACGCCCGGCTACCAGTACATCTTCGCCGACCAGAGTGGCAAGGAATACGATGTGCGCACGCGGCGGGACCCCACCAGCTTCGTGCTCTGTGAACCGGCGGCGCCCGAACCGCCGTCTTCCATGCTCCCGCCCACGAACGCCGCGACGCAGCGCGCCATCGAATGGCTGATGCAGCGCGAAGGCGTAACTAAGGAGCAGATCACGGTCGTTCAGGTTACGCAGAAGGATTGGCCCGACTCGTGCTTCGGCTGCAAAGAACCGGGCGTCTATTGCCTGACCGTCATCGTCCCTGGCTATCGCGTGATCCTCCAGATTGGCGAGACCCAATACGAGGTGCGCACCGACCGGGAAGGGAAAAATTGCGCCATCTGTAAGTAACCTTCAGGGTTGCTCGTCTTTCTGAAGAGTATATGGGGGGGCGCGCGAAGCGCCCCCCCATATACTAAAAATGACCCTATGCTCCCTCTTTCTGCAAGCGTGATTTTCGCGGACGGCGCAAAAGCCCACAGGTGGGCTTCGCCGTCCACGAAAATCACAAAAAAACCCCAGTGGCAAAATCGGCTAGATTACTCAAAAAACCCTCTGCGCCTTTCTCCACGAGCGTGATTTTTGCGGGC
>JAPKMR010000090.1 GCA_026645815.1 Anaerolineae bacterium | reverse complement strand
CTGTTCCACCAACTCAGCAATCGAAGTCAAAGGTTTCATAATCCTCACCCGGTGGGTTGCACCTGCGTAACCCGGTGGGTTGCACCTGCACATCCACCCTCGTCCTGCCGCCCACTTCCCCTGCACACACAACCCAGCTGGCAACCACCCATCTAGGTGCGACCCACCTGTACTCAAATTTCCGTAACCCGCTGAATATGCCGCACCCAATGCACCCACGGGAACGACACCAACCCCTCCGTCACCGTCTGCGGAATCGGATCATCGGTCTCGATGACCATAATGGAGTTGCCGCCGCGCTCCTCACGGCTCACGCTGAAGAAAGCGACATTGATCTGATGGGCTGCCAGCCAATTCGTGACCGCGTTGATGGTGCCGGGGCGGTCCTGCGAGACAATCAGCAGCGTGTGAAAAGCGCCGGAGAAATCCACCTCGTAATTATCCACCGCGCTGATAAGCACCAACCCGCCTCCCACCGAGGACCCCACCACCTGGCACTCCGAATCCCCCTTGCGCATCGTCAGGCGTAACGAGTTGGGAGGCGCGCCTGGACCCAGGTCGGTCGCCGCAAAGCGCACCTCCATCCCTGCCTGCTCCGCCAGCAAGAGGCTATCGCGGATCCGCGCATCGTGCGTCGCCAGTCCCAGCAATCCGGCGACCACCGCCCGGTCCGTGCCATGACCCTGCCCTGTGAGCGCGAAGGAACCGTGCAATTCCACCAGCGCCGCCTCCGGTTGCCCGCCCAGGATAGCGCGCGCAATCTGCCCAAGGCGCACCGCCCCCGCCGTGTGGGAGCTCGAAGGCCCTACCATCACTGGCCCGATAATGTCGAACAATGAAGTCGGGCGCGCATTGCTCATCTACAAGAGCGGCTCCAACCAGGCCTCGATATCGGCAAACACCTTCTCCTTGCCGAACTCGTTGAAAACCTCGTGCCGGAATTCAGGGTATTCGTACCGCGCCTTGTGGTGCGCCGTGGCGTTCTCGTAGAAGCGCAGACTCCCAATCGCTGGGCAAATCTTGTCGGCGCCGCCATGAACAATGCACAGCGGCAAGTCCACGGGCCAATTCACTGCGCCTTCCAGCGTCGTCTTCATCGTGCGCTGCATCTCCGCGCCAAAACGCGTCGTCGCCAGACCGTGGACCAGCGGGTCCTCGCGATAAGCCTGGACCACAGCGGTGTCACGGGAAAGCTCTTCCACACTCAAGCCGGTCTTCACCGCCATCCCGGGCACGATGGAGGAGAGCATGCGCGCCAGCAACAACAACGCCGGCGAGACGTCCTCACTCTGCGCCAACGGCGGCGCCGAGGCGACCAGCGCCTTCAAGCCTTCGCCATAGTGCAGCCCATAATCCAACACGATCAACCCGCCCAGGCTGTGCCCCAGCAGGACCGTCGGCGCACCGGGATAGTGCTGCTCGACCCACTGCACAAAAACGCGCACATCCTCACGGAAATCCGCCCAGCTTTTGATATGCCCCCGCGGTCCCGGCGACTTCCCGTGCCCGCGGTGATCGAAGCCGTGCAGCGCGTAGCCCTTGGGCGCGAACCAGGCGACCAGATTGCTGTAACGCCCACTGTGCTCGCCGATACCGTGCACAAAGACCAGATTGGCGCGCGCCTGCCCCTCGGGCAACCACGATTGCCGGTAAAACTCCAGACCATCATGCGTACTAAACTTGCCTTCCTCGTGTTGCATAGAAACCTCCATACCCTCTGTGAAATGCGTGGCAAAAATCTTCTCCCCCGTAGCGACATCCTACCGCGCTCCGCTCCTTCCTATCACCAAAAAAAACCACAGTGGCAAAATCGGCTAGATCACTCAAAAAACCCTCTGCGCCTCTCTCCGCGAGCGTGATTTTTGCGGGCGCAGCCCGCAAAAATCACAAAAAAGCTACCTCTTTGTGTTCTTGCATCGCCCACATGCTCGTTAGTCTAGCCACTATTGCCGCTCTAGAAAAACACAAGACTCCCAGTTGCCATGCAACCGGGAGTCTCGCCCCTTGCTAAACTTCTGTCTCAGCCGCGTTTATCCGCGTCCTATGCTCTCGCCTTGTCGCTGCGCAGCCTGCGCTGCACGCTCAAAACCGCCACAGTTGCCAGCGTCAGCAGCAGCAATGCTGGTGTGACCCCGTGCGCGCCAAAGCTCGTCACTGCCACAGAAGTCGCCCCCGCCACCGTCGCGCTCACCGGTCCGTGGAACGTGCTCGCGCCGTTGACGTCCACATCCTCCAGGTGATAGAAAACGGTTCCACCCGGTGTCACCTCAGTGTCCAGCCATTCGTAGCTCGCACCGAAGACCGCACCGGGATTCTGCGCCGGGATCAGTTCTGCATTCATCTGCGTCCACGGCCCCGCAGCGCTCTCCGCGCGATAGAGGTTGAAGCCCAGGTTCTGCAGCTCGGCGGCGGTCTCCCAGGTGAGGAGGATACCTTCGCCCTGCGACGCGGCAGCGAAGGAGGCGAGGGTGATAGCGGTAGGGGCGTTGCCGAAGATGCCCCAATCCGAAAATGCGGTGATGCCATTGGCGGTGAGGGTATTGGCAGTAGTATCCAGCGTGGCGGTCTTCATCTCCCAGACGCTGCCATTCCAGCGATATAGGTTCAGGGTGCTTTCATCCATGCTGGTGGGTAGGTCCGCATCCTCGTAGTGGAAGATAATCTGGGTGTTGAAGCCGCTCATGGCGCTGGCGATCGTCCAGCTTTTGTTGAGCGAACCCTTTCCGACCGGCGATGGATGGGTTGGTGCAACTTTGTTCATGGTGACCGTGACGTTGCCAGCGGGACCGCTGCTAAAATCCAATCGCACTCCGGTACGTCCAAAGGTGCGCGCCGCAGTGTTGCCGCCGGCAAAGATGCGGTAGGATTGTGCGCCAATTGGGGCAATCGTACCTGAGGTCACCAGCGCATAGGGCTGAGGACTTTGTGGCACATTGTAGGCGGTGACTTTGACCGTGGTGGCGCCGGTCTGGGCGGGTGCGTTGAGGTCCACACCGACCAGGTTGTTGACGCGGTCATAATTGGTAACATAGTCGGCGCCGACTACGTTTGCCCGGATATTGAGATCCTGCCCAGTCCATTGTGCCCACACGTAGTTTCCACCAGATCTATAGTAATAGAGAGAGTTGGTGGTGTTATCTATTTCGTCTTGAGTCAAATCCGCTGAGGTAGATGACCCTTGCACGGAGACGTAGAATCCACCACTGCTGATGGTAGGGCGAGAAGCTGTGGGGATTTTCACAGATATCCATCCTGCGTCTGCCACTGAGATTGAGACAGGTCCGTACAGGACTGTGCCCGGATTTCCTCCCGTTCCATTATCATCGTAGATTCTTACTCGATATGTAACTGCGGCTGCTGGGTAGGCAAAGAATAAGGCTTCCTCTACAGATACTGGATAGGAGGTTGGAGTGAACCTGACAGCGTATTGATTGTTTGCACTTGTCACCGCCGCGATGTACCACGGCTCGGTATCGGAAGCCAGAGCCTGTGTCTGCCCGCGTTGGTTAGCATTGTTGGCATAATGGGTCGTTCCCGTAGCGTCGGTCACATCGAGGTCCAGATCATTGACCAACCCCCCAGCGGCAGTCAGCGCGCCCGGATAATCCGTCCAGGCGAGGGTGGCGCGGAAGGGTAGCGTGGCGCTCAGGTTGAATGAATCACTATCAGATTCTCCTGTTTGCAGCCCTTCGGTGAAGTCGCTATATTCCAACACCCGTGGGCTGGTGGGGAGCAGGCTTTCTTTCAGGTTTACGCGTCCCCAACCTTCCACGTTGTTAGGGCGTGTGCTGGGTTGCTCAGTATGGGGTGCGGCATACTGTCCGGGGGAGATCTCGGTGGCGCCATTGACCAGGGTGGCTTTTAGTAGCGCCGAACTCGGTACGGCGATACCCTCGATATCATTGTAGAAATCGCGGATTAGCGCCACCGCACCTGCCGTGAGCGGCGTTGCCATGCTGGTGCCACCCATGAACTGATAATATTGATTTTCACCCGGACCCCAACCGGTGCTAACGTATGTTCCCTGTGATTTGGTAGAGAGGATGTTGCTGCCCGGTGCGACGATGTCTGGTTTTGTGCGACCATCATCTGTGGGTCCCCGACTGGAGAAAGCTGCCATGCCACTGCTGTTGTTGGAAATCAGATCACTCACAATTGGAGCGACAGGGAAATCCGCGGGCCAGCAGTTACCCCAACCACCGCCGCCGCCATTGCCCGAACACTGCACCTCATCCCATAAATCGCCTGCATGTTCGGGGTTGATGCCACCATAGGGACGGTTGTTCTCCGTTGCCCCGACAGTAACGCAGTTTTTGGCGGTACCGGGCGCCCCCAGAGAATCCAGGTCCACCACGCCGTTACTGTCCTTATCCACGCCATCGTTACTGGCAGCAAACAGGATCGTGTAATCTTTGTGGTTCCAGGAATAGAGATCGGTGTTGTAGGAATCCATGGTATACTGCCCGTTGACCCCGGCGCCCCAGCTATTGGTGTGAATACGCGCGCCTTCAGCATAAGCCTGGCTGTAGAGGTCGTTGAGGTCCATGGGAAGGCCTCCCAGGCCGCAGGCGCTATCCATCACCGATTGGAAGACCAGGCTGGCTTGCGGTGCCAATCCGGCGTAAGAAGTCCCATAGTTTGGCATACCATTGCTGCCCGACATGCAGCCATTGCCCAGTACCGACCCGGTGACATGCGTGCCGTGTCCACCACTGCTGGTGCCACAACTATCACTCCAATCACCGGTGCGTCCCAGTGCAAAGGTGGCAACTACGCGATTGGTGCCTGTACAGCCGGTGGGCGCGCCGCGAAAATCCTGGTGCAGGGTGGTCGTATTGCCGGTATCCAGTCCTGTATCCGTCACTGCTACTACCTGCCCGGCGCCGTAGAGTCCCAAATCCGCCCAGACGCTCTCGGCGTCCATGATCAAGTCACTGCGCGCCACATCGTTGAAGAGTACCCGCTCGTAGAAGGGCTCGATCCACCGCACTGCTGGTATCTTTGCCAGCGCGTGCAGTTGCGCCGCCTCAATGCTCATGCGGAAGAGACCGCCTGTGCTTTGTTCTGAGGCGTCCTTGATACGAGCATCTAGCGCTTCAAACTGGTTCGTTAAATTGCTGCGGGAGTCGTCGGGGAAGGTCTGCACGTTTAGGTCGAGTATTCCCGCGGCGTCTGCCAGATCTGGTGAGAGTTTGTAAGCGGGTTCATAAGGTCCGATCCAGAGCACCTCAGGCAGCGCCTGCACGCGTTCCAAAGCCCCGGTGTCCATATAGCTGATGAATGTAAAATCGGGAATGTAATCGAAAAGAATTCCGCCTGCATTCTGCACGGCGGTTTTCCAACCTTCTTCGATGGGTCCCTTGAACTGCACCAGATAGTATCCATCTGCTGGTTGCGTTGCCGAGAATCCCGCGCGTAAATCCGGCGGCACATCAAGGGATTCACCCAGGGTGGGGGTAAAACTTCCGATAACCAGGCGAATGGGTGGGGGCGCGAGCGGCGTGGATGGCGTAATGCGGGCAGTGATGGCGCTGGGCTCTTCCTGCAATAGCAGCATGTTCTGTGGTTGCGCGGATTCTGGCGGTGTTTGTCGCGCCTCGACAATGCTGCGCGCATTGAGCGGGAGTAAGGTCAACAACAGCACCACTAAGCTCAGACTGCGAAGCCATGTTCTCCTTCTCATCGTTACCTCCTCACATGGTCTAATGAATAGGGGGAGTTGGGTGTGGTTGATATAGACATTATACCATATTCTTACAAAAGAAAGACTTTGATGTTTGCCTGTGGGGCAGTCCGCAGCTCCAGGATACCTGGTCCCGCAGCCGTAGCCGCTGGCACGCGATACGAGCTGCTGGGGATGCCACGCCAGATCAAAGTCCCGCTTGCCCCAAGCATGGGATAGGCGCTCGAGTTGTCTGCCGTCACAGCGCTGCCGGGCCTATAGCCAACGAAGGTCAATCCGCTGGGAAGGACTACCTTGATTTTGTTGAGTTCAACAGGCTCCGGAAAGGTATTGCTGAATCGCACGGTATAGGTAGTCGTCTCGCCCACCGCAATCGAGGTGGGGTGGACGGCGCTGCTGAGCGTGAGCGAGAAACTGGCTTCTGGAAAGGTAGTGAAATAGACGCCGTACTTGTTGGAGTATCTCCCCGGTTCGCTGGTGCCGGTGTTCATCCAGGGTTTAGAGATGCTCTCGGCCTGGCACTGCGCTTGCCACCGGTAGGCGACCGTGACTTCATCCTGGTTAGGGGGTTTGGGGGCCGCCGCCGGGAAATAGAGCTGCTGCACTATCCCTACGGGAATCCCCGGGACGTTCGAGCTGATGATTTCTGCCCCCACCAGGCGAAAACAGCTATCTTCCAGGTCGCCGTTGCCGGTGGGCTGGAGCAGCACACCGGTGGCATTGGGGAAGACGTAGCTTGCATTCTGGGTGAAGATTTGACCCACAGCCATATCCACGCTCACGGTGGAGGTGATGATATCTCCGGTGCCGACATCATTGGAGCTGCGTGTGATAAGGCTGCCGGTGTACTGTGCGGGAGCGCTCAGATTATCCGCCTGTACTGTCAGGGTGTAGTTATCGCTCAATCCTATCTGGCAGACCTGGCTGTAATCCACGAACCAGTAGCCGTGGAAACTTGCCCCGGGCGCCAGCGTGCCCACATAGCGTTGCGGGTCGGCGGTGAGGTCGTAGTCACCCGAGGTGAAGCCGGAGAGCGTTGCGGTGACGCCAGTCAGGGTCTCGGTGCTGTTGGTATTGGTTACCGCAATTTCCAGCCATAGCGCGCGTGGGCCTACTGGAGGATCGGCGCAGGCTTTGCTGTCCATCCAGGCTGCAGAGCCGCTCAGCACGGTGAAGGTGATATCGGAAGGAGCGCCCCGCGAGGCAAGGGTACTCAGCGCCAGGGCAGCGAACAGTATTCCCAACAGCAAACCGCCCCACGCGACTCTTCCCGTGCGGCGCCGCTGGCTTGTTGCTCTATCTGATTGTGTGTTCTGATTCATACTCCTGTCTTCGGTGGCGGTAGTGTTGGATTTTGCCCATGGCGACAGCTCTGGAAAGCATCCCCTATGATGGAGCTGGCGCTCAATCCAACAGGGCGCGTTAACGCCCCCCGCCTTACCGAATTCCTACCTTTTAACTGCATTCTATCGTGCTTTCCGCAAATGTGGATTACAGTTTGATGTCAGATCGGTAACAGTGCAGTGCCGGTGGCGGTTGCTACAGGCCTGTGTTGCCGATATGATCTGAATCGCGGCATTCACAATACAACGGGCGGCGCAAAAACTGCGCCGCCCGTTGGCAAACCACCGACACTATTTGAGCATCTAGCGTCTTCTGCACCCTACAGCCAGCACTGCCGCTGCTGCAAACGCCAGCGCCAGTTCCATAAGCGGGCTGCGCGCGCCGAAGGTCACAACGCTCACTGCGGTCACCCCCGTGGCGGTAGCGCTCACGGGTCCGTGGAAGGTGCTCGCGCCGTTCACGTCCATATCCTCCAGGCGGTAGAAGTAGGTGGTATCGGGCATCACCCCTGTGTCCAGCCACTCATAGCTCGCACCGAAGGTCCCGCCGGGATTCTGCGCGGGGATCAATTCCGTGTTGAGTTTGGTCCACGGCCCGGCGGCGCTCTCCGCGCGATAGAGGTTGAAGCCGAGGTTTTGCAACTCGGCGGCAGTCTCCCAGGTGACGAGGATGCTTTCACCCTGTGGTACCGCGGCAAACGAGGCGAGGAAGACTGCGGTGGGCACGGGGCTGCTGCCATCTTCCACTTCACCACCCGTGGCGCCGCCGCTGGCGCCCGGATCTGCTGCCATAATCCCCATCCCGCTCATGCTGGCGGCATCGTAGAGGCGCGCCCGGTAGGGGATGGCGGTGGAGATGCCGGCGGGTACTGCTACGGTAAGGGGGGGATCGTTAACACTACCAGCGTTTACAGTGCGATTTATCATACGTTCACTGACATCAAAAACACCGTCCCTATTCCAGTCGAACCAGAGTCGCAGCCAGCGTCCGCTGTTGGCGACCCCTTGCACGTTGACGGTGACAAGCGCATCCTGCCCTGCCTCGAAGGCGCCAAAGCTCACGCCATCGTTGCCGCGCCAGGTAGCGCCAAGCCGTAAGGGGTCTCCGGCACTGCTTTGCGTGTGCCAGACCAGCCCGTAGCTGTTCGCTGCGCTGCCGTAATCTACTTCCATCCGCGCCCCGGCGTGAATGGCGAAAGCGTTCATACTGGCGAGGGTTTTGCTTGCGATTTGCCCGCTGCTGTTCACCGTAATCAGGTCGCCGGTGGGCGCATCGGTGTTGGTACCCGGAGTCACGCACTTGCCGTCAGCCGGGAGGAAGTCGTATTTGACAATATCGCAGTAGACACCCTCCGGCATGCTGGTCTGGTAGGGCGTTGTGGCGCTGTTGCCCGTGCGGTTGATCGCTACGAAGCCTTTCGCTCCGAGTCCAAAGGCGATGTGATCCGCGGCAATGTTCTGCCAATTGGTGACTGCCTCACCCGCGGTCACCCAGCGGAAGCGTACCATGTTCGCCGTGGCGGTGCGACGGTGCTCGCAGGTCCACTTGCCCCAGGTATAGGTACTTGCGCAATTATCGGGGATGGCATCCGCGTCCACATAGACGGGGAGTGTTGCGCCATCGCTGCCGGGTCCACCGTTGACGGTGGGCGGTCCCATGCTATCGCCGGTGTTATCCGTGGAGCTGGGTTGCCAGTAGTAACTCGACATCACTGAAGGGTATCCGTAGGGATATGCCAGGGCGAAGATGTTTGCCAAAACGTGTTCCTGACCGTCGCGGTGATCCACGATGCACTGGTTGGGCGCTAAGCCATGCCCGCGTTGGTTGTCGTGGTTATCGGTGAAGACCTGGGCGAAGTGCGAGGCGAGCATGTCGCCGTCATCGAAGCGCCCTTCCAGGTCACTCAGGTTGCCTGTGCAGGCATCATCGAAGGCCGCGCCGAGCGCGTAGGGATAGGCGAACTCGGTGACGTCGCCGTTGGGCGTGTATTCCCAATCGCGCACCCGCTCGCCGGAAGCGTCAATCATCTCCTGGAAGACGTAGAAGTCGCCGGTCAGCCCATCGAAGATGGCGGCGATATCGTGCGCCGCCATGTGTTTGGCGCCATCCACGCGGAAGCCCTTCACCCCCGCGTTGATCAGCGCTTGCAGGTAAGCGCGAAGCTCAGTTTGTACGTCACTCTTACCCGTGTCGAGGTCGGGCAATCCACTGAGCTTGCAGCGCTGCACCTGGTAGCGGTCGCTGTAGTCAGAGATGCTGCAATCCGTGTGGAAATCATCTGCCTGATATTGCGCGCCGTAGAAGCGACCGGGCGTGGTGGATTGGTATGCGGTGCCCGCCGTGCCCGCGGGCGGCGTTCCCACTTGAATATCCGCCATGTGGTTGATCACCGCATCTACGTAGATATCCACGCCCAGGGTGCTGCAGGCGTTCACCATGCTCTGGAACTCTGCCCACGTGCCGCTGCGGGAGGTAAAGGCGTCGGTGCTGTGTGTCACCGGTTGGTAGCGCACCCACCAGGGGAAGTCGTTGGCTGTGCCGCCGCCCTGATCCGCGGTAGGCACCAGGTGTTCCTGCGGCGGCGAGACCTGTACCGCGCTGTAGCCCTTCTGCGCCAGGTAGGTGCATTCCTTTTCGATATCCGCCCAGCGCCACTCGAAGAGGTGCACGAAGACGCCGCCTTCCGGGGCGGGTCTTGGATCGCCGGATGGGATCACGGTGATCAGCCCATCGCCCTGGTCGTCGTCGGAGGCGTCGTTAATGTTGTATTCGTCCACCTTCCACTTGAGCCCCTCGCCGGTCTTGTTGCAGTTTGCCGTGAAGCCGTAGGTTCCTGGTGATAGCGCTTTGAGCGTAGACTGCGGGATTGTGGCTTTGAACTCATCGTCGTTGCCAATCTGTACGTTCCAGGTCATTGCCAGGTCGCTGAAGGATTCGCCGTACTTGCCCCAGTGTAGGGTACAAGCGATGCCGGCCGGCGCACCAGGTGCTTCGGTCACTTCTGCATCGTAAACCCGAACGTAGACATCAAACCCTGCCTCGGTGAAGGCGCCCTGGTTGATAGGGTTCGCCGCGCCGCCACGGGGCCACATCTTGCCAACCCAGTCAATAGTGCTGGGTGGCAGTGGCGGCGTCAGCGACTCTGCCGAGACGAATATCACTGTGCTGCGAGCAGGAATGGTGAAGGTGTCGTTGGTATCATTGAAGCTCGCCCCGCTGGTGATGACGGGATCGTCATCGGTGCCATTCGTGTGAACTGGATGCAGGCTGAAGCTGTTTGCTCCGGCGATGGTGAAATTTTGTGAAATCTTGTTGGCGTTGAAGAAAACCAGAATTGTGCCGTAGCTGGAATCCAACCCGGCTGCGCCGACGTCATCGTGCAGCGCCATGACCAATAGCGCAGGCTGGCTGTTATCAAGGTTGTAGTGGTTCACGCGGGTATTGATGTCCTGCTCGCTGGTCAGTCGGAAAAGTGGGCTGCTTTGACGGATGCGTAGGATCTCGCGCATGTGGGCGGCGGCAAACTGTGCATCGGTAGATGCGGGATCGAGGAGGGCGTTGCTTAGCAAGGGTCTCATGATATCCCAGCGTGTGGTGTTATCCCATGCTGGCGGCAAACCTACGCCGAAATTGTTGGCGTAGGTGCTGTCAGTGTAGCTCCAATCCACCCGGTTGAACCAATCGCCGCTGTCGTAGCTGTTACGATCCAGTGACTTGGAGCGGAGGATATCGGATCCCATTTGGAAAAAGGGGATGCCTTGTGCAAGACCAACGATGCTCACGCCCAGATTCTGGCTGCGCACGCGGTCGGTCATTGAGGTAGTAGGAATACTGCTGCCGATCCAGCCGGGGTTGCCACTGCCATCCCCGTTGGGCAATTTGAAGATATTTTGGTCGAAGAGCGTCTCGTTGTCGTGCTTTTCAACGTAGTTGATCGTTTCTTGTGGATCGTCAGTAAAGGGGCTACCCTGCCCGTTCCAATCGGTGCCGCTGCCGCGTAGCGCCGAGCGCAGCCGATCCATGGCGTTTTGCAGGTCGCTTTCGTAGCGGTTGGCGTAAGCGTAGCCGTTCCAATCGTAGCTCAGGCCGTTGATGAAACCCTGTTGCCGAATGCCGGTTGTATCCTGGCTGTAGCCCCCATGCGCCGCGTCGCGGATGATGTCGTTGAAGCAGCCGATGCCGGACCCGGTCATGTTGTATTTGTCGGCAAAACAGTTTGGACAGGTGGTCAAGCCCTTGGTCTGCGCCGAGCCGAAGGTCCAACCCTCGCCGTAGAGATAAATATCGGGGTCGATCGCCTGTACCGCTGTCTTCAGATTTTCCATGTTCTGCCGCGTGTGCAGGTTCATCAGGTCGAAGCGGAAGCCGTCCACCTTGTAGTCCACGGCGAAGCGCAGCACCGTGTCAATCATCAGTTTCTCCATCATGGCGTATTCCATCGCGGTATCCGAGCAGCAGGAGCTGTTGTACATGACCCCGTTGGTGTCGTAGCGGTAGTAATAGCCGGGCACCACCTTATCCAGCACGGATTTGTCATCCTGTCCGCTGGCGGCGGTGTGATTGTAGACCACATCCATCACCACACGCAAGTCGTTCTGGTTGAGCGCCTGCACCATCTCGCGGAATTCCAGGATGCGGGTCACCCCATCTGGATTGGTGGCATAGGAGCCTTCCGGTACGCCGTAATGGTAGGGGTCGTAGCCCCAGTTGAAGCCATCGGTGGCTTTGGCGGCAGCGACTGCTGCTTGCTGTTGATCGGAATCGCGGGCAGCAGCAGAGATGGTTGGTTCGGTGCGTTGCGCTACTGGCTCGATCACCGAGGCGATATCGAAGGCGGGCAGCAGGTGTACGTGTGTCAGCCCTGCGTCTTGCAGTTTGAGCAGGTGTTCCATGCCATCGGAGAGGGTGGTATTAGGGTGGGGACCTGCGCCATCGTAGGTGAAGGCTTTGTAGGTGCCGCGGTCGCCTACAGATACCGTGCTATCGTTGATGCTGAAATCGCGGACGTGCATCTCGTAGACCGTGATGTCCTCGAAGTTAGCCAGCGCCGGCTTGGCGAGCGTGTCCCAACCGGTGGGCTTGAGGTCGCTATCCGCTAGATTCACGAACTGCGAGCGTACGTCCCCCGCGTCGTTGCCATCCTGCGAGAGCGTCACGGCGTAGGGGTCGGTGACCAGGTTGTGGACCACGGCATCCACGCTGGGGACGTAGACTTCCACATCCAGCAGGTAGAAATCGCGGTTCCAATCCACAACGCCGGTCACGCTCCACACGCCGGAGACGGCATCGAGGCTAAGGGAGTGTGAGGTGTACGTGGCAGTGCTCGAATCCTCATACGTGCGGATGCCGACGCTCTTCGCGGTTGGCGCCCACACCTTGAGTGTGGGGACGCTCCCGCTGTAGATTACGCCAAGCGTCTGCGTCTTGGCGCTGGCGGCGTAGAGTGCATCGAGCACGCTCTGCGCCTGCACGCCAGTGGCATCGAGCCGCGTTCCCCCGCTGTTGTAGCTGGCGACCACCACTTGACCCCGCAGCAGGTGCATTGCACTATCTGCGGATAGACTCGTTAGCAGCCGAATCTTGCCCGTGGCATTGGGGTTCTTGGGATACCCACTCACCGTGCCATCGGCATTTAGGCTCACATAGCAGGGTGCAGTGGGCAGGGTGGGCGAAAAACTGCATGGCGTAGCCTCCGCCGCGGTCGTCAACCCGCCGTCGGGGTCGTAGAGCAGCTTGTAGCTCGAGCCCGCAACCCCGTTCCATGCGATGGTGTCAGCATCGAGCCAAAGTGCTTTGGCGGCGGTGATGGTGATGGGGGTGGAGGTGGAGGCGACTGTGTAGCTGTAATTGCTGCCGCCATTGTTGTTGTAGTTGATTGTCATCAGGTCGGCGTCGCTGCCGGCAATAGGGCCGACATCGCCGGATGAGAAGACGTAGTAACTGACGCCCGTTCCGCCAGCCTGTGCGGGAATCTGCGCAGTATAGCTCGTCCCGCTGCCGTTCATCTCGTCTACGGTCGAGGTGCTCCAGTTATCGGTGGTGTAGCGGAGCCAGAGCGCCTGCTCTGAGGGTGGGGTTGTATCCGTCGTCGCGGTAACAACTACAGCATCGCTGCTCCCTGGAGTAGTTGGAGAATGGCTCACGCCGGAGATACTCGCGGGTGCGGCGCTCAGCTGGAAAATCACGCCTTTGTCATTGCCGTTCCATTTGAAAACGTAATAGCTGTTTGCAATGTGATTGAAGGCGCTGTCACCGCCTGACGTGGAGAAATTGGAGTAGATTTGGTTGAAGGTGATTGCTGAACCGTTGCCATACCACTGGTTTGTATCCTTGAAGAATTTAAACTCGCTCGCAGAATCATTTGCAACCGTAATTTGTCCTGTGGTGTGGATGAAGGTTCCGCCCAGACTACCGCTCATGGTCCAGGAGCTGCCCCAACCATTGAGTTCACCCTTTACCTGCTCGCCCGATGCCAACACCGGCTTCGGCGCGCCGAGCGCCGCAGGGAGCAACCCCGCTAATAACACCAGCACTAGCACACTATCTAGCCACCGTTTCGCTCTCATACCACGCCTCCCATTTGTGATCTTGATCCCATTGTAGCCCCGGAACCAGGTTCGGCTCGCTAATCGTTTCCCCGCTCGCCACCGCTTCTGAACCACGATTGCGTCCCAACTGCCTCATTCCCAGTTCTCTTACCCTAAAAACAGCGCCTTTCGTGAGTGGAAGTCTCCCATTTGCAAAAGGCGCTGTTTGGCATTGGTTCGCCCATGAGCAGATAGAGCGATGGGTGAGATTACGACCGCCGCTTGCGCGCCGCGCCCCACAACCCGAGCGCCGCGAGCGCCAGGGGGAGGCTCCAGGCCGCGCCATTGACGCCGAAGGTCGTGAGCATGACTGTGCTGGGGGCCGTAGGCTCGGTGCTCACCGGCCCATGGAAGGTGCTGATCCCGTAGATGTCCACATCCTCTAGCCGGTAGAAATAGGTCGCACCCTGGGTGCCCTCCACGTCGAACCACTCATAGACCGCGCCGAAGATCGCGCCGGGATTTTGCGTGGGGATGAGCGTGTCGTTGAGTTTGACCCAGGGACCGGTTTCGCTCTCGCTCCGGTAGAGGTTAAAGCCGAGGTTGTCGAGCTCCTGTGCCGTCTCCCAGGTCACGCGCACCGCGTCGCGCTGCCACACGGCGGAGAAGTCGGTGAGGGTGACAGCGAGGGGTTCGCCGAGGATCGAGATATCATCAATGCCGACCCATTCGTCGTATCCGGTTGCGTTGGTCGTCATGATGCGCAACTGCACCTGCGACTGGTTATCTGTGTCCGATGGCAGGGTGATATTGATAGATGTTACCTTTACCGCAAGACTTGGCCCAGTAGTGGCATCAGCGATGTAGGCTGCCTGGATATTGGTATAATTGCCGGAACCACCCACACGATAATGAAGAGCCACCTGTTGGACAGCATCATCGGCCGCTCCATCAACATCTCGCACGTTGTAGCTCACTGAGATGTTCCGATAGCCTGTCGTATTCACATGGATCAATAGGAACGGGGCATCTGCTATGCTAGAACCCTGCAATGCCACCACTGGATCAGTGATTTCGAATTCTGTCACACCGCCGCTAATAAAGGTATTTGGTTCAGTTCGATTGGCATATACATCAATTTGAGTTGTCACACCGTCAACTGTAATGGTTTGGGGATCAACATCAGTTACGTCCGTGGAGACATTGCCATCATACCCCATAATTCCCAACACCCCAGACCAATCATCATCTTCCGTGATCAGGCCGGTATTCGCCCAATTTTGGTTGAAGGGCAATGTCTGATAAGTAGCGTCCATCACGTCAGCGGCGCTCGCCGGCGCACTGCCGTCGAATGACACCAACAGTGAGAGCACAAGAACGATTGCCAGCAGCCCACTTCCAATGTTAGTAGTCTTCATGGTAGCTATTCTCCTTGGATACCTAATGTGTGTTTGCCTGCATCAAGCTGTCATACAACATTTCTTAGAAGCTGAGGCCGATGTTAGAACTTCTTGAGATTTGACGGTGTCGAGAGATCTTCGCGCTTGAATCTATGCTCCAAACGTCTCAGATTTGCCTGGGATCACGCTCACCTTCTCAAACTCCTTGCTGCCTGAGATGCATACGCCCTGGGGTGCATTTCACTTCTGGGGAAAATAGAAGATAATAGTCTAAGAAAAAGATCCTGGAGGTGAACCATGACTGAGCA
>JAPKMR010000008.1 GCA_026645815.1 Anaerolineae bacterium | reverse complement strand
CTACAAGCCATGCTCGAACGCCGAGCGGCACTGGCAGGTTTCGACAAATACCGGGTACATGCCCACGTTATCCGCAAGATGTTCGCCACACGCTGGATCGCCAATGGCGGTGACGAGCGTTCGCTACAAGAGCTCATCGGGTGGATGTCCCCGAAGATGCTGGAGATCTACGTCAAAATATCCCGACGGGAGCTGCTAGCGCGACTGCATCGGGATTTGAGTCCGGTGGATCACTGGTACTCAGCGCGTTCAGCGCCGGATTCGACAACGGACTGAGTATCAACTATGCCCATAATGAAACTTTCTCCAGTTTTTCCCGAGACGTGGGTAATCACCAACTTCCGCCTGGGTTGTCAAAATCAAGGAGGGTGGTATAATCCGCGGTACAGAAACCTCACTTTTCGATTTTGGGGGCTCGTCTAACGGTAGGACAGCGGACTCTGAATCCGTATGTAGGGGTTCGAATCCCTTGCCCCCAGCTAAAAAGCGCTCTGTTTAAGACAGAGCGCTTTTTTCGTGCCTGATGCCTGCGTCACTCGCTCCGAGTGGGTTTCTCCAGGCAAACCGGCGCTTGGGGCTGTGTGTTGACGTACAACTGAAACACATCCGGGCGCGCATAGTGCCCCACCACATCGAAATCGAAACGGCTGCGCACAATCTCGTTTAGGTCCAACGTGGCATGAAGACTGCCCTCGGTGTCGTAAAGCGGACCGGCAAGCACCTCGCCCAGCGGTGAGATAATGACGCTCCCGCCTCGGCACATGATCTCCGGCTGTTCGGTTAATTCCGCGATGCCCGGCAAGTCTACCGGTACCATGGATTTGTTCACAAACTGATTACAGCCCAGCACAAAACAACGTCCCTCACAGGCGATGTGACGCAAGGTCGCCTGCCAGGTATCCCGGGAATCTGCAGTAGGCGCCAGATACAGTTCCACGCCCTGCGCATAGAGCGCCATCCGCGCCAGCGGCATATAGTTCTCCCAGCAGATCAACCCGCCCATCTTGCCCAAAGAAGTCTGCACAACGGTCAACGTGCTGCCATCTCCCTCGCCCCAGATTAGGCGTTCAGCCGCAGTAGGCTTAAGTTTGCGGTGCTTGCCCAGCAAGCGCCCGTCCGGACCGAAATACAATAAGGTACAAAATAGCGTCCCGCCGCTGAACTGCGCATCACGTTCAATGACCCCAATAGCCAGATATACGCCGGCTTCGCGAGCAGTAACACCCAAAGCGTCCACTGCCGGACCAGGAACATCCACCGTGTTTTCCCAATAACGTTGCCATAACTGACGTCCCTCGGGACGACGATGCCCTACCACGACACCAAAACTGAAGCCCCGGGGATAGGCAGGAACCAGAGCTTCGGGAAAAAGCACCAACTGCGCACCCCGATGCGCTGCCTCCAATGTGAGGGCATGGACCTTGCGCAGCGTCGCTTCGCGGTCGAAGAGCACCGGCGCCGCCTGAATCACAGCCACGTTAACAGTAGATTGCGTTTCGGATATCATCTCAAAGCTCCTGAGAGATAGCTCGTATTGACCATGACATATCTCCCGCAACCAACCTCAACCCAAAGCCGTCCACCGGGCGAAAATTGCCTGTGAAAGCCAGCGCCCTGCGCTTTGCTCAACCGTGACCAACTCACCCGCGGTGAGGGCGCCGCCTAACCCGGCGAGCCTTCCCTCCAACGCATGATACAGGTATAACGCTGATGCCTGCACCGCATACGCCGTGATCACCACAAACAAGGGCTTGGGGCTGAGCAGTTCCTTGCACGTATCCAATAATTCCGGGAAATGCTCAAAGAACTCCCATACTCTGCCCCCGGCGCCCCTGCCGAATTTGGGCGGGTCGAGAATTAGCCCATCATAACGCGAACCACGACGCACTTCGCGCTGAATGTATTTAAGTGCATCCTCCACAATCCAGCGGATGGGGCGCTCTGTCAAGCCTGAAAGTTCCTGGTTGCGTCGCGCCTGCGTGATGGCACGTTTGGCAGCATCCACGTGGGTTACCTCGGCGCCCACTTGCGCTGCGGCTAGCGTCGCCAATCCAGTATAGCCAAAGAGGTTGAGCACTCGCACTGGGCGACGCACAGCCTTAATCTGACCGGCAATCCAATCCCAGTGCGCGGCTTGCTCCGGAAAAACGCCCATGTGTCGCGAAGACGTCGCCTGTGCTTCGAAACACAGCCCCTTGTACTTCAAGGACCAGGTCGCCGGTAGCTTGCGCCGGAAATACCAGTCCCCGCCGCTCTCCTCCCCCGTCAAATGGAATACCGCATCAGCAGCATCCCAGTTACGCACGGCTAATGCAGGGCGCCACATCGCGCGTGGCTCAGAGCGCACAAATGTATAGGGTCCAAAACGCTCCAGTTTGCGTCCATCGCCACTATCCAGCAACGCGTACTCCTGCCAATCATCTGCGGTCAAAAAGGTATAAGAGGGTTCCATAGTAACTCCAGCCTCTTAGGAGTGCGAGGCCTCACGCACGCCGCGCTGCCGCAGCACTTCGTAAAGGAGCAGCGTCGTTGCCGTCGCCACATTGAGAGAATCGGCCTGTCCTAACATAGGAATGCGCACCTGCACATCGGCCTGCTCCAGCCACACCTCGCTCAAGCCCACCTTCTCGGCGCCGACTACAACAGCCAAAGCCGGCGTCAGGTCCACGTCAGTGTAGAACAAGTCAGTGTGCGGTGTAGCAGCCACGGTCTGCAAGCCATGACGCCGGCACCAGGCAAGCGCTTCAGCACTGCGCACCTCAAACATCGGCGTAGTGAACACCGTCCCAATGCTGGCGCGAATCACCTCCGGGTTGAAAGCATCCGTTTGTGGGTCGCAAATGACCACACCTGATACACCCGCCGCATCAGCAGAACGGAAAATAGTGCCCAGATTACCGGGGCGTTCGATGCGCTCCACAATCAAGTAAAAGCCGTGCGGTTCTGGATAGTGATTTTCCAGCGGATGACGGATAATGGGAGCTAACGCCAGCAACCCTTCAGGGCGGTTCCGAGTCGTGATCTTGCGCAAGGGTTCCTCGGTCAACTCAATCAGCACAGCGCCCGCCTGCGCAGCTCGTTCGAGCAAAGCTGGCTCATTTTCACCCAGAAACAGGGTCGGACAGAAATACACTTCCTCCAAAGGGTAAGCGTTTTCTACTGCCCGCAATAGCGGACGGTAACCCTCTATCAAAGTACGTTGTTGTGCAGAACGCTCCCGCGCCTGATTCAGCCGCACCGCATTCTTCACGCGCAGATTCTGCAAGCTTTCAATTCTGGCGACCGATTTCACTCGAACATCTCCTCTCCCAGAAGCCGCGACTTCTCTGTAACTGCTACCGGCAACATGATACTGAAGCAAGTTCCCTCGCCCACGCGGCTTTCGACCTCAATCCTTCCTCCATGATCCTGGACAATCCCAAGGCTCACCGACAAGCCTAATCCCGTTCCTTCCCCCACCGGTTTAGTCGTGAAGAAAGGTTCAAAGAGCCGGTGTAGATGCTCTGGTAAGATTCCGGTGCCAGTATCTCTGATCCGAACCCCGACTTCCTCCCCTACGCGCTCGGTCAGCAACGTCAGTTGACCTGGCTGTGGCATAGCATCCGCTGCATTGGTGATAATATTCAGAAAGACTTGCTTCATCCGGTTGGCATCCAGATACAACCGGGGTAAATCTGGAGCATAGAGTTCCTGAATCACAATGCCGCGCTGCGCAATCAACCGGCGCACCAGCGCCAGCGATTCCTGTAATACCTGATTGACATCCACCCGCTGGCGATGGAGTTCTGTCTGGCGAGAAAAATCTAGCAGCCCTCGTACAATGTCTGCAGTACGACGGACCTCAGTCACAATTGCGGTCAGTTCACGATGTTCCTCACTGGCCTCTGGCAAATGGCGCAACAACGACTTTGCAGAAAGCAGAATCGCAGTCAGCGGGTTATTAAGTTCGTGCGCGATACCTGCCGACAGACGTCCGATGGCTGCCATCTTTGCAGACTGCACCAGCTGCGCCTGCGCCCGGTGCAGGTCATCCATCCGCTGCCGAATATCCTCATACAGTCGGGCATTCTCAATCGCAATAGCAGCCTGATTGGCAAATGCCGCCGTCAGTTCACCATGCACGGGGGTATAAAAATGCGGTTGTGCGCTATCAAGGTTGATAAGGCCAATGACACGATCCTGAACCACCAATGGCACACCCAACCATGAGCGGATATATTCCGATCCAGGAAGACGCTGCCAGCGCTTATCCGTTTCAGTATCGAGGATAATTACCGGATGGCGTTCTTCAAGCACGGCTTGGACATGTTCCAGGGCCTCCGCCCGCAATCCCACATCCCACTGGCTGCGGGATTGGAAACCGCGCGCGGCAACGGTATTCAAAGTGGACTCTCCAGTCAACATAACTGAAGCACTATCATACGCAACCACACGCGCCAGTTGCTCCAGGATCAACGTCAATACCCTTTCCCGGTTCAGGCTGCTGTTCAAGACTGCTGCGACCTCACGTAGCGTCTCTGCCAGATGGCGCTGTTCACGCTCCGTCTCCAACAGACGGGTATTCTCCAACGCCGCAGCTGCCAGGGAAGCCAAACTCTCCAACAACGTGCGGTCCGCTTCAGAGAAGCGGCGCGGCGCTTCGTCGCGCAAGAGCAGCACTCCCAATACGCGCGCGCGCCAGACAATAGGCGACCCGATACCAGCCACACATTCCATCACCGTATACTGAGTAGAACGCTCAGTCCAGGACATGTAATCATCTACGATGAGGGATTGGCAGCTATCCAAAACCTTACCCACCAAACCCTCGCCTCTCTGTATCACATCGCCCGCTTGAGGGTCTTCGCGCCCACACACAAAATGGCGTTTGAGGTCATCCGTGGCCGGACGATAAAGATAAATACTGCCAGCCTGGGCCTCCAACATCGACAGTGAACGCTCAACAATGATGCGCAACAATGTTTCCAGATCTTGTTGCGCCGCCAACGCCAGCGCAGTATCATTTAGGCCCGCAAGCACCGCCGTGCGGTATCGCAGCTCCATCTCGACCTGCTTACGCGCAGTAATATCCGTTGAAATGCCGCACATCACAAGCGGCGCCCCATCGGCATCATAGATGAGCTGAGTGCGGGCGTCGAAAATGACCTCCGAACCGTCAGCCGCATAGTTCACCACTTCGCCACGCCAATAACCACTTTGTAAAGTCTGGCTGATAATCTCGCGCTGCGTTGCCCCACGGGTGGGGTCTTCGCCGTAATCCTCAACACTGCCCCCAATAAGCGCTTCCCGTGGCTGCTTGAGTGTTTGACATGCAATATCGTTTATGTATGTGATCCGACCATCCAAATCTGTGATTGTGACATGATCATAGATTTGATCCAGCACCAAGGACTGCAGGCGTAGAGCCTCCTCCGCACGCTTGCGCTCGGTGATATCCGTAAAAACCGCCACCGTCCCAGCGAAGGCGCCTGTCTTGGGATCAAAATGAGGTCCCCCACTGACCAGAGTGGAAAGTAAACGACCATCCTTTCGTCGCAGGTCTACCTCATAGCGGTCTGATTGACCGGCAGCACGACGCACATCCGCAGCGCGAACGGCCGGATGACTCTCCGGTGGGACAAAAACCATCCAGGATTGCCCCAGCAGCTCCTCTGCAGCGCAACCTAGCATCGCTACCATAGCCGGATTGACGAAAACCACTGTCCCTTGCACATCCGTCATCACGACACCCTCAGTCATATTGATGACAATACGTTCGTTGAATTCCTTGAGCTTCTGCAGGTTAGCCTCAGCCTGCTTGCGCGCAGTAATATCCGTATGCGTGCCAATCATGCGTATTGGGCGACCATCAGCAATCCACGCCACTATTTTTCCCCGGTCAAGAATCCACTTGTAGGAGCCATCCTTACAACGTAGCCGGTATTCGTTCTGATAAATGGGAGTCTCCCCATTGAAGTGCCGGGTCAAGTCGTTCTGGCAACCCAACTGATCCTCGGGATGCATGCGACTGCTCCACTCGCTCAATGAATCGCCAATTTCATGCTCCAGGTATCCGAGCATTGCCTTCCACTGTCGGGAATAAAAAACCTGGTCCGTCTGGATATTCCAATCCCAAACGCCATCTCCGGCGCCCTCTAGGGCAAACTGCCAGCGCTGCTCACTCTCACGCAATGAACTTTCAGCGCGCCACCTGCGTATAACACTGCTCGTCACACCCGCAAAAGCCTGGAGCGCCGCGGTAACAGGTGGTAACACCCCCAGCTTCCATACGATGACTGCCACCCCCATGAAGTCCTCATCCTGCTGCAAAACCAGCGCCGCAAACCAACCCACCCCAAAAGCACGCTCAATCAACGCGCCGATAGGGGCTGAAATCTCGCCGAAGCTGATACCCGTTACAGTGGGCTCAAGCATCACGCGCTCACGGATGAGATGAGCGCGTGATGCCGCCGGCAACTTCCACGATTGTCCCTTGATACCTCGTCCCAAAATGCGCGCAAGTTTGAGGTCTTCGCCTTCCCGAAGCGTCGTATGAAGCGCCACCAGATTGTCTGTCTGTGCTTCATAACCGAAAATCACCACAGCCATGGCATCGAGTTCTTGCTGCAGCTGGTGTGTGGCTACCACAAAGAGGTTTTCTGAATGCCCGGCGCCACTTAACGCTGCCACATAGGAGTTCAGATTCTGAAACAGCGCTTCATCGTATCCTTGTTTCACATGTTCATTCATAGATTGCTTGCATCCTTGAACTACAGGAACGTTTCTGCGCGCAAAATGCCCTCAAAAGCCCGGTTTGCATCCACAAGCGCTTTCTCCTGCCAGATGGCTACTCGCGGCGCATAGAGTGCCTCAAAGAGACGCCCTACTTCATCCCTAACGGCTGAACTCACAGCGCCATAATGTCGCAGCTGGTTTGCTAGCATCATGGTCTGCATGCTGCGGATTTTATTGAACAAGCTATCTCCCAACGTACCAAACTCGAAAGTCGCACCATAAAAACGCGTCCGCGGAGCCTCATTCCGCGCAAGCGAGACCAATCCATCCACAACATCTCCGCGGATGGCATAGAAAGCGCCGGGTTCCGTGCGCACTACCAGAGGATAGTCAAACTGCGCCGCCAGTTCGTGATTGCTACGCGGTTCCTGTGGAGAATGCACCAGACTCATTTGATTACGGGGACCATAACCGGTGTGCATTTCCAGATAAGTTACCCGTTCATACTCAGCCAGGCGTGGCTGCAATAGCTGCAATAGCAAATGCAGCTCCTCTGCCAATGCCGCGCCACCGTAGTAAATACCATCGGCATAGCGATATTGACCGATCAAGAATGCTTCCTGCACACGAGCCACTGAAAACCGCCGCAACACTCGAAGCAGCGTGAGCGAAAAATGCGGCAATGCCAGGTCACGCTGACGCACCGGCTGTGGAGGCACGAAAATTCCGTGCAGAGCAGCGTAATCTGCGTTGAAATCGGCAGGGTAAGCCTCACCCAGGATAAAGTTGCGGTTGAGGTCCACATTCGCAGCATTGGTCTTCTGCCCATGCAACATCCCCCAGGGGTTGAGCGCATGGATAAGCAACAACCCCGTTACGCGGGGGTCCAAACGTGGGAGAAATTCCTCGATCAGCAGCTGTAAAGCAGCTGCTCCCACATAACCTTCAATACCGTGAAGACCTGTCGTCACCACCAGAAGTTGGCGTTGAGTCTCCAGAGGCGCGGCATACAACCAATCCGTAGTCAAATCGGGGAAGCCCTTTAGGGCACACGCCTCCAACCTTGTGGAATGCCAGCGCCCCTGTACTCCTGCCGCCAATTCCCGGAATAACGCCCGCGCCTCTGGATATGCCTCAGGAAAACAGATATCCATACGTCCCTCAGAAAGGCCCATAACCAAGCGCCACTGCCAGCGCCAGGAAGCCCACCGAAGCCAGAAGCACCCACACCCACAAGCGCAACAACCAGCGCAACCATTGGGGATAACTCAGAACGGTCATTCCCAGACTGATAAGCAAAACCGGATTGGTGGGATAAGCCAGGTTAGAAAACCCATCGCCGAAACAATATGCCAATACCGCGACCTGCCGCGTCACGCCTACGAGGTCCGCCAGCGGCAATAGGATCGGCAACACCAAAAACGCCTTGGCCGAACCGGAGCCGATGAAGAGTTCAATGAATAATGCCGTTGCATAGATCAACAGCGCCGCACCCAGAGGACCAGCGTCCAACATAATACCCGCCGCACCATGCAGCAAGGTATCCATGATGCCACCGTTGACCACAATGTGTTTGATGCTCGCTGCCATCAGAATCAAGATAATTCCGGGCGCGATACCCAGCACACCTTCCCAGAGGGCTGCTCCCACGGCTTTCCACGAAACACCCGCAAGCCGTCCCGCGCCCAGTCCAGCGCATAGAAATAGCACCCCCAATAGCGGCAAAGCAACCTGCGATAGCGCCGGAATAAATGGAACACCCAGGAGCACCGCCAGGATCAACACAATAAAGACCATGAACCAACGCAGCGCCGGACCCAAAGAGGCTCCGGTCTCAAGCGCCGCCATATCCAGGGTCTGATAACGTGCCCGCTCTGCCGTTTCCTCAGCATAAACCGGCGAGATTTGTGGATGACGCTCCACACGGCGCGCATATCCTACCAAAAACAACGCAAAAATCGCATACATCACACCAAAGATAATGAGCCTCAACCAGGCTCCAGAAAAGAGCGGCAGCCCGGCAAGTTGCTGCGCCACACCGATGGTAAAGGGGTTCGTCACGGCAGCAGAGAAACCCACATTGGTCGCCAGGATACTCATGCCCAACCCCACCAACGTATCCCAGCCCAGGTAGTAAGATAGCGCCAGCATCAGGGGAATGAGTGGGACGACCTCCTCAAAGATACCGAAGAAACCGCCCAACACCATGAAGAAGAAGGAAATGACCAGCAATAGCAGATACTTGCGCCCTCCAAACAGCCGTACCAGGCGCAGGATTACCGCTTTGAGAATACCGCAGCGCTCCAAAACCGCAAACGCGGCACCCACCATCAAAATGAACAGAGTGATGCCAATCAGCGATAGTCCATCCGGTCCTCCCAACACCTCAAGAGGAGCGAAGAGCCAGCGCCAAACCGGATAATCAGGGCGTTCTACCACCTCGAAGGTTACAGGATCAATGACTTCACGTCCCTGCTCAAGCACGCGCATATAGCGACCAGCAGGCAGCACCCGCGTCGCCACACCCGCCACCAACATCAACGCCAACAAAATCAATGCCGATTGGATGAACGCTTTCCGGCTAATCTGCGCCCCCACTCGGGGTTCAGCTCGCTCCATACACCGCCTCCGCATTCTCATGATTATCCGTTCAGTGTACACCCAAGTTCAGCAGTCGCAACCACGCTTGACGGAGCCTCAAATCCATCTATGCTGAAAGAGAACGTATCCTTTTGGCATTTCGTGCGTCATAAGAATTGTGGCGGGGTCTATGCTACTTGAACGGGTTCAACAGTGGGATGAAGCCGCGTTGGCCGAGGTCTATGATACCTATGCGCCGGCAATCTATCGCTATGCCTACCGCCATCTCGGGAGTTCTGATAGTGCGCAGGAAATTGTCGCCGACACTTTTCACCGTTTCCTGGTGGCGCTGAAGCATGGGGCAGGTCCGGAGCAAGAACTTTCCGCCTGGCTGTACCGGGTAGCGCACAACCTGATCACAGATTTCTACCGGCGGGAGAGTATAAGAGGCACAGTTGAGATTGATGAAAACATGCCATCGGGAGCGCTCCAGACAGAAGCTACCGCCCTACAACGCGAGGAGATCGGCCGTATACGAGAGGCTTTCCAAAAGCTTCCTTCACTACAACAACAAGTGATCAACCTGCGCTTTGGGGAAGAGCTAAGTCTGGAAGAAGTTTCCCGGATCACCCAAAAAACCGTAGGGGCGGTAAAAGCTCTGCAACATCGCGCTATCGAAGCGCTAAGGAAAATGCTGGATGAAAAACCAACACCATGACCCATTGATTACCGAAGAAATGCCAACCGTTGTTCGGCAAGGGTTGCAGCAGCTTCGTGAGACACCACCGCCTGTTCCCGCCTCCTGGCAGGCTGCACGCGCCGCATTCCTCACCGAAGCCCGGCAATTGACTTCCGAGAGCGTAACCTTTGCGCCTGTTGTGCGTCGTAAGAGCTGGGTAGCAAAAACATTCCATACCCTGATTCCATCGTTCAAGGAGGCAAATCCTATGGTCGTACTGCTGAAAATCGCACTGATCGTATCGTTGATGACGGGCGCCAGCGCAGGCGCGATCGCCGCTGCGCAAAACAGCCTTCCCGGATCGCCCCTATACCCCATGAAGATTGCGTGGGAAAATACACAGGCTCGTTTAGCTGCCACGCCTGAAGCCCGACTGGAGCAAGCACTCACTATGGCGCAGGTACGGGTAGCCGAGATGGTGCAGTTGGCAGAACGTGGGCAAGATATTCCAAACCAGACCGTTGAGCGTTATGAACTCCACCTCAATGCGGCTATCCAGGCAATGGGAGAATTGCCCGAACCCACACAAACACAAACCCGCGCTCAGATTCAGGAGCAGCTTGCCCTGCATGAGCAAATACTGGCACAGATACGAGAGCGCCTTCAAGAACATGCTGCCGGTGCGGCACCGGGAGCGGCGCCAGAAACACCGCTGCGCGAGATGGATGGCATCCTGAAACGCAGTCGCGACCGGCTGCAAGATCCCCATGGTGACCCACCCGCGATACGCCCGCCAGACCCACAACGCACGCCCAATCCCGATGTCCCCGCACCTGGTCCTGGAGAGCCCAACCCAGCGGAACCAGCGCCCGGAGCAGGCGAACCCGGCGGTGGACCTGGTCCCAATCCCACAGCGCCCGGCGCTGGGCCTGGACCCGACCCAACAGAGGTCGCACCCGGTCCCGGTGAACCTGGCGCCGGTCCTGGCGACCCCACTCCGGAACCGCCACCCGTGGAACCGACACTGGCGCCCAACGAACCCGGTGTAGGTCCCGGAGAACCAGGCGCAGGTCCCGGACCCAATCCTACCGAAGCGGGTCCCACCACTACTCCCGGACCCCAGCATCCTTGATATTCATGCATGTAAAAGCCCCCGGATGGGAATTCCCATCCGGGGGCTTTGCTTTAGGGTTAGAGTTGAGAAGTTACCGAGCCATGCGGGCGCCCTACATCCAGATAAGCGCGCCAGGCTTTCGGAATCTCACCCGCCACAACCAAATAGTTGGTGCGGGGCATCTTAGGCTCCCAACGCAAACGCATTCCAGCCTCGTGAGGCAAACGATTAGCCTTACGTTGGTTGCACTCAAAGCAGGCACAGACGGTGTTGCTCCACGAGTTCTTGCCGCCGCGGCTTACCGGCAGAATGTGATCAAGAGTAAAATCCTGGAGCACGAGCACCCGCCCACGGCGCTCATCGCCCACATGCGCACCACAGTAAGCACAGGTGAAAGCGTCGCGGCGCAGCACGGCTTTCCGGCTCCAGGTAGCACCGCGTTGGGGCACGTTGGCATAATATCGCAGGCGAATTACCACGGGTACCCGTAAGACGCCATGAGTGCCGCGCACCTCCATGGCATCTTCACAGGCGGCTTCGACCCGTCCGCGCATCAGCAATGACACAGCGCGCCGCCGAGTCACTACGGCGAGTGGCTCGTAACTCGCATTCAACAACAACACCTCCGCTGTCACTGCCAGCCTCCTATGCGGGGTGTTCCCAGCACCCCACAAGCACCCACCTGCGTCAGAAAACGCAGTGTCTGTCGGGATCTACACCTGCGCGTAGAAATCCACGTCAAACAGCTTATTGATTTACAACCAAACAATGCTATCATGGGGTCATGAAAGGTGCGGCACAACAAGCGGACTGGGAACAAGCAAAGGCGTACGTTGTGTGGAGACTGTCCACAGGTCTCCCCCCAACCCTATATTACCACAATTTCGCACATACGCTTGCTGACGTCCTTCCCGCCGCAGAACGTCTGGCTGCTGCAATGAAACTACCCTCAGAGGAAACGCTGTTGTTGCGCACCGCCGCCCTCTACCACGATCTCGGCTACCTTGTCCGCTATCGCGAGAATGAAATCATTGCGGCCTCTATTGCAGCCGACACTTTGCCCCTCTTTGGCTATACCCTTGAGCAAATCAACACCATCCAGGCGATGATTATGGCCACACACATGCCGCAAATTGCCCGCAATCAGTTGGAAGCCCTGCTATGTGATGCAGACCTGGATTCGCTAGGGCGCGAGGATTTTCTCGATACCAATCGTCGCTTACGCCTGGAATTGATGGCTCACGATCGCGCCGTACCTCAGGAGACCTGGATCGAGGGACAGTTGCAGTTCCTAAATGAGCATTCCTATCACACGGTTGCTGCGTGCACCCTGCGGAATGCCGGGAAACAACAGAATGTTCAGACTCTCAGAAAAGCCCTCAGCAATCTACGGGAAGGACGCACCGCAGACAGCCTGCTACTACGCCACGCACAGAACATTTGAGGGATTCTTCTAGCGAACTGTAACGGGTGCGTTTCAACTTCGGAGCAAAACTAATATGGATCCACTGCTCGCAATTCGAACGTTGCCGCGCCGATATCTCCCGCCAGAGTGGAAGCAAGCACAACTCCCCGCCAGGCCGCAGGCTGATTAGCCAAAGCGACCTCGAAGACAAACTGCCCATTCGCATCGGTAAGGGCGTCGGGATTCCAATACAGTGTCTCTGGGAAAATCTGCCGCAGTGGAAACGGCTCTGACACTGCCAGGGTCGGTGCCGCCGGAACAGTTGTAAGCGCCTCCTCAACCAAGGCTTGCGTTGGAGCAGGGCTAACTTCGACCTCTTTGACCTCCATCGTGGGAGACGCCAGTTGCATTGCACAACCCGTGAGCCAACCTAGCGGTCCGGCATAGAGAGCAGGGTTATTCAGGGTGTGTGTGAGCGGCGAAGCAAGCCCAGGAATGAAAGCGAGATACATCACCAATGGAATCAGCAGCAACGCCAACGCTGTAGTAGCCCAACCCACCCTGCGTCGTCCGTTAAGGAGTAGACCTTGCCCCAACAACGTCACCCCCAAGACCAATAACAAGAACAGCGCCACAATGCCGGCAATCCACCAACCCGAGAGAGTCCCGCCACGCGCCAGAACTAGAGCCAACGCCAGGAGCAACAAGAGATAGGTCGCCACGATGCCCAGCGCCGCCTGCAAGCGTGCATGGCGTTGTCTCCAACTGTGCAGCGCCAATGCAACTAACAAGCCCAAGACTGGCGCCCCCACAAGAAGCAAGCCCCATACTCCCATCAACCGCGCCAACAACCACAATCCCCCCGCAAGCGCGGCGCCCCACAACGGCGCTGTCAGCATCGAGACCAACAAGCCCAAGCGCACACGCCGCCAGATATCGCCCAGGATAGCTTTCTCTGGAGCCACTACATCGCGGGTAATAATGATGACCAACAAAATGGGCAATGCCACTAGCGCCAACGCCAGGCTATGAGTCCATCCTTGCGCCGGGACCACCGCCAGAGGCGATAGCGCCCGTCGAGCCTCAAGCGAGTATGTCGCTTTGGGCGCGTTCGCCCATGCAGCGCGCGCTGCCACATCCTGTGCCTTGGATATCGCCGCCGCATCTGCCGTCCGCGTCACCAGTTCCCGCGCCAGATAAACCTCAAGACGGGCGAAATCTGGTCCGCGTGTATCCAGTGCATAAACAGACTCATCTACCAGGCTGATACCCAACGCCGCCGGTATAGGTGCGCCCTCAAGCAAGGTCTGAATAGCCACCCGCGCGCGATCCCCAGGCGCATACACCTCATGGTCGGCAGTCACAGTAACAGCGAGTTGCTGCGGGGATTCCACCACCACCCAGCGGGTATCCGCTACCGTCACACCGGTTTCAGCCAGCACGTAGGCGTGCAGCTTCAGCGAACCGAGCAACGCAGCATCCAGGTCCAGAGCAAATGCAGCGCGCCCTCCTCGCACCGGCGCAGAAAGCGCCGCAACAGTCTGATTGGCGCGCAGCACGTCAAGGTAAACCAGAGTCCCTTCCGCTATCCCCGCGGCAAGCGCCTCCAGACGCAGAGTCTCCCCCACCTGGTAGACAGCGTGCTCGGCGCGAAGCAAAAGCACTGGCGCCGCCCCGCCTGCCACCAAATCAATACTACGCTGCCCTGTGCGTCCCAAGTCGTCTTGCGCAACAAGTTCCACGCGCGTTGACCCCGCTTGTGGCGTGAAACGCAGCACCGCCAAACCATAGGGATCTGTCTCAACCGTGATGGTGCCCTCAGGAAGGACCGCCCGCAAGTCAGAGGGAGCAGGTGTACCATCGGGATAAGCAATCAGGATATAGAGTGCATTCTCCACACCGGGCTTAAGTTGGCCACTTTCCGGCACCGCACGAATGAGCAAAGGTTGTGCTGCCACTGGAACAGGATGCTGCAAGCCCTCGCGTTGCCCCGCAGCGTTCATTACCTCGACCTCAATATCAAAGAGGACTGGCGCTTCTAGAGCGGTCACGCCGTAAGTGGCGGGTAACGCGAGATCAAAGCTAAAACGCCCCGCGGCATCCAATGTACCCGCGGATTCAGCCACCAGCTGACGAGGATTGCGAGTGTAGCCACGGAGGGTTACCCCCCCACCAGCGAGAGCTTCACCATAGAAAGCCGCCGCTTCAATAATGCCGGTTACGCGCGCCCCAGGCAAATAGTAAGACTGCTCAGGCGTGATCGTGATACGAAAAGCTGGTAGGGTATAGGTATCCACAAAGATAGCGCGTTCGGCAACGGTATCCCCAACGACAGCGTGGAGCGTATACGTCCCGGTAGAGGCTGTTCCCGGCAGTGGCAGGTCCGTGAAAGCGATGCCCCAATCTGAGCTGCGCCGTTCGTCAAAAGCCAGAACACGTCCCTGCACTTCCTGAAGAGAGAAACCTACTGCTACCCCAGAAACAGGGCGCAACGTCACGGCATCCAAAACCAGGCTACGCAAACGCACGCTCTGCCCGGGGCGATAGGCAGGCTTATCGGGCATGAGGAGCACGCGATAAGCGCGTGCTACGGTGATCGGATGCACCGAGACCGCACTGCCCGCAGACGAGCGCGTCTCAATGCGCAGTTCCGCTGCACCCTCAAGGTCATCGGGCACGGTGAAAGCAACTGCCGCAGTACCATCAGCGCCGGTTATACCGCGATAGACTTCCCTGGCAAGGCCCGGAGCCTTGCCAATGCTCACCGCGACCTCCGCACCGGAAACAGGGGTAGCGGTGGCACGCTCACGGACGACTACCCGCATCGCAGCGGCGCTTCCAGGCGCGAGACGATTCTGCCCCAGCACCAAAGTCTCCTGAGCCGCAACGGGAGAAGGGGCAGAGAACCAGGGCCACAGGTTGAGCGAGAAAAATACGACCAAGAGCGCCAGCACAGCCTGCGCCGCCAGGCCCCAATTAAGACGCAGCGACCACCACCAACGAGGCCGCAGAGTACGCTCACGGAGCACACCACGGATGCGCTCCTCTGCACTGCGAGACAGACGTGCGGGAGTCATTGCAGCATCAAAAGTGCGAGTCAGCCCTACCTGCAACGCCCGCAGAGTCACCAGTTCCTCGCGACAGGCAGCACAAGTTGCCAGATGGGCTTCTACCCGCGCGCGCTCAGCAGCAGATAATTCGCCATCCAGATAAGGCAACAGTTCCAATTCAACATGTGTGTTTGACATCATACACTCTTGGTCAAATAGTTGAATGGCACACACCAGACAGCATAGAAAAGACAGGTGCAGGTCAGAACATTACGCCACAGTCATATTCCAGAAGGACTTCTTCGACATAGTCCAATACAGTATGCGGAAAAGTGCGGCTAAATGTGTAGGTCTCGCGGATAAAGCCCCCCCATTTAGTAAAAATCACCAACGACACCTTCACCTGTGTCTCCTCAAATACCACTACGGGTGTCACATCAAGCCTTTGGGCACGTAAGTAATCACGAGCAGACATTTTCTGATAGAACTCGCCGTCCAGATTTTCTAGAACGGCCTCGATGGCCCTGGCATCACAGATGGGCAAGGCGTCGTTATAGTTGGCATGCCAATCGAGGTAGAATTGATCTCCCAGAATACGAAGTAAGGTCAGTTGAAAATATCCCTCAGGTGTATCATCGGTGTGAACGTAATCCAGGTAGTTACACCAAAGGCAATCCTTGCCCTCGCCGCCAGCTGCAAGATAATCCTGATAGGTGGCAAGTGCCGGCTGAGCCTCTGGACGAACATAGAGCACCGGCGCGCCCCCCATCCCATCAAAATAATACACATAATCCAGCACATATCCCGATTCCAATGCAAGATGGTCCAGTACCGTGAAATAGGCGTTTACGTCAAACTCGCCACCCCGTTTAGGCTCCCCAGCGGTTAGATAATCGGGCGTATTCAGTCCGGCAAGAAGCCCACGCAACTCATCCACCCACACCTGCCATTCTCCCTCGGTCGAAACCTCAGGCCCAGAGAACCCGGCACAGGCAAATGATGAGCCCGTCAAGACTACCAAACAGATTCTGATTAACCAGGTCCTATTTATCATCCAATACCTCACAGGTTCGGAATTTGGCTCAAGAAATCCCTCGGTCGGGCAATGAACAACTCCGCCAGACGCCAAAGTCCGGCGTGACGCGTTTGCGGATGAACGGAATGTGAAACGTACGGCATCGCAGGCAACTCGGGAATGATGAAACGAAGCTCACGCCCTACAGACCGCTGCTGCCGGGCGCGCTCGAAATCCGCCGCCGCCCGGTACAGCTGCTGATCATGCGCCACAAGCACAGCCGTTTGCGCGCCAAGTTGCACCATCAGATCCATCGCCATGACGGCAGTAGCCAGCGTATTGACATAATGCGCGGGATCATGGGGGTGGATGCGCCGCAAAATGCGATCCCCCGCAACGCAGGTGGTCTCTTCAGGCTGACAAGCAGCAACCCAAACACCCTCCTGTACCAGCAGCGTCTGAGCGGTAGTATTCGCCAGGGTCCACTCCAAAAAAGCCTGGTTTGCTGCACCGGGTTGCATCTGCCCGCTTGGGCTAAGCTCGTAGCCAAAGCCCAAAATGATGGCGACGTCCGCCCGCCGCGCTGCTTCCCTCCAATTACCGGAGGGTCGCGCTCGCAAATAACGCGAGAAGGGCAACAACCCCACCAGCGCTAAGAACGCCACGGAGTAGGCAAATCCCAAAGCCACGGATCCCCACAAGCAGTACCCACCGGTCGGACGGTACCCGCCCAACCACAAAGCCCCCATTCCCCCAATCAGGGCAAGCACATGCGGTGCAAAAACCTTAAGCGCGTTCATTTTCGTAATGGATTCTCTACGGGATAAGAACACAGTACCGTATCGAGGTATTCGATGCCACAGAAAAAGGGGCAGATAGAGATGTTTTTGATAGCGCAGCGATGCGCTGTGCCACCCTCCGCAACATTCCAAGGGCATGGTGTCTGTGTCCAGTCAAGCACTCCAGGCGATGTCGCCAGATCAATATCCATATTGGCGCCGGGAAGTTTGCGAATAATATCCGTCATCTATTCCCTCCTCAATTCGAAACCTTAACCATACAACATATCTCACCGGAGCGTGGGATCAGCACCATACGAGACCAAGGGTGCACCGCAGACGTGGCAGGTTTCCTCATACCAGCTGAAAGGCTCACCGCAGACGCATTGCCACCGCCGCGCCTGCTCTGCCAACCAGGCTTCCGCACCCTGTTCCCGCAGAGATTCAAGCTGACGCACCACTTCGCGATGGTGAAGTCGTCCATCATCGCGGAATGCCTCCAGGCGTGCGCATGGGAACTCCGGGCACAAACCGCAATGAAGGAGTCCCCTGCTCTCCGCGCAGGCGCGCAGCGCGCATTGCGAACAACCAGGATGAATAGAAAGCACGTCCGAGCGGCAACCGTGACAGAGGAAACCCTCTGGTGGTCGCTTGCGTTTCGCGATGAGCGCTTCTAAACGCTCAGGTGAATACGATAAAGCCCGGTAATGATAGCAAGAACCACAATAAAGACCGCAGACTGCCAGCAACATGACCTCAGGCTCAGCCACATCACACCTCCATTCCAGTAGTGCCTAGCAACTCCTTGAGTTTGCGATGCGCGTTAAAGAGCCGGGATTTCACCGTACCCAGATTGAGGCCCAACGCTGCCGCAATCTCATCATATGAGCAATCTTGCAGGTAACGTAACAGCAAAACCGCCCGATGCTCTTCGCTGAGTCGCCCTACCGCTCTCCACAGGTCCGCCTCGTTCTCCCGGCGCTCCAGATTGGCTTCGAGCGCCTCCTCGTCAGAATTGGGGAGCTGTTCCAGACGCTCCTCCACCTCATCCCACTCCTCCGAGGGCAATTGCCGGCGCCGCAGGCGCATTTTGCAGCGATTTACCGTCACGCGGTAAAGCCAGGTTTCAAAGCGTGCTGACCCGTTCACATCGTAATCGGGAAGGCCGCGCAGTACATCCAGAAAGGTCTCCTGCGTGGCGTCCTCAGCCTCCTCAGCATGCCGAAGCGTATAAAAAGCCACCCGGTAGACATAGTCCTTATAGCGGTCAAACAGCGCCTCGAACATGAGGGGTTGTCCCCGCTGAAAACGCCGAATCAGCTCAGGGGTAGAAATACCAGCTTCTTCTGCGCCACGCAACCCGCCAGTAGCGAAGAAGACTAAACGTGCAATCCAGCGGCGCAGTCGTAGCCATGCCCCCGGTAAAGGCACTCGAATCGGAAGAGATCGAACCGCGGCGGTCACCAACTTTCCTCACTGAAGGTTACATGCACACAGAATCACAAAAGTTCACGTTGGTATAGAGTTTTCTATTCTCGGTTTCCCAGACGCACTTCCAACTCTGCAACCCGCGCCGCCAGTTGCTCCAGCCGTTCTGCCATAGCATCCGGCAGCTGTTCGTGGTGCAAGTCGGGCAGACGGGGGCAGGAGACGCCGTTAAGCTTCACCACGCGACCAGGAACCCCGACGACAGTGGCACACGCGGGCACCGATTTGACCACAACCGAACCGGAGCCTATCTTGGCGCCCGCCCCCACTTCGATGGGACCGAGAACGATAGCATTGCTACCCAGGATTGCACCATTGCAGATAGTGGGGTGACGTTTGGTTCGCGCAAGGGAGATTCCTCCCAGTACGACGCCCTTGTAGATGAGCACATCGTTGCCGACCTCTGCTGTCTCACCAATCACAACGCCCATGCCATGATCAATGAACACGCGCCGTCCCAACTGCGCACCGGGATGAATTTCAATACCGGTGAGCCAGCGCGCGATATGCGAGATGAACCGCGGCAACCAACGCAACTTCCACTGCCACAAGGTATGGGCAATCCTATGCAGCCAAATCGCGTGAAGCCCAGGATAACAGGTGAGAATTTCGAAAACGCTACGCGCAGCAGGATCCTTAGCCCATACAGTTTGCACGTCTTCGCGCAGGCGCGGAAATATGCCGGATGCCACCTTAAGTTGCCCCGCCACCGCTTCTGCACAGACACACTCCCCACAACACTTCCCACACGCTGGCGCAGTTGCGTCTCGTAACACCTCTGTCAAGAATTCACCCAATCCTTAGTGTCTATCCGAAAATGACTTTCGCCGGGTTGGTGTGCCTAAAAGCCAGAAAATGGGTATTACTATGGTGGGGCTTCGACCCACCATAGTAATACCCCCCTCAGAAATTCGCCTTTGCATCTCAATGCCAGGCCCTAGGACAATCATTCGATGTCGCAGCGACAATCTCCGGATACATCACCCAGAAATCCGCAGCTAAGATCCTGCGGACGTCTTAGGCGGCGTCACCCTCGATCGTCTGGATCGCTGCCTCAGGCGTTTGCCCGCCATAGATAACGGACATAAAACCAGGGAGATAACGATCTAGCGTCTGTACCGCCGGATAGATAGCATTGCGAATCAAGGCAGGCGTCAGCAGGGCGCCCTCAAAATCCAGACTGCTCTTATAACGCACCTCACCATCAGAGTAGTCCATTTCGAAATTGCCAATGCGCAAGCCATAATTGGCGCGGGTCAAAAACTCTGCTACCGCAGCGCGTGCAGCTTCAGGGGCCTTGGTTGGAGCAATCGCGTAAAACAAGAATTGCTCCAAATCCAGCCGAATCTGAGCAAAACACGAATAACGCCCGTTCTTGCCCTCGAAACCGACACGGTAAATGGTACGTTCTTCAATTTGCTGCGGGTACCAACCATCTTCAGCCAGAAACGTGCCCAGTGTTGCGAAAGCTTGTTGTCCATTTTGCACTTCAGAGCCCACGTGATTCATTTGCATTCTCCTTGTCAAATATTGTTACAATAAACAAAAAACAGCGAACAAACTGGCGCTAATGCGCGCACTACCAGAATCAGCTCACAATGAATCGAATTCGGCAACCATGAATGTATGATCCGAAGGACGCTCACCCTTGCGGGCCTCGACATCTATCCAGCAAGCCGTTGCCCGCGCCGCCAGAGATGGAGTAGCCCAGATATGGTCAATGCGCCAACCGATGCCACGCTCTACAGGATTACGCGCGCGATAGTCCCAATAACTGAAATGTCCTGGTTCTCCAGGATGGAACTGGCGAAACACATCCACAAAGCCCCAACGCCGCACCTCTTCCAAGGCTGCCTGCGCATCCGGGTGAAAATCCACGTGCCCGCGCAAACCCACGGGGTCATAGACATCAATGTCTTCAGTGGCGACATTGAAATCTCCAACCCAGATCAGGGGCATCTCAGGCGTATAGTGCCGCTCAAGGAAAGCGCCTAAGCGCCGGAACCAGGCTAATTTGTACTGAAAGTGCTCGGAATCCGGCTCGCGTCCCTGAGGAACGTAGGTATTCAACACCGGGATATCACGATATACAGCACGCAAGAAGCGCGGCTCATCGGGGCTTTCGCCATCGTCGAAGCCCGCTCCTACTTTCTCTGGAGCCTCACGGCTAATAATAGCGACACCCGCATGCGCCTTCTGCCCGCGAAAAGCAACGTGATAGCCAGCAGCCTCAATCTCCGCCGCTGGGAAATCTTTGTCCTGCACCTTGGTTTCCTGCACACAGAGCACATCAGGTTCCTCACGCGCCAACCAATCCAGGATGGCGGGCATCCGCGTGCGAATGGAATTTGCATTGAACGTCGCTATCTTGAACACAGGTCTACCTCCAATTCTCTATTTTCTGATACACAAGTGTTACCGGTTGCTTGTAAGTTCCTCGTGCCGCTGCAGCGCGACAACAAAGCCCGTTTGCCCCCAGTTGAAATATGTCCCAGCTCCCCATCAGCCAACCAGTGCTTCAAAGCAGCCAATTCAACCACAGCGTGGTGGTACCCAAGCTCAAAACAGTCGTAGTTAGCACACCCAGAGTTGCCAGAGGCATATCGGCAGCATAATCGCGTGCCAGGGCGCCGGCAAGAATCGCGGTGGACATTCCAGCATTGATAACCAGCGCGACACGCGCCACACCCTCAATACCCAACAGGGCTGCCGCTCCCAATGCAGCTAATGGCGCAATAGCCAAACGCAAAGCGACCAATACTCCCAGTGCAGGGATGCGACTAAGATGCAACCCACCCTCAAAGGTCTCCGCCAGTTGCACACCCAACAACACCAACATCAACGGAATAGTGCCATCGGCGATGAGGTCAATCGCCCTGAGCAATGGCTCGGGCACAGTCACGCCACCCAAACGGATCAACGCCCCCACAATGGCGGCATAGACCACGGGTGTGCGCGCCACACGCTGCAGGGCACTGCCTAAAGACGCCTGTTGTAGCGCCGCAAGGTAGACACTCACTAGCGGCAGCAACAACACGTTGAACAAAATCACGTGGAACATCCCCGGCAGGAATGCCGCGTCGCCAAAAACGAAAACCAGCACGGGCAAAGCAAAAGCCCCGGCATTACCCAAAACCACAGAGCTCACCAATGCGCCCCGCTCAGGGCGGCCAAGATGCAACCGCCGGGATGCCAGCTCCGAAAGCGCCAGCAATATCACGAGCACCATAATGACTGCCAGGGCAACCCGCAGCATCTCGCCAATGGCGCCCTCAGCTTCCAGAAGCGCCCGCAACGTCAATGCGGGGACAAAGATGAGCAGGCCCATCCGAGCCACGGCGTCGCCATTGAGCCGCAGGCGTGGCTGCAACAATGCCACAGCGCCGGACACCAGGAACACGGGTAAAACTACATTGATCAGGATTTGCATCGCAGAAACTACCACATTATTAGAGATATCGGACGCATAAGGAGGGAAGGCTCAGCGCTCCACAACCCCCTTGCAGCGACAAGTATCACCCTAAGACCCGCTTTGTCAAACCACACCAAAAACCGCTATCCCTTACCAAGATTTAATCTTTTGAGCGTGACAAATCTGAAAAAGGATGGTACACTATACGTTGGATCAGCGCACTAAAATCAAACGTTGATTTCAGGTAAGAATATGGTCTTTCCACTATACGATGACGCTTCTTCTTCCGAGATGCCACAGCGCTGTGTACGCTGCGGCAGTCACAATCCGCCAGAAGCCCGGTACTGCAACAACTGTGGTGGCATGTTGCGCCTGGGGAAAGAAGAAGCTCTGCCAACAAATTCCGTAGTCACCGCGGAAGAAGCTATCGAACGACTGCGACGCTTCCTCCCATGGGTTGTGGCTCAAAACCTGTTGCACGACCCGGAAGGATTGCGAGGCGAGCGCCGTGAGGTCGCCGTACTCTTTGTGGACGCCGTCAACTTCACGCACCTCTCAGCCTCGCTCGATGCCGAATCGGTTTTCAAGCTTATCAATGACTTTCTGGGTTTGTTGGTCGCCTGTGTGCATCGCTACGATGGGTTGGTGGACAAATTCACCGGTGATGGCCTGATGGCAGTCTTTGGAGCACCGGTAGCACATGAAAATGACGCCGAGCTGGCGGTGCGCACCGCGCTCGATATGCAACGCGCCGCCGCCGAATTCGCCCCCATCACTCAGACTCGTCTGGGCGCTCCCATTCAAATCCGTATTGGCATCAATTGTGGTCATTGCGTAGCCGGTATCCTAGGCACCCAAGCGCAGGCTGCCTACACCGTTATCGGCGAGACCGTCAACCTTGCCGCCAGGCTAGAATCCCACGCTCAACCAGGTCACATTGTCGTCAGCGAACGCATCTATCAGCAAACCCAGGCGCTGTTCAATTACCACGCGCTTGGTGAAATGGCAATTCGCGGGCTAGACACACCGCTCCAGATTTACGACTTGTTGAGCGAGCGGGCTATGCCGCTTTCGGTGCGCGGTCTGGCTGGAACTCGCCCTATCTTCCTGGGACATGCAACCGAGTTTACCCAGCTCACCCAGGCAGGCGCAGTCTTTCTGAAACAACAACAAGGGCATATCATCGTTATCCGCGGCGAAGCAGGTATTGGCAAAACGCGCCTGGTTTCAGAGTGGCTTGCAACGCTGGCACCAAGCCATGCCGCTGTATTTCAAGGTAGAGGGTTGCCGTATGCCCAAGGAACGGGCTATGGGATCTTCCGCTCCCTGCTGAAAGATGCACTGCGTACCATGCCTTACGGGATACAGTCGCTGGAAAGCTATGTATCCTCGGATCTACGCCCACATCTGCGCACGATTCTGGGGTTGCATTCCGATGCTGAAGAGGTTCAGGCACTCAGTCAGTTGGAACCAGAACAAATCAAGAAACTGACCATGCTGGCAATGCGCGAATGGGTGCTGCACTTCGCCACAGAACGTCCGCTGATTCTGATTCTTGAAGACTTCCACTGGGCCGATGACCTCTCCCGTGACATCTTGAACGCACTTCTGCCATTGACGCGCGAAACCCCTTTGCTGTTATGCATCATCACGCGTCCACACCCAGAGACGCCGCTAGCCTGGGAACCCATCACAAACGGAGAGGCAAGCCCCACGCTCACCGAGATCAACATCAATCCACTCTCGGATGAAGATAGCCGTGCACTGCTGGGGCACCTCATCAACCTGCACGAGCTGCCCGAAGACTTCATCGAACTTCTGCTCACTCGCGCCGAAGGCAACCCTTTCTATATTGAAGAGTTCGTGCGCACACTCATTGAACGCGAACTGGTACACGCCAAAAACGGGCAATGGCAGGTCAATTCAGTTGTCAGCATGGAGACCCTTGAAATTCCCACCACCTTGCGAGGGCTGATGATGGCGCGCGTAGACCGGTTGCCCGAGGATTTGCGATATATTCTGCGCGATGCAGCCGTTATCGGCTTACAATTCTCAGCCAGCCTACTGAACGAAATGCGCCGCCGCCAACAGGGCAACGCCAATGTCGTGCCGGCGCTGGAACGTCTTACCGAAATGGGGTTGCTAGTGGAGCGACATGAGGCTGGCGAGCAAGTCTATGCCTTTCGCCACATCCTCACCCAAGAGACGATCTACAGCAGCCTGCTGCGCAGCCAACGACCACTCCTGCATCGCAGTATTGCCGAAGCGATTGAATATCTCTTTGCGTCTGACCTTAGCTCTCAAACCGAGATCCTCGCCTTGCACTACGATCGCGCCGGCGACCGTAGTAAAGCGCTGAGTTACATGCTCCAGGCCGGTGACCGAGCACGGCAGCGCTTTGCCAACCGTGAGGCGTTGGAATATTATAGCCGTGCCCTACAGTTAGCGCAGCATGTCGAAACCTATGCCGATGAGCGCCGCCAGGCGAATATTGGTCTGGGCGATATCAACCAACACATTGGCAACTATGAAGAAGCGATTGCGTGCTATCGCGCCGCATTGGAAAATCAGGTCGAGCATGCGCTGGGAGATAACGCTGAGGTCATGCTGAAGTTAGGACAGGTGTGGAACAAGAAGGGCAATCAGCAGGAAGCAGAGATCTGGTTGCGGCAAGGGCTGGCGCAGATTCATCTGGAGCCACATCCCCTGCCCAAGGTAGAAGCACAACTCACTTCGGAACTCGGCTGGCTATCACTGCGCCAGGGTGATCTAGGTGCTGCCCAACGCTGGCTGGAAGAAGCCGCGGAGCTCGCCAGCCAACACCAGCTCTATGGCGCTTTATCTGCTATCTTCAACCGATTGGGCGCCGTCTATTATACGCAAGGCAATCTGGAAAAAGCCACGTTTGCCGTTCAGAAATCCCTGGAATTACTGGAGCAGATTGGCGATATCGTCGGCATAGCACGCCCACAAAACAATCTCGGCATCCTCAGAAAAAGCCAGGGAGATTGGCAAGGCGCACTTCGCAGTTATGAACGCTGCAAGGAGATCTTCGAACGCATTGGAGATATTGATGGCGCTACTATTGCGTATGCCAATCTGGGTGTGTTGTATACCGATTTTGGAAATTGGGAGGAAGCCGAACGCTATCTTCTGTGGGATTTGAAACTGGCGCAACAACTCGCCAACCCTTATCACCTGGCACAAGCACACCGCAGCCTGGGGCGCATGTATCTGTTGCGCAAGCAATGGAACAAGAGCGCCCAACACCTCAACACGGCAATCAGCCTGTACAAAGACATTGGAACGCGCGGGCAGATCGAACTGGCAAATACGCAATTCCTGCGCGGATTGCTCAACCTCGAGCAGGGAAAATTGGAATCGGCGCAAGAGGCAGCTGAAGCCAGCTGTGAACTACTGCGAGTCCATGGACGGAATGAGGCTGAAGCTGTAATAGAAAAGGGACGCTGTGAAATGCTCCTGGCACGCCTGTGCCAAGAGCGTGGAGATTTTGACCGCGCCCAGGAGCATATAGAGGGAAGCATTCAATTGCTGCGCCAATGCGGCGCAATCATTGATGAGGCTCACAGTCGCTATTGGAGGGCGCGTCTCCACCATGCGCGCGGTGCGACACAGCAGGCACGCGAGGAACTATTGGATGTCCGGGAGACTTTCGCGCGTTTGGGTGCAGCAAGGGACCTCAAAGAGACCGATGTTACCCTGGCACGGATAGAGAAAGAAGCTACCCCAAGCCCATAGAGCTCGCACCAGAAAACAAATACAGGCGGGAGATAGCACTCCCGCCTGTTTGCATCACAACGATTTGCGAAATCAATCGGAATAATTGATCCAGCTAAAGCCCACCGTGGTGGTATTGCCAGGAACGTTCTGCAAATTCACGAAAGCCGCAGCCCAGGTAGGATCGCCAATAGCACCCGCCCAGGTCTCGTAGCCACCGGCCCAGGTCTCATAACCACCCGCCCAGGTCTCGTAGCCGCCCGCCCAGGTCTCGTAGCCACCCGCCCAGGTAGCATAGCCACCGGCCCAGGTCTCGTAACCGCCGGCCCAGGTTTCGTAACCACCCGCCCAGGTCTCGTAACCGCCGGCCCAGGTCTCATAACCACCCGCCCAGGTCTCGTAACCGCCAGCCCAAGTCTCGTAGCCACCAGCCCAAGTCTCGTAGCCACCAGCCCAGGCATTCCAACCATCGCTCCAGCTCTGATAGGCTGCCACCCAATCATTGAAGCTGCCAGACCAGTTGGTGGTGCCGCCCGCCCAGGTTTCGTAGCCACCCGCCCAAGTCTCGTAACCACCCGCCCAGGTCTCGTAACCACCCGCCCAGGTCTCGTAGCCCAAAATATGGAACTGTTCTGTCTCCGGATCATAAAGTGTAAGCCCCTGATAGTGAAGATCGCCTGCCAGGTCAGCCGCCAAATCCATGCCAGCATTGGCAACTCCCTGAATGGTGGTGGAGACAGCGTCCGGCGCCCAGACACGCCCGGCGCCCTGTTGCCAGATGCTATATGCCGCCTCTCCGGTAAACTCGCTAAATTGAGGGCGTGCGGTGAGGGCCAAACGGTACTTAACCTGATCAGGGGTCAGTGCGGGATTGTCGCCAAGCATCAGCGCAACAATGCCAGAAACCACCGCCGCTGACATTGAAGTACCGGCTGTTTTGAAGTAGAAAGGCGGAATGCGGTTCTCCGGATACTGCTGTGCTAAATAAGCGTCACGACGCATGAGCGAGACAATGTGCGCCCCGGGCGCGATCACATCTGGCTTGACAAAGGCATCCACAGTCGGTCCGGTCGCGGAGAACTCTGGAATGTAATCGTCCCCGAAATTGGAGGGAGTGTAATTATCGGTGAAGGCACCTACCGTGATAACGTAGGGTGTGTTACCGGGTACACCAATGCTCAGCGGGGTAGGCCCGCCGTTCCCGGCGCTGGCTACAACCACGATTCCCGCGTTCCATGCAGCCATGGTCGCCAGACAGAAAGGATCAGCCCAATAGGGCGACAACGGCTGTGCATACATGGAGATGTTGAGCACCCGAATATTGTAGGCATCTTTGTTGTTGATCACCCACTGAATACCCCGCAGCACATCAGCGTAAGTACCCACGCCTTGTGCGTCGAGCGCTCGCACAGCCACCAGATTCGCCGCTGGAGCAAGCCCTAAATACGTTTCTGTCCTGTGCTTGTAGGTGCTGTTACCAACGATGCCAGCGACATGTGTACCGTGCCCATTCGGGTCGCCAGGGGACCGCATCACCTTCTTCCCAACATAAGTCTTATTGGCGATGGCATCATAGTAAGCCAGGATGCGCTGGTGGTTTCCATGCGTCCCGTGGCTAAGACTCGCGAAACGCGGTTCGATACCCGTGTCCAAAAAGGCCACAGTGACACCCTGCCCCAGATCGTCCTCTGCCCAGACCTCTGCTGCACCCACCGACTCGGCAAACTCGACTTCGCCCCAACCTGGTTGTCCGTTTCCAGCAGATTCAACCTTGTGATTGGGGAAAGCGCCCAAAACGCCCTCTGTTTCGAGCAACGCCACGGTTGAGGACGCCGGGAGATTTGCCAAAACGGCGTTGATGATAGCATAGGTCTCAACGACCTGCCCACCGCTTTTCTCAACAGCAGATATTGCGTTTTCCAGACTCGCGCCACGCACGATCATCTCGACCCGAGATGTCGCCGCATGCAACGTGCTGCCGGACAAAGCAAAAGTTAGAGTGATTATTACCAAGAATACCGCTACAGCTCGCTGAATCTGCGTTTTGATGTCCATAGTTCCCCCTGCAGTAGACGAATTTCCGACGGGATTAACACAACAGGTATGAAATCGCTACCTAATTTTAACATTAATCTAACCCAAAATGAATAGTACTTAAGTACTAATCGCAAGAAAAATGCATGGGCAGATTCAAAAGGGGATTTGCTTTCAGTAGTGCCGACGCAAGATCGCGCCACAGCACAAAAAGGAATTCAAATGTTTTGTGGAACAGTTCAGAACGCTAGAGCGCTGTTCCACAAAACGTAGACAAAGGTTTTACCGGTGCCTTTCAGGCACCTGTAACGTCAGCGTGAACATCAACGCCGACGTTGCCCAGAGCGCTTGCGCGCATCAGAGCGGCGCGGAGATGTCGAAGGGTTTCGCGCTGTCGGTGTTGTCGCGACCTCCACGGCGGGACGGCGCGCCTCACGCTGAAGCATGCGCCAATAACCCTTCCAGCCACGTTTCTGAAGGGTCTGCAATGCTCCCCACCCGGATCCGGCATTCAACGATGCGGTCAGGGTCATGGTAATCGCGGAGGCTAGACACCAGATGCACGTTGCCCCAATGACAAAGGGCTGCAAATAGGTCAACCAGATTGAGAAAAGAAAGCCGAAAACTGCGAGTAGGAAACGCGCAAGTGGCATCGCACCGGCATACGGACCTCTAAGCCACTGTTCGTAAATATACGTCGTGAGAATGGCCCCATAGCCAATCACACCCAATAGAGCCATCGGCAGAAAGCCGAAAAGGATTGCATAACGGCTTTGTTGGACCACATTGCACTCCCCTATTGGACCACAAAACGCATCGGTTTTCGTGACTTCGACATTGAAGAGGTACAGAGCGACACCCAAACCGATCAGGGCAATACCGATTTTGACCCATAAGGGGACTCGCGCCAGAGACTGCGAGCGCCAAAGCGCAGGACGGGTCAGAGCTACCGCGAGGATAACCATGAGCACCAACAGTATTGCAGCGATGGCGTTGGCGGGCAGGTCACGCAGAAAACGCGCCTGCCACAGCGGGCGCCCCTCTGCCTCCTCAAGTTCTTCCTCCAGGGCAATTGCTTCTTCCAGACCCGGAATAGAGGGCCAATCATTTCCACCCGCGGCAAGCAAATCCGCTACCAGACCCGGCAACTGCGCAGGAATCTCGGCAGCGCCCACAAGCACCGTGTCATTGATGATGAGGGTGGGTGTGCCACGGCGCTCCAGAGGCACCGCATATTGGTCCCATGCGGTTTGGAACAGGCGCTGCCCCAGAGATGTCGTTGTATCTACCCGCAGGATATGTAAATCCTCACCGTACTGAGCTTCAAGTGGGGGCAAATCACGTTCCTCCACCTGTAGGCAGAAAGAGCAAAGCGGCGAGGTGAAGTATACAGCGCGGACCTTACCTGTCGGCGAATCTGTGCCCTGAGCCAATGCCGGTAGCGCATGTCCCAGGGTTACCAGCAGTGACCCCAATAACAACAGTAAGAACATCGTTCGAAGTTTCATTTTCCCCCCACACTTCAGCCTTCTCTAGCGAATAGAACCATTATATAAAGAAGATTGATATTTGTCAATTTATCTGAGATTTGGGAGGCGTTTCAAAACGGGGGTGAGAATCTCAGGCACCCCTATAGGGCGCAGAAGAAAAATTGATTTTTGGCGGCGGGGCAAGCCCCGCCGCCAAAAATCAATCAAAGAAAGGCATTTGTACGATAGCCGTCTTGCTCTTACCCCAAAGTTGAAACGCATCCGAGATTCAGGCTTTCGCAGCAGGTCGCTGACCGAAATTGCGCCATGCCCCTCACGCAATCTTTGAAGCGAGAGCCACGAGGCTGCTCTGCAACCCCATTGACGACGTGGCAAATTCGCACTGCGAGCCTCACAGGGGACGCAGGAGCCCTTGCACCTGCTACAAATGCGCCCAAACGCGCCCGTTGCCCATAATCCAGACCTGATGTACACTAGAGTTGTTACAGTGAGGGCTGGTAGCGCGCCCCGATAACAAAAACATCTTGATCTAGCCACCACCCCAACACAAACAGGTGCCTGGCAGTCAGGCAAGTCCAGTTCAGAGAAATGAGTAAGTGGTGGGAATCACTCCGGGAGGTCCAAGGTGCAAATTCTGGTTTTCAACTGTGGCAGCTCTTCACTCTCCTACAAGCTCTTCACCGCCGAGGACCCGGAGGCTTTGTCCATAGTTGGATCAGGCAAGGCGCATCGCGTCGGAGTTACCGGTACCGAACCCGCATTTATTGAACATCGTTTTAAGACAGAGCAAGTTCGACAGGTTACCCAAATTCCCAATCATCTACAAGCCGCGAAGCTGATCTTTGATTTTTTGCACGAGAGAAAACTACCCGTGGAAGCCATTGGGCACCGCTTTGTACATGGGGGAATGCTGTTTGACTGCACCACGCAGCTGACCCCAAAGACGTTAGCGACGCTTGAACGCTGCCTGCCGTTAGCCCCGCTACATAACCCCAACTCGATGACCGTGATTCGCGCCGCACTCGAAGCCTACCCGGGCGTTCCAGAATACGCCACCTTCGATACTGCCTTCCATGCAACGCTGCCACCGGAAGCCAGCACCTACGCGCTGCCATACGCAATCGCAGAGCACTATGGCTTTCGCAAATACGGCTTCCACGGGCTAAGCTACCAATCGGTTACGGAATCCGCCGCGCGTTATCTGAATCGCAATCTGGTGGGACTCAAAGTCATCGCCTGCCATCTGGGTACAGGCGGCGCCAGCGCCGCTGCAATTCGGGATGGGCAATCTATCGAAACCACCATGGGCTATTCTCCCTTGCCCGGGCTGATCATGAGCACGCGCAGCGGAGACCTGGACCCCACGGTAGTGCTGGAACTATGCGCTCAGCACGGCTATACCCCTACACAAGTCACACGAATGCTGAATCACGAAAGTGGGCTATTAGGCATCTCGGGTTTCTCCAGCGACATCCGCGACATTCTACGTCGCCGCGATGAGCAGGGAGATGCACGCGCCGAGCTGGCTTTTGCGGCCTACAGTCACCGCCTCAAACTGGCGTTGGGCAGCCTCATCGCTGTGCTGGGAGGTCTGGATGTGTTGATTTTCACCGATGACGTGGGGTTAAAGGTACCAGAGGTGCGCGCCGCCGCCTGCGCCGGTATGGATTGGTGTGGCATACGCCTCGATCCGGAGAGAAATGAAGCCGCGCACGGTGAGGCCATCGCCGAAATCGGGGCAGACCGCGTGCGGGTGCTGGTCGTCCCCAACGACGAAGAAGGCATCATTGCCGCAGAAGGGCTACGCTTGCTGCAGAAGACACTGTGAGGCTCATTGTTTTAGGGCGGCTTTCCCGCAGTGCTCTGCCAACAAACACCGCTCAAAGAGGTGTATGATGGAATATGATAGGGATAAAGTGGATGAGATGATTCTGGCGTTGCTATATCTCACCAGTTCACAAGACAAATACGCCACCAGAGCCTGGAAGGGATTGGATTGGCAGGCCATGGACCGGTTACACCAAAAGGGCTATATTGGCGATCCCAGAGGCAAATCCGCCTCAGTGGAAGTCACCCCTGAAGGCGCCAGACTCTCGAAAGAGCTCTTCTTTAAGTATTTCGGAAAGAAAGATTGAATTTCCTTTCCATAGCGTGATCAACACTTCAGTTCGCAGGTTTCCAGAAACAGGGGCAGGAGTGACATGCGAAGCGTAACTATTCCCTATCGTCAAGAAGACCATAATCTTTTCAGTACGAAAGTCGCTCATCAGAGAAAGCGCATGGATGCAATTCTGCTCATCTTTTCCGGGTTACCCGGCACAGGAAAGACGATGCTGGCAAGGAGCCTGGCGCGAGCCTACAAAGCCGCCTATTTTCGGCCCGATACCATCGAGCAAGGGCTGCGAGAGCTTTGTTCCATGACTGTTCAAGGAGAAGGATATCGCCTCACCCACAGGATAGTCGCGGATAATTTGCAGGTCGGAAACACCGTCGTTGTAGATTGCTGCAATCCGTGGGCATTGACGCGCAACGAGTGGGAAGCCCTGGCGCTCGACCATGGCGGCGTTATCATCAACATTGAGGTCGTGTGTTCAGATAAAGCAGAGCACCGGCGCAGAGCCGAAAGCCGAGAGGCAGATATCCCCAACTTCGACCTACCCACCTGGTCAGAAATCGAGGCGCGAAATTACCAGGCATGGGACAAAGAGATCATTCGAATTGACACGGCAGGGAGAGAATCTGACGCATGTGTAGAGGAGTTGATTGAGAAAATAGCTGCCGAGATCGCAAATCTTTCTCAAACCAGCGTTCCGGAGCTAACCTGATAATCCGCAAAACCAGCTCCCAAGCCTTAGGTGGCAACCCACAGACCGAAACTACTAGCGGGCAAATGATGACCAAGGGAGATACCAATGTCGAAACACAAGAAAGACCCCTTGCTGGAAGCCCTAAAGGAGGGCCAATCCTATACCTGGACTGTCCCAGATGGCGGCAACCTGGCTTCGATGCGCGCCGCCCTCAAACATGGACAGACGCTCACGATGTCACCAATAACGGATCCCAGCGAGATTCAGGTTGGGGACATGGTCCTGGTGAAGTGGCATCAAAGTGACATCTTCCATATCGTTGGAAATATTCAGGATGGGCAGTTCCTGATCGTCAACAGTCTGGGTAAAATCAATGGGTGGGTTGCAGCGCCAGACATCCTTGGGAGGGTGACGAAGATTGTCGAGCCTGAGCCGAGACCCACTGTAGAGACAATGCTGGAGCAATTGGAAACAGCTTACCGGATACTCATCACTTCCGAGAACACCCTCCCCGATGAAGCCCAACGACTTCTTACCATTATTGATGATCTGCGCTGGTACGCAGCGAGAATCGGTAGCGAACGTTGGTATACCATGCCGCGCTCAAACAAATGGAGTTTCGAGCAGAATCTCTGGCGGTTGATTAAGCAAGCCCGAGAAGACGCAGCGCCTGATCCCAAACGTCTGTACACCCTCATTGATGCCGGCAAACAAGCCGTTGGTCTGGCGAGTGAGATTGTGATGTTATTCGAAACAGCACAGTGAGCGACATCAAAGGTGCTACAAAGCAAAGCACCTGGCAGTGCTATCCGTAAGCAATCATTCTGGAAGCGCAAAAAACGAAAGGACAACGCATTGATCACCCCAAAAGATATCCTCGGTCATCTTCCTGGAGGTCGGATTCTCGATGTGGCTACGGGTAGCGGTAGCTTCATCCATTTTTTGCTGGAGGGTCTGCCCACCTATACCGAGATCATTGGACTCGATGTCAACGAACGCGCAGCAGCAGCCTTTGCGACCACCTTCTCCGACAAACCGGCTATTCGTTTTGTCTTGGGGGATGCAATGTCTCCGAGTTTCGACGCTTCCTCCTTCGATTTGGTTTGTATCGCCAACTCGCTCCATCACTTCGATGATCCGGCAGCGCTCCTGCAGCAAATGCTGCGCGTGTTGCGTCCCGGCGGACACCTGCTGGTGGCAGAAATGGTCCGCGACGAGCAAACTGAGACACAACTCACTCACGTCCACCTGCACCACTGGTGGGCGGCAATAGATTCCCTCAACGGTATCACCCACCATGAGACCTACCAACGGGAAACGCTCGTCGCCATGGTTGAAAATCTAGGGTTGGAGAAGCTGACGTTCTACGACCTTGCAGACATGAGCGAGGACCCCAAAGACCCGGCAATTCTCATCCAACTGGACCCTGTTTTCGAGCGCTACCTTCAGCGCGCCGCAGGGCATCCCGAGCTACAAGCACGCGGGGCAGCGTTGCGTGAGCGGGTGCTGAGCACTGGTTTTCACAGCGCCACCACATGGGTCGCCCTTGGAGGCAAGCCGCACGTCAAAACTGCATGAGATGCAGGCAGTGATTACCCGTATTCCAGCCTGGCAGGGGGTAGCAGGAATCTAGACGGAGTGTATCGCAGGACTGCCGATTATTATCCCACATCCACCACAATCACTTTGACACCCTGCCCCGCGATAGCGGCACGCTCGGCAGCGGGCGCGGAGGCATCGGTGATCAGATAGGTTGTGGAGGTAATTGGCGCGACCTGACTGGGCGCGAGCATTCCAATCTTGCTGCCATCGGCTACAACGATAACCTCCCGTGCCCGCTGGATTGCCAGGCGTTTGAGAGGGATTCGCTCGCTGACACGGTTGGTGATGCCATAGGCAGCGGCAACACCCCGCGCGCCGATGAAGGCTTTGCTAAAGTTCAGGTCAAAGAGCTCCATTGCCTTCTGCGCCAGCAAGCCCGTGAAACTCAGTGTGGGCACATGCAATTCCCCACCGATAACGACCGTGGAGATATTCGGGCTGCGCGAGAGGCATACAGCAATATTGAGGTCGCAAGTCACAATCGTCAACCCCTGGCGGTCGAGGATGTGCGGGACAATCCGCGCCGTCGTGGTACCACTATCCAGGAAGACGGCTTCATTATCTGCAATCATCGCCGCAGCAGCGCGGGCGATTTGCTCCTTCGCCTCCTGATGGGTGACCTTCTGTTCGAGCTCCAGACACGCAGGCTCCTCTATAGCAGGTCGGGACGGACTCAATACCGCCCCACCAAAAGTGCGCTTTACATGCCCCTCGGCTTCCAAAGTATCCAGGTCGCGGCGAATGGTAGATTCAGCCACGTTCAGTTGCTGCGCCATTTGCCCAACCGTCACGACAGGTTCCCGCTCCAACATTTCCAGAATTCGTTGATGCCTCTGAATGGGTAACATGGGTTCTCCTTAAGAGATCAATATGAGTTAACAGTGTGTGGCGTCGAACGGAACTTCCTATCGTCTCGCCCTTTCACTGGTCGGGCACACAATAGATTCATCAGACCTTCGGAAAAATGCGTCCCAATTGCCTCTATTATAGCGCGTTTTTGCGCGTTTGTCAACTTAATTGCTCGAATATGGCGTTTATAAATTTTTAAGCATTTTAATGCTTGACATTGCGCATCTTGGGTGCTATAATGAGAGTGTTTGTGAGCGCAATTGTACAAGTTTACTCGAATACCGGAAATTCAGTATCAAAAGGCGCATTGCCACACCAATCTCAAGCACGAGTTACCCAGGCAGCGCTTTAGTAAAATGAGGAGGATCAACGCAACGGAAACGAATGCCAGGTATAGCCCCTAGTGTCAGTAGTATATCCCATATCAAATCATGGAGGAGAAAATGAGCACCCTCAAGACGACCCGTTTATGGAGTATGATTGCGGCTTTGATCATCATCGTTTCAATGTTGGCTTCATGCGCCACGCCCACCCCAGAGGTGATTATCCAGACCGTCGAGGTCACCAAAGAAGTCGAGGTTACTCGCGAAGTCATCAAAGAAGTGACCGTGGAAGTAGAAGTCGAAGTACCGATGGATCCCAGCCAGGTAGGCGTTGCCGCCCCATTGAACACAGAAGTCAGTGGTGAGGTAGAGTTCTGGCATTTCTGGGGTTCACCCGTGCGCCGCGCTGCCATTCAGCGCGCCGTGGCAATCTGCCAACAAAAGCTCCCCAACATCAAGATGACCGAGGTCTTCAAGCCCTGGGGTGATATCTGGACCGCCAATATCGCCGCTGTCGCCGCCGGTTCGGGCATGCCTGATGTGATCGTGGAAGACCGCCCCATGCTCCCGCAACGCGCCCGCGATGCAGTTGCGACAAGCCTGCAGCCCTTCATCGAGCGTGACGGCATGGATTCCAGCCAGTTCTGGCCCTTCACCTGGGAAGAAGCCACCTACGAGGGCCAGGTTTACGGTATTCCCTTTGAGACCGATCTGCGCGTGTTGTTCTGGAACAAGCAGCTCTTCCAGGAAGCCGGGCTGGATCCCAACCGTCCTCCGGAAACCTGGGACGAACTGCTGGAATATGCTGACAAACTGGATGTAAAGAATGAAGACGGCACCTACAAGCGCATCGGTTTCTTCCCACTGTGGAACGCCGGTCCCGATTTCTGGGCTTACACCACCGGTCACACCTTCGTGCAAAATGGCGCTCCAGTGGTGGATGATCCCAAGTTCGCAGAGACGCTTGCCTGGGTGAAGACATGGGTGGATCGTTACGGCGGTTACCAGAATGCGCAGAACTTCAAGGCGCAGTTCGGCGCTGCTCCCAACGATATCTTCATGGCGAACGGTACAGCCATGCTCATTGATGTCGCCGGCTATCACTCTCAGCTCAGCTTCTATCGCCCCTACACAGTGCTTGCCGATGGCAGTCGCGTGCGCATGGAATGGGGAATCAGCTTCATTCCCTACAAAGAGGTCAAGGCTGATTGGAGCGGTGGTTTTGCGCTCTCCATCCCCCAGGGTGCCCGCAACCCCGAAGCTTCCTGGGAATTCATCAAGTGTATGTCGGGCCCCGAAGTGCAAATCTCCTGGACGCGCGACACCTACGCTCTTCCCACCAACAAGGATGCCGCTTACGATCCCGTGTTGATGGCTGACCCCTACTGGAAAGCCATCATGGAAAACATGGAATGGAGCCAGGGAACAGTCTATGTGCCCGGTTACTCCAACTGGACTGAGCAGCTAGGCCCGCGTTATGAGAAGGTCTGGCTTGGCGAGCTCGACCCTGTCACGGCTCTGCAAGAAGCTCAGGCAGCTATTGACGAAACGATCGCCAAGAACAAGTAATTCGTAACAAGCACTCCACTTCGTAGCTCAATCAACAGGGGAGATGGCAACCGCCCTCTCCCCTGTTTCTAAGAAAGACATTTCCAGAAAAGGGCACCTTCTGACAATAAGGGGGGTCGAATGGCACAACTGCAACTTGGAGCCGCTCTGAGGACCGATAATCATGGCAGACCGGCACGCCAGCGCATCACAACAGCTCGCAAAGAGGCCTTCACAGGCTGGCTCTTTGCGCTGCCATGGATTCTCGGCTTTCTGTTTTTCACAGTAGGACCGATGATTTTCTCGCTTTACACCAGTTTCACGCGCTACAACATCACCACTACCCCGATTTGGGTTGGTTTTCAGAACTTCCAGGAGATTTTTCAGGACGAGCGTTTCTACATATCAATCTCGAATACCTTCTGGATGGTAGTGGTCAAAATCCCCATTGTCACCGTTGTCTCGATCAGCATCGCCTTACTGCTGTCGCTCGATCTTCCAGGTGGGCGCTTCTTCCGCACGGTAATCTATTTGCCCAACGTGCTTTCGGGTGTAGCGGCGGTTTTCCTCTGGCAGTGGATTCTGCGGCCCAATGGGCTTTTCAACCAGGCGCTGGCGTTCTTCGGCATCAAAGGCCCGGGCTGGTTCGTAGATCCCCTATGGACGAAGCCCGGCATGGTGGTAATGGGAATGTGGTGGATTGGCAGCAACGTTCTGATCTATCTAGCCGGGCTTAAAGGGATTCCTAAAGAGCTCTACGAAGCTGCCACCATTGATGGCGCACGCGGTTGGGCGAAAACACGCCACATCACGTTGCCGCTGCTTTCCCCCACCATCTTCTTCCAGGTTGTAACCAGCATCATCGGCACTTTTCAGATTTTCACCACAGCCTATATCCTTTCTGGCACCACCGTGGATGGTGGACCCGGACAATCCATGTTATTCTATGTCCTCTATCTCTACAACCGCGCCTTCGGCAAATCTGGACCGGCAGGTTTCCAAATGGGCTACGCCGCAGCGCTGGCGTGGATTCTGTTCATCATTATCCTGGCAATCACACTCTTCCAGCTATGGTTGGCAAAGCGCTGGGTCTATTATGAGTCTGGGGATCGCCAGTAGGAGGAACACATGACCACAATAACACTCCCAACAGAACGTCGGTCCAAAATCCAGGCAATCGTGAGACGCCTGGGTCGTGGTCTTGCCTGGTCAGTGCTGGTAGGTATCGCCATCCTGTGGTTGATACCCTTCGTCTGGATGCTCTCAACCGCACTCAAAGACCCCACCGATTTGATGAATAAGAGCTGGATCCCCACACGCCTGGCGTGGGACAACTTCACCTACGCCTTTAGCTACGGGATGTGGGAAAAATGGACCATGAACACGGTCATCATCACGCTCGTTAGCGTCATCGGCACGGTGCTCTCTTCTACTCTCGTGGCTTATGCTTTCGCGCGTCTCCGCTGGCGAGGGCGTGATTGGGTCTTCAGCCTGGTACTTGCCACGATGATGTTGCCCGATGTGGTGACAATGATTCCCCGTTTCATCATCTTTGCGAAAATACCGGCATTCGGCTTTCAAGGCTCGAGAAACTGGATCAATACCTTCCTGCCCCTCACGATACCCGCCTTTACCGGAAGTTCTTTCTACATCTTCCTGTTGCGCCAATTCATGCGTTCAATCCCGATGGAACTCTCTGAAGCCGCGAAGATTGATGGCGCATCCGAGCTGCGCATCTGGTGGAGCATCATTATGCCTCTGGCAAAACCCGCGGTTGCCGCAGTCGCCATCTTCACATTCCAGGGCGCATGGCAGGACTTCATGGGACCGCTGATTTATCTACAAAGTGAGCGGCTTTACACCCTGCAAATCGGTCTACGACAGTTCGAGCACGCCGCTGGAGGCGCCCCTGCCTGGAACTGGCTCATGGCGGCAAGCCTGGTGGTCATTATTCCGGTGCTCATCATTTTCGTTCTCTTCCAAAACTACTTCATTGAAGGTGTACAGATTGGTGGTAGCATCAAGGGGTAATATGCAAGTCAAAAGCACTGAAGGGCAGGGATTTCAACTCAGCGCAGCGAGTTATACACTCGCGACGCAACCCGATCGTCCCTATCTCTTCCTTTATAGCGCAGAGGGTAAGAAACTCGCCGAACTCTTGATCCCCGCCAGTGTTCACAGCACGCGGGGACAAGATGATACTGTAGCCCTCGACAACTGGGAAATCACCGAAGACGGCGAGGCGATTACGCTCGCGCTACATGCACGCAGCAGCGTATGGCGGAGCAAAACCTATCGTCTGCGCTGCACCGAGAAGCGCTTCACCTATGAAATCGAAGTCGAGGGCGAGGGCGCGCTCACCGAAGTCTGTTATTTCGGGGGTTACTATTCCGGGCACCTGCGCTGGGGATCGGGTTTCTTTCGCTCAGGTTACGCATTCAAGCGGGGTTTCAATCCAGAACCCAACACGCGCGAGCAGATGCTCTTCAGCCCGGCAGAGAGTGTCAGCATCAACCTCACCGGAGTGCCTATCCCTGGCAAAGCCGATTGGTTCTTCACCCCGCCCCCCTTCTGCCTGGCTTTCGAGCTTCCGGCGAGCTGGGTGGCATTGGGCATTGAAGCGTGCCCTGGCGCCAACCGCTTCACCGACTTGAGCTATCACGGCGCCCCAGATAGCTTCTACCTGAGTCTCGCCTATGAAGGACATACGCACGTCGACGGGAGCTACCGCCTGCCTGCCATCGGCTTTGATTTTGCACCCGATCCCTATACGGCAATAGAGGCACACGTCGCCGCGCTGCGAGCGATCGGTGCCGTGCCCAAGTCCGTGGAAACCCACCCCGCCTGGCACCGTGAGCCGCTTTTCTGCGGTTGGGGAGCACAATGCGCCCTCGCAGCCCTTGAGGGAGGGCGCGCGCCAGATTATGCCCGGCAAGAACACTATGAGACCTTCCTGCACGACCTGGAATCCCACAAACTACATCCCGGCACGGTAGTGATTGATGACAAATGGCAGGTGACCTACGGCGAGAACGTCGCCGATCCTCGGAAATGGCCCGATCTGCGTGGTTTCGTGGAGGCGCAGCATGCAGCAGAGCGACGCGTGTTGCTTTGGCTCAAAGCCTGGGATCCTGAGGGCTTGCCCGCAGAACACTGCATCACCAACGCTGCCGGGTTGCCCATCGCCCTGGACCCCACCCATCCCGGTTGCGCCGCCGCCCTACGTAACTCCATCCATCGCATGCTCTCACCCGAAGGCTATGACGCTGACGGCTTCAAAATTGACTTTACTGCGCGCATTCCATGTGGTCCTGGAATCCATGTTCACGGCGAACTGTGGGGACTGGAATTGATGCGCGCATATCTGGCGTTACTCCATAACGAAGCTAAACGGGTAAAACCGGATGCGCTAATTATTACTCACACGCCGCATCCCTATCTGGCAGATGTGGTGGATATGATTCGCCTCAATGATATCAACACGGGGCGCGATGTCCTCGCTGCGATGGCGCACCGGGCGCGAATTGCACGGATTGCCTGCCCCAAAGCGCTCATTGATGCCGATAACTGGCCCATCACGAACCGAGAAACGTGGCGGACTTACGTGGACCTGCAACCGGAGTTGGGGGTGCCTTCGCTGTACTTCACGACCACCATTGACAATACCCGAGAACCATTAGAAGATAGCGATTATACATTGCTGCGCAATACCTGGGATCGCTATCGCCGCTCACTCGGGAGGCTACCATGAAGAAATTAGCTATCATTCACACCACCACAGTCACCGTCGAGCCGCTCAAGGCATTGGCAAAAGAACTTTTGCCCCAAACCACGGTCATCAACTTCGTGGATGACTCCATCCTGCCACAACTACGCAAGAACGGCAGCGATATTCATGCCATTGCGCCGCGCTGGATCGCCTACGCGCATTTTGCCGAAGAGGCAGGCGCGGATATCATCCTCAATGCCTGTTCTTCAGTAGGGGAGCTCTGCACCCTGGCACAGCCCCATATTGCTGTGCCCATCGTGAGGATTGATGCACCGATGGCAGAGCTCGCCGTTTGCCGTAGCGACACCATTGGCGTTGTAGCAACCGTTCCCATGACGCTCGGTCCCACAGTACGATTGCTGCAGGAGAAGGCTATCGCTGCCGGACGCCAGGTTACGCTCAGCCCGCTACTCATCGCCGAAGCCTTTGAGCGCCTGAGTGCAGGCGACAGCGCCGGACATGACACGCTTCTGGTAGAAGCCTTGACGCAGTTGCTTGAGGAGGTTGAGGTCATCGTGCTTGCCCAGGCTTCTATGGCGCGCATTACCGCAACTTTCCCCGTAACCCAACGCGAACGCTTCCTTTCCAGCCCACGCCTGGGCATGGAGGCCGTTCGAACCCTGCTAGAGCAGAGAATGCCCCAGCAGGGTTCGTGAAATCGAAGAATCTGCAAGAGGCTATCCTTTGGCAACGTTGCTCGGAATTGACATCGGCACGACCCACTGCAAGGTGGGTCTTTTTGAAGCGGATGGGACTTTGCTGCAAAGCACTGCACGCCCCACAATCTACAATCCTGAAGCACTGTGGAGCACGGTTGCCGAAGCCATTGCAGAAACCACACAGGGATTCACACCGGCAGTGGTGGGTATCGCGAGCATGGCAGAGACGGGGTTGCTTGTGGATCGCAGTACAGGTGCAGCACGGTCACCGCTGCTCGCCTGGCATGATCGCTGCGCGGAGGCGCAAGTTGCAAATCTCGCCCAGAGAAATGACGCGCTCGCCCGCTTCTGCCGCAGCGGGTTGCGCGCCAATGCCAAATCAGGGCTTGCAAAGCTACTTTGGTTGCGCGAGCAAGGCGCCGATTTTTCCGGAGCGGTCTGGCTTTCAACGGCAGATTTCATAGCCTTGCAGCTCACGGGGCTTCTCGCTACCGATCCCACGCTTGCCGTGCGCACCTTTGCCTATGATATGGTTGCCGATGCCTGGGATGAACCGTGGTTAGCACAGCTGGGGCTAGACGCAAAGCTATTCCCGCCCACCTTGCCGAGCGGAGTACCGGTTGGCGTCACACATTCCCCCATCGCGGGGCTAAAGACAGGGACACCGGTCGCAATTTCCGGGCACGACCACGTCTGCGCCGCGTTTGCAGCAGATGTGATAGAACCCGGTGCCGTTTTCGATTCGATGGGCACCGCCGAGACATTGATTGGGGCTTTGAAATCCCGACCTTTGGATGAGTGTGATTTCGCCTCCGGTTTTCTTTTCGGACCGCACGTGGCGCCGAAGCGTATGTTCTGGATGAGTTCGCTGCCTGCTTCGGGGGGGTCAGTAGAATGGCTGCGGGGCATTTTAGGGGAAGAACGCCTCTCGTATGCACAACTCGCGACGTTGCTCGAAGAAGCTGGACCGGAACCAACCGGGATTCTGTACTACCCCTATCTTTCCGGCGCCGGTGCGCCACACGCCGATAGCAACGCCCGCGCTGCTTTTGTGGGATTACGCAGCGGTCATACCCGCGCCCAGTTTGCGAAAGCCGTCTATGAGGGGACCGCGTATGAAATGGAAACCATACGGCGCAGAGCGCAGGAAGTCTTGGGCATTGAGATGCACACGCTGATTGCCGCTGGCGGTGGGACGCGGAATGCCGCATGGTTGCAAATCAAAGCCGATGTCTGTGGTTGCCCCATTACAGTGTTGCCCCATGCCGATGCGACCCTGTGGGGCGCAGCGATGCTGGCAGGGCGCCGGTCCGGCATCCTGGATGCCGGCATCCTGGATGCTGGGTCGCCCAGCGCTGCCAGAACACAGGTTCATCCAGATTCAGAACGCCATCAACGTTACCGGGAATTGTACGAAAAAGGCTACGTGCAATGCTACAAGAACTAATCGCGAATACGTTATACAGCTTCCAGGATACCTGTGTTGTCTACATCCTGCGCGATGGCGCGGAGGCAACGCTGATAGATTTCGGCTCCGGCGAGGTGCTGGAAGCGCTGCCCACACTGGGTATCACACACGTGACCGATGTGCTGCTCACCCACCATCACCGGGATCAAGCGCAGGGCTTACCGCGGGCAATAGCGGCAGGCACGCGCATTTGGGCGCCGCATGCAGAGCAAGACCTTTTCCACAGCGTAGACGCGCATTGGCAGGGTCGCCCCATCTTCAATAACTATAATACCCGTGAGGACCGCTTCTCACTGCTAGAAGCTGTGCCACTCACGGGAACGCTAGAGGATTACGCCAACTTCCGCTTTGCCGGGCACGAAATCACGGTACTCCCGACACCAGGACACACCACCGGCTCGATTACACTGCTCACAACCTGTGGCACTGAACGCGTGGCATTCACGGGCGACCTCATCGCCGCACCGGGCAAGGTCTGGTCCCTGGCGGCAACGCAATGGACCTACAACGGCGCCGAGGGCGCAGCGGCAACCATTGCCTCCCTGCTCGACCTGCAAACGCATCGCCCCACCCTGCTCTGCCCCTCACACGGCGCGCCCATTCCAGACCCTGATACCGCGATTGCCCTGCTCGTGGAGCGGCTATGGCGCTTGTTGCAGGCACGCGACCAAAATCCACGCCTCTTCCAGCTCCGAGAGCGCCCCTATGAAGCCATCACCCCACATCTACTACGGCACCGCGCCAGCATGGCGAATACCTACGTGCTGCTGTCACAGAGCGGCAAAGCGCTCCTCATTGATTTCGGCTATGATTTCATCACCGGCATTGCGGCAGGCGCCGATCGCGCATCCCGGCGACCCTGGCTTTATACCCTGCCGGCGCTCAAAGCGCAGTTCGGCGTCACCCAGGTAGAGATCGTGTTGCCCACACACTATCACGACGATCACGTCGCAGGCTGTAACCTTCTGCGCGCCGTGGAAGGAACCGCAGTATGGGCAGCTGAGAACTTTGCCGATATTCTGGAACGCCCCAGTGATTTCGATTTACCCTGCCTGTGGTATGACCCCATCCCCGTGGATCGCCGCCTGCCGCTGGAAACCCCCATCGTCTGGGAGGGGATCACGCTCACACTCCATGCACTGCCAGGGCACACCCGTTACGCTGTCGCGGTGGCTTTCGAGGTGGATGGCGTACGGGTGCTGGCGACCGGCGATGAGCTACAGGGAGATGCAGGACTGGAATGGAACTACGTTTACCAGAATCGCTTCGCCCCGGGCGATTACCGCGAGGCTGCGGCGCTCTACAAGCGACTCGCACCGCAGCTAATCCTCTCCGGGCATTGGGCGCCGCAATGGGTAGAACCGGATTACTTCGACCGCCTGGAGAAACGCGGCGCCTTGCTAGAGCAGCTGCATCACGAACTGCTACCGCTGGAGCAAAACGACTTCGGGGATTCCGGTTTCCTCGCACGGATCAAGCCCTATCAGGCGGAAATCGTCGTCGGGGTGGAAAGCCATTTCACTGTGGAGATACGGAATCCGTTGACGGAGGCAGCAACGGTGACCGTCGAACCGGTTATCCCGGTGGGATGGCACATCACGGAAGCGCCGGCATCCTTCACCCTGGCAGCGCGCAGCAATAGCGAAACGCGCTTTGCCATCGTGGCGCCGGCAAGTGCGCACCGTGCGCGCATTGCGGTAGATATAACCGTTGTGGGCGGACCCACACAAGGTAAACAGCGCTTCGGGCAGCAGGCGGAAGCACTGGTCACAGTAAGTGAAGATAGCAATCGGCAATAAGGCGATAAAGCGAAAGACAGGACAAGTAGAAACACATGAGAGAACGGGAAGCAGGCAAGGCAGTTACCAAACTGTGACCCGCAATAACACCAGGAGTTATTACATGAAACATCGAACTCTACACATGATTGGCAACGCACACATAGACCCAGTATGGCTCTGGCAATGGCATGAGGGATTCCAAGAAGTGCTGGCGACCTTCCGTTCCGCACTGGACCGGATGAACGAGGATTCAGAGTTTTGCTTCACCGCAAGTTCAGCGGTCTTCTACAGCTGGGTTGAGCGCGTGGATCCCGGCATGTTCGAGGAAATTCGAAAGCGGGTTACCGAAGGACGTTGGGAGCTCGCTGGCGGATGGTGGTTGGAACCCGATTGCAACCTTCCCGGCGGGGAATCCTTTGTGCGGCAAGCCCTCTATGGGCAGCGCTACTTCCTGGAGAAATTCGGCGTCGCTGCTCGTGTGGGCTATAATGCGGATAGCTTTGGACATCACGCCATGCTCCCGCAGCTGCTCAAGAAAGCGGGGTTGGATTTCTACGTCTTTCTCAGGCCCAGCCCACAGGAAAAAGGCATGCCAGGACGGCTCTTCTGGTGGGAGGCGCCGGATGGGTCACGGGTGCTGGCTTTCCGTATCCCCTTCGAATACCTCAGTTGGGGCAAGGATGTGGAAATTCACGCCCGGCGCTGTGCGGCTGAGATGAAAGCGCCCGTTGACGAATTCGCTTGCTTCTACGGCGTCGGGAATCACGGCGGTGGTCCCACTCAGGAAAATATCGCCAGTATTCACCGGCTGAATGAGTTAGCCGATATGCCGCAGCTCAAGTTCAGCACACTAGGAGCGTTCTTCGATGCAGTCGTAGCGAAAAATTGGACCCTGCCTGTCGTGCGTGATGAACTTCAGAATCACGCCAGCGGTTGTTATGCGGCGCATTCAGGCATGAAACGCTGGAATCGTCAGGCAGAACAGGCATTGTTGCGCGCCGAAACCTGGGCGGCAATCGCCGCCTGGGCCACCGGGCAACCCTATCCCGCCGATTTCGAACGCGCCTGGCGCGCCGTGCTCTTCAATCAATTCCACGACATCATGGCGGGCACCAGTCTCGAAGCCGCCTATGAAGATGCCCGCGCGCTCTACGGCGAAGCCCTCGCCATCGCTGACCGCGCCTTCAATGATGCGGTGCAATCCCTGGCATGGTCCATGGCGATTCCCCATGAGGCAGGCGTCAAGCCCATCGTCGTCTTCAACCCGCACGCCTGGGCGCTGAAAGCCAATGTCGAACTGGAAATCGGCGCGCTCAAACCGGGCAATGCCCTCACCGATGAAAATGGCGCACCGGTAGCCATGCAGCGTGTACGCTCTTGGGCAACAGCAGGCGGTCGCGACCGGCTGAGCTTTGTGGCGGAGCTGCCGCCGCTAGGTTACCGGGTCTATCGTCTGGTGACAGAGGGACACCAACCGGACGTCACGCCGGTTCAATTCAGCGATACAATGCTGGAGAACGATCACCTGCGCCTCACGTTCGATCCGGAAACGGGTTTCCTCTTGAGTCTCTACGACAAAGTGGCTGATCTGGAGGTGCTGGCAGGTCCCGCAGCGCGTCCCGTCGTGATCAACGACCCCAGCGATACGTGGGGACACAACTGCTTCCGCTTCGATCAGGTCTGTGGAGAGTTCGAGCTGCAACGAATGCAGATTGTGGAAAGCGGTCCCGTCAAGGCTGTGCTACGCGTCGAGAGCGCCTGGGGCAAATCGCGATTGATACAAGATTTCACGCTCTACCGGGAACTCGACCGGGTAGATGTACAGGTCAAAGTGGATTGGCATGAACACTTCAAGATGCTCAAATTGCGCTTTCCCGTGAATGTGAAATTCATGAAGATCACATCGGAAATCCCGTATGGCGCACTTGAACGCTGCGCTGATGGTGATGAAGAACCCATGCAGGGCTGGGTAGACGTTTCCGGTACATCGCGCGCCAATGACACCCGCTATGGCTTGAGCGTGCTCAACGATGGCAAATACAGCGTGGATGTAACGGTCCGTGATATCGGGTTGACCGTGCTGCGCAGTCCTATCTACGCCCATCACATGCCGGTAGAACCGGACCCCGATCAGGATTACGCATTCATTGACCAGGGCGAGCAGCACTTCAACTACAGCCTGTTTCCACACCAGGGTAGTTGGGAGGAGAGCGCCGCTGCCGGGTATAGCAGCGTCGTACAGCAAGCAGCAGAGATCAACTGCGGACCCTTTGCGCTGATTGCCACGGGGCGCCCACAAGGGACATTGCCACTCACAGCCTCCTTTGCGCACAGCGACGCCGCAAACATCATCATCTCTGTGATCAAGCGGGCTGAAGATGACGATCCCATCACAGGCGACTTGATCCTACGGGCATACGAGAGCACCGGCGCAGCGACCCATACACGGCTGCATCTGCCCAGGTGGGGACGTGTCATCACTGCCAATTTCGATCCCTATGAAATCAAGACCTTCCGCATCCCTCGCAATCCAGCCTTGCCGACCGTAGAGGTAAACCTGCTGGAACAGCGGGGGACGGAATGACCAACCTGGGGGAAAAAGTGCCCACCATGACCCGTACGCTTTCTCTTGACGGTAACGACTGGCACTGCAAGCCATATTTGGGGCTTGACTGGCGAATGCGCGCGGCGCACAAGCCCAGCAGTCGGGATACCCGTGGGTGGATACCGGCAACTGTGCCCGGCAGCGTGCAGCATGATCTGTGGCAGGCGGGCGAAATCCCCAACCCGACCTTCGAGCGCAACAGCCTGGGTAGTGAGTGGGCTGCGCAACGCAGCTGGGTCTACAAAAAGACTTTTGTGGTTGATGAAACACTCCGTGAACGACAAGCACGTCTATGTTTCGAAGGATTGGATTTTGAGGCGCATATCTTCCTCAATGGTGAGGAGTTGGGGACGCACCGCAGCATGTTCATACCCGCCACCTTCGAGGTTAGCGACAAATTGCACTATGACGGAGAGAACCTGCTCGCCGTGGTTCTCGAACCCGCGCCACTAGAGCAACCGCAAATCGGGCGAACAAGCCTGGTGCGCACCCATAAAACCCGCATGAATTACTGGTGGGATTTCTGTCCACGGATGGTGCACCTGGGAATCTGGGATAGCGTCCATCTGGATTTCACGGGCGCCATTCGCCTTGAAGATGTGTGGGTCCGCCCACAGTTGAATGCCGATTACGACAACGCCAGCATCACAACGGAACTCGCTCTGGATTCGACACAGGCTACCGCGGTCGCCATCACCCTCACGCTGCTGGACCCGCAGGGGGTGGAAGTCGCCGCGCAATGCAACCAATATCATCTACAGCAGGGCAAAACGCAGCTCGCACTGAAAACCGCTATCGCCGAACCACAATTGTGGTGGCCCAATGGCTACGGCGCACAACCGCTCTACACCGCAGAAATCACTGTCGCCGAGATGCACACCACCCCCGAATCCATCTCGGATAGCCGCAGTGTGACCTTTGGTATCCGCCGTATCACCTTTATCCCCAACGACACACCCGACCCAACGGCGCGCAACTATACCCTCACCGTCAACGGACGCAAGTGTTTTATCAAAGGGTGGAACTGGGTACCGCTCGATGCCCTCTATGGTGTAGAACGTCCTGCCAAACTGGAGGAACTCCTCACGCTGGCGCAAAGGGCACATGTGAACCTGCTCCGGGTCTGGGGCGGAGGCCTGATAGAAAAAGAGAACTTCTACACCCTCTGCGACCAAATGGGCTTGTTGGTCTGGCAGGAATTCATCCAATCCAGCTCAGGCATAGATAATATTCCCCCACAGGACGAGGCCTTTGTTGCCATGCTGCTGCGCGAAGCCGCCAGCATCATCCCTCGCAAACGCAACCACCCCGCGCTGGCACTCTGGTGTGGCGGCAACGAGCTGATGTCCGCTCCAGATAGGCCACTGGATGAGGCGCATCCAGTACTCGCAGCGCTGCGCGCCACTGTTGCCCGGCTTGACCCCGACCGGCACTGGCTTCCGACCTCATCCTCGGGACCAGAATTCGGCAATGGATTGGAAACAATTGCGCGCAATCCGCTGGGGATGCACGATGTACACGGACCTTGGGAACACCAGGGACTCACGCAACACTTCACGCTCTACAATGCCGGACAATCCCTGCTCCATTCAGAGTTTGGCGTAGAGGGCATCACTAACCGGCGCACACTGGATACCGTCATCGCGCCGGAGCACCAATCGCCACTTAGCCTGGATAATCCACTCTGGATGCATTCGGCAGCCTGGTGGGTGAAAACACCCATGTGGGAAAGTATCTTTGGCGCCCTTCCCGATGTGGCAACCGCCGTGCGCGCCACACAGTTCATGCAAGCGGATGGCTTACGCTACGCCATCGAGGCTGACCGGCGCCGCAAATGGCACAACAGCGGCACCCTACCCTGGCAATTCAATGAACCCTATCCCATGGCTGCCTGCACCTCCGCGGTAGATTATTTTGCCCGCCCCAAACCCGCCTACTACGCTGTGGCACAAGCCTATGAACCGGTGCATATCGCTGCCCGCTTCGACCGGCAAGCCTGGGCGGGAGAATCAATCTTCGAGGCGGAGATTTGGGCTTCAAACTCGGAGCTCGACGCCGTGAAAGGTATCCTTTCATGGAATATCACCGGTGCAAGCGGCACAGCCTACGCAGCAAAAGAAGCCGCTGTGAGCGCTGCCGCCAATGCTGCCACACGCCTCGCAGCAATCGCATTCGATCTAGAGCAATTAAGAGAAGATATCTTCTTCCTCGATTTGACGCTCAAGAAAAGCGATGGCGCCCTGCTTTCGGCAAATCGCTATATCTTCAGCCGAACGGAGAACCTCGCGCCGCTCTTCGCCGTACCCGCAACAACAGTAGCCAGTACCTGCGAAAAACTGGAGACCCACTGGAGCATCACACTGACCAACACGGGAGCAGCAACGGCGCTCTTCATCTGGCTAGAGGATGCCCGCGCCCCAGAGTCAAGCGGTAGCGCACGTTTCGATGCCAATCATTTCTCGCTCTTCCCAGGCGAGCGCCGCAGTGTGACGCTCACGTGGCACAGTGTTCCCGAAACCATCCGTACGCTCGATATCAGTAGCTGGAATACACCGCTTATCCATATTGCACCACCCTTTTCTAAGGAGGAAGCATGACCCATCTCATTAGCGCCACAGCGCGGTGCGGTTTGCAGGACGCCGGGAAATACCTGCTGGCAAACGAGCTCACGTGGGCTAATTCCGGCAATCTCAGCACACGCGTTGGACCGGAGCGCTTTCTGATTACCGCTACGGGCGCTTTTTTGGGCAATCTGGAGGAGTCGGATTTCGTGGAATGCGCCTTCGATGGCAGCTATACCCACCCGCAGGGACAACGCCCCTCGAAAGAGGCCCCCATGCATCGCGCCATCTACGCCCTGCGTCCGGAGATCAATGCAGTGTTGCACGCCTCCCCATTACACAGCACCCTGGTTTCAGCCGCGCAAATAGCGGTGCCCTCGGACTGGTTCGTGGAAGGCATGTATTACCTGGAGCGAGTTGCCCGCGTGCCGTATTGCCACCCGGGTTCGGCGGCGCTCGCAGAGGCAGTGGGAGCGCAAGCCCTGACGGCGAATGTGTTGCTGCTGGAAAATCACGGCGTCCTGGTCTACGACACCAACATTCAGGAGGCGCTGGCAGGCCTTCACACGCTGGAATTAGCCTGCCGGATGGCTTTACTGGCACACAGCGCAGCGCTTCCTATGCGACCGGTCGCATCTGACCAAGTGACCGATTTTCTGGAGCACAGCGGGTACCGCCCGCGAAGGCGTTGGTTGACCAGGAACCGGTAGCAATAACTACACCGGTGCATGATTCAAAAACCGTGACTGTGCAAGAGAATTCGCCCATGCAAACGAAGGACACCACCCCTACCACTCGCGACCCCATCCTGGGAGTCGTCGCCGATGATATTACCGGCGCTAACGACATTGGCAGCATGACCGCCAAGGCAGGTTACCTGACGGATGTGTTCTCCTACCAAATTCCAGGAGCAGTCGCAGATATAACGGTCTTGCGCGAACCAGATGTCAGCATTCTAGACACCGACTCGCGCTTTGATACGCCAGAGGTGGCTTATGCCAAAGTCTATGCCGCCACTCGCGACCTGGAAGCAGCAGGGGCACGACATTTTTTCAAAAAGACGTGCTCTGTATTCCGCGGCAACATTGGCGTGGAGTTCGACGCCATGCTCGATGCTCTGGGAGAAGACTTCGCCATCGTCGTCGCGGGTTTTCCCAAAAACGGCCGGCAGACCATCAACGGCATCCACTATGTGCGCGGCGTGCCCCTCGCACAATCGGAGTTCCGCAACGACCCCATACATCCACTGACGGAATCCAACCTGGTGACGGTTCTGCAAAGCCAGACCCGGCGAAAAGTCACGCTGGTAGATCATACCATCATCGCCCAAGGCACAGCCGTATTGCGGCAGTATATCGCTGCGCAGTGCAAGCACTACAATTACCTGCTTTTTGATGTGGTGGATCAGAGTTCCCTGGCAACCATCGCTGCCGCCACGCACGATTGCCGCGTCTTTTGTGGCAGTTCAGCGTTGGGGGAGGAACTGCCGCACGTGTGGGGAAACCTGTCCCCGCGTCCGGTTGCGAATCTTCCAGCCCGTTCCGGCGCCGGTGTGCTCATTGTCTCCGGCAGCCTGATGCCACAGACCGCAGCACAAATCCAACACTTGCAGAGACTGGGCATTTGTACCTGGGAGCTGGATCCGCATCAACTCTTTGATGCAGCAACGCGCACGGAGATGCTGTCAGCGGCACAAACCGCCCTGACGGCAAGCCTCCGTCAAGGTGAAGATGCGCTACTCTATGCCGCCAACGCCCCCAAAAGCGTCGCCATAGCCCGAAAGGCAGGCGCACGCCGCGGGCTTGACACGGTCGAAGTCTCGCGTCTTGTCTCGGGCACGCTGGCGAATCTGACAGCAACACTCGTCAACGAGACGCCGCTGGACCGGCTAGCAATTGCTGGTGGAGATACTTCCGCCGCCATCTGTGCGCGCCTGGGCGTGACCCGGTTGCGCATCTTAGAGGAAATCCAGCCTGGGTTGCCCTCTTGCCAGACCGTGGGAAAGCGGGCATTGTTGCTCGTGCTCAAATCCGGCAGCTTCGGCACCCCCACCTTTCTGGCGGAAGCCGCCGCGCATTTGCGCGAGGCGGGTAGCAAACAAGAGACTACAGCCCACACTTTCCAAACTGCAACAGGCAATATTGCAAAGGAGGCAAGCTATGACCCCGCGTGAGCGTTTCAGCGCGGCACTCGAACGCCGTCCTCTGAACGGGCGTGTGCCACACTTCGAGCTGGTGTTCTTCCTCACCATGGAAGCCTTTGGCAAGGTGCATCCATCACACCGCAATTACGAGCAATGGCTGCAAATGGAAGAAAGCGAACGGCAGCTGCACCGGGAGGATATGGCGAATCTCTTCATTGCTACAGCGGAGCGCTACGAACACAGCGCGATTTTAATCCACCCCAACCCAGGACGCCCCGAGGAAACCCGCCGCATCATTGACCTCATCCGGGAGAGAACAGGGGATCGCTATTTCCTCATGCTCCATGGCGATGCAACCTTTAGCATTCCCCCAGGCAATGAGATGGCGCAATTCTGCTATCGCCTGGTAGATGAGCCAGAGCAATTGAAAGCTGAGGCGGCAGCACGGGTACACAAAGCACTGGAACGCGCGGAGTTCTATCAACGTGCAGGTGGGCTGGATGGCTTCGCGCTCTGTTCCGATTATTGCTTCAACACCGGACCCTTTTTGCGTCCCAGCCAATTTGCCGAGTTCATCACCCCCTATCTGGCACAGCTGATTCAGGCGTATAGGGACATGGGTTTTTACACCATCAAACACACCGACGGGAACATCATGCCCATCATTGACCAACTGGTACAGGCAAACCCACACGCGCTACACTCCCTCGATCCGCAGGCGGGTGTAGATATTGCGGAGGTCAAGCGCCGCTATGGGGACCGCGTCTGCCTTATCGGCAACGTGAACTGCGGGTTGCTGGATACCGGCACGCCAGAGGAGATTGTTGCCTCCGCAAGCTATGCTCTACAACACGGATCACCAGGTGGGGGTTATATATTCTCGACCAGCAATTGCATTTACACCGGAATGCCGCTGGCGAGCTACGAACTCATGCTCAAAGTCTGGCGCGAAAGTGAGGTATATCCACATGAAAGCGATTGAAACTCTGCTTATTGAAAACCCGGATCTGGCGCCATGCCTGCCGAATTTGGAGCGCGCTTTTGCTCTACTGCGCAATAGTTATCGAGCAGGAGGCAAGGTGCTGGTCTGCGGCAATGGCGGCAGCGCCGCCGATAGCGAACATATCGTGGGCGAACTGATGAAAGGGTATCTGCTACCGCGCGCTATACCACGGGCAGCGCACGAGAAACTATGCGAGGCTTACCCCGGTGAAGGGACCTATCTGGCAGAACACTTACAGGGCGCCTTGCCGGCAATCTCACTCGTTAGCCAGGTCGCCCTGATGACTGCCTTTGCCAACGATGTCGCCGCGGATATGATGTTTGCCCAGCAGGTTTATGGCTATGGGCGTCCAGGTGATGTGCTGTGGGCGCTGAGCGTCTCCGGCGTCTCGGTCAGCGTGCTGCATGCGCTGCGAGTGGCGCGGGCACGCGGAGTGTGGACACTAGGCTTTACCGGCGCAACGGGCGGCGCCATGCCCCCACTTTGCGATGTGACCCTCTATGTACCGCGTACAAGCGTGGCAGCAGTACAAAGCGGGCATCAAGCACTGTATCACACACTCTGTGAGCTGCTGGAAACGGAGTTCTTTGCGTGAGCGACCTGCTAGCCGGGATTGATATTGGGGGAACCAAGTGCGCCGTCTGCCTGGGAGAGCGCGAAGGCGCAGAGCTAAACTTGCTCGAAAAGCAGCGCTTCCCCACGCCGCCCACCCCCGCAGCCACTCTATGTGCGCTATGCGACGCACTCGAAGAGATTCTCAAGGGGCGCAGGCTCACTGCGATCGGTATCAGCTGTGGCGGACCTCTCGATAGCGCGCGAGGTCTGATCCTCTCGCCGCCAAACCTGCCGGGTTGGGATCGCATTGATGGTGTTACCCCGTTCCGCAAGCGCTTCAATGCGCCGGCAATGTTGCAGAATGACGCCAATGCTTGCGCCCTGGCAGAGTGGCAATGGGGCGCCGGGCGGGGTTGCCGCAGCATGATCTTCCTGACCTTTGGCACGGGAATGGGCGCTGGGCTGATCCTCGATGGACGCCTCTATGTCGGTGCGAGCGATATGGCAGGCGAAGTAGGGCATGTTCGGCTTGCAGAGACAGGACCCCTGGGCTACGGCAAGCACGGGTCCTTTGAGGGATTCTGTAGCGGCGGCGGAATCGCCCGTTGGGCGCAACAACGCGCGCTCGTGGCGATTCAGGAAGGACGGTCGCCCGCTTTTTGCCCCACCCTGGAAATGCTCCCCGCCATCACCGCCGAGAGCGTTGGCATAGCCGCGCAGGCGGGCGATGCTCTGGCGCGGGAGATTTTCGCTGCGGTAGCACAACGGTTGGGGCAAGGGTTGGCGCTGCTGGTGGATATCCTCAACCCCGAACGCATCGTCATCGGCAGCATCTATGGGCGCCAACGGGAGTTGCTGGAATCCGCCGTCCTAGAGGTACTGCGCGCTGAGGCACACCCTCATGCGCTTGCTGCCTGCCAGATTGTCCCTGCCGGACTGGGTGAGCAAGTGGGGGATTATGCCGGACTCGCAGTCGCAGCCCTGGCTCTGAAAAGCGCTGTAACAGAGGAACGATAGGTAACTCGAAAAACCGTTTTTAGGAGATACCACAACCATGGCATTCACCATCGAAAAAATCGAACACCAACTTCCCGAAATCCATGCGGCAATTTACCGTGAGGCCCAGCCCATTCCGCGATTCCGCATGCTGCAATATCCCTATTCCATCCCACCCGAGGGCCTCGAAGTCGCAGCACTGGAGGCAGCACGCACCCCCGACTTCGATGATAGCGCCTGGACAGATTTTGCCGTCGGGCAGACCTGGGGCGGCTACGATATCACCGCCTGGTTTCGAGCCGTCGTCACCGTGCCGGAAGCGTGGCGGCAGGCAAAAGTTGCGCTACGTTTTTTGGTGGGGCCTCGCGATGGGGGGAAATCCACCGCCGAGACGCTACTCTACGTGAATGGCGCTCCGTTACAGGGCATTGATGTCTGGCATGAGGAGGCTGTGCTCCCTCCGGAGATGGTAGCGCAAGGGCAACTGACACTCGCACTCAAGGCGTGGAGCGGCGTTCTCGCTCCACCAGCACGGCGCCATTTCAAGCTCGCCGAGCTGGTGCGCATTGATGAGGCAACCGAGCAGTTCTATGTGGTTGCAGACACGGTGCTCAAATCCGTAAAAGAGTTGGACCCCAATGACCTACGCCGCCTGCGATTGCTGGAAGCACTCGACAGTGCCTTCCACGTCATTGATTTTGCCTATCCACGCTCGAATGCCTTCTACGATTCAATCATCGAGGCCAGGCGCGTGCTGCAAAAAGCACTCGCAGCGCTAGGGCAGAGCGACGCCCTCAAACCCACCATCACCGTGGTAGGACACTCGCACATTGATCTCGCGTGGCTCTGGCAGCTGGATGCCACTATCGAGAAGGCTTCTCGCACGTTTGCCACCGTTCTCAACCTCATGCGGCAATATCCAGAGTATGTCTACATGCACTCCACGCCGCAGCTCTTCAAATTGCTTGAAGAACGCTACCCTGAACTCTATGCTGAGGTCAAGGCGCGCGTGGATGAGGGGCGTTTTGAGATCACCGGCGCACTGTGGGTAGAAGCGGATACTAACCTGCCTGGCGGTGAATCGCTGGTGCGGCAATTTCTACTCGGAAAAGAGGCTATCGAACGCCACCTGGGACAGCGGACAACGGTGCTGTGGATGCCCGATGTCTTCGGCTATTCTGCGGTACTGCCACAACTGATGCAGCGCAGCGGGATAACCAGTTTTATGACAGTCAAACTCAGCTGGAACCAATTCAATCGCTTCCCTTATGATACTTTTCGCTGGCGTGGTATTGACGGCACCGAGGTATTGGCGCATTTTGGTACCACACCCGCGCCAGACCAAAAAGGCTTTACCTACATCGGACAGCTAACGCCCTTCGATGTGAAAGGCACTTGGGATCAATACCAGCAAAAAGCGCTCAATGATGAGTTGTTGCTCTCTTTTGGTTGGGGCGACGGGGGCGGAGGACCAACCCGCGAGATGTTGGAAACCGCGCGGGTGCTGGCAAATCTGCCCGGAATGCCTCGGGTACAGATGGGCGCTGTGGAATCGTATTTCGAGCGACTTCAGCAACGGATGGGCGGAAAGAGTCTTCTGGTCTGGGATGGTGAACTCTATCTGGAATTGCATCGCGGCACCTACACCTCGCAAGGCTTCATCAAGCGGGCGAACCGCAAAGCAGAAGTGCTATATCACGATGCGGAAGCGCTCAGCGCACTGGCGGACATTGTGACCGGTGCAGCAGCGTACCCACAGGCAGAGTTGCGCCAGGGTTGGGAACACCTGCTACGGAATCAATTCCACGATATTCTCCCCGGTTCTTCCATTCATGCAGTCTATGAGGATTGCCGTGAGGATTATGCCTGGATTTTCTCACTGGGCGAGGCGGTGCTAAAGCGGGCGCAGGAACGCTTGTGCGCGCGGATTCCCACCTCTGGTCCGGCGTTGGTGGTCTTCAACACATTGGGGCAGCAACGCGATGATGTTGCCACTCTGGAAGTAGACAGTGTTTTTGAAGACAAGGCCATTCTCGGTCCGCAGGGCGAGGCACTCCCCCTGCAACGGGTCGAAGAAGACGGCAAAGCGCTGCTGCTGGTGGATAGTCTCGCCGTGCCCGCACTGGGCTATCGCATCTATCCTCTAGCAGATGAACACGCTATGCCGGCGCTAGCTGCGGGACCAATGAGCGTCACACCGGAGAAATTGGAAAACGCCTTCTATCGCCTCACGCTCAACGCACAGGGACAAATCACCTCGCTCTTCGACAAAGTCAATGCCCGAGAAGTGCTTGCACCAGGCACGCGCGGCAACGTGCTACAAATCTTCGAGGACAAGCCTCTCACCGGTGATGCCTGGGATATTGACCTTTACTATGAAGAGAAACAATGCGAGGTCACAGAACTAGTGGAGGTAATCGTTGAGGAAACAGGCCCAGTGCGTGGCAGTCTGCGGTTATGCTGGCGCTATGGAGAATCCCTCATCACCCAGAGGCTAAGCCTCTACGCGCGACATCCCCGGATTGACTTCCGCACCAAGGTCATCTGGCGGGAACGGCAGACGTTGCTCAAAGTCGCCTTTCCAGTCAATGTGCGCGCCACCCACGCCACGTACGATATTCAGTTCGGGAATCTGGAACGCCCCACGCACCGCAACACTAGTTGGGATGCAGCGCGCTTCGAGGTTCCCGCCCACAAGTGGGTAGATCTTTCCGAGGGCAACTACGGCGTGGCACTGCTCAACGACTGCAAATACGGACACGATGTGCATGACAATGTCTTGCGGCTTACGCTCATCAAATCGCCGATTGACCCGGACCCGGAAGCCGATCTGGGCGAGCACTACTTCACCTATAGCCTGCTGCCACATGCCAGCGATTGGCGCACCAGCGCTGTGATTCCACAGGGTTATGCGCTCAACGCACCACTGCACGCGACCGTGATTCCACAAGAACAACCTGGGGACCTGCCACCGGCTATGGCACTCGCCACACTCGATACCGACCATGTCATTCTGGAGACGCTCAAGAAGGCAGAGTATGAAGACTCGCTGAGCACGACGGCATGGGTCGTGCGCGTCTACGAGACCAAGCAATTTCGCAACCCGGCAGTGCGATTGCGTTTTGGGATGCCCATACATCGCGCAGTGGAATGTAATTTAATGGAAAAGCAAGAAACGCCGGTAATCATCGAGGGAAACACGCTCACCTTTGCTATCGCGCCATACGAGATCAAAACGTTCATGGTGTGGATGTAGGGTTGCGCTTGGATTTCGCCTCCCTGACTTCTGCACATACTGATTCGCTCACACCAACTCAGACATCAATTCCAGGAGGTGCTCATGCCACTGGTACGAAGCACAGAAGTACTGCAATACGCACGAGAAGCAAGATTCGCCGTCGGCGCTTTTAACGCCGATAACATGGAAATTCTGCAAGCCATCATCGAGGCAGCAGAGGAGGAACGTGCACCGGTAATCCTCCAGGTCAGCGGACCGACTATCTTGTATGCCGGGTTGACACTGCCCGCAGCCATGGTTCGCACCCTCGCTGAGGAAGTGGATATCCCGGTCGTGCTGCACCTGGATCACGGGATCAGCTTTGCGCAGAATGTCCATGCATTGCGCACCGGGTTCACCTCGCTGATGTTCGATGGCTCACGGTTGCCTTATGAGGAAAACATCACCATCACCACGCAGGTCGTGCAAATGGCGCACAGCGCCGGCATTCCGGTGGAAGCCGAATTGGGCAAAGTCCTGCAAACTGGCGTCACAGCCAGAGAAGTCGCCAACGCGATGACCGAACCGGATGAGGCGGCGGATTTCGTACAGCGCACCGGCTGTGATTCACTTGCAGTAGCTATAGGCTCCATCCACGCCATGACCGATAGGCACGCGGAGCTCGATATTGACCGCGTGCGCACCATCAGCGAACAGGTCGCAATTCCGCTGGTGCTGCATGGCTCCTCGGGCGTCAAACACGAAAGCATCCTGGAGGCGATTGCCTACGGCGTCTGCAAAGTGAATGTCTCGACCTATCTGAAACAAGCCTTTGTGGATGCTTTGCGGGATGCCATGCAAGCGGAACCCGCCGAAGTGGATTTCCGCAAGCTGTTCACGCCTGCGCGCGAAGCGGTAAAAGAACGGGTGCGCGAGAAATTGCGCCTCTTTGGGGCGAGCGGACGTATCTCCGGCACAGGCGTCTTCCGCAGCCCCCCCGTGCAACGGCGCGGCGGCATAGGTAATACGAGCGGTGAAACCAGCGGCGGTGTGGATTAATTCCAGCAAGTTGGCCATCACAGGCAACCTATCTCAGTTCTCAAAGGAGTCGCATGGACTTATTACAGGTAAAAGATAACCAGATTGTGGATGCACAAGGCGCGCCCGTGATGCTGCGCGGCGCATGTGTCGGGGGTTGGATGAACATGGAAAACTTCATCAATGGCTACCCCGGCGCTGAGCACTCCCTACGCCGCACCTTCGCGCAAATTCTAGGACCGGAAAAGGCGCAGTTTTTCTTTGAGCGCTGGTTGGATTATTTCCTTGACGAAGCTGACATTGCGTTCATGAAATCACTGGGCGCAACGGTAGTGAGATTGTCCGTCAACTACCGGCACTTTGAGGATGATGCACAGCCCTTTGAATATCTGGAAGCAGGGTTTGCTCGCCTGGACCGCGCCATCGAATGGTGCGCACGGCACGGACTCTATGCCATCATTGACCTGCACGCGGTCCAGGGCTGGCAGAACACCGATTGGCATTCGGATAACAGTAGCCGGCACAGTCTTTTCTGGCAACACCCACACTTTCAGGAGCGTTTTATCGCCCTATGGCAGGAATTTGCACGCCACTACAAAGGCAATCCCGCCATCGCGGGTTACAATCTGATGAACGAACCGGTAAACAACGCCCCCGGCGGTCGCTTCAGCAATACGTACGCCACAGATTGGGATAGCATCAACCGCATCTACCGGCGCACCGTGGAAGCCATCCGCACCATTGATACAGAACACATCATTTTCCTGGAAGGCGATTATTTTTCCACCCGCTTCGATGGGCTAGAGGCGCCCTTTGCTGCCAACCTGGTCTACAGCAGCCACAACTACACCGCCGCCGGCTTTGGACCAGGTCCCTACCCCGGCACTTTTGGTGGACAGCAATGGAATCGCGCCTACCAGGAGACGGTGCTCCTCACCCGGCAAGGGACCCAATTTGCCCAACGTCACACTGTACCGTTATGGGTTGGCGAGTTTGGAGCCGTCTACAATGGACCAGCGGAAGAAATCCCGGACCGGGTACAAGCCCTGGACGATCAACTCGAGGTCTTCAATGCCCATCGAATTCATTGGACCATGTGGACCTACAAAGATGTAGGCGTGATGGGCTGGGTTACCGTCAACCCCCAATCCGCCTTTATGCAGCGGACGGCGCAGCTATTAGAAGCCAAACGCGAACTAGGCGTCGATTTCTGGATGGGCTGGTTACCCAGCACCCCAGTACGAGAACAAGTCCGCACGCTCGCGCGTTGCGTGGAGGCGGTACTCAACGATCCGCTCATTGATCCCCAAGCCAATGAGGCTTATCTGGCACAGGCAACCCTCTCGGGCTATATTGCACAGCTGATGCAACCCACCTTTGCACACTTGTTCGCAAGCATGACGGAAACACAGCTTGATGACCTGCTCGCAGCATTCGCCTTCAAGAACTGCATTCCACATACCGCGCTCATGAAGGTACTGCGCGCACGCCTGAACAAGGTCCACGAACCGTGAGCCTACGCAATCAAGCACAGCTCATCACATACCCAGATTCTCTCGGAGGCAATTTACGCGCGCTTGCGGAGGTCTTGAAAGGTCCTCTGAGCGGGCTATTTGGCGGCATCCACATTTTGCCCTTCTACCCCTCTTCTGGAGATCGAGGCTTTGCCCCCATCACGTACAAAGAAGTGGCGCCGCAATTTGGCGACTGGGATGATATCCGCAACCTCGGGGAGCGTTATCAGCTCGCCGCTGATCTTATGGTCAACCATATCTCCAGACACTCGCCCCATTTCCAGGATTTTCTACGCCGGGGGCGGCGCTCTGAAACTGCAGAGCTCTTCCTCACGCTGGACAAAATCTGGCGCGATGGCAATCCTGACCCGGCAGATGTTGCCCGCATTTTCCTGCGTCGCCCACAGGACCCCTTCTCAGAATTCGTGATTGAGGAGACCGGTGCGGTTGAGCGATTGTGGACCACATTTGGGCCGCGCGATAACTCTGAGCAGATTGATCTGGATGTCAATGCCCCGCGCACCCGGCAACTGCTCATGGATTTGCTGCGCCATTTACGAGCGCAGAGCATCAGCATCGTACGACTTGATGCGGTTGGTTTCGTGATCAAAAAGCCCGGTACAAACTGCTTCTTCGTAGAACCCGAGATTTACGACTTCCTCGCATGGCTCCGCAGCTACGCGGAAGAAATCGGTCTCATGCTGCTGCCGGAGGTTCACGCGCGAGCACAGATTCAAGCACGGTTAGCCGCACACCAATACTGGGTCTACAACTTCGTTTTGCCATTCCTGGTGCTGCACACTCTGTTCAACCGCTCCAGTCGCATTTTGCAGCAACACCTTCGCGTGTGCCCACGGCGGCAATTCACGATGCTGGATTGCCATGATGGCATTCCCGTCCAACCCGACCTTGACGGCATTCTCGAAGCAAGCGAAGCGCAGGCGACTGTGGAACGCCTGCTAGAGCGCGGCGCCAACCTCAGCCGCCTGATGGAAGCGGATGTAACGCATCCCGGGTTTGATGCACACCAGGTAAATATCACTTACTACTCCGCGCTGGATGCCGATGACGATGCCTATCTGGCAGCGCGCTCCATCCAATGCTTCGCGCCGGGCATTCCACAAATCTACTATGTGGGTCTGCTGGCAGGAGAAAACGACGCTGCGGCAGTGACGGCTACTGCCGAGCGCCGCGCCATCAACCGGCACAATTACAGCCGTGAGGAAATCGAACACGCCGTACAACGTCCTGTAGTCCAGCGGTTGATGGCGCTATTACGCTTCCGCAACACCCACCCGGCTTTTGGGGGCACATTCGGCGTGCTACCGAGCTCGGAAAGCGAACTGCGTCTCGCCTGGCATAACGCAGGCGCAACCTGCGAGCTGTATGTAAACCTCGTGACTACTGAGACGACTATCCACTATACAGACGAGACAGGAATGCTCCAAGGCATCCGCGTGTAAAAACTGAAACTCCAGGACACAAATGGGGCACGGCAGTTTGCGCCGCGCCCCATTTGGCTTGAGGAAGCATCCTTCGCTATCGCCCCGGCGCTCTCTCCAATTTGCGTGTCAAACGTCAGTAATTCAGCCCAAAACCAAAGGGGAACAGCGGGTCGCCGCTATCGCAGGGGACATCCGATTTCTGGGCCTTCACCGCTTCCATAGAACGAGGCAATTCAAAGGGCAATTTGCCGGTTGGGTTCCAGCGACCGAAAATCACATCCAGTACCGCCGTATCTTCCGCCCCAAAGCTGCCGATCAATCCTGCGCAAGCTTCGGCTATCTCAGGAATCACGGCAGGACGATCAAGGTGAATGGAGACGATGGCTGGAATCTGCGCCATCAGCTGCAGCAAGCGTTCTTTTTCGGGGCTTTTGAAGTCCAGATCATCGTAGTGGAAAATGGCGGAGAAGCCTTCACCGATCGTCTGATAGGGCGTGACCAGGCGCAGCAACGCGAAATCTGCTGCCTCAGGGGACGCTACCACATCCGCGTAAGGCGCCAGGGATTCGGGCTGATAGCCCTCAACGTAGACCTTGGGGCGCCCAACAAGGGGCAGCGCTCCACGTTTGAGCAGCACCAGCGACTTGCGCTGCGCACGCGCACCCGCCTCTCGGAAGGTTGGGTTACCCACAATCTCTGCGGATACTTCGGGATCAAGATAGGGATGGTCGAACAAGCCCAGGCGGAACTTATCTCGCAACAGGCGGCGCGCCGAGACATCAATGCGCGCCTCACTGAGCTGCCCGCTCTGAACCAGTTCGATGATCAACTCGGGGCGCTCTTCGCCGCCGAATTGATCCACCCCGGCATCGAGGAGTCGCCTTGCCCGCTCAAGGTCCGAGAGGTGCTCCACCCCCCAGGCGCGTGCCTCCATAAACACCTTGCCGCCACGCACTCTCGCGGTAATGAGGCTCCAATCAGTACAAACCACGCCATCGAAACCATATTTGCCACGGAGCAAGCCCGTAATCACCGGCTTGTTATAGCTGAAACCTACCTCATCAATTCCCGGCACGCCGATTGGTTGGCCATAATAGGGCATAATCTGACCGGTGCCGGCGCGGAAAGCCGCCTCAAAGGGAATCAGATGATAGTCAAAGTTCTCACCAGGATAGACCTGCTCTTTACCATAGGAGAAATGCGGGTCGTGCCCCTCCTTCTGCGGGCCACCACCGGGGAAGTGCTTGGTCATACAAATGACGGATGCGGGGCCAATCTCCGCACCCTGAAAGCCATGTACATAGGCTTCGACCATGCGCGAGGAGATCTCCGCATCCTCACCAAACGTGCCCTCAATGCGCGCCCAGCGCGGCTCGGTTGCCAGATCCGCCATCGGGTGCAACGCGACCGAAATGCCCACCGCACGATACTCCTGCCGGGCGATATCGCCGAATTCCTGCACCAGCTCTGGGTCGTTGGTCGCCGCCAGACCGATAGGTTCAGGCCAACGCGAGAAGGCATCCGTCACCTCCGATGCCCCTGCCATCTGATTGTAGCCGTGGCGCGGGTCTGAGGAAATGGTGATGGGAATGCCCAGGCGCGTCCGTTCTGCAAGCTTTTGCAGCTTGTTATACCAGGCGACGGCCAACCGTGGTTCGGGCAGAGCATGCACGTTGTAGTGGCTCATCATCAAATCGAGCACATTATGGGTGGTGGAGTATTCCCACATCCAGTGCAGCCCATGAAACAGCTCGCCGTCCATCCCTACCGGGATGACATTGTGGAACATCAAGCCGACCTTCTCCTCCAGTGTCATCTGCCGCAGAAGGTCTTCCACGCGCTCCTCAATCGGACGGCGCGAGTCCTCATAAACATCCAGACGGCCATTCTTATTCAGGTCACGAAAAGTAATGCCATCCTGCGTCAAGACAGGAGCCTCAGGCGGTAATTGTGTCATAGGAATACCTCTCTCCTTATATGATTAGTGTTTGGGATTTCAAGTTCACCTGTTCCTGATCAATGCCGCCAGGCCCTTGAGGACATGGCCATTGATGATCAGCAACAACGCTTCCAGTTTACGCCGGTTTAGGGGTCCTCCCATCATCAGAATGGTGCGCAATGGCATCTCATTCACCATGGCGAGCATCAACATACCCATGGGGGTATCTTCTTTGCCCTCGACCATCTTGCGCATCTGTTTGCCCAACAAATTGAAAAGCTGCCGTCCAATCAATGAGCCACGCATCTCGCACAAGGGTGTATTGAGATCGTAACTGCCTTTTTGCGGCATCACATTCTCAGGCACCGGATGTCCCAGCAGAGTTTCAAATTCGGCCTTGCCAAAACGGCGATTCTGCGATGGATTGTAATAGGAGGCCAGTTTAGCCTTATCCACCGGAGAGGGCATTCCACTGCCTGTCGCGATGTGCAAAAGGGCGGTCAGCCGAATATCGCGCGAGGAAGCCCCCACCAGAATCTCGAAATCGCCAGCCTCAACCACCCAATCCCGGACGCCCGCGTCATAATAAGCAAAGGCGCGACGTTCAAGAGTGAGCGTACCTTCGGTTTCCTCACCGGGTTGTAGTTCCACCTTTACAAAGCCCCGCAGCTCCCTATCCGGGCGGAAGACGGTGGACTGCACATCGCGCACATAGAGTTGCGCGACCTCTTTGCCGGCGACTGCACCCGTGTTTTTGACCTTGAAGGTGACGGTCACGACAGCGTCATCCTGACTCACTACCAGATCGCGATAAGCAAAAGTGGTATAGCTCAAACCATAACCGAAGGGGAACAACACCTCGACTTTGGCGGTATCATACCAACGATAGCCCACATAGAGGCTCTCAAGATATTCCACGGTAGCGGGGCCACCCGGGTACGGTTGAGCTGGTGTATCAGCGAGCTTGAGGGGGAAGGTTTCCGCCAGTTTACCGCTGGGGTTGACCCTACCGGTCAGGATATCGGCGATGGCGCCTGCGCCAGCCTGCCCGCCGAGATAACCCTCAAGGATGGCGAGTACATCGCCAGCCCAGGGCATCTCAACCGGCGAACCATTGCTCAAGACCACCACCACCTTTTGATGCGCCGCAGCCAACCGCTGAATCAACGTCTCGTGCCCGGCGGGAAGCCGCAGATGCTGGCGATCAAGCCCCTCAACCTCGTATATATCGGTCAGGCCGGCGCAAATCACCACTACGTCAGCTTTGCCAGCAAGGTCAAGCGCCTCCTGAATCAGAGCCGCATCGGCAACCTCACCCTTTTCGGTGTATCCTGCAGCATAGGTCAGGTTCGCTGCGCCAATCAGCTGCGCCAGCTCCTCATGGAGATTATCGAGGCGGGTGGGGTTCATCAATGAACTTCCTGCGCCCTGGTAGCGTGGCATTTTGGCGAAACCCCCGATCAAGGCAATCTTGGCGCCAGCAGGCAGCGGCAGAAGCCCACCTCCGTTCTTGAGCAACACGGCGCCTTCACCCGCCACGCGCCGCGCCAAAGCATGATGCGCTTGCGGGTCGTAAGCAGAATCCTGCGCCAGGGTAGCTTCAGCCTTCTGAATCAGGGTCAGGATGCGCTCGACAGCGCCATCCAGCACGGCTTCGTCGAGTTCACCTGCGCGTACCGCGGCGACAATCTTGGCATCATTGCCGTTCGGCGCGCCGGGCATCTCAAGTTCAACGCCCGCTTTCAACGCCACCGCACGCTCGTTCATAGCGCCCCAATCGGTGACGACCAGCCCCTGATGCCCCCATTCTTCTTTCAAAATGTCACGCATCAGAGTCTGATTATCACTGGCATAGGTGCCGTTGATGCGGTTATAGGAACACATCACCGTCCATGGCTGAGCCTCTTTGACGGCAATCTCAAAACCTGCCAGGTAAACCTCGCGCAGGGCGCGTTCATCCACGATGGAATCCGTCGTCATGCGGCGCGTTTCCTGATTGTTGGCGGCATAGTGCTTGAGAGATGTGCCGACGCCCTGGCTTTGGACACCTTGAATATGGCTTTTGGCAATTTCACCGGTCAGGTAGGGGTCTTCTGAGAAATACTCAAAGTTGCGACCACACAGCGGCGAGCGTTTTATATTCGCGCCTGGACCCAGAATCACCGCGACCTGCTCCTGGCGGCATTCCTCACCCAACGCGACCCCCACCTGGTAGACCAGATCGCGATTCCAGGTCGCCGCCAGCGCCGAAGCAGTCGGGAAACAAGTCGCTGGCACGCTCTCATTCAGCCCTACGTGATCCGCTGCACCTGCCTGCTTACGCAGCCCGTGGGGTCCATCTGTCACCATGACGAAAGGGATGCCCAGCCGTTCAATTCCCTTCAGATACCAGAAATTCAATCCGGAACAGAGGGAGGCTTTTTCTTCAAGGGACATTCGTTGAATGAGCACTTTGATATCTTCCATAAGTCAGCTCCTCCTGAGTCTTTCACCTGCAATCCTGCTACCATTATGCACCCTCTTGGCTGATCAAGCAATTGACATGCCCATGCGACCACATATAATGGGTATATATTGCTCACTAAAGATGAAGACCACGTAGCAATCGGCATTCCAGCCCCTTAGTGGTCACCATCCTGGAACACAAAATACCAAAACCTGATCCATACCAGCCCATCATGATACCTCCCTGGAACAGGAAAGACTCAATACCGTAGAAACTACACTATGGTCAAGCATAGAGACTCAGACCGCGCCAATCTGACCAGCATCGCTCGTTTAGAGTTCACGGCGCCACTTGGCTCTGATTCAAAACACGAATGAGGAGGAGAAATTCATGCCAGGTTACACCAGTCATCCTTTTTCCACAAATGAAGATCTGCAAGCCATCTTGGAGTTGTTACTCGCGGTACGCCCGGCTGAGCGCGTGGCGAGTTATCCCAGCCCAGTTGACCTGCAGGAGATGTTTGCTCTGCAACAGGTGCGGAATAACACGCGCCTCTGGTTCGATGCTGAAAACCATATGTGTGGCTATGCCCTGGTAGATCATTACAACAACCTGCTCTTCGATTTCGAACCGCAAGCGTTTACACCTGAGATCGAAACAGAGATCATCGCACTAGGAATCGCGTGTATCCAACGTGTGATGCAAGAGCAAGATGAGACCCTGACTCTGGACGCCAGCTGCCGCGCCGGTGACACCGAGAAAATCGCCTTTCTCACCCGGCACGGATTTGAGCAACAAGAGGGCTATTCTGTACATATGGTGCGCCCTCTCGATCAGCCCATCCCTACCCCGCAGTTGCCAGAAGGCTTCACCATCCGGCATGTTTTGGGGGAAGAAGAGGTCGAAGCCCTGGTTGCGCTCCACCGTGCAGCTGTGGGTACCGAGCACATGACTGTCGAAGAGCGCCTGGCGATGATGCATGTGCCGGAATACAAACCAGAGCTGGATCTGCTGGCTGTGGCGCCCGATGGGCAGCTCGTCGCTTATTGCATGTGCGGCATTAGTGAAGAGGAAAACGCAGCCACGGGGCGCAATGAAGGTTACACCGATCCGGTGGGAACACATCCCGATTTCCAGCGACGCGGACTGGCGCGAGCGTTGATGCTCGCCGGCTTGCAAGCGCTGAAGCAACGAGGCATGGATTTCGCCGTGCTCGGCACCAGCGGCGAGAATGTTGCGATGCAACGCACGGCCGAAGCTGTCGGATTCCATGTAGAATCCACCACGCTCTGGTTTACTCGCCCGGTGACGCCGGCCTGATACGGAGCACCCTCACATGCCAGCATCAGACCGCTTTCGTGGATGTCTTCTTGGGCTTGCTACGGGCGATGCCGTTGGCACAACCGTGGAATTCCGCCCACGCGGGAGCTTTGCCCCACTAACCGATATGGTCGGTGGGGGACCTTTCCGTCTCCAACCTGGACAGTGGACGGACGACACCTCCATGGCGCTGTGCCTGGCAACCAGCCTCGTGGAGTGTGGAGGCTTCGACGCGCGCGACCAGATGGAACGCTATTGCCGCTGGGCAGAGACGGGCTACCTGAGCAGCACCGGCACATGTTTCGATATCGGCGGCACGGTGAGCGCCGCGCTGCACCGCTTCCGCCAGACCGGCGAGCCTTTCGCTGGATCTCGCGACCCGCATTCAGCCGGGAATGGCTGCATTATGCGCCTGGCGCCCGTTCCCCTGTTCTACTATCCAGATATTGCCGCCGCCGAAGCCTTTGCCGCTGAGAGCTCCAGAACCACACATGGCGCTGAGGAATGTGTGGATGCAAGCCGTCTGCTGGCGCGCATGTTGGTCCGCGCCCTGGCGGGGCAATCGAAGGAGGCTATAGCTTTTGGCGATAGCGAAGGCTTTTCCGGAAGTCCTAAGATTGTCGCCATCGCCCGTGGTGAGTACCGGCGCAAGACCGAGGTGGAGATTAAAGGCTCCGGTTACGTTGTCGCAAGCCTGGAGGCAGCGCTGTGGTGCTTTATACGCACCGAGACCTTCCGGGATGCCGTGCTCTTGGCAGCCAACCTCGGCGATGATGCAGATACCACCGCCGCCATCTGCGGGCAGCTGGCAGGCGCATTCTATGACGAATCCGGGATTCCTGAAGCATGGCTAGAGCGCCTGACCATGCGCCAGGAAATCGGCGGATTGGCGGAGCGCCTTACCGCTCACGGCAGCACCGGAAGTCCTCTGGAGAGTTAAACCACTATGATTCCTGGCACCATTATTCTCCTCAACGGCACTTCGAGTTCTGGAAAAACCAGCATCGTCCGCGCCTTACAAGATAGCCTCGAAGAGCCCCTTCTGGATGCCGGAATTGATAAATTCATCTGGATGCTGCCCCATCGCTACCTTGACCGCCCCTTGTGGGATGAAGTTTTAGGGCTTGCGACAGAGGCAGGTCCTATAGGGCATCGCCTGATAGCGGGAATGCACCACACCATCGCAACGCTCTCCCAGACCGGCAATTACATCGTGGCGGAGCACGTATTAGTCGAGAAATCATGGCTGAAAGAGTGCGCCGAGCTGTTTAGCAATCTGCCCGCCCTGTTCGTCGGCGTGCGCTGCCCTCTGGAAGTGCTCGAGCAACGTGAAGCAGCGCGCCGGGATCGCACACTCGGTCAGGCGCGCGCGCAGTATCCGCTCGTACACGCGCACGGCATCTACGACCTGGAAGTGGACACTTCCAAACTTACTGCTGGAGAATGTGCCGCACAAATCAAAGAACGTCTTGAGCACGGGGCTGCGCCAAGCGCCTTTCGATACCTGGCACAGATACTGTAAGGAATGGCTCCTATGGTTGTGAAAATCGGTTGTACGTGCCTGCGCCCCATGATACAATGGGGGTATCCAGAGAATCGAAACAAAAGGATAGCGCTAACTCATGGACCAAACAGATCAATTTGAGAGTCTGCTCACACCTGAGGAGCTCCAAGCCTTCCGCGACCTCAACAGTCCAGCAGCAATTCAAGCCTATCTTGACGAAACGCCTTATAGCGCTGAGGAACGCACACGTTCCCCGTTGAATGTGATGCGCGATCGCGTGGCGCACTGTTTGGATGGCGGGTTATTTGCCGCTGCGGCATTGCGCCGTCTGGGGTACCCACCCCTGCTCGTGGATATGCTGCCAGAACCAGAGACGGATGACGATCATGTTCTGGCAATCTTCAAGGAGCATGGTTGCCTGGGTGCTGTAGCCAAATCCAACTTTGTAGGGCTTCGCTACCGTGAGCCGATTTACCGCACCGTACGGGAGCTGGTCCTCTCGTATTTTGAAGCCTACTACAACGTCAATGGCAAAAAGACCCTACGCGCCTACACTCGTATTTTCAACCTGGCGCGCTTTGACCGTCACAACTGGATGTGGGATGAAACCGGCGTCGAAATCGTTGAGCAACGCCTCTACAGCCTGAAGTCAACCCCTCTCATCACGCCAGAAATGACGGCGCAACTGCAACCGGTGGACCCCCTGACTTACCGGGCAGGAATGCTTGTTGTCAATCCTGCCGGACTCTACCGTCCACGCGCGGAGGCGGGCGAGGCCTAACACTCCAACATCGCGCTGCGGCCCTAAGAGCTATTAAATCAGACCATAGAGTTGGAAAGGAGAAAACAGTCATGGTACATCCATTAGCAGGAAAACCGGCGCCCCGAGAGATGCTGGTGAACATTCCCCGTTTGGTAGCCGGATACTACGCCTATCACCCAGATCCGGCGCAGCCGTCTGAGCGAGTCGCCTTTGGCACCTCGGGACATCGCGGGGTCTCGCTCAAGTGCAGCTTCAATGAAGATCACGTGCTGGCGATCAGCCAGGCGATTGTCGAATACCGGCAGGCGCAGGGCATCACCGGTCCGCTCTTCATCGGTATGGATACGCACGCCCTCTCCGAACCTGCACTGATGACCGCTGTTGAAGTCTTTGCCGCCAACGGTCTCGACATCATGCTACAGGAAGGCATGGGTTACACGCCTACCCCGGTTATCTCACACGCAATCCTCAGCTTCAACCGCTCGCACACGGGCATTACCGCAGATGGTGTGGTCATCACACCATCGCACAATCCCCCCACGGATGGCGGTTTCAAATACAATCCACCCACCGGTGGTCCCGCCGATCCAGAAATCACAGGTATCATCCAGGCGCGCGCCAATGCCATCATCGCAGATGGATTGCATGCCGTGCGCCGTATGCCCTTTGAACAGGCGCTCAAAGCGGAGACGACGCACCAGTTCGATTACATCACCCCCTATGTGGAAGACCTGCGCAATGTCGTGGATATGGATGCTATCACCGCTGCCGGGCTGAAAATTGGCGTGGATCCCATGGGAGGATCAGGTATCGCTTTTTGGTCCCGCATTGCCGAAGCCTATCACCTCAACATGGAAATCGTCAACCCCTATGTGGATCCCACATTCGCCTTTATGACGGTTGACTGGGATGGCAAGATTCGCATGGATTGTTCCTCACCCTATGCCATGGCAAGCCTTATCGGACTCAAAGATCGCTTCGATATTGCTTTTGGCAACGACCCCGATTATGACCGGCACGGCATTGTCACACCCAGCGTGGGGTTGATGAACCCCAATCACTATCTTGCCGTTGCCATCTATTACCTGTTCCAGCATCGTCCCGGTTGGCGCGCGGATGCTGCTGTGGGCAAAACCCTCGTCTCCAGCTCCATGATTGACCGGGTTGCCGCGCACCTGGGTCGCCGGCTCATTGAAACCCCCGTGGGCTTCAAATGGTTCGTGGAGGGCCTGGTGGATGGCTCCTTCGGTTTTGGCGGCGAGGAGAGTGCCGGCGCTTCATTCCTGCGGCGGGACGGCACCGTCTGGACCACGGACAAGGACGGTCTGATTTTGAACTTGCTTTCAGCCGAGATCACGGCTATCACAGGCAAAGACCCTGGCAGACACTACCACGATCTCGAAGCGCTTTTCGGCAGCCCGAGCTACGAACGGATTGATGCCCCCGCCGCTGCCCCCCAACGCGCCGTTCTCAAGGACCTCTCACCGGAACTGGTACAGGCGGAAACCCTCGCCGGCGATCCCATCGTCGCCAAGCTCACCCGCGCGCCAGGCAATAACGCTGCCATCGGAGGCCTGAAAGTCGTCACGGACCAGGGCTGGTTCGCCGCTCGCCCTTCTGGCACTGAGGATGTATACAAAATCTACGCCGAGAGCTTCCGAGGACCGGAGCATCTGCGTCGGATTCAGGAGGAGGCTCGTGCCATCGTCAACGCAGCTTTCGTTGCCGCGGGCGTAGCGGCACAGTAACATACACGCTCACAAAATGAGACACCGCCGAAGGGGAAACCCTTCGGCGGTGTCTCTTATGCATTACGCACGCGCTATCGCGCCTTATTTCAAACTGCATCCTCGCCGAAAGGCGAAGGCAAGTCCTCCAAATCAAGTTCCTCTGGCGCCGCCGGTTCAACCGGGGCAGGCGCTGCTGGCGCTGCCGAAGGAGCCGGCACAACCGGACGGCGTGATGGGACTACCGGTGGTGCAACAGGTGGGCGCACATTCCCTGTCGTCGCATACGGCATTGTTCCGAACCGCGTGAGCGCCACTGCACCCGCCGCGAATGCGATCATGGGCCAGATGAGAACCGCGTACAGGCAATCCGAGATCACATGTACCAATACGGCTAACGTCGTCAGCAAAACCGTACCCAGCACTGCCGCAGCCACAGGTGTGACCTTCTCAGCCCTAAACAATCCCCGTAACACCTGATCACCCAGCACTGAGCCAAGCGCCACCCAACCCAGCACCGCGCCCAGTCCCACAATGATCCCACCAATCAGTGCCAACGGACTGAGGCAGATTGTGATTGTCAGAACCACAAGGATCAACCCGACACCGATGAAGACCAACAGTCCCACGCCCAATGAAGGCAGGGGCACGTTGACAATCGTTTCCGCCACGCGTTCGACATGCCGGGGCCAAAGGCTCGCAAAAAAGAGTGCAAATAGCCCCAGTGCAAGAATCGTCAGCACACCACGCACCATCTTCCAGAGTATCTGCAGCCAAAGAGGTTGTGAAGCGTGCACCTCAACGATCGGGGGCAAAGGCTCATCCCTATCACCCCACTCGCTGGGACCGAAGGGGAAATTCCAGTTGAATCCGCCGATGCCATCCACTTTCTGAATTTCGCCTTCAATGATGGCGCCTTCATCCCTTGTAATCTGACCTGCAGAGGATACATCGCCTTCCACGCGTGCAGTATCACGCAATTGCAATTCCCCGGCAGAGAAGACCTGGCCCTCAACTGTACCGGCGATTGTAGCGGCGCCAAAGATCGCCACATCACCGCGCACGATCGCCCCTTCCCGCATTTCCAATGCACCAAAGGTCGCCAAATCGCCGGTGAGGCTTGAATCGCGCCCCAACGTCACCGGGCCGAAAACGACCAGATCGCCGGTGACACTATCCCCTGCCGCCAAATTGTACGGCCCAAAGTGAACACCCCCAATCCCTCCCTGCACCGCCCCAACGGGCAGAGCCATCAGCAGCAACAACACAGCCAACAGACTTGCATGAACCCATCGCTTCAACATGATCGCCTCCTTTTCGAATGCCCTTTGAGACACAAATCTAAGCAGAAGCACTTGCCCTTCGGCTTCTTCTTGCTAACCACGCACCAGTCCCAATCGTCGCGCCAGCGAGCAGCAATCCAGCCGCCCACCCAAGGCGAACGATATCCTCCTTAACCGACACACCACTCGCCGTTCCCTTACGCGGCGCATAGCGCCGGACAGCAAAACGCAAAAAACGGTTCGTGACGCCTGGACTGACACTGGCAGTTTGCGCCAACAGACTATCCTCCACCGTCACGTAGGTGATGCGGCGGCGTGAGAGCACCGCTTCCCATATAGCATCGGCGACCCGCTCTGGTGTTACCGACTTGAGCAAGCCCGCGCGCTCAAAGAGCGTTTCTAGCGAGGTCGCCTCGCCTGTCTTGAGCAAGTTGGCGTTAAAGTTCGTTTCGGTGATACCCGGCAGCACCCGAATCACGGCGATGTTGTATTCATCCAGCTCAATGGCTGCTGCATCCGAAAGATAACCGAGCGCAGCCTTACTCACACCATAACCTGCCATATAAGGCACCGCAAAGGTTTCAACCATCGAGGATACATTGACGATAACCCCGGCGCCCTGGCGTTTCATCGCCGGAATCACCGCCTGCAACATCGCCACAGGCGCCAGCACGTTCAACTTAAGCGCATACTCAAACACATCCAGATCCAATGAATCAAGTGTGCCAGAAATGCCCACGCCGGCATTGTTGACCAGCACATCAATGTGTCCGAAGGCGGTCAGTGCCTGCTCAACAATCCGGGTCACATCCTCTCGCTGTGTGACATCTGCCCGCACTGCCAAAGCCCGCCCACCCTCAGCCTCAATAGCTGCTTGCAACCACCTCAGCTTCTCCTCAGACCGCGCGGCGAGCACCACGCACCAACCCTCACGCGCAAAGCGCCACGCAACTGCCTCACCAATGCCAGTGCTGGCGCCGGTAATAATCACCACTCGGGAACGCGTTTGCAGGTCAATGCCTCCCATCACTCCTCCTTCGAGAAGAAGATTCCGCAGTGTGAACCGGACAAATCAGGCTCATGCCTCAGCCACAACCCGCTGCCGGCGCACCATCACGACCGCAACGGTCGCCAGAACACCATGCGGCATGAACAAGAACAATAGGCCCGCCGCCAAAGCCAGCAGTAAGGGCGAGAATGAGCGTCCTGCCACCATCAAGCCCACTAATGTCCGCATCAACACCTGCAACAGCATATCCTTTGAGAAAACCATCGCTGCAAGCAAACGGTTAAAATCCCAGTAGACCGTACCGAGCGCCACCACCACACCCGCGCCGAGCAGCACCGTCAAGAACGATATGCCCAACAGCATCCACAACCGTCGCTGCCGGCGCATCAGCACCGCGCGCACGGTCGTCTTCGCAGCCAGGTCTGCTGGCGGCGCAGGTACAGGCGCCACGCGCAAGACCATTTCCAGCTGCGCCAGCGCTGCCCATTCTACCTGGCAGGCTGAACACTCACTGAGATGCTGCTCCCAGAGTGCCTTCTCAGGTGGGGTCAGGTCCCCATCCAACACTTTGATCCACCATGCTTCACTGTGCATGTCCCACATAATGCGCCTCCCGCATTCCAGTATTACACTGACTAGCCCCCTCATTCTGGTTCTGTGCCCAACATTCCGCCATGCCACGCCGCGCGCGGAACAACCGCGACTTTACCGCTGAAACACTCAAATGCGTCGCTTCGGCAATCTCTTCATAGGAAAGATCCTGCCAGTAGTACAAGGTCACCACCAGACGGTCCACAGGCGATAGCGTCTCCAAGAGAGCCTGTATCGCCTTTTGCCGCTCGCGCGCTTCCAGCTGTTGCTCCGGGCTGGGATCAGAGCCAGCCTGCCACTCCCAGGCGCCATCATCTCCCATACCATCCAGAGACACTTCCGGGCGCCGCCGGCGCAAACGATCGGTACAAAGGTTTGAGGCGATTCGCAACACCCAGGGTTTGAAGGGGCGCTCCAAATCGAAGGATTGCAGGCTCATCACTGCCTTCACCAAGGCATCCTGCGCGGCATCCTCAGCGTCAGTGGGGCTGCCCAACATACGATAACACAGCCCATACACCATCGGCTGGTAGGCTTCCACCAACCAGCTGATCGCAGATTCCTCTCCGTGCATAGCCGCCATGATCCATTCTTGTTCGGTCACAGCCTCATCCCTCGTCTTCTAATACGCACAGTTTGTGCCAAGGTTGCAAAAAGGGGCGACGGATAACGTCGCCCCTTAAAGGACCGTAATTGGGGCAACGCAACACGCTTACCCCAGACAGATACCACTTAGAAAGGTCGCTGCAAATCGGTGAGCAAGAACGAATCCGGCTCCTCTTCCTCGTCGCTGAGCAGTGTGCCCTTGGGCAGTTCCTTCTCAATGACCACGCCTTCAAACTCGTCAATGGGACCGTCCGAGCCTTCAACATCACCCCGGTAACCCGTACCAGCAGGAATCAGCTTGCCAATGATGACGTTTTCCTTCAGGCCATACAGCAAATCCTCATCACCCTGAACAGCCGCATTCGAGAGCACTTTAATGGTGTGCTGGAAGGAGGCTGCCGAGAGGAAAGAATCCGTCGCCAATGCGGCTTTGGTGATCCCCAACAGTACCTGACGCGCACGCGCGGGTTGCCCGCCCTGAGCGATAATCTCGCGATTATTCTTCTCGAATTTGACCTTGTCCACCAGGTCGCCCGGTAAGAATTCCGTGCTGCCCGATTCGGTCACCATGACTTTGCTGAGCATTTTGCGGATCATGATCTCGAAGTGCTTATCTGAGATATTCACACCCTGAGTGCGATACACTTGCTGCACTTCGCTGAGCAGATGACGCTGCACAGCATCGCGACCCTGAACCTGCAGAATGCGGTGAGGATTGGGAACACCCTCACACAGCTTCGTGCCTGCCTCGATCCGCTGCCCTTCAGCCACCAGCAACCGCACCGACGGCGCCATCTCATACTCGCGCTCATCCTTGACTTCGTATGCCAGGGTAATCGTGCGGCCCTCGAGGGCAATACGACCATGAGCTTTTGCGCGCACTTCCTCGACCTCGCCGCGAGCCAGCAATTCGCCCAGCTTCACTTCTGAATTGTCCTCCACAAGAATTTCCCAACCTTCGGGAACCTCATGGGTGGCGTTCTTCAGCTGTGAATGCGTCACTGTGACCTTTGACAGGTCGCCGTCGCGCGTGATATGAACGGTGCCAGCAATGTCGGAAATTTCCGCCTCACCCTTAGGCATGCGGCGCGCTTCCAACAGCTCTTCCACGCGCGGCAGACCACTGGTGATATCACCGCCCGAGGACGCCGTACCACCGGTATGGAATGTGCGCAACGTCAGCTGCGTTCCCGGCTCACCGATAGACTGCGCCGCAATGATGCCCACCGCAGTCCCGATGCGCACCAGGTTGCCACGTCCCAAATCACGCCCGTAACACATCGCGCAGATACCAAAGTGCATATCACACGTCATGGGTGAGCGCACATAAACCTCAGTAACTCCCGCGCGCACCAAAGCATCCACGCGCTCCTCATCCAGTTCCTGATTGCGCTGGACAATGATTTCTCCCGTCTCGGGATGCACCACTGGCCCTGCAGCCATACGACCGATGATGCGATCAGTCAGCGATTGTCCGGCAATATCATCGTCCTTACGAATCCACAGACCGCGTCGCGTATTGCAGTCCACAGCGTTGATGATGATATCCTGCGCCGTATCTACCAACCGGCGCGTGAGATAACCTGCATCAGCGGTACGCAAGGCGGTATCCGCCAAACCCTTACGAGAGCCATGAGTGGAGATGAAGTATTCCAGCGCCGTTAAGCCCTCGCGGAGGTTGGAACGAATTGGCAACGGGATGATACGTCCTGACGGATCCGCCATCAGACCGCGCATACCAGAAAGCTGGGCAATGGGGCCAAAACCGCCTTTTGAAGCGCCGGACTTCGCCATCACTGCGATTGGGCCGTAAGGATCCAGGTTATCCGATACCGCTTTGGAAACATCCTCACGGGCGCGAGACCAGATTTCGATTGTGCGGTTGTACTGTTCATCCTCAGTCAGCAGACCACGCCGGTATTGACGCTCGATTTCACTGACCTGCTGTGTAGCCTCAGCCATAAGCGCTTCTTTGGCTTCAGGTACAGTCAGATCATAAACCGAAATAGTCACGCCGGAAAGTGTAGCATAGCGGAAACCGAGTGATTTGATGTCATCCGCAAACTGTACCGTAACATCCGCCCCCATCATACGGTAGCAGCGAGCGATCTCGTTATTCAGATCGTTCTTTCCCATGGGGCGGTTGATAAAACGCATGGGATCGGGCACAATTCGGTTGAAAAGCGCACGCCCTACCGTGGTTTTGATCGGTTCCGCGGGCGCAGGATAGCTTTCGAAAACCTGTGCGACCAGGATAGGGGTATGAAGCCCTACCTTGCCCAACAGATACGCCATCTCAACCTCATCCAGGTCGGCATACAAACGCACCGGCTCGTCCGTCGGCACGCCATCCATAGTCATGTAATAGGTGCCCATGCACATATCCTTAGAAGGACCAATGATGGGCTGTCCATCGGCGGGTTTGAGAATATTGCGCGAAGCCAGCATCAGCTTGCGCGCCTCTTCCACAGCCTTGCGCGAAAGAGGAATGTGAACCGCCATCTGATCACCGTCAAAGTCAGCGTTAAAAGCAGCGCACACGAGCGGATGCAGCTGAATCGCCTTCCCTTCAATGAGGATCGGCTCAAAGGCTTGAATGCCCAGGCGGTGCAGGGTCGGGGCGCGGTTGAGCAGCACCGGACGGTCGCCGATGACCTCCTCCAGCACTTCCCACACCTCAGGGCGTTGCCGCTCAATAAGGCGCTTGGCAGCCTTGACGTTGGTCGCATAGTTGTATTCCACCAGGCGCTGAACCACAAACGGACGGTAGAGCTCTAGAGCCATCGTCTTGGGCAAACCACATTGATGCATCTTGAGGTGCGGTCCCACGACGATCACAGAACGTCCGGAATAGTCCACGCGCTTTCCCAACAGGTTCCGGCGGAAGCGCCCCTTCTTACCCTTGAGCAAGTCGCTCAACGATCGAAGTTGGCGACGACCACGCCGGCTCATCGCCTTGCCGCGCTGGCTGTTATCAATGAGACTATCCACAGCCTCCTGCAACATCCGCTTCTCATTGTGAATGATCACTTCGGGCGCACCGAGATCGAGAAGACGCCGCAAACGGTTGTTACGATTGATAACGCGGCGATACAGATCGTTTAAGTCCGAAGTAGCAAAACGTCCGCCATCCAACTGCACCATCGGGCGCAATTCCGGCGGCAACACCGGCAGCACCGTCAAAATCATCCACTCTGGGCGATTGTGACTCTTGCAAAGCGCCTCGACCACGCGCAACTGACGGGTAGCCTTCTTACGGCGCTGCGCCGACCGCCCGTGCCGCACTTCCTGCCACAATTGCTCTGACAAGGTCTCGAGATCAAGGCGCGCCAACAAATCATATACGGCTTCTGCACCCATCCCAGCCTTGAACACCTGCCCCCATTTCTGGCGCAATTCACGGTAGCGCGCCTCATTGAGGAATTGGAGTGGTGCCAGGCTCAGCAGTTCTTCCCGGTCCGCATCATAGCGAGTGCGAACAGTGAGCGTTTTGGTCTGAAGCTCGTCGCGAATCTGCGCCAGCTTATCCTGGATACCGCTGGCCAACGTCTCGGTATCCGCATCCGGGGAACCCAATGCGGCCTGTTCACGCTCGCGAACCTCACGCTCCAACTCATCAAGTGCTTCTTGAGCCACCATCGTCAATGTAGCGTAGTGACTGCGGCGCACAATCTCACCGGCATCCACAATCACCGTGTCGGTGATGTCGAAAATCAGTGATTCTGATGCCTCGCGATCCATCAGGTTTTCCAGGCGACGCTGCAAGCGCAATGCCTCGGTGGAGATTGCATCGGCGCGCGCGTCGCGTTCCTCTTCCAACATGGACCGCAATGCACGCAGTTTCACATCCTGCTCTTCCTGATACTGAGAGAGTTGCTCATCCAGGTTGGCGCTCATCGTCTGCGCGGCTTGATCCAGAGTATCAATACCCTGACGCTCCCGCTCTTCCAGGCGCTTGAGTGCGCGCTGACGCGCTTCTTCATCCACGTGGGTAATGATATACTGCGCGAAGTAGAGCACACGATCAAGGTTACGCTTGCTGATATCAAGAAGAATGCTCAGATGACTGGGGACCCGGCGGGTATACCAGATGTGTGCGACAGGCGCCGCCAACATGATATGCCCCATCCGTTCACGCCGCACCGCAGAGCGAGTGACCTCAACGTTACATTTATCGCAGATAATGCCGCGGTAGCGAATGCCCTTGTACTTACCGCAATAACACTGATAATCACGGCTCGGCCCAAAAATGGCCTCGCAGAATAAACCGTCTTTCTCCGGGCGTAGACGACGGTAGTTAATCGTTTCCGGCTTTGTTACCTCACCGTAAGACCAGGACAGAATCGAATCAGGTGAAGCCAGGTTGATACGCAACATCTTAAAGGTACGTGCTTCGGTCACAATTTCGTCCCTATTCATCGTTTCCCCCACAATGGTCTCAAACGACCCTCAAAGAATATGGCTCACGAGCCATACAGCACAAAAGAAGCGTCCGAGAGCCTTTCCAGGCTTCTCAGCGCTTCCGCATCCACGTGTCTTTCCGTTATCATAGGCGAATGAATATTATAACCGCATCCACTCAAAAGTCAACCACTAAAAAAACAGTAACTGTTCAGATTTCCAGCATAACGCGTCAATTTGGGACTGAAACCCGCCAAAAGCTGTGTTTTTCGCTGTAGCGGTGCGCACTACAGCGAAAACACTCTCTAAAACTGCGGCTTCAGCCGTCTCACTATGGCGAACAGGAAACCGAGGTTTATTTTGGGCGTTGCATTGCCAACAGGATTTCTTGATTGACGGGGACGCGCTCCAGGAATCGCAGTCGCGCGGATTCATTCTCGAGATGTTGCGCCTGCTCCATCACAATCTCGTAGGCCTTCGTCAATGCCGTTGCGGCATCGGGCGCACCGCAGGCGCTCAAGATGTAGAAATGGTTTAGGTAAATATTCTGAACAGCCTCGACGTCACGCTGGGTACGCAACAGATTCAGCGCCTCTTGTGAGGCTGCCAGAGCTGCCTCACATTGCTCCAACCCCAATTCTGCGCGCCCCAAAAAGGAGAGGTTCTCGATAATCTCTGCCTTCAACACCAACTTGACACTGGTAGCATGCGCACGCTGGAAATAACCAACCGCCTCAGTATAATGCTCTTGATGCAACGCCAACAGCCCCAACCCATAATGACAATAGGATACGCCACGCTCATTCTTAGCCACCTGCTGCCATAATGCCAACGAGGCCTCAAAAGCATCACCCGCAGCTTCATACTGACCACAGAAGAGATGCGTCAATCCCAAATAGAACCAGGCAAAAGCCTGCCCTGTCACATCGGCGTTCTGCTGCTTCAAAGCGAGAGAGGCATGGAACTGTTCCAAAGCTTGCGGATAATCGCCCAAGCGCAACGTCACCCGCGCCAGATTGGTCAGGTGAATGCCTTCCTGGAATCCGTCAGCACGCTTTCGAGCTAATTCCAGCGCACGCTGGTGATATGCCGTCGCTTCCGCGTAGAAACCCCGCTTCAGAGCCACCATTCCCTGGTACATGGCGCTCCATGCCTCATTGGCCTCATCTCCCAGTTGCTGGTAGAGCACGGTCGCCTCCTCCAGCCATGGGGTGGCTCTGTCATAGTCGCCGATTTCATAAGCCATAACCCCCATCGCGTAGCGCGCCTGTGCCTGCCCCGCTAAATCGTGGTCTTTTTGCTGCCATTCCAGAAGCTGCTGATAATAGGCGATTGCTGTTTCATTAGCGTAATCTTCGCGGGCCTGTTTTGCTGCCAGTTGTAAATACTTGATTGCTTTTGCGCTATCATCACTGCGGCTAAAATGATATGCTAACAGCTGCTGCAGCTGCACCGAACCATCCTCGGTCAACGCCTCCAGCGCCTCACCGACTCGGCGATGCCATTGGCTGCGATTCTGCACCAGAATACTGTCATAGGCCACCTCCTGTACCAGAGCATCTGGGAAAGCGTAGGTGGACAAGTCCCCTATCTCAGTTGAACGCAACAATCCCCCGCGTTCCAACTGCGCCAGCCACAAATCCACCTCCTCATTGGCCTGTGCAATACCACGCAATAAGTCAACGCGGAACTGCCGCCCGAGGACTGCCGCCATCTGCAACCCCTGTCGGGCATCTTCCGTCAACCGGTCAATGCGTGAGACAATCGCAGCCTGGAGGCTATTGGGAACCGTAATCTGCTCGATACGGGAAGTCACGCGCCATCGCCTTGAGCTCTGCGCCTTGCTCTCAGCCCCCTCCACGCCGGGCAGCTGCACCTCCTCAGGCACCACAGCGCCGCTTTCAATAAGGGAGCGTACCACTTCTTCCAGATAGAATGGGTTTCCTGCGGATTTGTCGAAGATCTCTGCCAGCGTCGCCTCAGAAAATTCAGCGCCAGGCAACAACGCCTGCAGCAAGCTCTGACTCTGCTCGCGGACCAAGGGTTGGAGTTGCACCTCAGTATAACGATGAGGGAAATTGCCAGCGGCGGCATTGCGCAATTGCCAGCTGCGCTTATCACGTGCAGGGCGGGAAGCCAGGCAAAATAGCAGGGGCGCCTGATCGGTCACCGCCAGCAGAGTTTCCACCAATGCCAACGATGCTTCATCCGCCCAATGCAGGTCATCCAAAGCAATCAACAACGGGCAGCGCCGGGCGGCGGCGCCCAAAAATTCCCGCGCCGCCCAAAGAATCTCCTTCTGGCGCACCTGCGGGCTAAGGTCTTTGACCTCCTTTGCCCACACACCCTCCAACGGCAGATTCATCAGATAAGCCAAAAAAGGCGCAATTTCGCGGGCCTTTTCTTTGCCGAGCAGGCTTTCGGCCTGCTCCCAGAGTTGGAAAAGTATTTCGTTCTCATCCACATCGGGAGCCAATCCCAACATGGTACGAAGCATTTCGCGCGCCAGCCAATAGTTGATGTGCTCGCTAAAGGAGAAAGGACGCGCTTCGATCCAGCGCAACTCCGTCGCCTCAGGCTGACCGGCATACCACCGCTGCAATTCGCGCAACAACCGGGATTTGCCCAAGCCGCTGTTGCCCAACAATGCCACGATCTGCCCGCGACCGCTGAGAAAACGTTGCCCGACCTGCTCCAATTGCGCTAATGCCTCCTGACGTCCGGTAAGTGGGGATTCGCCACTTTCCAGGCCCCGTGTAGGTCCAATCTCGTCGCGTGGCCCCAGCACTTTATAGGTCGGGATAAGAATCGCCTTACCCTTCACCTTCAAATCAAAACGGTCGCTCAACTCAAAGAAAGGACGCACACGTTCTTCAGTTTTGTTGCTGATATAGATTTTGCCCCACTCCGCATACGACATCAGCCGCGCCGCCATATTGATATCATCGCCCATGAGCGTATATTCCTGCCGCAGGTCAGACGCGCCCACGTTTCCCGCGAAGAGCGTGCCAGTATTGATACCAATGCGTTGGCGGAAGCGATAGATACCGAAGGGGGTTTGGAGAGCCGAAAAGCGCTCCCGGGTAAGGGCTTGCATCTCCAGCGCCGTATAGACCGCGCGCACAGGGTCATCCTCGTGCGCTCGCGGCGCGCCAAAGAAAATCACCAACCGGTCACCCACGGCGTATTGATCCATACGCGCCAGTGACCCCTCATATTTCTCCACAACCTGCGCCATCCACACGAAGTAGGCATTGAGCTGTTGTACAATAATCTCAGGATGGCTTTCACCCAGGTCTTCAATCAGGTCGCTGATGCCCACGTAGTTCACAAACATCACGGTAACTGGACGGTGATCGGGTGCAATGCGCGCATCGCGCGGGTTAAGGGCAATACGACTGAGGAGCTCGACGGATAGATAAGGGGTCAACCGGTTCAAGCGATCGGTGAGATAAGTGATTTGCGCCAAATAAGTCCCTTCTGGCGGCTCATTGGCAAACAGGCGCTCCGGAACCTCCGGGAGTTCCACCAACACATCCAACACCCGAACAAAAGCCGGATCCGGAGACTTGGTCACCACTGCAGTTTCCAACTGTCCTTCGACCAGCGCACAAACTGCTGCCGGCAATACCACTTCACCCGGATTGGCGTGCCCCTCACACTCTTCAGCCAGATTCACCGTGTGCCCTGTGGTCACGTACGCCATCGAACCCCAATCACCTGAATCGGGTTGCGGAGGGGTACCGATGTGGGCAGCAAAATAAGGCCCAGCAGAGATGCCGCACTTGATTTTCAGAGCTTGAGTCTCGCCAAGTGCATCAATGGCAGCAAATTCGTCATGCTCCATAACCGCCTGCATCTCCAAGGCTGCCTGCGCTGCGCGCAGCACCCCCGCTGCAAGCTCTGCCTCGTTGCTTGCAGGGAACAAACCCAAAAGCGCGTCACCACCAAACTTCAACAAAGTTCCACCGTGAGCAAAAAGCACCTGCACCAACTGCGAGAACAAGGCATTGATGATACCGGTGATCCGCTCGGCGCCCTCATGTCCCAGAGGCTTCAAACGTTCAGAAAGCGGCGTAAAGCCTGATACATCGCCAAAGAGAAACACGCCCTGCAGCATACCTCCTGCCGGCTCACCCGCCGGTTGCGGAGCTAAAACCACAGGACCTGGAAGGTAGGTTTTCACCGTGCTCAACAAAGCGCCGAGATGATCCCGTACCGCGAGGATATCCCGATCCTTGGGACGGCGCTCCAACGGCTCATAGAGCGAGTCGGGCAAATAGCGCCGCAGGTCGCTGCGCAACGCCTCCAATGGGCGCTCGGGCGGCAAGGCAACGCCCGAAAGGGCGGGCGGTTCAGCCTCAGGCATGGCAGGCTCAGGAGTGATGGAGACAACGGGGGAAGTTCTCGCCATTGTGCTTGCAGTTGGCGTGACCTGTGTCGCGGTAAGACCTTCTAATTCACCCTGAAAGGCCCCGCAATGAAAACAATAACGCGCTTCTGCGAGCAATAGGGTGAAGCAACGCACACAGACCTTGCCCCTGACAAAGGCTGCCCCACAATACATACAAAAACGGGCTGTGCCTGGGTTAAGATTGCCGCATACTGAACACTGCATGGCTATCGCCTCCCCAATAGACCGGTTTCGCGAACTGCACTACAGGACACGGGGCAAGACGCGGTTACTCCTCACTCTGCTCACTGCGGAGACGGCGTGCCTGTTGCTGAAGGGATTGGAAATAATCCGAACCGGTAATCTCTTCCACATGACGCTTGCGCTTGGAATCGTCAATCTCGATACGCAATTGCAACACCTCTTGGCGCAGCGCTTCCTCGCGTTGTTGCACCTGGGCCGCCATCTGAGTAAACTCGGCAGCCAATGCGGCAATCGAAGGATCGGCATAATTCTGATTTGCACTGCCGGTACGGTCATACTTGCCCGCCCCCACACGCTGCACCCATCCGCGCACCTCGCTCAGAAATTCGGTCGTGTAGCGAATACGGTCGCTCAATCCACTCATCACACTAAGCGCCAGCTTAGGATGTGCAGCTAATAGCCGGTGGAACTCCTCACCCGTCAACGCAAGCAGCACCGCAGGCTCCAAAGCTCGGGCGCTAAGCGAGCGCGGTTGTCGGTCAATCAGCGCCATCTCGCCCAGCGCTTCTCCCGATTCGAAAATTCGAATCGGTTGCTCTTTCTCCGGTGTTTCAGGATTGGGCACATAGATCGCAACGCGACCCTGGCGCACGATGAACAGTTCCTCGCCCGCGTCACCCATGTTGAAGAGAATATCGCCAGCGTTCAAACATCGCTGCGTCAAGACGGCTTGTAATTGTGCCAGTTCAGCATCGGAAAGATGAGCAAACAGTGGAACATTTTTGAGTACCGTGGAATCAAGCATCATTTCACCCCTTATGTGCGACAACTTCTCGTCATTGTACTTCCGGCGAGAGAGGTGTCAATAGATTGAAAAGATACATAGCATGGAAGATATCCTCATAACGCCGTCGTCCCAGAATACAAACATCACCCTCCTCCGCATCCGGTGCAACCTCAGACGTTCCCGGATCAAAGGCTTGCGCAGATCCCGACTGCAACAACGAGCGTATCTCCTCAACAATCCCAGCAGCGGCTGAAGCGTCGCCCTGCAACCGGCAGAGCCGTGCCTTTTCACACTGCACCAGTGCCATCCCCCAGGCGTCATCTTCGCGTGTCCAATCTTCTGTGGCGCGTGCGAGCCACAACTGCGCCTCGGCAAAGGCTCCCTGCGCGGACAAAGATTCTGCCAGGTGCAACGCCACCAGCGCCGCACCTGCCGGTTCTTTCTCAGCCCGGTAGCTGCCCCATGCCTTCTGCCCATCGCCGCCAATGAACGTCATCAACGCGGTCGAGCTGCCGCGTTCTGCCCACATGGGCGCCACCTGAAGGTCACCCTCACGCCAGTGAAACCAGCTGAGCACAGCAGCTATGGCAGGCAATGCCATTCCTGCTGATTCAAGCACATGCCATGCATGCTCCGTCATCTCCAACACAGACGCATCCGGCTTCAACAGAGGTCGCACCAAGACGACCCGCGCCAGCAGTTGCGGGTCGTCCTGCAAATCAGAGCGAGCTTCAGCATATGCATGTCCGGCTGCTTCAAAACGTCCCTGAAGGAATGCCACATCGCCCTGCCCCACGCGCACACGCCCCCACAAATCACGTGCCTCCGGCGTTGCAGTTTTCGCCCTCGAAAGATGCATCAATGCCTGCTCAGCAGCCGCGTAATACCCCAAAGCCGCCTCATAGGCAGCACGGGATTGCGCCTTGGTCGCTGCCAGCAGAGCGAAACGGCTCGCTTCAAGCCAGGCGCCGGCCTGCAGATAGTGGAAAGCGAGCACTTCCGCCACAGCAGCAAGGTCAACCGCATGGCTGAGTCGAAGATATTCCGCCAATCGGGCATGAAGCCGACGCCGCTGGGCAAGAGGCTGCGAGTCATAGAGCATCTCGCGAACCAGGGTTTGGCAAAAGGAATGTGCCGCAGTGTCCTGCCCAGCATTCCCCTGCGGCATAGCAAAAGTAAACCGGGCATCCTCCAGCCCTTCAAGGGCCGGCAGCAAGTGCGTGGGCACAGTCTCATGCAGCAGCGCAGCCAGTTCCGGAACTTGAAAATCGTTGCCCACGACCGACGCAGCGCGCACAGCCATTCCCTCCGCGTGCGAGAGCGTATCCAGACGGCTCAGCACCAATTCCTGGAGGGTAAGCGAGCGCCGCAATCCGGCTTCAAGGTCCTTTCCCCCGGTGCGCCGGAACCAGGCACAGAGCTCCTCTACAAACAACGGATTTCCGCCAGTTTTAGCCATGAGCGTTGGCATAAGCGCTGGTAATTCCCCCGGAGGACTATCTGCACCCAATAACCGAGATGCCAACGCCTCAACTGCCTTCGGTGCAAGTGGGTCCAAAGAAATCACCTGCCCGGGAAAGGTGTTCCCCGCTCCCTCTGCCGGGCGCGAGGCAACCAAAAATAACACCGGATAACCAGAGAGCACACCGAAAAGGTGTGTCAGCAAATTGTGCGAAGGCGCATCGAGCCATTGAGCATCCTCGAAAATCAACACACGGGGCGATTTCTGCGTTAGCGCAATCCACAAATGCTCCATGGCAGCGAAAAGCCGGGTCTGCGCACGGTCCGCGATACGACGCTCCAGATGACGCCATGTATCGCCGCCGCCAGACACATGCTGCCGCTCGCGCGCCAGCTGCCAGAGCGAAGCCCTGGAAGGCAGCGCAGGAGACGGCGCAACCTGCGCGCCAAGACGCTGAAAGAGTCCGGGACGAGCTGGGGCAGGCGACTGCACAGATTCTCCAAAGACGTGTGCGTTTCCCAACGAAAGCACAGGCAAGCCGAGCAGCTGCAACAGAGGCGCGGCGATATCTTCGGCAACACAGCCCTCATGCGCAAGCCATTCCAAGAGCTGTCGCGCAGCAGTCTCACCTGCCAGTTCTGGTGTGAGATGAGCCAGCGCCCGGACAAGAGCAATCCACGGGGCATAAGGAATGGTAAGTGCATAAGCTGCACAGGTGTTGAGATGCACACTGGCGCCCTGCGCTCGCGCCTCAGCCGCCAGTGCATCGGCGAAATGGCTCTTCCCGATCCCTGGCTCCCCTACCACACTCAGCAGACTACCCTTCCCAGAGAGTGCCCTTTGCAAGGCGGCGCGCGCCAGCTCCAACTCGGCTTCCCGCCCCAAAAGTGGCCCTCGAAGCGCTAACCGGCGCGACAAAGGGTCATACCCCAGACTCTCAACCTGGAAAACGGGGACCGGATCACGCTTGCCCTTAAGCTGCAGCGGGGCGAGCGCCACTAATTCCACCGCGGTCTGAATAGCAGCAGCAACTGCCGGAGCCACAAGAATCTGTCCTGGTTGCGCCGCGCCCATCAATCGGGCAGCGAGGTTGACATCATCTCCCATGAGCGTGTACTCACGGCGGATAGCAGCGCCAACCGGGCCTGCAAAGGTGGGTCCGTAGGCAATGCCCGCGCGCAGAGCCACCTCTGCTGACGGAATCGCATCGCGCTCCCAACGCGCGCGCAGCTCAGCAAGCCCGGCTTGCGCATCAAGAGCAGCCCGCACGGCACGCAGGGGATCATCTTCATGTGCTACAGGCGCACCAAATATGACAAGGATTTTGGACCCCGTCTTGTAAGGGTCAATACGGCTAATTATGCCTCCATAGCGAGCGACACTTGTATGCACTACGTTGAAACAGGCATTCAAAACCTGTACGGCGCGGGGCAATGTGTGTGGATTTGCGGAATCCCATAACGGCTCTATCCCGGTCAGGTTGAAGAAGAGAATCGCAGCAGGACGATTTTCCGCCGGCAGTTGCCGCTGATGCACATGTGCCTGCAACAATTCCACGAATGACGCCGGCAAGAAAGCGCTCAAAGCCTGAATCTGGCACAGCGCGAGGGCAATCTGTATATGAAGTTCTTCAGGAGAAGCCATCAACAAACCGCTGCTGCGACCACGACGCTGGCTCTCAATCTGGATTTCGAAATCGTCGCGTTCATCCGCCCCACCCGGGAACAGGAGAGAGAAACCGCCTGTATGAGGGCTCATTTGCTCCGGCGCTAACAGCGCCGCAGTTGCCGCATCTACCCCAATCTGCCCGGCGCTCAACGTCCCCTCTACCGCCAGGGTACGGGCAACCGTCTCGCCAAAGATCACGTACTCCATCCGCTCTTTTGTACCGGCTTTTGCCGCCACAAAGGGGCCTGTAGCCAACCCGATCTTCATGCGTAGCGCGACAGACCCCACAGGAGTCTCCAAAGCAGCAAAGGCGTCCATAGCGCGCATCATGCGCTGCGCCGCACGGCTTGCCCACTGCGCATGCCGTCCCTCCTCCTGAAAGGGAAAATACGCGAGCAGAGCATCTCCCGCAAACTTGAGCAGCGCACCAGCAGAACGCGCCAAAATCTGCACCATGGCATCAAAGTAGGTGTTGATATGCCCGGTGAGTGTTTCGACGCCAACAGAACCCTGATCTGCCAGGCGTTCCGAAAGCGCCGTAAAACCGCTTACATCGGCAAAGAGGAGCGTGCCCTCCAACGGCTCTCCGGCAACCTGAGCCTGTGCAGGGTCGCGCTTAAGCGCCTCAACAAGAGGATGGGGCAGGTACGTAGAAAGCAGATAGACAAACGAATGCAAGGCAGTGAGCGCATCAAGCAGTAATCCTCTGCGGGTAGGTTCTGCTTGCAGCTGCTCCCACAAAGAGGGCGAGAGATAATCTTGCAGTACGGCAGGTAAAGTGGCGGCAACACAACCCGCCACCGGATCATTGGCCGGCGTCATTCCCCTGGTGCTTCTCTTGCTGAATTTCGCCCAGGCGCCCGAAGATGCTGCGCGCTGGCGGCGCAGCGCCGGCAGCATCCTTTACAGTGAGCAATGTAGTCCACCGCGCCACATCAGCGGGCTGGTCCTGGCGCACCAGTAGTTCCAGATTGGACCAAACGTTTACCCGCCCTTCAGGAAAAACGCTACGCACATAAATCATAGCGTAGCTGCCAATTTGCCGGCGCAGCGTTTCCATCTCCGCTTGCATCTCATCAAGCTCTTGCTGCAAGCGCGTCCTGGCTTCGGGCGCATCCAATTGCTGGAAGATCTTGCGTTTGATGCCAAATTTCGCCTGATGCAACACCAGGGCCTCAATCTGCTCCGCTTTCTCAGGGAAAGTAGCCGCCAGAGGCTCCAGAAGCTCTTCCAGCGTGGCAAAAGACTGGGCAGCGCGAGCTTCGGCGCCGCTCACAGCCACCTGGCGATCCAATGTCTCCAACATCCACTTACCCTCTTCGCTAAGACCCCGATTGATGAAGAAGGCAATCAAGCCCACGCCCAGAAGTCCAATAGCAACGGATAGCGGCGTTACCAGATCAACGCCCACAAGATTGGCCTGCCCAATTGCATTGAAGAAAGCGTGCAACAGGATAGCAGCTCCCCACCCACCCACAACGGCTAGCCCACGATGGACCCCGCGGCGGAAACGGAAACGCCCCACCGCCACGCCCACCAGGGCGGCGGCGCTGCCATGCATCAAACAGGTAGAGAAAGCACGGACAAGCGCGAGCAAGATTGCCGATCTGGGAGCCTGGCTGATATAGAGGAAATTCTCGGTGATGGAGAAACCGATACCGGCAGCAAAACCATAGATCGCGCCATCCACGAAATATGTAAAATCACGGTGACGAGATACCGGAAAAAGGGAGAGAGATTTGAAAAGCTCCTCAGCGATCGGCGCAAAGACCACATAGAGCCACAACATATCGAGATGATAGCGCTGAATAAAAGGAACCGCTACACGCGTGTTGAAGAGATAGGCGAGTCCAACGCCGCCAATGGCGCCCCAAGCAAAACAGGCGAGCACCAGGCGGAAAGTGCGGGAGGCATAGAGATCAAGTGCGTAGATGACGAAGAGGAAGATGAGAGGGATGCCTCCCGCAATCAAAGCAGCAAGAAATATCTGCATAGCTCTTTCCACCTGTTATGCCAGCGATCCAAAAGAGACAAGAACGCTCAGGGCGCTTCAGTTTCCACGACGTCTTCAGAGTCTTCGTCAGGAGCATCCGAGGGTTCTGGCTGTAGTTGACTCCCCAATGCAGACCACACGCCCGGCGGCAACGATGTGCCACGCTTACGAGCCAAATGAACGCGGTAGACCCAACCTTCTGGCCCTTTCTCACGCAGGAGATAACCTTTCTCGGCGAGAGTGTTCAACATCTGAGTGACATTCTCCGGCGTATCCTCCAGGAGTTCCACGGCTTGAGGCACCGTCATCTCCCCATAGCGGGTCACCCGATTCATCACCCGGCGCAGCGAGGAGTCGAGTTCCAGCAAGTCAGCCAGGGTAATGCCCTCACGCTTCTCGCGCTCCTGAACCTCATCTTGCAAATGTTTGAAGATTCCCACGACTGCCCTCCTAGAAGAACTCGGGAATTTCTATCGGCTCTGGCTGAGGTTGGCACTTGCCACACCAAAGAACATTGCTCACAACCACAGCTTTTGGAGTATTCTGCCGGCCCAGATACATCGCCAGAACGATAGGCGTCACCGTAGTGTAATGATCTTTGCACACGGCGCGTCCACAAAACTTGCAAATACCTATGGCAGGAGCTCCACACTCATGGCAGATCATTTCCCAATCGCCTCAACATACCCGACAATCTGCCGAATGGCCGCAGAAACAGGATGATCCGGGAAGCGCAGTGAGAAGATATCTGTGGATTGCAAGCGAGCCACATCTTCAGACAATGGCAGAATGGCCGCCACCTCGCTGTCGTAAATTCGTTCAGCACGCTGCTTCAGATCGTCGAAATCATAGGAGGAGAGCGCCTTGTTAATGACCAGGAAAAGGTGCGGCACTTCCAGCTTGCGCGCGACATCTACCGTAACCGCGGTTCCCTGGAAGTCCTGCTGATCGGGGCGCAGAATGATAAAGAGGATATCGGAGATAGCGATGGAGAGCAGCGTCTCCTCGTTCAGACCCGGATGGGTATCAATAACGAGATAGTCAAGTTTGAGACGCTTCACCAGAGCGCGGAAGCCCTCGTTCAGCATGCTGACGTCATAGCCCTCGCGCAGGACGCGGGCAATTTCCCCAGCGCGAATGCTGGAGGGAATCAAATAGAGGTCCGCCCCCATGACAATGACTTCGCCCTTGCCGATGCGTGCGCTGACGTTGTAAGCGGTATCCTCGATGTTACAGCGCCCCCACAGGTAGTCATTCAGCGACTTGTCAATCTGCTCCTCGTCCATGCCGAAGAGAACGTGGATACCTGGGGATTGAATATCGGTGTCAATGACGCCTACGCGATTACCACGCTGCGCCAGCTGTGAAGCGACGTTTGCGGAGATATTTGATTTCCCCGTACCACCACGGAAAGAATGGATAGATATGATTTTGGACATAGATTGCCTCCTCTGGAAATATGGTCACTAATCGAGAGTAGCGAGCGGGGCGCACATGATGCGCCTCACTCCTCCTCAGCTACTGCATCAGCTATCTTTTGCTCGCGAAGCACACGTGCTTTATCCCTTAAGGTTACAAAATAATCCGATTCGGTGATTTCTGCAACCTGCCGGGCCTTCTTGACCTCATCAATCTCAATCCGCAACTCCTGCACCTGGCGCTTCAGTCCCTCCTCACGAGCACGGACCTTGCTCACCATCAACTCAAAAACTTGCGCCAATGCATCCACCTCATCCTGCGTCTTGCCGCCGTAGAGCTTGCTGATATCCTGCCCATAATTGCCATCAGCGACTTCACGCGCAATACCGGTCAAAGCAATAATCGGACCCGTTAAGGTGCGGGAGAGGAGGTACACGAATCCGAAAAGCACCAGATAGGTGATGGCAAACGAAACCAGAATGCGGCTCTTGATCGAATCCTGGACCTGGAATACATAATCTGCACGAAAATCAATCCCCAAACCCCCTACTGATTCTCCCGCAGAGTTGATAATGGGCGCATAAGCGGAAATCCAGTACCCCCAATCATCCTGATAGGGTTCCAGGTCCTCCCACAACGTCAACATGCCAGTAATCATTGAACCCTGAGTAATATAAGGCTCACGGAACACCGTGGCATTCTCGGGTTGGGTCAAGCGCAGAATATCACCGATAAAGAGCACCTCATTTTGCACATTCAGATCGCCTCGAACCCAACTGTAGGGATTGGCGCGAGGTTCCAGGTCATGGATGGTCTCAATCCACGCCATGTGGTCCCAATAGCGGGGATCGTCACTCAAGCCATCATCGCGCAGCTCGGCTTCCTCCGCCAACGCGGCGAAAGTGTCGCCATCAATGCCCTCCAACCCCCCATACAACGTGGTGAGCATATCCTCTTCAATCTGGTTCATTGCCACATCGGTCGCAAAAGTATAAAACCAGTAAAAAGCAACGGCAAAAACAACCATGAATAATAACGTGAAACCCACCAACAATTTGACTCTCAGGCTAATAAAACGTTTCTTCTGCGGTGTTTCAGATGCCATTTCCTACTCCTTCAATGCCGGCTCAGCAACCATCGGTTCCTCGGCAAATAGCAGAGCCTTATCAAGGACCATTCTCTGTCCGCGATAATTCTCCACCCAATAACCCGCCTCATCCTGGTGCAAATACTCCTCACACAAAGGGATTTTACCCAGAGGTGTGGTGATAACGTATTCCGGCACGCCAAAGCCGGTCAGATAGCCTTTCAGCCCTCGCATCAACGCTCGTCCCTCCTCCAGGGTCGTCACAAACTGGGAAATGCCTATAGCATTGTCACAATGATAGAGATAATAAGGACGAACGCTAATTTTCAACAGCTCTGTCATTAACCGGCGCATCGTCGGCAAATCGTCATTGATGCCCTTGAGAAGCACGCTCTGATTCTGCACGACGATCCCATGGCGCAACAAACGATCACAGGCTGCCGCTGCCGCAGGTGTGATCTCTTTAGGGTGGTTGAAATGGGTATTGAGCCACAGTGGATGATAGCGCTCCAGCATTGCTGCCAGATTCTCGGTAATACGCTGCGGTAGGACCACTGGGATACGACTCCCGATGCGGATGATTTCGACATGAGGGATAGCGCGCAGCCGAGCCAAAATTGATTCCAAACGCTCATCAGAATAGACGAGAGGATCACCTCCGGTGAGCAACACGTCGCGCACCTCGGGGTGCTGCTCGATATAGGCGAAATCGGGTTCCCAGGAAGCGTTTTCACCCTGCTCAAAGTACGTCCCGCCAAGATCTGTCGTGTGATATTTACGCGTGCAGTGCCGGCAATAAACAGCGCAGAGTTCTGTCACCAGAACAATCACCCGGTCGGGGTATTTGTGGATCACTCGATTGGTTTTCCGATAGACAGTGTCACCCACGGGATCCACGCTGGCGCCGGGGTAGAGTTGAAATTCCTCCAGACGCGGCACGGCAAGTTGACGGACGGGGCATTTAGGATCGTCCTGGTCCATAAGAGAAGCATAATAAGGCGTCACACTCCAACGGTATCGCCCATCGCAAGCCGCAATCGCTTGGGCTTCTCCAGGCGACACAGCAATCCATCTCTGTAGCGCCTCAAGCGTGGTAATACGATGCTGCAACTGAGCGCGCCAATCATCCCAATCGAAAGTTAATTCCATTTTCCACCTCCAACTAGTAAAGAGCGGTGGCAGCATCAACGCATTAGAAGATCTCAGTCAGTAATTGCCGCTTGGAGGTTCCAATTACCCTGCTAAAGCCCCGCCACAGACATCGTAACAAGTCACAATCTTTCAGAAATCCAGGTTATCCAACACACTCGAGCGCCGTTGGCGCCGCTTAATACGCCAATTGAAAAGACTCTTATCATATACCCGACGCATCTGAAAAATTGACCAGAGCGCAAACACTGCTGCGAGCGCACCTAATCCCAGATAGAGATAATGAGAACCAGACCAATCCAACCAGGCGCCGATGCCAATGATGCCCAGTAACAGCAGCGCCCCAACGATGCTTCCGCCAGCGTAGAGGTAGCTGTCCATAAAAATGCTCACCCGCCCCCGACGCTCCTCAGGCACCAAAGCCTGGAAAGATTTGCGGGCGGGCTCATCTATAGCATAAGCTGATAGCTTCTCCAACAGCAGCCCCCCGACACCGGTGGTAATACCGGGAAAGCCCAGCATGCTCAGCAAGCCCGCCAGAGCAGCTGCCGGATAGATGAAGAACACCTGCTTAAGACCGAGTTTGTTGATGACTGTGCCAGCCAAAAAGGTTTGGAGCAAGAAAGCCAACACCACAAAAATGAGACGGTAGAGACTATAAAAACGCTGATAGGCATCAGCCGTGAGAAAAGTGGTTTCCAGAATCGCGAGGAATCTGAATTCCAGAATTACATCACAGATTGCCAACGCAGCCAGGGCAAACATGAGATAGCGGAAAGATTCCACCTCCCGCACAAACTGCCAACCCTCGGTTAGCGTTTCGCGAACAGTCTCCACTTTTTGCACTGTCTCACGGATCTTAACCTTCTTGAAACCCATTTCGAGGACTACAAAGATAGCCAGATAAAGCAAGACGTTAAACGTAAAGACCTCGGTATCGGGTACGCCCGTGCGAGCGAATAACGCCGGTTGCACCGTGCTGAAACCAATACCTAGCAGACTCCCCATGAAACTGGTGCCGGCAATAATAGGAAACAGACGTTTGGTTTGTGACATATCGAACAAATCATTTGCCAGTAACCAGAAGAAAATGGGGAAGATGAGTAGTTGCTGGGTTGAAAGCAGATACAGGAAACCATACGTTAAAGAAGATGGCGCGCCGAAGGTGAACAAAAGCCGCAGAATCACGAAAGCCCCCACAAAACCGAGAGTCATCGTGCGCATGATGGCAATGCGGCTAAAGCGATCCACGAAGAGCGATTGAAGGCCCGTCATCACCAACATCACTGCCATATCAATGATCCAAACGATCAAGATACCATTGGCGCCGCTTGTTTCCAGAAAATTGCTTACCGAAACGATACCAGAAATCTCCCCCGCCAGGGCGCTCGCCAACAAGATAAAACCTAATGCGAAAACCAGTCCGCGCTCACCAGGTTGGATTTTCGAGTGTAAACCATCCAGTTTGCTCATAATATCTCCGTGGGCTCATCAAGAATGCTCGGAAACTGCATTTTTGATTGTAAAAACAGGATCAAAAATGACATTACTGCAGCACCATGCTTCAAGTATACTCTCCTCTTTTCGATTTGCAATAACCAAAGGTCCCAAAATATCACAGGACGTCAAACCGTAACTTAACCGAAACACGACGTAACGAATAGCAGAACAGGAAAACCAGCTGTGCTAGATTTAAGGATAATGACACACCAGGGGCAGGTAGATCCGGCGTATGGGAGACTCAATCACGTGCAAAGTGAGATTGATGCTTTGAGGTGAGTTCTGTGTATTCAATGGCTGCGTCACAGTGACGGTGATGCTACCCGTGTATGTGCCAGCAACCGGGGGATTCGAAAGATATGGGGTAAGCATGATTGTAGCGGGGGTGCTGCCAGAAGTAGAATCAAGGGTAAACCAATTGCCAGATTGTGTCACAGTCCAGACAAGCGTGGCTTCACTGGTAGCATTTTGCGGTGATAGTACAAGGCGCTCCGGCATGAATTGACCTTCCGGAATACTATAGATGAAGGTGCCCGTGGCAGGGAGATTACCCAAAGTAGCCAGATAATCCCGGCTCAAATAGATCGTATCACTGGAGGTCGTATTACTGTTGCTGTTACGCATTTCCACAGTGACAGTGTGCATTCCCTTTGTTTGAGGCAAAGTCCATGCGATCGAAGACTGAAAAGGCTGCCAGGCAGTCCAGGCGTCCGCATCATTGCGCAAACGCATCTCAGTCCAGATATCAGCCCCATAGAGATACAGACTTACATGATAGTCATCGGTTATAGCTGTCTCACGGTTGATGACGACAGGATAACGAGCACTCTTGCTGCCAAAATTCTGCACCCAATAACGACTATAACTACTGCCGGAGACATAAGCATAGCCGACGCCTATTTCCCGCAAATTAGCGTTGAGGATATTGGCGCGATGCCCGGAGCTATTCATCCAACCCGTCATCACAGCCTCGGGCGTGCCATAACCAGCAGCGATATTCTCTGCCAGTGCATTCCAACCGCTGCCATAGTAGCTGAGGACGCGATCCCAGGTCCCACACACCCGCACCAGCGCTCCATTCACACGATCATACGAATCGTGGTTGAAATAATCATCTTGCCCCATATCCGTTGCGTGATAACGCGCGCTATCGGTAAGTGAATCCACCCGTTTCAGAGGAGGCAGGTTGCCATTGGCCAACCGCTGCGCATTGACTAATTCAATCACCTGTTGCTCGTAATCCACGTCCGCAGAAGGCACACCGGGCACGCCACCACATCCGGTGTAGCAGACGCCAGCATCACCCAATACAAAAGCACTGGGTGTAGTGAAAAGGGCCTCACCCAGAGGCATAACTGAAGAAATCTGCGGATGTGCCGCCGCACCGACCGTCCCCAGACTGAGGATAATACAAAGGAAGGCGAAGTACTTCATAATGCCTTACTCGCTTGAAAAGAACAATGCGATTATAACCTAATTATAACCGCAAAGTCTGGAAACGGCAATAGGAAAATGGTACAGCAATCAGACTAAATTACAGCATCAAAGTAGCGTCGCCAAATGAGAAAAAGCGATAGCGCTCACGGATGGCCTCGGCATACGCCTCGCGGATGAGGTCTGTGCCCGCGAAAGCCATGACCAACGCCAGCAAGGTGCTGCATGGCAGGTGGAAATTGGTGATCATCGCATCTACCACCCGGAAGTGGAATCCAGGCGTGATATAGAGATCGGTAAAACCCTCAAAAGGCGCCAATGCACGCCAGGGACACGTCCCATCCGGCGTCTGCAGCAAGCCCTGGCGTGCCGCGGTCTCCAGAACGCGCACCGAGGTCGTGCCTACCGCGATCACCCGCCCGCCCATAAGCTTTGTGCGATTGATCTGCGAAGCGACCTCCGGCGAGAGTGTGCCCCACTCAGTATGGATGATATGGGATTCGAGAGTTTCTTCACTAATCGGGCGAAACGTGTCCAGACCCACATGGAGGGTCACAAATGCCAGCTGAATGCCTTGATCACGCAGGGAGAACAACAACTCTGGCGTGAAATGTAGCCCTGCCGTAGGGGCAGCAGCGCTTCCCAAAGTGCGCGAATAGACCGTCTGATAGCGTTCCGGATCTTCCAAAGCGCGGTGAATGTACGGTGGAAGCGGCATCTGCCCCAGGCTATCCAGATAGGGTTCAATCGGCTCGGAGAAGACCACGGTGCGCTCACCCCGCTCACCGGTAGCGAGCACTTCGGCATATAACGGCATGGCCTCATGGCCTTGTACTAACTGGATGCGACTGCCCGAACGAGTCCGTGCGCCGCCCAACAATGCACGCCAGCGATTTTCGCCCAAGTCACGCAGCAGCAGGATTTCGATTTTGCCGCCACTCGATGCTTTGCGTCCAAACAAACGCGCCGGAATCACACGGCTCTCGTTAGCCACCAGCAAATCGCCAGGGCGCAGATAGTCCCCAATCTCCCTAAAGATGCGGTGTTCCAGAAGCCCAGTATCGCGGTGAATCACCAAAAGCCGGGAACTATCGCGCGGTTCCACAGCCTGCTGAGCGATATAGCTTTCAGGGAGTTCGTAATCGAGGTCCGTCGTCTTCATACGGTGTGGGAATCAATCCGGCAGGAGATGCGGGCGCAACCGCGGAGCATAGGCATCCAACAGAGCTGGCGTAATCGCATTGCCGCGTGCAATCGCCGTATAAAGATCGGCGCTGGGGCGCGGTGTACGGATCCCCGTCGCTGGATCCATCTCTATCAGTCCAAAGGGCAAGGTCCAGCCTTCAGCCCACTCAAAATTATCCACCAGCGTCCAGTGATAATATCCCTGCACGGGAATGTTGTTCTGAAGAATCTTCCATAACTGGTGCAAGTGCAACAGCAATGCCGCAGGTCGCTGGTCATCATCGCTATCGGGTATGCCATTCTCTGTAATATAGATAGGCAACTGCATCCGCCAAAGCCGTTTAATCGCGCGCCGCAGACCCTCTGGGTAGAGCTCTCCGTAGCCTCCATCGAGCAGCTCTGCATCGGGGGCATGCGTTAGACGACTGAACAACGCTTCCTTGGCGCCCCTATCAAAGGCAACCAGATCACGAGTGTAGTAATTCAAACCAACCCAATCCAACGTGCGCCGTAGCGACCATGCGGGACCAAAACCGATAGGCAGCGACCACCACCCCTTCCACACGGCATCAAAGGTGGCGCGATTAAAACTTCGATCCAACACGCTGGCAACTAATCGGTCGAACAGTGAACTTGGGTTCGCCGGGTCGAAGAAACGCAGATTGTGCGCCAATCCCACTTTGGCGGCAGGCTGCAACCGGTGAATTGCACGGTAAGCCGCCCCATGAGCCTTGAGCATATTCTGCAAAACCACACGGGTTGCCCTAAAGTCGCGCTGTCCAGGTGGGAAAAGCCCATAGAGATAGCTCATCACCGCGTAGACGTTGGGTTCGTTGATGGTACACCACAGCGTGACTTGATCCCCTAGCGCCTTGACGATACGTTCAACGTAGCGAACGAAATAGGAAATCGTGCCCTCGTTGATCCAGGCGCCCTGTTGTTCCAACCAGAGCGGATTGGAGAAGTGATGCAAGGTAACCATCGGTTCCAAGCCGCGTTGCTGCAAGCCCCCTAGCATCTCACGATAACGTTCCAGGGCAGCGTTGTCAAAACGCCCCGGTTCCGGTTCCACGCGGCTCCACTCGATGGAAAGGCGCATTGCATTCAGCCCCATCGCAGCGGCGCGATCAAAATCCGCCTCGGCATTCTCCCACCAATCGCACGCACGCCCTGAGGTGTGACCCTGTTTGATATGTCCTTCCTGTTGCTCCCAAGCCCACCATTGGTTGTTGGTATTGTTACCCTCAACCTGATGAGATGCTGTAGCCACACCCCACTTGAAACCCGGCGGAAAATGAAAAGTAGCTTCGGGCATAAACACTCCCCCAAACAACATAAGCTATACCCTTGCAGTTGGTCTCTGTTTAGCTGCAAGGGTTTGTCTTACAACGCGCCATGATGCCCTGTCCGCTATCCGGCGACCGGGCAGACCCCCAGGCCGATGAAGCCCGGACCCACATGCGAACCAATCACAGGGCCTGTCTCATGCATGAAAAAATCCACACACTGCAATTCCTGGCGAACCTGCTCTGCAAAGAGCTGCGCCTCATCTGCACACTGAATATGGGTAACAGTAGCATAAACCGGTCCACTCCCCACGCGCTTCTGCGTTTCGGAGAGCAGCTGCAACAAGCCTCGCCTTCGGGTGCGCGCGACCGTTAGTGCATCAATCTTGCCCTCATTCAGATATAGCAAGGGACGCAGGTGCAATATATTCCCCAACAGTTTGGCAGCGCCATTGATGCGTCCGCCCTTCTGCAAATAGTCGAGGTTCTCCACCAGGAAAACCCCTGCAAAGTTGTCAATCATGTACTCAACCACAGCAGCGGCTTCACTGCGTGTGCCGCCGCGCGCCAGGACTTTGGCTGCGCCGTGGACCATCAACGCCAGAACGCAGGTCGTTGCGCGCGAATTAAGCACCGTAATGCGATCAGGCGCGATTTCCTGCGCCGCCATCTGCGCAACCCGCACAGTTCCGCTCAGAGCTTCAGAAATGTGAATGGAAAGCACTTCATCGCCGTCGCGGGTAAGGTTTTCATAAAGGCGCATGAATTCCCCAGGAGCGGGTTGGCTCGTCGTCGGTGCAGTCTCAACACGTTCAAGATGTTGATAAAACGCTTCCAGCGGAATGCTGTCCTCGTTCTGATCCGCAAGGTCAATGCCCATATTGACCTTGAGCGGGACCGTATGAATTGACCATGCCTCACGGATCGAGGCCGGCAGATATGCCGTGGTGTCCGTCACAATGTGTATCATAAATCCCTCCCGAATAATGACTCTTGTTAAGGTATAAGCAAATGACCCCTGACCAAAATTGGTCGGGGTGTGTGGGGAGGGACTTCCACCTGACAGACGGATTAGTTCAGTAGGAAAAAGCCGTTGGCACTAGATAAAATAAGGCCTGGCAATGATAGTATGCGCGGGCGAGCGTCCCTCAACCTACCCATGACAATAAAACCTTGATAATCAAATTATAGCGTAGTTAGCGCAGGTGACAATAGATCACCTGTGCGGAATCACCCCCGCCCCATCGAGGATCACCCGGTTATCGGCCCAGGGCACGCCTGCAGCGTCGGTCGCGGGCAGCGTGATGCCAGAGGCGCCATCGTACCACCCCACACCGATACGGTGCTCGCCAGGAGGCGCCATAAGCGTGACCGTCTCACTCACCACCTCGCCGGCAGCCCACCAGCTAGTGGGATAGGTCCAGGCGCGAGGCATAGCATCATCCTGCGCGACAATCTCCCCGGAAGGTGCCAGCACATGCACAAAACGCTTGTAATCACGCATGGGTGCGGTCTGCGCCTGCCACCACAGCGTCAGGGTGAGAGCCTCGGAGTTATCATCAAAGTCGTAGCCCAACAGGCGCAGCTCCGCGCCGAAATCAGCTTGCTGGGGATGTACCGGCGCAGGAAGCGCAAAACTGCGTGGGCGTGAGGTGATGTTCAGTGCGCCCAAATCGCAGCGCTGCAGGGTATCAGCACCCACCAGCAACGTCAGATGCAAGCGATATGGACCATAGGGCATCTGCGGCGGTAACTCCAGCGTGACGGGCGCACGCACCCACGCCAACCTGGACCACAGTGTCGTGCGCGAACCCGGCGCGAGAGGGCTTTCACGCAAGGCAACCGTCTCACCGGCAGCATCCAGCACCTCCCAGCGTGCCACCAAATCCACAAGAGGTGCTTCGGCAGCGCTCCACTCAGCAGAGAAGTCGAGGGGGGCTCCTTCGGCTTGCGTTTCAGGCATCCGCAATCCTGTCAGCGCCACCCCTTCAGCCTGGCACAACGTCCGCGATTCGCGACGCTGCCATTCGCAACACGACTCACGCGGATCCCATAGCGTCATCTGTGTGATGGTTATGGGCAAATCAACCTCGCCGGCGGTCTCCATGGTAGCTTCGAGATAAGCAATCACGCGCAACGTATACGCACCAGGCGCCAACCCCTCCGGCAGGGAGAGGACCGGATAATCGGTGACCCTCTCACCGGGCTGCCAGAGCGAAGTGGGGAGATAACCATAACCCGGTTGCAAATCCACCTGGCTGAGCTGGCGCCCATCCGCGTCGAGCAACCGCAGAGAAAGGCTCCAATTGCGAGGAGTCTTCGACCCCAGAGACCAGGCGCATTGCAGACGCAGCGTATCGAGCGTCGAGCTCAACGGCATCACACTGTGCAGGGTCAACTCGCCCAGCTGCGCCGCAGCTGGCGCAAACAGGTCGGATCGCGAATTGCTGCGCACGCGCACCGCGCCGACGTAGAGTGTCCCACGCCCCACGCCCTGTGGGGTTTGAGGATGGAGTTCACCCTCAGAGCCATAGAAGCGCAATTCCAGCAGGTAGAGGCCACGCGCAAGGTCTGGCGGCAAAACCAAAGTCACGCCAACAGCCCCTAATCCATCCTGAGATACAGGCGTCGTGGCAAATGTGGCTTCAGCCAGAGCGTAGGGCACGCCGTGGCGGGGTTCCACCGGAGAGATCAGCCGCAGTGTTCCAGTAAGCGGTGTCGTATTCGATTGCTGCCATCGTAGTCCCAGCCCAAGGGTCTCGCCCGGTAAAGCCACGATATTCAGCGCATCAGCAGTAGCGCCAGAAGTGGCATAGACCTCCTCCAACAGCAATGCTCCAAAGCGCACCGGCTCGTGATGTGGATAAGGCGCCTGAATGAAGTCGAAAGCCGTGAGAGCAGGGGAAGATGAGGCCGGAACAACGCTAAAAACGGTTGGAGCCAATAACGAGATTCCCAAGGCAAAAGCACAGAGCAAGAGAACGCCCCGAAGCTGTCCCACATCCACCCGGCGTTGGACGCGCCAGAGCCAAAGGCTTGCCGCAACTAACGTTACAACTGAAATCCATGATGACACTACCCGCAAAGGCGTGTCGCGCAGTCGCAACACCACGGTATGCTCTCCCGCCGCCAGGTCTACCGTCAGGCGCCCAGAACCGGTCATCGGATAGGTTGCGGCATTGCCGCCATCAACCTGCGCCTGCCATCCGGGCCACCAATTCAATGGAAAGGCTACTGGCGCAGCAGATTCAAGCGCAAGTTGCCATTCCTGGCGATTCGGGACGCGAGCCAACAATTCCGCCGCCAGCGCCGCGCCGTTGCCGGTGATGGGTTTCGCCATATTCACCCCATCCACCACGGATTCAGAAATATACAGGCGCGGTTTCACATCAGCTGGAAGATATTCGTAGCGGATGGTCGTCCCGATATTGCCGGTAAAAGCCTCGTAGAGCAACAGGTTGTCCCAGGTCACATCTTTAGAGGTAATCAAAAGGCGCTCGGGATGCAACGCACCGAGCGCAACCAGAATAACCAGTAGAAGGGGCACGGCAAAACGCGCGCCACGGAAGAAAATCTGCGTGCTGCGTGAAAGGCGCTGCACCAGTTCCCCAGGCTGCCGGTACGCCAATTCGTTGGCGATGGTTCCTGTAGCCAGCGCCGCAAAGAGCGCCTGGACGGAGAGAAAACGCCAGGGGAATTGGGTGATTTCCAACAACGGCAAGTGCTCCCACAACCATGAAGAGAGTGGCGTGATCATGAAGGTGGAAAGGGCCAAGCCAAAAAGGATAAAGGCGGAGTGAGCCATCGAGGACGAGCGCCCCGCGCTCCCTAAACCTTGATGCTCAGATTTACTCTCTGCCTTACGTGCTCTCTCACCGCTCTGCACGCGTGTTGCCCTGATGAGCTCCCCAATCAAGAACCCTGCCCCCAACAACGCCAGTCCCGCCTGCACCAGGCCCATCACAAAGGGACCGGCGGCGCCCGCTTCACCCGCAACAGTGTAGTCAAAGAAGAACGAGCGCTGCACCAGGTTCAGGCCGCGGAAGTGATTGCTATAATGGAAATATCCCGCCGTGAACTCAGGTCCCATCTGCCCGTAGCCCGTCTCGGCGATGGCTGGAATCCAGAACCAGGTCGTGAGCAGGAAAGCCAGGAGAAAGGGAGCAATGCTGCGAAACAACAAAGACATGAAGCGCAAAGCGCCGGTCTTTAGTTCACGCTTCGAATGCCAGCCCGATACGCCGGCTTGCCGGAGTACAGCATAGAGCAGCGCGAAGGGAGCAAAAATAAGCGCCGAGACGTTATGGGTGAGGAGCAATGCCGCATAACTTAGCGCGACAAGCATCACCCGCCAGGGCGTGTAGCGCTCGGCAGCACGATCCAGCGTCCATAGAATGAGGGGGTACCAGATGAAGGCGTAGAATTCGGAGAGCGAGTCACCGCGCACATAAACATTGACCAGATGAAAGGGCGCGAACGTATATGCCGCAACCGCGAGCAGCGTAGCCTGTGGCTTGCGATAGACGCGCCAGGCCCACAATGCAACAGTCAACGCCGCAAGCACAAAGCCCAGGGTTTGTGTGGCTTGAACCGCCAGAATCGGCGAAAACCCTAACGCCGCCAACCCGCCGCTCAGGTAAAAGGGCAGAGCAGCGTAGTGATTGAAGAACGGGTAGCCTAAATCATAGGCGGCATGCGCCATCCAGCGCACGGGGAAAATGCCGTGGCGCAGATTGTCCGCCATATCCAGCGTGCGCTGTAACAGGAAAGGACTATCGCCGCCGCCGCGCGTGTTCACCATGCCCGGTCCCCACAGCGGAAATGCTGCGAGCAAGGGTAGAAGAAGCAACACGGCAAAAAATGCAATTTGGCGCGACCGTATAGTTGACATCCGGAGTGTTTTCAATTATACTTTTTATAGATTCGTTATACTATACATGGAAAAGTTACCATGAAGACCGCTATCATATCCGAAAAAGGCGCTATTGTTATACCCAAGGAAATCCGTGAAGCCAGAGGCTTATATCCAGGTACACGCGTGCAAATTGTAACCTATGGTGATGTAACCGCCATCGTACCTGTACCCGAGAATCCTGTCGCTGCGCTGGATGGAATGTTTGCCGGCGATGACGCCGATTGGACAGCGATATTGCTGCAAGAGCGACAAACTGATGCCGAGCATGAAACAGACAAAATCCAACAGCAACAAAAACCCACCCCCCTCGAACACGAGATTGAGGCATGACGCGCTCATACGTACTGGACTCATTTGCGATCATCGCTTTTATCCGCCACCAGCCTGGATACCTTCGTGTGCGAGCACTCTTGGAACAAGCGCAGCTCACACAATGCCAGCTCTATATCAGCGAGATCAATGTCGGTGAAGTTTTATACATCATTGAACGAGCAAAGGGCATTTCCAACGCACAACGGTTCCTAAGCACCTTAATGGAAGCCCCGGTACACCTCATCTCCGCCTCATTCGAACGCATCCAGGCAGCTGCGCATCTCAAAGCGCATCACCCTATTGCGTATGCCGACGCCTTTGCAGCCGCGCTGACACAGGAATTCAAAGCCACCCTCATCACCGGCGATCCCGAATTTCAATCCATACAACATCTCATCCGCGTCGAGTGGTTGGAGAGCGGCTAAAGCAAACCTGCAGTTCAACGTTCCGACTCCAAAATCACCCCCTGCTCGATCCATGTTCCCCATGGCTCACCGGTATCGCTGCGATAAAAGCCGATACGCAGGGTATCTCGCGCCGGGTCAGGAACTACGTCCGGCAGAAAATGCTCATCCAGAATGAGGTCATCCACTTGCCAACCGGAGGTCAGCAGATACCCTGCACCCGGCGGCATATCGTGCTGTGCGAGCAATTCTCCATCTCGCAGATAATGGACGAAGACAGTGTAATCTGCATCGAGCGGAGCACGACAATCCCACCACAAGCGCACAGTCACACCGCCCTTGGGTACAGTGCGCGTCTCCGGACGCACCAAAACAGCGCGCAGAAAAATCTCCCCCTCGCCATAATTCGCCACGGCAGCGGGGACTTCCGGGCGCGGTTCAGCGTTGATCAGCAGCGCCGCCACAAATGGCTCCGGGTCCTTATCGCCCTGTACCTCAGGTCCCGCGCGGACACTTAGATACGCCGGGCGGGGAATCAACGAAAAGACCTCGGTCTGCCAATCGCGGTAGGGCCACACCGCGAAGGTCAATCCCGCATCCAGCAGCGGCGGCGCGACCAACGGCAAAAACGCCGTCCGCTCCACTGGCACCAGGAAAGGCAACGCCTCCCACGAGTTCCACAGCCCACGATCCGCAATCAGCGTACGCCCGTTATCAGGTCCGGGCAACATCCGCGCGCCATCCCAACCCACACCGCGCGCCGTATTCAATGCGCCCGCCAGCTCCACCGCTCCACCCTCAAGCCAGTGGTATGCCAGCGGCGCCTGGGCATAGGTGATAAAATAATCCCGAACAGTAAAAGTTAGCCCAATGAAAAGCATGAACACCGGAATGACGCGCCCCGCCCACTGCCGGATGTCCGAGACGCGAGATGCGAACTGTGATGCAGCAGAAACACCTCGCGACTCAATCCATGCCAGACCCAGGGCAGGAAATAACACCGCCGTCGGGAGCACACCGACTCCGCGCAAGAAATGAGGCGCATCCTCGGCAAGCAGTGTCGGCAACGCCATCGCCGCCGTCCACAGAACAATCAATGCCAGGGGTAGCGCGTGCCCATGTGTCCCTGCCTGCCTGTTATGCGCCCCGGCACCGAAAATGCCCCCCAATGCCACGCCAATCCCTATCACGCACGCTAATCCCAGAGCGGGATCCCAAACAGGTCGCCAGGCGAGATTGTGACGCCAGATACGGTCGCCCTGGATGAAGAACATCGCCACGGTATTCCAGGTATGCCGTGCCAGCGTGCCCCAAAAATCACCCTGGTGGATTTCTGGGCTAAAAATCGTCACCTGCCCGGTGCGCGCCAGGACAATCTCCGGGTTTTGCAGCGTGTAGACGCCAAGTGGCAATAACACCAGCAACGCTGCCGCGCAAAACACCAGCACACCTCGTGAATACGCCAATGCCGTACGACGCCGGGTCAACAGGATGTAGAGCAGCACAGCACCCAGTGCCACCGGGGTGAAGCGCGCCGCCATGTAGGTGTACCACATTCCGCCATAGAGCGCGCCCGCCGCAATCCAATGCCGTAGACGTCCGGTTTTCACACCGCGTACTACTTGCGCAAGAAAGAGCGCCGTGAACAGTGGCAGCAATACCGCGCGAAAACCCATTCGGCTCAGATGGACGTGCCAGAAAGTAACCGCCAGCACCGCCAACGCCCAACGTCCCACACGGCGATTGAAGAGCACCCGCGCCAAATCATAGGTCGCAGCGAGAGTGAGGAAGCCCACGAAGAACGACGACAAGCGAACTGCCAGCGGAGAGCGCCCCAATACACCTACCGACGCGGCAATCAGATAAAGGAATAGCGGTTCACGCCCGTTATTGGCAGCAAAATAGAGTGGGAAATTGCCCCGCAGAACATTAAGCGCATCCAGGCCATTGAAAGCCTCGTCGTGATACAAACCCGGCGGCACGTTGCCCCAAGCTGCCAGGCGCAATCCAGCGCCGAGCAACAAGAGCAGCACAACGATGCCGTTCCCCAACACAAAAGCCGATAATTTGATTCTGGATGGTTTCATGGCAACAAAGTCTACGGGTAGGAAATCCCCTACCCGTAGTATTGTACTCGAAAGCCGTTTACCGTCTACCCGGCGCCACTCGCGCCGCCGCCCGCAGCGCCCGCCGCCGCGCCGGCGGCGCTGGCGCTCGCTCCGCTCGCAGCTCCGCTGGCATTGATAGCGGCAACCATGGCGATGAAACCTGCATGGCTATCCGTTGCCGCAGCACTCAAACCGCTGAACCATGCAGGGATTTCAAAATTCTCGTGCCGTTTGAGGTAATTTGCCCAAACATCCACCAAACCCAATGCGGCTGCGTAGGGCAGGTACTCGGTGAAGCCCGCCGCATACGCCAAAGATTCGCGCCCCTTCATCACATCCTTTAAGTATTTCTTGAAAGCAATCCAGGCAGCAGATTCGTTGATCCACACATCGCTCAAAGTGGGAGTAATGGCGCCAGCAATCAGGGCGACGAAGCCCATGAAGAAGATACTGGCAGCAATGAGCAGGGGCCAGGGACCGACAACGCTGCGCGTCAGGAGTAACAAGCCCGCTACAGCCAATCCTGGGCCAAGAAAAATCAATGCCAGGCCCCAGCCAAACAAGGTTTTCCGGCCATGCTGTCGTTCTGGATCAAAGAAGCCTAACGTCGCTATCTCACCCTTTAACGCGTCAGAAAAATGCTTGAGCCGGCTCTGCAATGAGTTCTGCAACGTATGCACCGGCATTTCCTGAACCAGGCCCTGTTTTGTACCAAAGAAAACCTGAATCACGGCTTGCTCATGTGGCTCCAGATGAGCGGGGAGGTCATGCAGGCGCAGGATATAAGTATGCTTACGAAACCAGGTCCTTTCAGCGCTTTCTTCAATGCTCACCACACCACGCTGTGCCAGATGAAACAGAGCACCCAGGGCATAATCCCAGCTATATTGCAGCGACCCTTGCTGAGCCAACACTCCGGCAAATGCAGGTAACCGGTCACTTGGAGGGCGATTAGCAATGAAGGGCGCCTCACCTGCCGGCGCCTGTAAGCGTTTCTGATAGACAAGAATCGCTGCCAGACCTAGCCCGAAGATCAGTAACGCCGCACCAGCAGAAAGCCAGGCCCAACGCCCCCACCCCGAACGCAACGCTTGCGTCTTTTCCTGCTCTACCTGCCACTGCGGTGGGGCTGAGACAAGGCTACCCCGCCCAAAACGCAGCTCGAAAACAAAGAACGCATCAGCCTCCAGATTCTGGGCAGTGAAAACAACTTCGTTGTTATCGCTCTCAACCTGTGCTGAGCCGTAAGTCACCCGCGAATCAGTGAGGCTCGCAGCAGCAGGGTAGGTCACAACAACCCGGCTACGAGCAATCGTATAATCGTGGGTCTCTGGTAAGGCCTGCCAGCGCAACAAATCACTGTCGGAATCCTGGAGAATCACCCCACGCACGCGATAGGTCAAGCCAAAAGTGTGCGTGCTATCGCTTGTTGGAGCAAAGTGCCAGGTAATCGCAATAGGGTCCTGCCCCTCAACTTCTACCTCCCCGGCGCCTTCCCCCCACGGAAGCGTCACACCATCAAGGGTCGCGCTCAGCACCTCCACGCCATCCGTCTTTTCGGTAGGAAGGTTGCGGAAAGCATAAGTGAAAGGGCCTCCGGTGAAGCGAAACATCAGCGTTTCGGTCACTAACAATGTGCCATCGGATTCGACCGTGATGGCGACATCAAAACGCTCGGCATCATAGCTCTTCGTCTGCGGCAAACCGGCGAATGGCGTAAACAGCAGGCTCAAAGTCAACAAACTCAACAGCCACTGGGTAATCATTGTGCAATCTCCTTCAGATCTAGAACTATGTTTCCATGATTATCATAGCAGGCAGAGCAGCCTTTGTCATTGGATTAACGGATGAATTCTGGCTTGTACTGGAGTACAGTTAGCGTTTTTTGTGGTTTTTCTGGGCGCGCTTCACGCGCCCAGAAAATACTTCGCAACTATTCGGGTTGCCATCGTAAACAGTGGCAAAATCGGCTAGATCACTCAAAAAACCCTCTACGCCGCCGTAGGGGTGCTCAGCACACCCTTCGGCGCTTCTCTCCGCAAGCGTGATTTTTGCGGGCTG
>JAPKMR010000089.1 GCA_026645815.1 Anaerolineae bacterium | reverse complement strand
GACGAGGAGATGGGTCCCGTTAACCCCACCGAGAAATTTGCTCCTGAGGACAGCATCTATCTCTCGGTGCAACTTAAGGGCAATCCCACCCAGGGTATTGTCGCGGCGCGCTTCTTCTATGGCGATCAGGAAATTACCGAAGTCAACCTGGACCTGGAAGAAATACACCAGGAACAGGGCTTGATCTTCTCTGTTGGAGGAAATACCCAGGTCGGTTTCACCCTGACTCCCACCGAGCCTTTCCCGACCGGTGACACCTATGTCACCAAACTCTATTTGAACGGGAAACAGGCAGGCAGCTATCCATTCGCTGTGGGCGAGGCATCTGCAAAATCAATCTCAAGCACTGTACCCACACAGATCAGTGAGCGAACGGTCAGCATCAATGCTCTCTGGTATGCCACCGACTCCACGGGGCGCGCTATCGGTGGCATGAGCCCCACCCGCATCACCGTGCGTCCGGCAAGCAACCGTGATGAGCTGCGCGTGGGTTTCTTCGAGGAAGAGGTCGGCGGCAGTGGTCCCATGTGGCGCTCGGCAGGTTGGACCGCGGTTACCGTAGCCAGTCAGCTCCTGGGCATTGACCCGCGCGACTATGAATTCTCCTATGCCGTAGGCGGGCGCATTGATGGTCCCAGCGCGGGCACCTACATGACCGTGGGCACCCTGGCGGCGCTTCTCGGAGATACCTTGCGCGATGATGCTGCTATGACTGGCACCATCAATCCCGATGGCACGGTAGGTCCCGTGGGCGGCATCCCACAGAAAATCGAAGGGGCGGCAGCGCAAGGTATGCAACTGATTCTTGTTCCGGCGGGATTGCGTTACGATGTGGACGGCAACACCGGGCAGCTGGTGGATGTCATTGGTGTGGGCGAGAACCTGGGAGTCGAAGTTCGGGAGGTCAGCACCATCTTCGAGGCCTATGAACTGCTCACCGGTGTCCCGTTGCCGCGACCGCAAGTCACCGCGCGTGCGCCTCAGTTGCCTGCGCGCGCTTTCGATCGCGTCCGGGCTACAGCTCTGGAATGGTTAGCGCGCTATCAAGATGCGCGGGGCCGTGTGCAGAGCCTGCCTGCCGATATCCAAGACCTGTTAGTGGACGGTGTCTTAACTGCGGACGAGGCTGCCGCCAATGCCGATAGCGCCTTGCAACAAGGGCTGGCAGCAGTCGCCTATAATCGCGCGCTTGAAGCCGCTTTCCAGATGCAGATGTGGCAATTGGTGGGCGAGGTGCTGCAGCGCTATTTCAACGGGGATATCAGCGACGCCATTGACTACCTGCTGGCGACGCAATCCGTATTGATCGAAAAGGACGCCGTTGTGGAGCTGTTGCGCACCGAGGAACCTGCCACAACCAGCGACCATATTGCTCTATTTGACGCCTACACCAACATCGGGCGGGCAGAAGGGCTGGTGGTACTTGCCAACGGCACTCTCAACAACCTGGGACAGAATATTGGGGTGTTGAGTGAGGACGAGATTCTGGGGCAACTCATCGAGATCTCAGCCTATTATGTGTTGGCGAAAGACTGTGTGCAGCTGGCGCGGGACAGTGTGGATATGGGCTTCGGGTACGGCACCCCAGTCGAGGTCGCTCCGGAGCGCATCCAAGCCATGTCGGAACTACTGCGGCGCGCGGCAAATGCCAATGTGGATTACTTCGAGACCACTATTGTGGACCAGGTGGCGGACGCCTGGGGCATTCACCCCAATCAGGCACGCGAACTGTTCATGTACTATGACTGGGATTATCTCTTTACCCAGGCAAGCGAGGTTGGCGTGCAATCCCTGAGCATGACTTTGAAGGATCCGGCGCAGGTCACACCTCTTGTTTTGGGTAACAGCATCAGCGCCTACGCAGAGTCAGCAGCGCTAGTCGCCAAGCACTACTCCCTGGGCGCAGAGTTGGATGAGTATGGCACCGTGGTCGCCATTGCCAAAGAGCGTGCCCTGGCAGACATGCTCGAGCTGGCAGACCTCCGGGCGCGGGAAATGATCAGCCTTAACGGTGACGATGTGCCTGTGACCGCTGTGCTCTACTACGAAAACGCGCGCATGCAGCGACAGGGCGACCCAGAGGGACAACTCGAGGCGCTAAAGTCCTACTGGTCGGCATCCACACTGGCACAGGTGCAGGCATATCTCTCCGGTTTGCTGGGAGAATGAGAACATTTAGCTTCAGCAGCTTAGAACAACAGAATCAGGTCAGGCACAAACTGCCTGAGTTTACAAGAGAAGCCTTTGGGGGTGGGTACGCTTCACCCCCAAAGAGCCACTCTCAACATAGATCAACCATTTCGCTACATATAAAATCACAAGGAGCACCATCATGATCAAAAAACAGTCGTTTATCATTATGTTGATTGCCGCGCTAACCCTGGTCACCCTGGCGTGTGGCGGCACCATCAGCACCGCGAACATCAAAAGCGCCAGATTGTCCATCAATGAAAGCGGCAGTCCGGAGATGACCACGTTCAACCAGGATGACCTGACCATCTACTGCACCATCACCCTGGCGAACGCTCCCGACGACACCGTGGTCAAAACCGCATGGATTGCGGCAGACGTCGAGGGCGTGGAGCTGAACACACTGATTGATGAGACCGAGCTAACCAGCGGCGATGGCGAACTGTACTTCAACATCGCCAACAACCAGCTTTGGCCCCTGGGGCAATACCGGGTCGAAATCTACCTGAACGATAAACTCGACCGCACCCTGGAATACCAGATCCAGTAACCGCTTTGATTGATTTTTGGCGGCGGGACTGATGAGTCCCGCCGCCAAAAATCAATTTTCTTCAGGTTTTCGCCCCCATCGTGAAATGCGCCCATTAGTCCCGTAGTAGGGCGCCACAATCAATCATTGTGGTAAAATACCTCTATTCAATCCAGGCTTCAACTTATTAGTGACCCAAATCCCGACTACAGCATAAGGAGAACCCAGAATGACAGACATCTCAAACAAGGTCGTTGTGGTAGGTTCTGGTTCAGCAGGCTTCACCGCCGCGCTATCTGCAAAAGAAGCGGGCCTCGAGCCAATGATTGTGGAGAGCACCAACCTGCTCGGAGGCTCTTCAGCCATGTCCGGCGGCGGGTTGTGGGTTCCCAATAACCCCCTGATGCTGAAGGCAGGCGTCCATGACTCCTACGAGGATGCGAAACTATACCTGGATCGCGTCATCGGGGATGTGGGACCCGCCAGCTCGCCGGAGCGCCGCGAAGCCTTTCTGCGCGAAGGACCCAGGATGGTGGAATGGTTGACCCAGCTCGGTTTTCGCTTCTCCTATACTCCGGGCTATGCAGATTACTATCCCGAGTTGCCCGGCGGAAGCGTTCAAGGACGCAGCGTGGAACCGGATTTCTTCGATCTAAAGCAGCTCGGCGCCTGGAAGAACAGCCTGAACATCCTCATGCCCATCCCCCTGCACACGCTCGACGCTGCCCAAATCTCCCTTTCCTTCCGGTCGCTCTCTGCCTTCTTCCACACGGCAAAGGTCTTCGGCTTCCGCGCCATTGGCAGCGCGCTTCTGGGAAAGAAACTCGCCGGTCTGGGCGGCGCTCTGATTGGTCAACTGCTCTACCTGGCGTTGCAGCGAGAGATCCCCATCTGGGTCAATAGCCCGATGGTCGAGCTGCTCTACGAGAACGATACGGTTACCGGTGTCATCGTGGAAAAAGAGGGGCAACGCACCACGCTTCGCGCCAGCGCCGTTATTCTGGCAGCGGGCGGATTTGCCCGAAATCAGGCGATGCGCGAGCAATACCATCCCCACCCCATCACGACCCAGTGGACCGTAGCCACACAGGGCGACCTGGGCGTGCCCATCCAGGCGGGCATGGCTATCGGCGCGGCAACGGCGCTGATGGATGATGCCTGGTGGGGACCAGTCTTCATAGATCACAAGGGTACGGCGCAATTTATGCTCTGGGAGCGCTCTGCCCCGTTTGGAATTATCGTAGATAGTTCCGGAAAGCGCTTCATGAACGAGTCCGCCTCGTACGTGGATTGCGGTCACTGGCAATATGAGTGTAATCAGACCGCGCCCGCTATCCCAGCCTTTATGATTGCCGATTCGCGCCATCGGAAATACTATCCTTTTGGGATGATGCTCCCCGGCATAACCCCTAAAGCCATCTACGAATCGGGAATGCTGGTCAAGGCAGATTCACTGCGCGAACTCGCGCAGGCGTGCAACATCAATCCGGATAACCTCGAGCAGACAGTCCAGCGTTTCAACCAGTTTGCAGCGACCGGTAAGGACCTCGACTTCCATCGCGGCGATAGCGCCTACGACCGCGTCTACAGCGACCCGCGAGTGAAGCCGAACCCCAACCTGGGACCGGTCGAGAAACCGCCCTTCTTCGCGGTGCGCGTCTGGCCCGGCGACCTGGGCACAAAAGGCGGTCTGCTGACCGATGCGGCGGCGCGGGTGCTGCGCGCAGATGGCAGTGTGATTGAAGGCTTATACGCCGCGGGCAACACTTCGGCGTCGGTCATGGGCCGCACTTACCCGGGTCCAGGCTCGACCATTGGCCCCGCGATGGTCTTTGGCATGCTTGCGGGAGAGGACGCTGGGCGCAGAGCCGGCAAAAACGGCTAGTAACCTCACATCCAGAGCGCCTTGGTCTTCGTTTGAGGTGATTTTTGTGGTGAGGCTTCGCCTCACCACAAAAATCACCTTTTCTTCGAAATTTCCGCCGCTATTTTGGAATGCACCCCGACCTTGGTGCTCCAGCCGATAATAACCGAAGCCTTTACTGCGGGCAGCGGGCAGTGGTTTGTTGGGTACTGGCGCTGGTTCCTCTGAAGTAGCTCGAACAGGTGGGATTTCAGAACTACACTCATGTATGCGCCTGACGTCTGGCCCTGATCTTCACCACCATGAAGCCAAAGCCGCCAGGTTTCCCCTGGCGGCTTGTGGTCCATCCCCATTCCTCCCCGCTGACGTTTACAGCGAAAGAAGAACCATCGCACTCAGCATGTAGACCGAGGCGTATTTGAAAAGCCCAAAATTGACGGTCTCGTTAGGCCGCAAAACACTCGCGCCTGCCAGAAGCAGCAACCCACCTGACATAACCCCAAGCACGCGCAGGAAACCCCACTGCACGCCAATAAACACTCCTGCGCCGATGATAGCCAGAGCCGCGAGGATACTGGAAAGCGCAATCACAAAGCGCGTGGCATGAAAGCCGTAGACTGAGGGGAAGGTGGGGATTTTCCCCGTCCGGTAATCATCATAGTAACGCATTGCAAAAGTGAGAATGTGCGTGGGAATCCAGAAGAGGACTGCCAGCGCCAACAACAGGCCTACCCCATCCACATAACCCATGCCATAGCTACGTCCCGCGAGAATGGGCATCGCGCCGGCAATACCGCCCCAGACAATGCTCCACGGACTGCGGCGCTTGAGCCAGAGCGAGTAGACCACTACATCGAAGGCCCAGCCCAAAAAGACAATCAGTCCGTAAAGCGGAGCCATCGCCGCCGCCATCGCTACCCCCAGGATAGAAAGGACCGCTCCCAGGCGCAGCGCTTCACCGGGGCTTACCCGCCCATCCGCCAGCGGCCGGTGATGCGTGCGATTCATCACCGCGTCAATGTCACGGTCAATGACCATGTTGATAATCGTGCTGCCCGCCACAGCCAGGTACAGGCTCACAGCCAGCGCCAGGAGCGTGCTCCAGTGCAACACGGGGCAGCGTGCCGTCATATAACCCGCCAGGCCCGTGGCCAACAGCAAGCCCGTCTGCAGAGATTTGGTCAGTGACCAATAGAGCCGCAGTCTGGTTTTGAGCGTTTCAAGTCCGCGCATAGCGCCCTCCATCTCACACCCTAGGGTGTGCGCACACAGCGAAAGCCCACGCCCGGCCCATAATAGCTCGGCACGGCATTGTTGCTCGCCCAAACGCGCAGGTCCATCTCGTAGCAGTCTTTTGAACCGCCACGCATAAAGCGCAGGTGCGTATCCTCATAGACGTCCGCAGTCCACTGCCACACATTCCCCGCCATATCGTACAGCCCATACGGGCTAGCTCCATCAAGCGTGGTATAGCCATCATAGGTCTTGCCGTTATAGAAGCCTACCGGGCTGGTGCGTGAGCCTAAACTGCGCATATCCTCGAAAGGATCCCGACTTGCCTGGAAGTTGGCCTGATTGCGGGCGATTTCCTCACCCCACGGGAAGGGCCAGCCCATTGTGCCCCGCGCAGCCTTCTCCCATTCCAATTCCGTGGGCAGGCGCCAACCGTGGGCATCGCAATAGGCCAGCGCCCCAAACCACGAGACATTGGTCATGGGGTGGTTCTCGTAGCCGGGCATGGCATGGAAGATTTGTCCATCAAAAGTAAAACGTGAGGCGGGGTCGGTAGTAGGGATGACGACGTATTGACCTGCCACGATTTCCAGCTCGTGCCGGGCGCCACGGAAAATATCGCCCGGATAGAAGACGGTGATCTCCGCGTCCCCCGCCTGGAGCACACCCGCGGACAGCGCCTCATTGAGGAAAACACCATATTGCGCCACGGTGACATCAGTGACCATCATTTCATAATCGTAGGGGATTTCGGTAGGGACATCAAACTGCCCTGCCAGAAACTCGCCCGCCGGGATGGTCGCCCAGGTCTCCGGGGAGATGCCAGTATCGTAAGTCGGAATGGGCGCGTTGAGGGCCACCGGCGCGCAGGCGGTTAACACTACCACAAACACAAGCAGCGTTCCGATGGTGCGGGTCATGCTTTCACCTCCGTCACCAGTTCCTCCTCCACTTCTGCGGTCCATCGTCCCTGTTGCTTAAAGAGATCGAGAAGCCGCCAGACCATCACCATGGCGAGCACAACCAGCAAGGTTCCCAGACCTACGTCCATCAGGAGCGTGATAGTGTTTACCAGCGGTTGCTGCGTCGCTTCAGAGACGAAGAGACGCTTCATCTCAAAGACCGTAACTGCCGCGAAAGCCAGATCGGAAGCCACGATGATGGTCCAGCCGTAAAGTTTGCGCAGTTTGCCCTTCAGGCCGATAACGTCGCCATAGTAGAGCAGGATGATCGTGGCGATAATGGCGGCGAGGACGTGCCAGTGCCCGGTAAGTTCGATGCGCTCCTCGCGCGCGGGCCAGAGCCGGAAAATCTCGTCGAGGCGCACAGCCATTAAGATGCCCAGGCCACTCACGGTGAAATTCATGAAAACCATCTGCCAGAGAGGACCGAATTTGAGCGGGTCGCGGAGCAGGGCACGTAGTTTCTGGCCCGCGGTAGGTTTTTCGATGCCGGCTGTGCCCTCGCGGATGAGCTTATCCCAGGTGTAGATGACGAGCATGAGTGCGGCGAGCATGGCTGGAGTAGCCCCCACGTAGATGATCATGTGCGCGGCGGGCTGCCAGGGGGTCACTACGCCCCAGACGCCCAGGTTAAGAATGATGGTGCCGAGAATCATCAGGGGCATGGCGATTTTCTGCAGGATGCCCTTGAAATCGAGCCAGCGACCGATGATCAGGGTGAGCATGATGGCAATAAGGGCGAGCATGATGTGGAGATGGCCAATAATGGCATATTGCAGCACGCTCTTATGGGGCAGGCGCACAACGTTTTCCGCCATAAAGGTAGTGAAGCCGTTGCCGTAGTAAGAACCGGCAATCGCGCCGAACATAGAGGAGATGACAGTAGTCAGTGCAGTGGCGAAAAAAGCCAACCGCTCCAAATCCACCCCTCCGCGGGTGCGGGCGTGGTCCGGGTCCATCTGCCGGACCTCAGGCGACCAGGGCCACAGGGCAATGACCAGTAGAACACCGGAAAAGAAGACCAGGGTCAGCCCCGCGATATAGAGACCGTGCAGGGGCCAGCTGTGCCCCCAGTAAGCAAAGACCATACCGAAAATCATGGACATGAGGTAGCCCGTCGTCACTAACGCGCGGATAGCCATCTTGTAGGCGCTTCGCATGTGCAGCAGACCGGTAACAATAGTGACCTCGATGGCAACGACGGCCATGGCAATCGAGTGATAGAGAATGATGATGCGCCCCTCGCGCTCAGCGTGTACCAGATCAATGCCCAACGCCCGCACGACAACATCGCGCACACCCATTTCAGCCATCGGGCCAGAGAGCATGCTGAACAGGGCAGTCTCTATCGCAATCATGGCAATGGCGACCAGGATCAGCCCCTTGGTGGAATTGAAGAGATAGTTCAAGCGATTCTTGATATAGGACATAGATAACTCCCTTCGAGAGGTAGTCCGACGCAGCCGGAGTCCATCTATCCACGTAGTTTGGAGTTGCGTATGCCAGCACAGGGCATACGCAACCTCCAATCAGGATTCATGATGAATTTCCAGCAGCCTTGCTCACATTCTTGTTTTCGAATGAAACTATCCCGCCCTCAGACTTCACTCGCTCCGGTCCAGCGCTGCCACAGCCCGGGCCAAACCAGGACTGCCACCAGGAAGAAACAGGCAATCGGCGCCATGGCAAAGAGGGAGAAACGCCCCAACTCCATGCCCGTGGCAATAGCCAGCGGAATCCCCACCACCAGTTCTGCCACCCCAGCGACCAGGGCTAGCACACGGAGCCACTCTCTGGGTTGCATGATGATGCCCACGGTAACCACGGCCCATCCGGCCATAGCGACGAAGTGCAAATGCTGAACGAGCGTGAAGATGGGGGCGCCCTGTGTGATGATGCGGCTGGTGCTGGCGATACCGTTCATCCAGCAAAAGATATAGGCGATTCCGGTAAACAGCGCGAACAGCGTGCGGCTCCACGATACCTTTCCAACGAGCACCAGGAACAGGAAGTAAAGGACCACGTAGGGCAAAAAGAGGGTGAAATAGACCGGGGGCAACCCCGCAGCCATGTAGGGCACGTTCACGAACCACGCGCCAAGCAACGCGAGCACCAACGCGATCACAGAGAGGAGGAAAGCCCAGCGTTTCTGGGTGAAGAATCCGTACGCACTCACCGCGAAGAGCACTCCCGCCAAAATGCCAAAATCGGTCAGCAACGGGTGTACGGTTACGAGCAACAGCTCACAACCAGGCTCGGCTGACTCAGCGTGCATACCTACCTCATACCAATCCAGAAAGAGCACAAAGTGTCCGATAATGCCCAGCAGGGCAGCAATGAGGGCCAGAATGGCGCCCAAACGGTAGTTGATTTTCATACGAGAGCTCCTTACAGTAAATGATAGGGTTAATACGGACAAATCCTGCGTCTGCAGGATGTAGCGCGCCAAAGCGCTGCCCCCGGTCTGGCAATGACCTATGGAGCGGGCATTTCCGCCACTCCACCATGACACGAGGCGCAACCCTTGTAGTAGGCCGCGTTATTGTGCGCGGCGACATAGACCACCGTTCCTGGCTCGATCACCAGCTCACAATTCTCCAGAAAGTTCGATCCCTCCTCCTCAGTCCAGGCGACAATCTCAACATCGCAGCCCACGTAGACGGTCCCGCTCCAGTGATCATTGCAGAGGGGTCCGTGAACCACGCGGTCTACCTCAATGGTCTTCTTGCCTAGCTGCACGGTGAAAGGGCCCCCCTCTGGCGCCGATTCCAACACGCTGGCAGAATCGGGCAGCGCAGCGGCATCGGGTACGTACGTGATGCTTTCCGGGGGGCACACGTCGGCCTTGCAGGCCGAAAACACCCACAATGCTATCAGGATAAAGCCAGCAAAGTGCAATTTCATCCATCCTCCTTGTTAATCTTGATTGGCTTGTGACGCGCCAGGGCGACTTGATTGCAGGTTTATCTCGCGCGCTGGACGGGGAGCGCCCGGCGCATCAATGCGGTTCACGATGCCGCGGATTCCGGGGATTTGGGCGGTGAGCTCTTCCGCTGCCTGTCGGGTGGCGAGCGAATCCACCACACCCGCCAGATGGGCAAAGCGGTTCAGGACGCCCACCCGCACCTGGGCCGCAACCAGACGACTATCAGCGGCGAACGCAGCCAGAATCGCCGCCCGTAAATCGCTATCGGAGCTCACCAACGTCTCACACGCCATCGTTCCTCGCCCAGGACTTCCCCCGCAGGGTATCAGATTGCCGGGCAGCGCCCAACCGACATCCCGGTCTTCAAAACGCACAACCCCCATATAGCTACAGAGGTGTACCACTCTCACTATAGAGTGCCATCGCCATCCTGCGTACGACAAAAGTCGTACGCCGCGCGAATTCGGTACAGGCAGGTCATAACCCGCAACCACAAAACAGTACGGTGTTGCGCGGCAATATACCGCAGCGCAACACCGTATCAAAAGAGATCTCGGGTTACCGATGGCACCCTGGCGCGCAGCAAGCGCTCAGGAAGCCTGCGAGAAGTTCGCTTACGGGATGAAAAATGGGGTCAAAATTCCCCGTGCGCAGCCAGGCGCTCCGGGTCGAGAATCACAATCTCATGTTTTTCAACGCGCAACAGTCCCTGCTCCTCAAGCATCTTCAAAGCACGAGAGAGCACGTCGCGCACGGTGCCCAGGCGCGCCGCCATTTCATCAAACGTCGCCCAGGTCCGGCGCGGCACCACACACCGGCCCTCGCAAAAACAAACGTGTTTGAGCAACGTGTTCGCCAGTCGCGCCTCCACACTTCGCAACGAGAGGTCCTCAACGAGCTCGACGTAATACAGCACACGCTCACCTAACCGGCGGATCACCGCCAGCGCAAACTCCGGGTACCGTGCCAACAGAGCCAGCGCGTCAGCCTTCTCTAGCCGCCACACATCCACAGCCTCCAGCACCACCGCCGTACCGGGATAGCTCGTGCCGGTGAATACAGCCACATCGCCAAAGATCTCACCAGGATTCACCACCAACACCGCCTGCTCGCGCCCCTCTGGCGATATGCGTGTCGCTTTGACCCATCCGGATTCCAGAATGTAGAGCGCGTCCGCCGGCTCACCTTCGAGGAAGAGCACCTGCCCGTTATCGAAGTGCCCCGGGGTCGCCACACGAGCGATCGCCTCCTGGATCGCCGGAGGTAAATCCGCGAAGTGCTTCACATGACAGAGCGCCGCGATAGCTCGCGCCGATCTTTGTGCCTCTGAAAACCTGCGAGTGTTGCTCATCACCATGACTCCATGAGCCTCATTGTAGCACGAGCTCCGGACAATACGAATTCACCGGCGCGGGAATACAACATCTCTTCCTCGTGCCGCCGTACTCGGCGCTTCTTTCTGCATGTGATTTTCGTGGGCGGGGCTTCGCCCGTCCACGAAAATCACAAAAAAAACTTATTTCTGCACTTCTCTAGCGCGTCCAAGTGTCTACACGCATTGTCTCACCAGGTCGGTCTTTGAATTTCCCAATAAGTTATCCTATACCCGCGGTGCAGGGGTGCGTTTCATTTGTGCTGTCATTGTATAGGTTTCCTTCTTAGATGAATTTCACCATCTCCGGCAGCCAGTTGCCCATGCGAATGGGACTACCCAGAATCACGGCGACGTAGCCAGCGAGCGCCGGCTGCGATTTCACGGGCTTGACCTCCACGCGGAAGCTGCGCGCGGTGAGGGTTTCGCCAATCGCGGCGGCGATTTCGGCGGTCGAGCCGGCGCGGGTGGCGTAGGTCACGAGTACGGGTTTATCCATGGTATGTTCCTTTCCAAAAATGAGACCAGGTGTGGGAATTTCTGGGGCGCGCGTCGCGGCATAGCCCAATCCAGAGCGGGCCACCGCAGCGCCGCCCACGGCCAATCCGGTCACTTTGAGAAAATCACAGCGGGAGAGTTTTCGGGACATTTGGTTTGCTCCTATATCAAAACTTGCTCAACCGGCCGCCGCATGGATCTCGGCAAGGGATCGGCGTAACCGAAGCGCACCAGCAGTTGCGGCGCGGCATCCAAGCCGATGGCGGTCTGGAATTGGGGGCGCAACTCCGCTACCTCGATAGGCTGGTTCAGCAGCGCCGATTTGATGTTCAAGGCGGTCATCTGCAACGTCAGCCGTTCGTAGACTTGACCAGCGCGCACCCAGGCGGCTTTGTCGTCAGCAGCAGTGACGATCACCACCGCCCCCGCCGAACTGCGGAACTTCTCCGCGTCTGCGTCGGCTTGCTGCTGCGGCTTTGTGCCGCTGACGAACATCCGCCCCAGCCAGCGAGGCGCGGTGGGGTTGCCGGAACAGCGCGAGTACAGGCCGTCCAACTCCGCCAGGGCTTCCTTCTTGTTGAAGCGCAGCCAGGTGATGAGCTCCTCCACAAAGGCGCGGTCGGCGTACTGGCGGAGATTGCCCTCATTGATGGCCGCCAGCGCGGTTTCCATTTCCGCCGGTGCGGAGAGGAAGCGCAGGGAAACACCCGGCTCCAGCGGCAGGGATTGCAGCGTATCCAGGTCTGCGGAAGGCAGCGGGCGGTCATCATAGACGGAGCGCGTCGTCTGGCGCAGCGGAATGGCGTCGAACAGCGGGCCGCCCTGGGGCGTGTCAAGCGTCAGCTGCACGCGGATGAGATCAGCGCCATGCGGGTAGGCGACGGTGGGCGCGTACCCCGCCGCCCGCGCCGCCAGCAGCAGGTTTTCCAGCGCACTGCCCAGGCTGATCCACAGCTCGCGGTTCTCCGGGTCAACCACCGGCAGATGGCGGCTGGTATCGGCGTGGATTTCGATGGCATCCTGCCGGAGGGCAAACTTCCAGGGTTGGGTATTGTGTCCGTTGGCGGCCAGGGTGGCGTAACGGATTATTTCTACGAGTTGTTGCGAGATAGCCTCCTCCCGTGCAAAAGGCTGTCTGGTCATTGCGGCCTGCTCCTCGTCATTGAGCCAGGGCGCGTAAGTGTCGAGCAAGTGACCGCCCACGGCTACTGCGCCAGCTGCGGCTGTGAGTTTCAAGAAATCCCGGCGACTCAGGGTGAGGCGTGCTGGTGTCTTATTCATCGCAATTTCTCCTGCTATCCACTGTGATCCTGAATGAAGCGCATGACTTCGGCGTGGGTGGGGCTGTGCAGCACGCCGGGGAAACTCGCGCAGACCAATCCCGCGACTGCCGCAGCATACTGGATGGTTTGGTCATCGTCCCACTGCTGCAACATCCCGTAGATGACGCCGGCCCGAAATGAATCCCCGGCCCCTGCGCTGTCTATCACGTTGACCTGGTATGGTTCGAACTGCTTGATGGGCGCGCCCCTTCTGCCATACAGGATAGCATTATCCCCTACGGTGAACACGACCAGCCCTTGCGCGCGCTGCTGGTATGCGGCAAACAGTGCAGCTACATCCGCCTGGGGATATTCCCGGTTCCGAAATTCCCCGGAGATGATGACTGCCGCGGCAGTGCTGGACAGCGGCGTGTCGTAAGGGCAATCAACGGAGACAAAAGGCACGCTCAACTCGACCGCATAAGTGCCAACCAGGGTGCTTTCGGCTTGAAAAGGCGGGTCTACACAGACCATTCGCGCCCTTGCCACATCGTCTTTCTGCGGGATGTTCCACTTCCGCGTCGTGGACAACAGGTCAACGTAATTGCCGAAGATGGTCCGGTTGCGCTCGTCTGAAAAGACGATTTCCCGCGCCCCGGCAAAACCTGGCTCGACCCGCAAGCGTTGGGCGTCAATGTCGTAGCTGCGGATGGTCGCCAGCAGGTGTTCGCCAGCCTGCGTGTCGCCAATCCAGTTGCCGTCGAGTTGAACGCGCAATCCCAAACGGCTCAGGACAATGGCGGAGTTCAGGGCTTCGCCGCCGGTCATAAAATGGCTCTCGGCAATCTCTGCATAGCCATCGGGTGAGGGAAAAGGCATACTCAACAGATGCAGTTCGCTCGCCGCGATGACGCCATAGGCATACACATCGAAGTCTTTCATATAATCCTTTCCCTTATCGTGGCTGTACCACAGGCTCGGTAACACTCAATAGGGCCTATCGAACCGTTGCTTGAAGGCGTTGTTTTGCTTCAATTGCTTGTCCCAGTAGAGATTAGTCAAGCCGGTGGGCGCCAGGAGCCTGAACAAGAACAGCATCTTTTTTGACAAGTAATCGGGGTCTGCTAGTTGAGCCAAAATCGGCGCTGCCATCTGGCCGCTTTCCAGAACAGAACCAACCAATTCCACAAAGGGCGCGAGGATTTTTTCTTGCCCTTTGGCTGGCTGAAGTTGAAAACCCTCGATGCCGCCCTTGATAGCTGTACCGATGTAATCTCTTTGGAGGCGCTGGGTCAACCTTTCAAAGTAGGCTTCCAGAAAGTAGGATTGGCTGCTTTCTGGAAAACCCTGCTGCACGATAAAGCCACCGGAGGCATTGGGCTTCAAGGCCTTGTTCTTGGGGCTGCGCGGGCGCAGTTCGGTTAGAGTCCACGCGGGATGCTTGTGGAGGCGATACGCCTTCGACCGGAAATGATAGGCTGTCCTGTAGAGATAGTCCTCTATGACTTGTGCTTCTTCTGGCGTAACGTTCTGGTTATCATAATAGAAGTGCAGCTCTGGGTAGCGTTCATAGCGCGCCTTGTGATGACATTCGCCATCTACGATTTCAATGTAGGGATGATAATGCGGGATGGTACGGTCAATCAATGCTTTGGCGCTATGGTTGATAAAGCCCTGAGCCGTATCCATTAGCAGAATGACTTTGTCGGCATTGACATAATCTGCGCAGCTTTCCGCCAGCGCGTCTTTGTGCACACATTTGCCCGGCGTCTTCCACCAGCAGGTCCAACAGCCGATACACGCCCTGATTGCGGCAGGGCCGAGGGCCTTGTAGCGTGGTTGCTCGCCGTACAGGGCGGCAATGGCCACAACGGTTTCGGGGTCTGGGTCAGTCCGCAAGTCAAAAATGGAAATCATGGGGCTGCATTCCTTTCAGAACTTCATCTCGGACACGGCTATTTTGTCTCTTGAAAAGTATCCAAAGTGATACAACAAAAACAGTGCGCCTGTTATCGCATACACACCGGTAAGCCATCCAAAATACGCATGATTGATATTCGTCAAATGATAAAAGATGACGTTGTAACACAAGTGTATCCAGATGGCGTTGAGCAGATTGTTGCTTCGCTGCATGACAACATTCATGATTATCACCAGTGATGTCATGACCACTACATTTGCAATGATATAGATGGCAAGCGGCAAACCCGTAGCGCCATCCATAAAGGCAACATCTACGAACCACAGAATGGCGTGCCAAAACGCCCATATCAATCCGGCGACGATGGAAGCCTGGATGAAACCATATTTTTTGTCCAACTCAACACGCAGATAGCCTCTCCAGCCAAGTTCTTCTCCCAAGGGTCCTGCAAACAGGCACAATAGCAATGTTACGGGCAATGAATATCCCTTCAAACTGAAAAACGAAGTGAACGGCTGACCTTCTGAGAAAGACAATATCAAAAGAGGGACGATTGAACTCAAGACGACGGCAATGCCGCTGACAAGCACCAGGTCGAGCCTGAGTTTCTGACTAAAAACGCTTTTGACAAAATCTCTGAGATTTGATAGTCTCCCTGTTAAGCGTTGTTGACGTTTGGTACAGGTAGCATTGTCAATAGTTCTTTAACAGTCCAAATACGA
>JAPKMR010000088.1 GCA_026645815.1 Anaerolineae bacterium | reverse complement strand
TCTGCCCTTGTTCCCTCAGGGAAATGGCATTCGGGTTATCTGGAAACCAGATTGGCACTGGCAGAACTTGATCGATGCGATTGAAGCCACCCCCGCACCATGGTCTGGACCGCGCACCAGCGCAGATGAAGCCCAGGCTGAACAGGAGTGGTATGCGCTTTCAGGAGCAGACCAGCAGCAAAGGCTTCGCACAATCGTAGAGGCACTCAAACGCCAGGAGGAAATCTTTGCAGAGCTAGTGAGCAGACACAGTCCATAGCAGCGTTAGTATGGATGCTGCGAACATGCCCAGAAGCCGTCCTACAATCGGGGCAAGGGCTATGGGATTGTGTGGCACAGACGCTTATATACAAGGTCTGGTCCTCCAGAGGACAATTTACAGATGCAGTTCAGACATATCGGGCAGGATGATGTCGATCAATACAGCAAGTCAATCCTCCTCTCAGGTTTGACTTGCTATTCTAGCAGAGTATGTGGCTGCTGGTTCTCACGGAATTTGCGGAAGAGCCATTGTCAGGCGTAAATTGACAGATTAGCCCCTTTTCGCCCTTGCACTCCGCCGGGCGTTCACCACGCGCTCAACGTAGGGCGATGCAGTCACTCCTCTGCCGGGAGGTCAGGAGTTGCACCTGAATGGGCACACAGTTGTCAAAGTTCGGGACTGCAGGCGTCCTTCCCTTCGCTACCCAGCCCCCGCTTGTCGCGGTTTCGGGTAAACGGGTCGCACGATGCAATGTTGGGCCGCTATCTTTGCAATGTATGAAGATCATATTGCCAAAGCCGTATCATATGCCCATCTTGCCCACCTGTAGCCAATATGGGCTTCTGTGGATGAAAAGCCAGTCCCCCAGTTATTCCGCCTGATAATTCTGGAAGTTGGACACGCTGTTGCCAATCGTGACAGGACCATAGCCTAATTATGTTATCATCAGAAGTAGCCGCCAATAACTGGGTGTCTGGAGAGAAGCGAACATATCTGATTTTTTCTTTGGCCTCCGACAGTTCCTTGACCAATTTTCCTGTTTTCGCATCCCACACATATACGCGAGCATCTAGAGATCCAACCGCCAAATACTGACCATTCGCTGACCAGTCTAAGCAACTAATAGTAGCCGAATGTCCTTCCAATTTTCTTATCAGTTCATTTGAATTTATATTCCAAATTCGCACAGCGCGTGTATCGCTTGCTGCAAGGAGTTTACTGTCAGGTGACAACGCAATATTAAAATAGTATTCTGGTCTACTTCCACAAGAGAATTGTTTTAGAGATTTGCCTGTCTTTACACTCCATAATCGAACAATTCCTCCAGAGTATCCGGCTACAAAGAACAAACCATCTGATGACCATTTCAGATCTTTAACGGAACGGTAAGGAAAACCTGTATCAACTTGTAGCAAGACTTCACGCTGTTTTAATGGTTGTAATTGAATTGTTCCATCAACACACCCAGCCGCAATCATATAACTATCAGGCGACCAAGCAACTATCTCTACTCCGGCAAAGGCCCCACACCATCTATACTCAAGTTTAGGTGATTCTTCACGCCACAGGCAAAATCCACCACCATCGCTAGATGCCAATGCTAAAGCCTGTCCATTGGGAGACCACTCAGCCCAGAGAAATCTATCTTCCTCATCAGGTATTTCTCTCAAATGTTTGAAACCTGGTGCGAATAGATTAAGGTTTTGAAACGACATATTTCCTCCTCGTATAAAATAATCCATAAGATAGTACAGTTAAGCCTTGAGTGACAGGTGGGCGGCATAGGCGTACACCCCAACCTCGGATACAATCGATGACGATCAGTTGTCGGCGGCGAGGGTGTTCTTTTTCTCCTCGTAGCCCGGTGCAAACCGGTGTCTTCTCAACAAGTGAGTCACCCCGCGCCCCGCCGTGTCCTTCTAACACGGATCGTGAGTAGCTGCCTGGACGGCGCTGGCTGTAGCAGTTCGGATCATCCGAAGCCAGGGGTTGTCCCCGTCTGAGCAGCCAGGCTCTCATTAGCACGAGGCTGTTGCGGGCGGGCAGTGTTGGGGTGTACCCCTCTGCGGTCGACACATTCGTCATTCCATACGTGTAAAGGAGGTAAGCTATGAGCATTTCCCTGCCAGAAATGGTGTTGGCCTTTGACTTCAGCCTGGAGCGATTGGATGTGGCCTTGCGCGGCGCCGCGCCGGAGTGGATTTGGGGGCATCGCGCTTACGCCAACAACTGGGCGGGCTACCAGCAACTCAAGCAGGACTTGCTGGAAGAGCTGCAACACGCCAGCCCGGTGCACCTCACCGCCGTGGGCGAATCCACCGGCCCCTACTGGTGGCACGCCTTCTACCAATTGAGTCATGATGCAGAACTCGAGCCCTTTGAGCCGCAGTTGGCCTTTCTCAATCCAGCGCACGTCAAAGGCTATCGCAAGGCCTTGTCCGAACAGGACAAGACCGATCCCGATGATGCGCGCCTGATTGACCATTACTACCGCGCCGTGGGGGTCAAACAGCCCTATCAGTTCGCCGATCGCTACTTGCGCCTGCGCACCTTCAGCCGCGCCTACGCCCGCGTGATCCATACCCTTGCCGCCGAGAAAGCCTATTTCCTCTCCGTACTTTATCTGTGGGGCAGCGAGTATCAACACCGCGAGGTGCAACCCTTCAGCAATCTCTTTGGCGCCACCAGTCAGTTCGTCCTGGATGAATACGCGGACCTACAAACGCTCAGCGATATTCCGCTCGAGGAACTGACGGCCTTGCTGGCGCAACGCTCGCGCAATACGCTCAGCGAGCCGCAAGACAACGCGCGCAAGTTGCACCAAGTCGCTCAAAATTCCTATCCCCTGCCGGACGCGCTCCGCGAGGCGCTCTATCAGGTCCTCCAACTCAGCTTGACGCACATTCGCTTGTTGACGGACAACCAACAAACGTATCGGCGTCTCCTGGGCGCAGAACTCGCCACCCTCCCCGAAGCGCAGCGCGCCCTGACCTTCAAAGGCTTGGGGCCAGTCTTGGTCGCCGGTTGTCTGGCCGAAATCCAGGACACCACGCGCTTCACCACCGGCACCAAGTTTGACCGCCGCACCCAGCGCGATCGGCCGCGTACCTATCGCGATGGGCAAGCGGCGGTCGCCAAACTCGCCGGGCTATGGTGGCCCAAGCAAGACTCTGGGCGCGTCCAGGGCTTGCAGCCCCACCTCGCCCGCGAGCGCAATCCCTACCTGCGTTTCTGGCTGGTCCAGTCCGCCTACATCTTGCCGCGTTACCAGCCTGAGTACCAACGCTTTTACCAGAAAAAGTTCCGCGAAGCGCATGACCATCCCCACCGGCGCGCGCTCATGCTCACCGCGCGCAAGGCGACCCGCCTGATCTTTGCCCTGCTACACAAAGGTCGGTTGGCCTGCCTGGAGGAGGGGCTGTTGACCTGAGCCGCTACCGCGCGGCCCCGCCATGCGGCCCTGTACGGGCCGTCTAGCTCAGCACCCGATCAGGAAGCTGCTAACCTGCACTCAATTTTTAAAGTTCATCAGGGCGCGGGTTATTGCCCCCTGCCTGTTTTGGGCCTAGATTACCCCCTCATCGAGGGTCTTGACAATTACCGGATTCTTAAGGCGGTTCGCTTTTGCCAGCAGCGGCCCAACGACTTGGGCTTCAGCCGCGCGCACCACTTGAACGACTTGGGCTTCAGCCGCGCGCACCACTTGTGCAGCGTGGACACCCCTTCACAACCCTGAGCGCTGATGCGGGGAGTCGTGTGCTCCTGGCGCGTCGGCTGCAAGCCCTTGTTGGACGAACTCGCCGCTACCGGACCCCCGCTATGGAATTTCTATACCCGCCTTCCGCGGGACGCCGTCACCGCCAACAGACCCCACACCCGCCACGCGGGTCATGAGCCTATCACCGGGGACCTGACTTCGGTCTCCCTGTGTCTCCCAGTCCGCGGCTGCGACCTCGCGCGCGCTCTTGGCAGCCCCCCGCGCCCCGGTTTCCGGCGTCCAGGCGCAGTACCCGCGCCCAGCGTGCCAGGCTACGCCTCATGCCACCACCCTCCCGCGCCATGGCAGCCCCAACGACCGCAGTCCGATGGCCCGCCAGCCTTCCACCGGCCCGAATTCCCCCACGCTCACCATGTAGCCCTCACCGCAGAATGGACACCGATGCGGATCATGCCCCAGAATCTCCGTCAGCCAGCCCGTTAACGCCAACGCCGCTGGGCGAGGCGGTTCCGCTGCGCCCACCAATAAGCGCCGCGCCTGCGCCAAGGCCGCGCGTTTGCGGTTGTGATGCAGGCCGTAATGCCGAATGCGCATATAGCTCTTGGGTAACACGTGCTGCAGGAAACGGCGGATGAACTCCACAGCGTCCAGCGTCAGCACCTTCTCCGCACCCCCGTCGGCGTTGTCGTAATAGCGGAAACTGACCTGGCGCCCTTCGATCCGGTAGTTGGCGATGGCAACCCGGTTGACGTAGCGACCAAAGTAGTCCAGCACTTTTTCCGCACCGCCGTCTGTCTCCTGGCACCGCGCCGGCCGAGCATAAACTTCCCATCTCTTCGCCTGCATCGCCGCCACCAGCGCGGGCACGTCCAGGTCTGCCGCCGCCTGGCGCAAGACCAACTTCCCGGCCCCATACAACGCCAGTAGCCCCGCACAGAACTTATCCCGGAACGTTGCCGCCACGGCCACAATGTCAAATAGGTAAGTGGGCGAACTCGCCTGCCAGCGCGGTCGCCCGGCTGCTGTTTGACCTAGCGCCCCGCCCGTGACTAACGTGTGCAAGTGGATGTGGCGCGGCAACTGCTGCCCCCACGTATGCAACACCGCCGTGATGCCCAGTTCCCCTCCCCACTCCCGCTGCCCATATTCCTTCAGCGTCTCCATCGCGGCCTGAAACAGCAAATCGTAGATGACCAGGTCATTGCCTGCCGCCACCAGCACATTGATGGCATGGTCGGTCGTGAACACCACATGGAAATAGTGCGTTGGCAAGAGCAGTCTTTCCTGTTGCGCCAACCACTGCGCCCGTTCCCACGCGCCACACTTAGGACAATGCCGATCGCGGCAAGAGCAGTACGCTATTTGCAACTTTCCGCATGTGTCACACTGCGCCTTGTACCCACCCAATGCGGCGGTGCGACAGGTGCTGATATGCTGGATTACCCGTGCCTGTTGGTCGCTCAAACCATAGCGCCGCTGGTACTCACGCCCGTACAGCCGGAAGATGTCGGCGATATCCACCTGCGGACGGGTGGTGGCCACATCAATACTCGCTCGCAATGACATATATTATTGTACAGAATACACAGATATGCAATAATTCGTCCAACGGTTGGCGCTTCACCTGCGCCGCGAAGCGCAGCGGAGCGGCGTCAGGTGCAAGCGCGGGTTGGGCGGCCACTTCGCCAACAATAACACAAGTCCTGCAAACTCCCAATGCTTGCAGGACTTTCGGTTGAGTAGCCTAAAAAAGGGTTGTGCGAATTTCTTTTCTACTGGGTAGTTCGCCACGAGCTTACATTGTCGTTCAGCGCATAGAAGCTCGGGCAATTGGGCCCACAAGTGTAGGTGGGCTGCACGTAATTGGGAAAGTCGTAAACGTAGATGCGGTTGCAGTTGGAGTATGACTGTCCAGAAACGAACCGGTTGTCAAGGCTGCTGGGGAGAGATGTAACCCCATAGCTGATCGTGGAAGAACAAGCCGAAGCACCATAGTACTCCACCAGGAGAGCACTATAGTTTGTGTTGTCATAGAACTTGGCAATCAGGTAGCTTGAATCGAGCGCGTGACCGTCAACCGTATTAATTTCCCCTGCCGAACAAACAGGCTCAGAGGCTTTGGATGATTCTTCGCCAGGTTGAATGGGTTCCAGGAAAATTACACAACGATAGACGGTTTCGACATTTGGTCCTTGGACAATTTCACTTTGCTCGGTTGGTTTGTACGGCTCGATCTCCCAACCTTCATCCCCGGGCCGAATGGGATTCAGGAAGACCTGCGGAGCCGTTTCAATCGGCTTACATCCCTGGTCGGTTATCTTTGAGGACTGGGTAGCATCTTGAACGGGCTCAAGCACAGCATAGGAGGTATATCCTGGTGGACAAGCCCCATTCTCGGCAGCCTGAGCCGATGCTCCCCTGAACCAAATGATCCCTGCTGCGCTTCCGCCTGCCAGAAGCAAAACGATCGCAGCGTACACAGTTTTTCTTAACATCTTGCGCCTCCTGAATTGGAATTGGTCGGCCACTCAACCAGTTGGCTCTATGGGATTTCGCGTGGTCGCCCCCACATATGGGGGTGGTATAATCGGCGAAAAGCCACGGAGGTAATACTGAATTGAACATCCAAGGTCATAAATCACCTGATATGGTCTCCTTTCCCCTCGATATCCCGGATGTGAAAGTGAACAGTGTACGCCAGAACGAACAGGGCGATTACATCATCACCGTCGAGAGCACGCAGGGCTATGCCGTTTGTCAACAGTGCGGTCGGCGGACGACGCAGTTTCATGGCTACAATGGCTGGTTGCAGTTGCGCCACTTGCCTGTTCTGGGACACCGGGTGTACATTCGACTGCGACCGAAACGGTACATCTGCCCGCATTGTGCTGGCAAGACCACCACGCAACAGTTGGCTTGGTACGTTGCCAAGAGTCCCCATACCAAGGCTTATGAGCAGCATCTCCTCGTGCAGTTGATCAACAGCACCGTGCAGGACGTGAGCCGCAAAGAAACTGTCGGCTACGAGGCGGTCAACGGCGCGGTCGAGCGGTCCATCCACACCCAGGTGAATTGGGAGGAGTTCGCTGAACTGAGCGTCATCGGCATTGACGAAATTGCGCTGACCAAAGGCCGCCGCAACTTCATTGCAATCATCACGACCCAACAAGCTGACGGTCATGTTGCGGTACTGAGTGTTTTACCCGACCGCAACAAGACTACCGTCAGACAGTTCTTCGAAACGATCCCGCCGCGCTTACGGCCAACGTTGAGCACGGTATGTACGGATATGTGGGATGGCTACGTCAATGCCGTGCAAGAATTCGCGGACTGCCACCCCGATGTTTCCATCCAGGTGGTCATAGATCGGTTTCACGTCGCCAAGAATTATCGTGAAGATGTTGATAAGGTCCGTAAACAAGCATCCCGCCGTTTGAAAAAGGAACTGTCGCCCACCGACTACACGGAGATTGTGCAAGGTACGATGTGGCTGGTCCGGCAAAACCACCAAGACTTGTCTGCGGTCGACCGCAAAAAACTGCGCCGTCTGTTCGAGTACGCCCCAGAGTTGAAGTTGGCGTACACCTTCCGCGAGGAACTTACGGCCATCTTTGAGATACCACTCACCGCTGTAGAAGCCCGCACACGCTTACTCAAATGGGCGGAGAAAGTCCGCCGCAGTGCGCTCACGGGCTTTGATGCGTTTCTGACAACGCTCCACAACTGGTTGGATAAAATCGTCAACTATTTTGTTAACCGACATAGCAGTGGTTTTGTCGAAGGCTTGAACAACAAGATCAAGACCATCAAGCGCCGCTGTTATGGCATTACGCGGATCGTCACCCTATTTCAACGCCTCTACCTGGACCTCGAAGGCTATCGGCGCTTCGCTTGAGGGGCCCCCTATATATGGCCTCTCCACATCAAATCCCAAAGAGCCAACCAGTTCCAATTTAGCATATGCGCTGTTAAGTCGCTGTTAAGATTGGGGATCATCGGTCATCTCATTTGCAATGCCTGGCAACCAAATGGTAAAGTTAGTTCCCATTCCGGGAGCGCTTTGAAATCGAATATTACCGCCATGAAGTTGAATGATATGTGCTGCAATGGATAATCCCAGACCGGAGCCACCCTGATCTCGCGTGCGCGAGCGGTCGACACGGTAAAAACGTTCAAAAATGTGGGGTTGTGCCTCCAACGGGATGCCAATGCCTGTATCTTTCACATCTATCTCTACGCCGGTTGTGACGTAACGTACGCCGACGGTAACAGAACCGCCGGGGTGATTATATCGAATCCCATTTTCAAGCAGATTGCCAATAGCTCGGCTGAGCAATGGAGGATCCGCCATCACTATCACTGGCTCGGTTGTATGGAAACTTACTTCGATCTGATGAGTCCGAGCCAATGGCTCTATCTCCTGGATGATCTCGTTCAAGAGCACCTCCATCTCAACCGGTTCGGTTTCAATCTCCCTTTCACCCTTTGCCAGCAACAAAAGGTCTTCTACCAATTTTTCCAGTCTGCTTAGCGTTCGCTCCAGTACAGCAGACATTTCTTTATAATCTGAGAAAGAGGCCTGAGGATCTTGTTGGACAACTTCCAGGTTGGTACGCAGGTTAGCCAGTGGCGTACGCAGTTCGTGTGCAGCATCGGCAACAAAGCGACTCTGTTGCTCGAAAGCCCTTTCCAAACGTTCCAACATCCTGTTGAACGCATCCGCTAATTCCTTGAGCTCGTCTGGCGGTCCCTCGGCAGGTAAGCGTTGATGAAGTGTTTGAGCCTGAATTGTCTGGGCCAGATGACTAAGATCTCGCACGGGATGCAGGGCTTGCCTGGCAATCCAGTAAGCGCCCATTGCGCCTATAACCGCAAATGCCCCTATCCCGAACAGGGATATAGAGCGTACTTCTCGAATAATAGTTTCTTGCATTGATTTTGCTGGTGAATCCGACACTTCTACAAGGGGCGGTAGGTTTTCAAGGAATGGAGTGGGGGGGAGTGAATGGTCAGACGAGGGCTGTACTGTGGGCACAAGCCCAACATGCAGCACTTGTGGTATTTGGATAGCCGTCATACTATTGATAAACACCACCAAGCCCAAGCCCAGGACCAGAAACAGCGCGGCTGTCCAGAGCGTCAATTGCCAACGCAATGTAAGAGGCAAAACGAGAGGATGCTTCCTGACGGATAGGATACGCTTCATAGCCGATCTTCTTCCGGCGCTACCACCCGATAGCCGATGCCTGTAATCGTTTCAATATACCGGGGGGAATCAACACTTTCGCCCAACTTGCGTCGAAGGGAATGAATGTGAACGCGTATGCTTGTACTGAAAAGATTCACATCTTCGTTCCATACATGTTCGATTAAATCCTCCTGGCTAACCACCTCTCCTGGATGACGCATCAGGTATTCTAGAATAGCAAACTCCTTGTTAGTGAGCTCCAGTCGCCGTTTCCCCTGCCAGGCGATGCGGCCGGCCGGGTCGAGTCTCAAATCTCTTATGCTCAGTATCGGTTCCCGCACTCTGAGATCACGCCGCAGCAGGGCTCTTATGCGTGCTGTCAACTCCTCGAAGTGAAATGGCTTGACCAAATAATCATCGGCACCAAGATCAAGACCAACGATCTTATCTTCGAGCCGACTGCGAGCGGTCAGCATCAGGATAAGCAAACCTGGTTTGCTGGCTCGTAAGCGTCGACATACTTCTAGGCCATCCAGTTTTGGCAAATTGAGGTCCAAAATCGCCAGATCGTACTCATTTATCTCGCCTAATTCCCACCCTTCTTCCCCGTTTATAGCGATGTCCACAGCATAGCCTTTCTGACGTAATCCACGCGCCAGGGCATTAGCAAAATCAAGTTCATCTTCTACAATCAAGACTCTCATTTTTCTTGTAGCCACAATCCAGGGGATGGAAAAAGATGGGAGGTGGGTCATCCAAGCCGCCCAACGGTAAGCATAAGCCGCCGCGCCGACTGCGTGGAAAGCCCCTCTGCCAGCAGGCACACCCCAAAGCGCGTTTCCCCGCCGCCAGCACGCGCCGAAGGCGCGGTCGGCTTGATGCAATGTTGGGTGGCTTTCGTAGTCTAGCTTAACATGCCTTGTATACGAAATAGCGCTTGTTGATAGGCGTTTGAAGGGTCAATAAACAAATACAAGAGCGGAACTATCCAAAGTATACCGAAGACAAAAACACCTATAATTAGGCAAGCCCAAAATAGCGTATTGGGTGACCAGTTGACGGTTCCAAAGAATTCATATTTGTTGGCCGCGGATTGGCGCACACTGACAAATGCGTCAAGATTCGCAGCAAAAGCAAAATTGACTCCATTGGCCCCCTGTTTTATCTGAAAACCGTCACCTTGCTCGAATAAAGTTCCACCAAGAAACATCAGCGAGTTCTTAGTGGCCTCTTTTACTTGTGATAGCGGCTTATCTGTTTCCAACGTGTAGAACACTGTCTTGCTTCCCATGTCATACTCCTTATATGCGATGATTTATTGAACAAACATTCCTAGATTTGCCCCGCCAAACATGGCGGCGATTTCCATCGCCTTTTGTTGGTTGTGTTTCGCAACTTGCCCCGCAATCGTAAAAGCCTCAATCAATGCTATAAATGAGGGGATATATGTCCAACAAAAGATCAGATAGAGGATACCCAATCCTGTCTGCCCTAGATAGAATTTGTGAATCCCTAACCCGCCTAAAAACAGGGCCAACAAAACAGCCGTGGTTGGATTCTTTTTAGTGGCATTATATTGCATGACGAACAGCATTTGCTTGTCCTGTGGCAGTCGTTGCAATATTTGATTGTAAGCCAACTCGGCTTGTCTGGCCTCATCACTACTCTTTTTGATCAGAAAAACAGCAAGAGCAATTAGGCCTCCAAGAACAGCAAGAACAACGAACCCGATGAGGACACCAGAGAAATCTGAGTTATCCATGTCTCCTCCAGATGAATTTTTGCTAGTGTAATATTAGTATTTATGCGTGAATAAAATGCGTAGATGTAATTTGTACTTGCTCCTTTCTCTGAATGGTATGTCGTTATACCGCGCCGCCCAACTATGTAGTATACGGAAAATCATCCGTATATGCACCCACACCTACTATCCGTAAATGCCTGCGTTTTAGGAGCGTATAGGGAAAGAATTCCGCACTCTCTCCCTCTCATGGCGTTTTTACGGAATCTCGGCAGATGACAAAATAACGATTGAATCAGCGTGTAATACTATTGCGCTTCTCAATTCATTATAGGCGAGCTCTTTGGTAGTGTCAACAAAAAATCTATTCCTCTGCCAGCCCATGTAAAACCTAAAGCCTCGCTAGTAAATACATCTAGCGAGGCTCAGAAGGAAACACTATCCGACGCGTTCAAATTGCCTGCATACATGCACGCTGGCAAGGGCGCGTGGCAATGGCGACTTTCTTACACTTGCCCCCTACCCCACCGACGTCGTCGTCAACTGCCCCGCCTGCACGGTGTACAGCTGTGCCTGGTAGCGCACCACCATCCCCTCGGGCCAGCTGCTCAGCGAGTGGCGGAAATCGCTCCAACTGAAGGTCGCCCCTGCCCGATAGAGGTTATCGGGGCAGCTCACCACGGTCACATGGCGGGTCACCGGCACGTAGGTCGTTGTCGCATGCGCCCAACGCTGTCGCAGACGATGCGCGCGCACCCGGCATTTCGCCGAGCAATATTCCCGTGGGCGCCCCCGCTGCGCGCGCTCGAAGGGCGCGCCGCAAATCACGCAGTAGTCATAGTCAGTCGCCATAGTCAACCGCCATTAGCCCTCGCTTTTGTGCCGTGCCCGGCGCTCGCGCTGAAGCAACCAGCGCGGTTTGAAGAACTCGAACATACCCTGCCCAATCCAGTAGCGCCGCCCGTGCAGCCCCAGGTGGCAGCGTTGGCACAGCGCGACCAGGTTCTCTGGTGCGTTATTGCCCGGATTGCCATCAATGTGATGCACCGTCAGCGTGTAGCCTGCCGCCGGTTCATGCGGATGCCCACACTGTTCGCAATGCCAGCCCGCGGCCGCTTTGACCGCCGCAGCAATCGCTTCCCAATCCTTCGGGTACAACGCCCGCCGCCTGTACATCGGCATCATGACCTCCCCCGTCTCAACGGCTGCGCCACCTGCCGCGCCAAAGCCTCGGCGATCACTACCAGGACACGCGGCTGGTTCACAGACCGCCGCCCAGGCAACGAATGGATGGCTCAGTGCTGGATGTAATCGGCATAGGCGCCGCTGATGTAGCGCACGCCAGCAGCTTGCTCGTCTTCCTCGGCCAGCGGAGCCGGAGCGCCAGAGCGCAGGCTCTGTCGAAACAGCGCCGCCCGCGAGCGCACGTTGCCGCCATTCTGAGCCAGCCAATGCGCCAGCCAGTCCAGCACCCGGTCGGGGTCGGTGACGTAATGCGCCAGCACCTCGTCTACCGCGCCGCTCCAGCCCAATTCGGCCAGGTCCGCCAGTACCTCCTCCGGCAAGCCGGGTGCAGCGACAACCGGCAAAGGCGCTTGCTCGCTCGGGGGCGGTTCAGTGGCGCCCGTTATCCCCCGCGTGCCACCGCGCGTCTCGGCGCGCGGCCATTGGGTGGTGGTGCGCAGGGTGTAGAGCAACAAACCGGGCAGATTCCGCACCTGAGCGCGCTGCTGCAATTCTGCGCCCCAGGCATGAACGAACTCCGGCGTGAGATGCGGGAGCGCCGCCACAGCCTGCACCGCGGGTGGCTCTGGGTGGATGCCCCAGGCCCCCAAGGCGACGAGATTCGCCGTAACCCGGTCTGAGTTTTGTCCGGTCGAGGCAAAGTTTTGCCTTGTTGGGGCAATGTTTTGCTCTGTCGGGGCAAAGTTTTGCTCTGTCGGGGCAATGTTTTGCTCTGTTGAGGCAATGTTTTGCTCTGTCGGGGCAATGTTTTGCTCCGGTGAAGCAAACGTTTGCTCTGTTAGGGCAAAGTTTTGCTCTGCTGAGGCAAAGTTTTGCTCTGTTGGAGCAAAGTTTTGCTCTGCTTGCTGCTGTTGTTGTTGTTGGGCTCTAGCTCCTGTAGCTTGATCAACAACAACAGCATCATTCAGCATAGGCGAAGCAAAGTTTTGCTCTGTCGAGGCAAAGTTTTGCTCTGTTAAGGCAAAACTTTGCCCTGTTGGAGCAATGTTTTGCTCTACCCGTCCCGGGTCCAGAATGCGAATCAGGTAGCCGTTCTTGTTCCCCACGTAGGAGATCAGCCCCAGGCTCCGCAACTGCCGCAGGTGCAGGCTCATCGCGTGCGCCTGCCGGTGACACAGAATCGCCAGGTCCTCCAGGCTGAGCTGCGGCAGATGCGTGTGGTGGTGCAGCGTGTCCTGCCACGCCAGACCGCACAGCCGGGCATAGGTGCGGAAGAGCGCATCGGGCAGGTCATCGTTGTAGGTCACCTCCGCGGCCACGTTCACGTAGCGCCGGGGCAGCAGCCCCAGCAAGTCCACCGCCCCCATCACGGCACCCCCGGACTGAAGAGCTGCAACTGCAGCAACTCGGGATGGGCGTACCGCGCCGCGATGAACACGTCCACCAACGCCATCAGCCGACTATCCACCAATGCCGCGTGGGGCACGCTGTAGTACCCCGCCTCTGGCAACGGCGCCTGATCTGCCAGCACTTGCGCCAGGTGTGCGCCCCACGGCGTCGCCTGTATCCGCAACACCGGCGCGCCGGTCGCCGGGTCCGGCCCCAACTGAATCTCCGTATTCGCCACCGAAAACACTTCCACGCTGCCACCTCCTGCTCAAGATTGATCCACCCCACCTGACGCGACTCCACCAACAGGGCGTCCCAACACCGTCGGACGCAGCTCCTCCTGGTGGGCATCAGGGACTGTTCGACGCCCATTCAGATCGCCAGCACCAGCCATCGGGTACAGCTCCCCACCGCGGGAGACACCTGAACGCAGCCAGGGCTCGGCTCCGCGATGGGGGTACCTCCAGGCGCATGCCGCCATCTGCGCGCGCCGCACAGTCATTCACGTTGCACGATGCACATAGACGATTTGACCTTTGCCGATCAACAATTCCAAACCCGCGTCCTGCCGGATGAGGATGTCGTAGATATCTACCCCCACCAGCACACCCTTGAATTTCTGCCCGCCGACCACGGCGACGATAACCGCTTGCTCCTGCAGACTTGCGTAGAAATCCGCCGCCAGTCTGCCCCATTGCTGGGGTCCGTGTTGTGCTTTCGTCATCCAGGCCTCCTCTGCCCCTCGTGAAAGGGCGCTTGCTTCATTTGTATAGGGCTTTCCACGCCCCTTGCGAATTTCAAAGATGTCAGGCTGCTATTTTCTGTAAGCCCCGCTACGGGGCGTTTGCCGCGTACCCATACCAACTATCAGGCCCCGAAAATTAGGCACCTTCTAGGGCCGCTAGTTCGATTGGCCGCTGGCGGTGCCGCTGGCGGTGTCGCTTGCAAGCCGCAAGCGGGACGCAAGCGGGACGCTGGCAACGCCGCAAGCGGCAAGCCTTGAAGTTGTCATTTTCCCTCGCCCGGTAAATGTCATCAGCGATCCTCCGGGTAAAGGGTGCGCTTTCCAATCCGTAATCGCGGTTGAAGTAACAGGTCTCCCTGCTCATACGCCGCCAGCCCCCGTTCCAAAAATGCACGGGCAACGTCACTCACGGTAACGCCCAACTCTTCAGCCACGGCGTTCAAGCGCGCGTTGAGCTCCAGGGGAATGCCGCGGAAGGTGACCTGCCGTTGACGTGCCTCCCACTCCCGATTCCGCTTGGCGCGGCTGGGCTTGTGCGCCAACAACTTCGGAACGGCCTCCGTGGGTTCCTCCGGCACCTCCGGCGCTGCGGCCATGATGCTGGCAAAGGGATTCGTCCGTGCCATTACTGCACCTCCTCAAGCACGCGCCATACCAGCGCGGCATACTCTGCGGCGGACCGCCCCTCAGATTCGAACTCGAAGATTGTTTTCGCCTCTGCTGCCGCCTCGCGCAAGCGCGTCGCCCGATGAATGGGCGCCAACAGCGGCAGCTCCGCGCCTTGCAGCAGTTGTGTCAGGTTGTGCTGCAACTCCTCCAGATTGCGCCGACTCTCCCGCGTGGTCTCATCGAAGAACGTCGGCTGAATCAGCAGGTTCCCCACCCACTGCCGGGTGCGGGACAGGGTGACCAGCGTCTCCAACACTCCCGTAACCCCGAACAGCGCCAGGTGATCCAGCGCCGCCGGGATGATGGCCAGATCGGAGAGCGCCAACGCCGCTTCCTGCAAGCCGCCCACACTCGGGGCCGTGTCGAAGATGACGTAATCCGGCTTGCCGTTCCAGGGCGCCACGAACGCCTCGCGCAGCGCCTCGAAGATGTCCCGCCCTTCCGCCTGGATCACGAGCTGCGCCGTCGCCGTGCGCTTGTCGCCCGGCACGAGCCACAGGTCCTTGCGTCCCGTGCCCCGAATGACCTGGTTGATGCTGCTGCCCCCCACCAGGGCGCTGAAGATGCCGCTGCTCTGATCCACCCCTAACGCGACCGCCGCCTGCCCCTGCGAGTCCAGGTCCACGACTACGACCGACTTGCCTTTCAGGGCCAGCCCGTGCGCCAGGTTGACGACGGTGGTGGTCTTGCCCACCCCACCCTTTTGCGATGCTACCGTGATAATCTTCGCCATGTCTGTTCTCCCCATCGCGATAGTGTAAGCTAGCGCCGCATCAGGGCAGCGCCCCCGTCCAGTATCCCGTTGCCGCCACCAAGACTACCAATACCGCCAGCACCGCCACCAGCAGCGCGAAATCGCGGAGCCGCGCGCGCAACGGGACTTCCTCCTGATACCGCAAGAGCAGGTCAAGCAGCAGCCCCATAAGCGCCTCCCTGCAACAGCAACTCGCGCGACAGGCGCGCCATCCCCACGCTGTACTCGACGCCTGCCGCCAGTAGGGCCAGGGTGTAACTCCGCAAGGCGTGGTAGTCCGCCGCGACCTCTTTCAGTTCACCTTCCCAGACCTGTTCCAGCAGCGCATCGCGCGCGGCAGGATCGTCGCCCGCCAG
>JAPKMR010000087.1 GCA_026645815.1 Anaerolineae bacterium | reverse complement strand
GTTCAGGACCGTAGACGCGCAGTTCAGGCGCTTCCAGGGTCATCGGAATTCCGCCGATCCCAACAGTCGCGACGTTGGTGTAGTAGCCGGGAACGACGCCTTCCATCACAAGAGTGATGGTGTGCGATGATTCCAGACTCACGGGCGGGAAAGTAATGTCATCAATGTACCATTCATCGGAGTAATCGCCCTGGTAACGGAATGCCAGATAGATATCCTGCCCCGCGTAAGCGCTCAAGTCCACCGGGATCTCTTCCCAGGTATCCTCAGTGCCGGCGCCGAGCTCAACCAGCTCGGTGAAGCTGGCGGGATCGCTATCCGTGGTAGAAATCCAGAGCCCATGATACGTAACCCAGGTAGAATAGTTTTGATTCTGCCAGAAGGAGAATGTGCCGCCACCAGAGAACTGTGGAGTTATCAACCAGGCGTCCTGCTCTCCGCTAGTGTCATCGTGATAAGCGCTATAGGCGCCCGTGTGAACTGGCGAAGTAGTCTGCGCCCAATTCACGCCGCTAGTAGCATTGAGATTCCAACCGACAGGTGGGAAAGACCCCTCAAAGCCCTCCGTCGGCGTGTATTGACCCGACCCCAGGATGCCGCTCCAGCTGATGCTGTGCGGGCAGGGGGTCGGTGAGGTTCCACAGCTCAAGCTCAGGACCGGCAGTGAGAACGATGGTGTAGGTGACCAGATCGCCGGGATCAATGAGCGTGGCGGAGACGTCCTTGTAGCCGTCGCCGAGGAGGTAGAGGTCCCACGCCGTTGCAGCCTGCTTGCTGCCAGGGTTGTCCGTATCGTGGAGCACTTCGTTCGTCAGCGGCGAAGCGGCGGCATCCTCGTCCACGGTAACCTGGTAGGTGATGGTCGCCGGGTCAGCGGACGGCACGAACCAGTCGAAGCAGATTGCCATGCCATTCTGGAGCGTATCGAGCGCAGCGTCATCGAAGGCATACTTGATGCCATCCGTGCCCGTCGCGTTCTCGATGCCGATGGTGCCATAGGGGATAAAAACATCAAGGTTGATGTTGTCGTAGGCGAAGATGATGTCGGGGTCGCCCAGCGTCACATCGGGCGTGCGCCATGCAAAGACCTCAAAGTCAATGGTCTGCGTCGGGTCGCCATAGGGCTGCACATCATCGTATTCAATGATGGCGCCGCCAGTGGTTCCGCCAAGATTTGCCAGGCTTACGCCGCGATTGGTCGGTCCATCATAGACGACCTCCCAGTCATTCCAGAACATCGCCAGCAGGTTATTGGGATCGGCAGCGTTCGGGATGTCCTCGTTGATCCAGGGAGTCGCACCAGGAGTAGAACCGAAGAACGTCATACCGTCATCGGTGAAATTGATGCCGGCATATGGTGTGCCCCAATAAATGAAGGGATCCCCGGTGCTGAAGGCGGTGTACCACAGGGTGTCGCCAGTAATGGCAAATTCAGGCAGAATGTCAAAGCCTTGCAGGTTGAGGTAAGCCCCACTGTTTGCCGACGGCATCTTACAAGCACTATCTTCAAGACTAGTGGTCATCATGTATTGCGGCGTTGGGGCGTACATCGTCCCCGTCCAGGTCAGGGTATCCCCCGTGACATCTACCACGCCCTCAGTGGCGGTTGCCGAACCAGGAACGTAGGTCAGGCCCGCCGGGATGGTGTCGGTGATCATGTAGCCGAGGTCCGCCGGCGTGACATTGGGCTGGACGGTGATGGTGTAGGTGACGGTATCGCCGAGGAAGGCGCCCTCAGCCGAGGCTGTCTTGGTCACATCATCGTCGTGACGGTAGAGTGTGACCGGGATGGTGCCAATATCACCCGCGCCCGAGTTTAACGTGAACGCGCCGTACCAACGATCGCCGGCAACCAGCGCCGGTTCATCCCAGTACACGGTCAGGTCGTAAGGCTCGAGCGCCGGAACGCTCGCGGGGCCTTCAATCACCATATTACCCGCATCGGTTCCGGGCACAACCACGGTCCCGAGCGTCACGGCATCGGGCACACCGGGCACCGATTCCTCGAAGTTGATGATGATCACGTACCAGTCGCCTGCATCAGGCGCCATGATATCGCAGGACTCCCATGAGCCGCCGCTTGCGCTCTGGCAGAAATCGTGAAGGGTGGTGTCCGCCAGATCCATCACGCCGTTGGCGTTGGCGTCATACGCTACCAACATGTCCAAATCGGGCGAGGTGGTATCCAGGATTTCTGCCGCCAGACGCACGCTCCCCGCGGGAACGTTGATCCAGGCCCAGTAGGCATCATCGGGCAAGTTGGCGTAGAAGATATCGGGGAAACTGGCCGAGGTTGCCATCAAGCCCAGCGCGAATTCATCCGCGACCATCGGCTCCAAACCGAAGAGCTCCGTGGTGAGCGCCAGAATTTCGGACGTCTGAAGCCCGGAGATAACCTGCGAACCAGCGTTACGGCGTGTGTCAATCACCACCTCATCGGGCAGAATGCCCGAGGTGGGGATAACAGCGACCGGGAGATGCTGTACCGGCAGGGAGGGATCATCGGGGGTCAGGATGACGGCGCCGAAAACCCACTCGTCATTGGGCAGGGTGCTCACGTCAGCCGTGAATTCCACAGTCTGCGAAGCGCCCGCAGCTACGGTGAAGCTCACCGGGTCCGCCGCCATGGGCACAGTGCCAGTAAACGTCACTGTCCAGACAACGGAGCCAGCGGTCGTGTTTCGGAAAGTGCGCTGCCAGGAGCAGTTCTGGAGACAACTATCATTCGCCAGGCTGGCGATGTTGAGGGCGGTGGGATCGCCGCCAGCGGCAGGATCGGCATCCTCATAACCGGTGGTGGTCTCGTTCAGCACCAGGCCCGCCAACGCCGCGCCGGTCAGGTCCAACCGGCCCGCGCCCACGTCAAAGGGATCAGCCGGCGTAACGCCGTCTTCCTTCAACAGGTTCGTCGTCCAGCTGGTCATCATCAGCGCGGATTGCACTTCCGCAGGCGTCCAATCGGGGTGTACCGCGCGCATCAACGCACCGGCGCCCGCGACGTGCGGGCTGGCCATCGAAGTGCCGCTCATCAGGCCAAAGGCATCCGCGCCACCCGCATAGGCTGCCAGGATGTTCGTACCGGGAGCCATGATATCGGGCTTGAGGACATTGGCGTTAACGTTCGGGCCGCGCGAGCTGCTGTCATTCATGATATCGCCCCAGGCGGGGTTATGAGCGACAGGAGAAGCCGTGATGGTGGCGGTGTAGACGTTAATCTCGCTATCCACCAACCAGGCACGAAGCAGGTCAGCATTGGCGGAGGTCACGTGCGTGCCGGGTATGCCCAGGTCAGTAACATAGGTCTGCGCACCGGTAGCAGAAGTGTTGGCGATGATGACACCACCCGCCCCTGCTGCCTGCACGTTCGCGGCCTTATCTACCAGAAAGTAGGTGCCGCGGTCGCAGACGACGATTTCGCCATCCCAGGTGCCGGCGGGGAAGGGGTTGGTGGGGGCATCCTGATTGCCCAAACCACACAGGGCATTGCCATAATCAGCGGCGTAGACGATTCGCGCCGTATATTCGGGGGAGACGCCCGTGCCGGACATATCTGCCGGGGGCGTGCCGCCCTGCATATCCACGATGCCATTGGGGTCAAAGCTGCGATCATGGGTGCCGTTGGCAACCGTGATCATCCAGGGAGAGTTGCCGGGAGAGCCAACTGTCCCCGCGCCGGGACCATCATTGCCCGCGGAGGTGGCGACGAAGACGCCCGCATCGCGGGCAGCCAGGTAAGCCAGCGAATCGGGGTCAGTCCAGGGATCGTAGGGACCGCCGCCGATGGAGTAGTTGATAGCATCCACGCCATCAGCCACCGCATCGTCAATGGCTGCAACGATCGAATCCCCCTGACAGCCTGAAGCGTTGCAGACATCATAGGCAATGATGTTGGCGTGGGGCGCCATGCCGGACATTTGGTTGAATGTCAATCCCACAGTGAGCGTGGGGGAGTAGATGACGTTGCCCGCTGTAGTGCTGGCAGTGTGGCTGCCGTGGGAGTTGTCATCCTCAGGGTTAGCGCCAGAGTTGGGGTAGCTGTAGACGCCGATGAGCTTGTCGTTGCAGACCAGGCTGTCATTGTGGTTCGGATGGCCAGGATTGCACCAACCAGTGTAGTTGCCAGCGCCCAGGGGATTGGTGTGGTCGTAACCATCATCACCCACATCCGCAAACGAGGGATGATCCATATTGATGCCGGTATCAATGATACCCGCGACGATGCCCTCACCCATGGTGCCGGGCAAGGCGCCGGTGTTCGATCCGTCCCAGATGCCCACAGCATTGAGATATTCAGGGCTGGTATCGGTCTGGAGGTAGCGGGTATAGTTGCGCACGACGCGCAGGACACCGGGCAGCTGCGCCACTTTTGCAGCCTCTTCCGGGGTCAGGGTTACAATCACGCCATTGTAGGCATGGCGGAGCGTGCGCTGCACTGCGGCAGAACGTCCCAGCGTCTGCTGCAAGCCCGCCAGGAATTGATCCTGCTGCTCAGCCAGGTAATTCAGGTATGCCTGACTGGCGGCGCTTTGCACGTCCAGTTTGGACTCGCCGGTCACAGCGGGGCTGGTGGCTTGCAGGCCACGCACACCGCCGCGATAGCTGGCGAGAGGCGCGCCTTCCAGCTGCACAATATAGAGGGCAGGTTCGGTAGCGCCCTTGACCTCATACAGGACCTCGCCGGAGCGTCGGGTCGCGGTCATGGGCACGATATCGGTCGGCGCGACCGGTTCCAATTGCAGGGTCTTGCCATCACCAGAGTCGGGTGGGTTGGCAACAGCGCCCTGCGCTTCGGTTTGACCCGATACCACAGGGGCCGGTGGTGTCGCGGCAAACACACCCGTTGCGCTCAACAGCATGGAGAGCACAACTAAGAGGCTAAACCATCGCCAAGTCTTAGGTTTCATCACGTAGAACTCCTTGAATCATGTGAAATTTCAAATCACTATAGACGAAGTACAAAGTCGCAATACAGTTGCTCAATGCGTGGACGCTTAGGGGCGCTATTGAATAATCACCTCCCTTCGTTAGGTCAGGTCTTCGACTAGATAAACTTGACTCTCATGGTTGGATGACGTTAGGTGAGCGCAAATAGAGTCGGGGATCCTGGCGAGGACTGTAATGTAGCTCGCCTGCGGTACTTCACCCCGCAGTTCTGCGATAGCAACTGGCGCTGCACACAATACTTAGTATAACACAGTTCGCGATAGGAACAAAGGATTTCAGGTGTAGAGGTGCGTTCCAAAGTGGGGGCGACAATCTCAAATGCCCCTACGGGGCGTGTTGAAAAATTGATTTTTGGCGGTGGGGTAAAGCCCCACCGCCAAAAATCACTCGAAGAAAGGCAGTTGAAACGTACCCACTGTTCTGTGATCCCCTGCTTGCCGCTACGAAGAGCGGCTGAAGCCGCTTTAACACGGCGGCGCAGGGCGTTGATCGCGGGGATTTTGCGCCGCTGCGAGATCCTATGGCTCGTGCCGCAGCGCAAAATCCCGCTCACTTTAATGCCGCTTAGCGCCGTTTGCGCCGCCAGACAAAGCCGCCGAATGCAACTGCACCCAACAGCGCGATGCCGCTCCAACCACCGGAGGCGCTCGCCCGCAGCCCGGTCACACTGACTGCGCTAGGCTCTACCACCACCCGGGCGCTATCCGTTGCCGTCGCCGTAGGTCCACCCACGATGTAAGCCGTCCACGTGGCGGTGTTCACCGTGGTCACAGAGAGCGTTGCCGGCACGATCACTGTTGGCGACGAGGCTCCAGGCGCCAGGTCATAGGGGAAGGCGGTCAAGATGGCCCCCAGTTCAGTATCTACCAGGTCATGCGTCGTCAACGTGATGTTCCCGGTGTTCTGGATCTGGTAACAGTAGTAGACTTCCGTCCCCTCCATCACGGTGATGTCGCTGGTTGTCGCGCAGACGCCCGCCACCGTACCCACCGTCTTGGTCAGCGCGATGGAAGCCGCCAGCGGCGTCACGGTCACGGTGGCGACATCGGTAGCGGTCACCGATGGCCCATTAGCGTTGTAGGCGGTCCACGTGGCGGTGTTCACCGTGGTCATAGAGAGCGTTGCCGGCACGATGACTTGTGGGGACAAAGCCCCAGGCGCAAGGTCATAGGGAAGGGCGGTCAAGATGGTCCCCAGTTCGGTATCCACCAGGTCGTGCATCGTCAGGGTCACATCGCCGGTGTTCCGAATCTCGAAACAGTAGTAGACCTCGGTTCCCTCCAGCACCGTGATGTCGTCCGTGGTCGCGCAGACGCCCGGCACCGTGCCGACGGTCTTGGTCAGCACGATGGAGGCAGCCTGAACGGTGAGTTCCAGAGGCACTACAACCAGATCGGTCTCATTGCCGGGACCCGCATCGGGGTCGTTGCTCTCGATGCACAGATTGGCGGTGTAGGTTCCCGGGGCCAGGCCCGTGGAATCGAAGGTGACATCCAACGCGGTCATAGCTCCGGCGGGCGTGGTACCCGAGATGGGATCCGTGCTCAACCAGGGCACATCCGCCGGATTGGTGCACATCTCTGCATCTGGCAGCGCCACGTATTCGATGAAGCGACCGCTGACACCGGTGATCTTGGTCTCCACCAGGTTGCCGCTACGGTCAATCTCATACACGCCCGCGCCGGTCGTCGTCAGAATGGTGCCACCCGGCAGCTCGTAGACGCCGCGGTAGCCGCCCAATTCCACCGGGTCGTAGCGGCCCACAAACACGCCATCTGAAGTATACTCGTGCACCCCTTCATTTTCGGAGGGGCTGAAGTTAGCTACCAGCACGTTGCCGTTGGTAGCCCCGGCGATTTGCTCGGGGAAAGTGCTGATCGGCGTCAGATCGGCGATGTACGCGCCGGTCAGGTCGTAGCGGTGGAGGGCGTCACTGTCAATGCCAGCCACCAACCAATCACTCGCCCGGCCGTACACATCGAAGGGGCTACCCATGCCGCCAGCGCCATTGGCGACGAAATTCCCCAGGTAGTTGCCGCTGGTATCAAACATGGCGACAGCATCCGCGTTGGTGGCGTCAGCGGTGGTAACCAGCAGGTTGCCACTTCCATCCAGTGAGATGCCGCGGACGTTGTTCAGGATCGCATTGTCGGCGCCGCCGGCGGGGGCGAAGATGCCGAGGTAGTTGCCGTCAAGGTCGAACTCATGCACCACATCGCCGACCTGGTCGGAGAGCAGGATGCTGTTGCCGCCAGCGCTGAGAATGGCGTTGATGCCTGTGCCGGCCACAGGGTTGGAAGGCACGAAATCGGGATCAATGACGTTACCGGTGAGCGGATCCAGTGCCATGATGCGGTCGCTCGTCGAGTCAGGCACCAGCAACAAGCCGGTGCTCATCAGGACGCGCCTGGCTGCGGCCCGGGCGACAGGATCGCGCTGCGGTGTGACAGGAACGCCAGCGCCATCAATCCCGCTTTCCTCGGCTGCTATAGCTGCCGGCGAATCAGGCTGCGGAACCGGTAACACAACAGGCAAGGCGCCATCATCAATGCCGGTGACTGCTATTAATGCGGAGGCGCGCGATGCGCCACCCCTGCGCACGTTCTGCGCCACCATCAAAGGCTCTTCAAGAACCTGCCAGGTGAGGTCGGCCTCGCCCGTGTTGCTAATCGTCAACGTCTGCTGGGTGACCGTCCCCGGCAGTTGTGCGGCGTTCAAACTCAACGGGTCCACAAAGATGTTGGGAGGCAAAACGCATCCAGCACATTGGATGTGCCGGTCAGCCAAACCCGTATAACTGAAACTGCCAATGGAACCACCGATGTGGTAAATCATGTTATCCAGGGTCACCGCGCTGGTGCGGTAGACGGCAGTGGATGCCAGGTCACCATCATCCGCCCAGACGCCCGCCATCACGTCGAAGAAGCTCGTTACCGGGGTGAGGGTTTCGGCGCGCACACCACCGATGACCCACAGCTGGGTCACTCCCTCGTGCACCTTCTGAGTGTAGCCCATGGCCCACAGGGAAGCGGGCAGGGGACCCATATCGGCATCCTCGGCGCCCCAGGCGCCTGCCGTGAAATCGTAACATTGGGTGCTGGTCATGCCGACGCCATTGTTACCACCCGCCACACACAACAGCTTCCGCGCGGCGTTATCGGTGAAGACCCAGGCGGCGTGGAAGGCACGCACGCCGGTGAACTCTGGCAGGGGCGCCAACCAGGCATTGGCTGCGGTATCATAAGCGTACACTGTGGTCAAGTTGCCCGCCCCCGGCACAGTCGCGCCGCCTGTCAGATAACAAACCCCGGTCTCGGCATCATAAGCCCAGGCAGGCGACCAGATGCCGGTATGAGGGGGCGCATCACCGGTCGGAGTCTCCTGTGCCCAGGTAGTCGTCGCCATGTCGTAGGACCAGAGACCGGTGAAGCCGGTAGTTGATGTATCGCCATAGATGTACACCTTGCTTCCAGCCTGGCAACCAGAACGGGCATAGTTGCCGGTAAAGGGGGGCGGTGTGCCGACAACCGTCCAACTGCCGGCGGCAGGATCGTAGCTGCGCACGTTGAGGTTAGCGCCATAGCCCGTGATGGACCACACCTTGCCATCCCAGGCGCCCGTGACGTTGTCCATACGACCGTTATCCGGTTCGGTGGCAAGCTGTTCCCAGTAAGCCATCGCGCCAGAGGTGGTCAGGGTTACCGCATCTGTTCCACCAAAGGTCTGTCCTAGAGCTGTGATAGTTACCACGTCCGTACCGCCATCGCAAGGGACTTCCACGGTGACCGCGACGGCTCCGGAAGCGCCGGCGCCCAGAGCGAGTTGCAATGGGTCGAGCGTTGTGGGCCAGGCGTTGCCAGAGACAGCGACGTCGAAAGTATCTGCATCTGGGGTCATGTTGGTCAGCGTCAGCGCATACTCGACGCTGCAACCGGGACAAGCTATCTCGCTGGCATCCGGTGTCAGGGAAAGATAGGGGCAGGGATACCAGCCCTCGGAGAGAGCCGTATCATCCAGGTACATGTTGTTACCATAACCGCTGATGCCCAGGAAACCGATGTAGACGCCGTTGATATTGTAGCCCGCCGGCAGCGGCACGGCATGTTCCTTCCAGCAGGCAGTGGTACATGTGGCATCATAACGCAGCACAGGCTCGCCCACATCCACCCAGGTAACGCCATCTGTGGAGACCTGAATCTGAATGCGGTCGGCATTCGTCGCGTACCCGGTATCGTGAGACATCCAGAAAACGATCTGAGGTGCGCCATAAGCAGAGAGGTCCAACGCCGGCGTCCACAGGCGGGCAGAGCCACCGGCGCCGGTGTTGTATGAGTTGAATTTCGCCATGTACGCGCCGCCATGCGGGACAATCGTCGGATAGGTTCCGGCGGATTCCTGGCTCCAATCAGGATCGGTGCCCGGATCGAAGACAATCGTCTCGGTCCAACCCGCGGGTGGGACGCTGACCTCGAAGCCTTCTAGCGGTGTGGGCGCCAGTGAAGCCAGGCTTGTGGAAGCAGTCTTGACTACCGGATCCTCAAACAGATCTGGATCATCCAGGGTTGCCTCGTTGACTACTACGCTTCCGCAATCCATGCCAGCGGTATCCACAGAAAAGGTCACAGTTACCGCAGCAGAAACGGAAATCGCGCCGGTCCACTCAATCTGGTTCAATCCGGCGTTGTAGCTGCACGTGCCCGCACTACAAGCGACATCACTATTGTAGGTAGTGCCGGTGGGAATGGGGTCCACCAGTGTGGCGGCGGCAGCAGGGGCGTTACCGGAGTTGATGATGTGCACACTGTAGGCAATGGGGTCACCGATCACTACTTGCGCGGGCGCCGTCTTGTAGGACGTATTCAGGATCGGATGCGGGTCAAGTGGCGTCCAGGTCCAGGTGAGGCCCGAGGGTGGAATGTAGGTCGAAGTGAGCGCCATGGTCGCCGCGTTGGTTGCGCCAGCTGTGGACGCAGTCCAATCCCCCGTGCTGGTGCGGTTGCTGAAATCGGTGTTGGTGGCGCCGCGCAACCCAATCTCGGAGGTGCGGTTGGTTGTATTTTGGGCGAACGTACCGTAGGCGATTTCGACCACGTTGCTGGTCTCATACAGCCGAATCTGGTAGTTGTAGAGGTCGCCGGTGGCGTTGTAGTGGCGGAAGTTCTTCCATTGGATCACATGAACCCGGTCCGGCGCAACGCCCAGCGTCTCATGACGGATTTCGCTGTCTACAGCGTTGGTCTGCTGATCTCCGCCCAGGGCCGCAATGACATTGTTGCTCGTCCCCGTGCTGATTGGCGTGTAGGAGTTGGTGACTGTGGGACCCATGGCGATGAAACCGTTGCAGTTGATGCTGAACTGCGTGTAATCCACCCCATCGAAAGTGAAGGTGAAGGGCAGGGATTGAGCATTGTAGCTGGTGTCATCACATGAAGTGGTCACCTGTGTGCCGCTGATGATTTCGGTGTAGGCAACCGTGGACTGACTCCAGCCATAGTCAGTAGCGACGGCAAGCACAGCGTTATCGCGTACCGCACTCACCGCGACGGCTTCAGCCATGCCATTACGGGCTGCAACCGGCGCTCCTCCGCCAAAAGAAGCCAACAAGGAACCTAACAGGGCGAGAGCCATCAGCCCGCGTCCGATTAGAGCAATCTTTCTCATGATATACCCCCTCTTAGAAAAATCATTGAACACAAGTGTGCAACAATGCAGAACTGGAATTTCGAGAGTGTTTTTTCGTAGGCGGGTTGCACCCGCCTACGAAAAAACATATCAGGGGACATTGGGTGATCGGGGCGAGACCCGATCACCCAATCCTTTCTAGATACTGGTCAGGCGTTCAGATAGAAACACCGCCACTTTGCGCTTAGCGCCGTTTGCGCCGCCAGACAAAGCCGCCGAATGCAACTGCACCCAACAGTGCGATGCTGCTCCAGCCGCCGGAGGCGCTCGCCCGCAGCCCGGTAACGATGACGGCGCTCGGCGTCACCACCACCCGCGCGCTATCCGTTGCCGTCGCCGCAGGTCCGCCTACGATGTACGCCGTCCACGTGGCGGTGTTCACCGTGGTCACAGAGAGCGTTGCCGGCACGATGACTTCTGGCGACAAGGCTCCGGGCGCCAGAGAATACGCAAAGGCGCTCAAGATGGCCCCCAGTTCGGTATCCACCAGGTCGTGCACCGTCAGGGTGACATTGCCGGTGTTCCGAATCTGGAAGCAGTAGTAGACCTCGGTTCCCTCCACCACCGTGATGTCGTCCGTCGTCGCGCAGACGCCGGGTACGGTGCCCACCGTCTTGGTCAGCACGATGGAGGGCGCCAGCGGCTCCACCGTGACCGTCGCGATGTCTGTAGCGGTCACAGAAGGCTCGTTGGCGTTGTAGGCCGTCCACGTCGCGGTATTCACCGTGGTTGTGGTGATCACCGCCGAGAGCGAAAGCCCTGCCGCGACCGTGTTCACGCTCGCGCCCGGCGCCAAGGGGTAAGCGAATCCAGAGAGGATCGTCCCCAACTGGCTATCCACCAGACTGTGCAGGGTAAGCGTCACATCACCCGTGTTGGTCACCTCGTAGCAGTAGTAGACCTCCGTCCCCTCCAGCACCGTGATGTCGTCCGTGGTCGCACAGACGCCCGGCACTGTGCCGACGGTCTTGGTCAGTGCGATGGAGGCAGCCTGAACGGTGAGTTCAACAGGCACCACAACCAGGTCCGTCTCATTGCCGGGACCCGCATCGGGGTCGTTACTCTCGATACACAGGTTGGCAGTGTAGGTCCCTGGCATCATGGCCGTGGAATCGAAGGTGACATCCACAGGCGTCGCCCCACCAGCAATGGTGGTGCCCGAGATAGGATCGGTGCTCAGCCACGGCACATCCGCCGGCGCATCGCAGACCGCTAGCTGTGCGCTGATATACTCAAAGGTGTCAATGCCTATGTAATTGGAGTTGGAGCCGCTGGGACCCGCATTCTCCACGAAATAGCGGAACGCCACCCGCCCGGTAGCGCCCGCGGGGATACCTGTCAGCGTCGCGGAGAACTGTGTCCACACATCGGGATAGCCGCCCACCGCCAGCGTCGGGTTGACTGAAAGCAACAGTGTCGTGAAGTCCCCCACGTCGGTCGCAAGGATCCCCACGTTCGTGCTCGCCCCGTTCGTGCTCAGCCGCAGCTCCAACCGGTCGGGCCAGGTGCTCACGTCCGGCACGCGGGTCCAGAAGGAGATGGTGTCGCCATTCACCAGGCTGATCTCTGGCGTCAACATCCAGTTGCTGATGGTGCCCACGCCAGAGGTGTTGTTGAAGTTGGCGCCGATGTACGCCGTCGCCGCGCCCGCGTGCGCCGGGAAGACCGTGTCATTTCCCTGGAACCAATCGGTAAGGCCCAAAGGGCTGCTGTTGTTCTGGAAGAACCAGCCCAGCCCAGGCAGCAGGGTGATGTCATCGAAGCCCTCGCTGAAGTCTGCCGTGGAGAGGTAAACGCGCGGCGCCGTTGCATCAGGCTTCCCGCCCCGACCTCCGGAGGCGCCCGCTAGCGTTGCACGCGGCGCGCTGCCGCCCGCCGTGCTGCGCAGCACCGCCCCCGGTTCTTCCAAAATCTCCCATTGCAGGTCTGCAGCGCCGGTGTTGCCGATGTCCAGGGTTTGGTTGGTGGTCACATCCGGCGCCTGCGTGCTGCTCAGGCTCAGTGGGTCAACATCAATGTTCGGCGTCAATTCCACCGTTACGGTCGCCACGGAGGTCGCAGTCACCACATCCGTGGGACCCACGTTGTACGCCGTCCATATCGCGGTGTTCACCGTGGTCACGTTCATCACCGCCGGGATCGAAAGCCCCGCCGCCACTGTGTTTACGCTCTCTCCAGGGTGCAAGGCGTAGTTGAGACCCAAGAAGATCGTTCCGAGCTGGTCATCTACCAGGTCGTGCAAGTTAAGCGTCACGTCACCAATATTGGCAACCTCGTAGCAGTAGTAGACCGTCGTCCCCTCCACCACGGTGATATCATTCACTGTCGCGCAGACCCCCGCCTCTGTGCCTACCGTCTTGGTCAGCACAATAGCAGGCTCCAAAGGCTCGCACGCGGTGAGGAAAGCATCATCCACCTGCCACCACCAGTCATAGGTGGCCTGGGAGTAATGCCAGCGCACCATGACGTCATTCTCGCCTGCCGCGCCCGTCAGGTCCTGGTTGACCAACAGCGGTCCCCGATAGTCGGCGTCCCAGGTAAAGAGATTGGTCCAGGTCGCTCCACCATCGGTGCTAAGATCCAACAACGCCTGATCACCTGCGACGCCGATATCATCGTAGTCGGTATAGAAGGATACGGTAGGGCTGACCAACCCCGTGAAATCCAGCAATCCGGTGCTCATGATCGTATCCAGCGTACTGCCAGAACCACAGCGGTCGCTATCCGCAATGGCGAAGGGACCGACGCCGCCGGTCAGGTTGGTGCGGTTGCCGGGGTTAGTGTTGGTCCACTCGGGGACACCGGGCGGAACACAAGCGCTGCTGGTGTTGGTCACCGTCCAGCCCGCTGAAGGGAAGGGGTTGTCGAAGTAGCTGTAGTCAAGGGTTACGTCGCGGTAACCCGCCGGGCAGAACGAGCGCACGGTCACCATGGCGGTATCGTCATCCGAAGTGATGTTACCCGCGCCATCACTGGCGGTCCAGGTGCCCGTGTTGACTACCGTCGCGTGAATGGTGGCCTGCTGGATGTGCGAGTACGTCGCGCCAGCAACCAGGGTATAGGGCACATCCGTGAAGATCGTGCCCAACTCGCTATCCACCAAGCTATGCGTGGTGAGCGAGTTCAACCCGGTGTTGCGCACCGTGTAACAATAATAAACGTCAAAGCCGCCCGGAGGCACCATAATAGAATCGGTGCTGGCGCAGACGCCAGGTTCCACACCCACCGTTTTTTGTAGTTCAACCTCATAAGCCGGGGGCGGGTCGCCGCAAATTTCGAGGCTCCAGCTCTGTAATATGCCGCTGCTGGTGTTGAGCGTATCATCCACCAGTTGCAGCGTCCAGGTGCCTCCAGCGGGCAGACCATTGAACGTCGCCAGGCGCCCCGGTTGCTCAGGCTGATAGATGATGTCCTGGACCACCATAAAGGTACCCATGGGCAGCGCCGCCTGGTCATCCAGGCCGATATCCATCGTTGTTGCCACGCCCGTGACTGCCGAGCCGATGTCAGTAAACAAGGGGGTGCCGGCAGCTGTGGGTCCGGTCAGCGTCACATCCAGGTCCGCCATCAAGTTGTGGGTCAACACCAGCGTAGCGTTGATGTCGCTGATGGAGGAGGTCACCGTGCCCGGCACCACAAGCGTTGAGGTTACCGTGCCCGTGAGGACCTTCGGTATATCCGTGCTCGTGAAAGTGGTGCAGTTCGATTGTACCTGTTTGGGATAGATGCTGACGCTCAGATGATAACGCGCATTCGCCCCTAGCCCGGTGGCGCTGGTGCTATCAACGTAAGCGTAATACGTGCCCGCCTCTTGCACCGTCATGAATAAGGCTTCGGCGTGCGGCTTGGTCGTGCTGGCGTCGTTAGCGACCAGGATGTAAGTACCGATGACACCCAAACCTACTCGCCCGTTCCAGTTGGTATTGCTGGTCGCGCGGTCCGGGTCCATATCCAGGGCAATATATACCGAATCGCCAGCATTCAGAGTAAAGGAGAATAAATCGGGGTCCGCCGTCGCCGTGATGGTGCCGCTCATCCACCCCGTGGGTCCCAATGGCGTCGCGGTCCCCATATCATTGTTTGGCTCAACCTCAGCCTCGGGTGACCCGCTCTGCACATGCACGTGCAGGTGATACGGGCTGATGGTTGCCGTCCCGCTATACCCATCCACGCGGATGTAGTAAGTGCCATCTGCCGGGATAATGGTGCCGCCGATAGCCGAGGAAATGCCAGCAAAGGAGCCACTGTCATCATCGGATTCCAACACGGTGGTGCCATCGGAAGCGATGATGTCCATAATCGTATCCGTAGAACCACCATTGGAGAACTGGGTCATGGTAGCCGCATAGACCCGGTCGCCGGCAGACGCCGTGAAGGCGAAGTAATCCACCTCGGTAGCCGGGTTGATGGTGGCGTAAACGACAACCGGTGTACCAATCAGCGTGTTAGCCGTCGCTGCTGTATCGTTAGGCTCGGTCTCCTCGAAAAACGCCATGCCCCGAGGCAAAGAGATTGGGTAGCCTGCCCCCGCTTCCGCGACTACAGGGGCAGCTTCAACCAGCTGAAGCTCATCAACTTCACTGAGCGGTGGCGGGGGCGCCGCCGCTGCCGTACCGACCACGCTCAACAAAAGCGCAGCCACGATCCAAATGCTAAACCAGCGTAAGATTCTAGGTTTCATCAGTTGTTGCTCCTTTCTTGCAAGTTCTGAAAGATGACCTGGAGAGCCTGACCGTAGAGGAGAAAGTGAATGGCTCTGAAAACGTGAATGGACATCACCTCCCTTCAACCAACGCCAGAGATTGCCCCGATGGTCTGGGCTGCATTCAAATAACGGGTTGCCGGTAGATAAAACCTGGCGCGGAAGTAAGGTGAATGACGTTGGATCATCTACCCGAGTTGGGGAAAAATCGTGCGCTGCCCTTGGCTAAAGCAACACAACGAACTGCTTCTAGCATACAACAATTCTAACCTAACGTCAAGATGGGGTATAGGCAAATTATTGGGAAGTTCAAGCGGTTGAGTACAACCGCGGTCGGCTGGGTGAGGCCATACGTCTAGACGCTTGAGCACGCTCGGTTGAGTACAACCGCGAAGAGACGCAGAGGGCGGTTGAGTACAACCGTAGTTCTTTTTGTGAT
>JAPKMR010000086.1 GCA_026645815.1 Anaerolineae bacterium | reverse complement strand
CGCCCTCGATGCGCGGTTTGAGGTCCGCCCGAACAGCGAGCGCGGGCGCAAAATCCAAGGTCTCGCCCGGACCCAGGCCTCCCGCCGGTTGCCGGTCACCGGCGCTCGGGCGGGGCACAAACAGCGTCGAAAGCGCCAGCCCAATCGCAGCGCACTCCCCCTCCGCCGCCGCCACCTCCGCCGCCGGGACGCCGCCCACCAGGTGCGCCCGCACATCGTGCGCTTCGGGCGGCGGCGCGTTATCCGCATAGCGGCGGATATTGAGGTTGCAGTCATTGGCGCGCAGTTCCTCCACCGGCGCGACGCGCGCGTAACCCGGCACATCGTGGAAAGCCTCGTAGGTCGCCACAATCTTCTCGACGTGTTCGGGCAGCAGGAAGTTCTGCGCCCGCCCGGCGCGGAATTCCGCATCCGCGTTGATAAAGAGCACCTTGCCGCGCCGCGCCTCCGGTTTGCCGGAGATGCCGGGACGCTCCGGGGCGCGCAGCACCAAAATGCAGGCGGGGATGCCCGTTCCGTAGAAGAGATTGGGCGGCAGGCCGATCACGGCTTCCAGCAGGTCATCCTCCAGCACGCCCGCGCGGATTTCCTGCTCCGCCCCGCCGCGGAAGAGCACGCCGTGCGGCATCACGGTCGCCAGCACGCCGCCGGGGTTCAGCACCGCCAGCATGTGCTGGAGGAACATCAGGTCGGCCTTCTTCCCCTGCTCCGGCGCAAAGCCGTAGCGGAAGCGCGCCGGGAACTGCATCTCGGCGCGGTCGTAGTTCTGGGAGAACGGCGGATTGGTGATCACGCGGTCGAAATGCATGAGTTCGCCATCCGCCTCCTTGTGGAAAGGGGCGGCAAGCGTGTCGCCCAGGGCGATGTCGGCGTCGCGGATGCCGTGCAGCAGCAGGTTCATCTTGCACATCGCCCACACGCTGCCGTTGTTATCCTGCCCGTAGAGGCGCACGTTACGCGAGTTGCCGCCGGTCAGCTGGATGTATTCCCGCGCCAGAATCAACATACCGCCCGATCCCACGCACGGGTCGTAGATGCGCTGCCCTTCGCGCGGCTGAATCAGGCGCACCATCAACCGCACCACATCGCGGGGGGTGTAGAACTCGCCGCCCTTCTTGCCGGCGGAATCGGCGAAGAACTTGACCAGGTACTCATACGCCGCGCCGAGCATGTCGGGGAACTCGAAATCCTCGTCACAGAGGCGGTACTGGTTGAAGTGCAGGATGAGCTTGCGCAGCGTCGTATCGGTGAGGCGCGCCTGCTTGCCTACCTGCCGGGTGAAGTCAATGTGGTCAAGCACACCGTTGAGCGCCGGGTTTTCGCGTTCGAGCTCGCCCAGAGCTTTGTTTAGCCCGTCGGCAACGTCGTGGTGCAGATCATCACGGAGATAAGCCCAGCGAGCGCGCTCCGGCACGAAGAAAGCCTCCTGGTAGAAGGAGCGGGAATCGGCGCGCTTGAGCGCATCCGCCTCCGACCGCCCGTATTCGACGCGCTGTTCGCGGAGGATACGGGTGCGTTGCGCCTCGAAGACATCGGAGGCGCGCTTGAGAAAGAGCATCCCGAAGATGTACTCCTGGTACTCGGCGGCATCCATCTTCCCGCGCAGGATATCCGCAGCTGCGAAGAGGTGGCGCTCCAGTTGCGAGAGGGTGAGTTTGGGCATCCGTGTTGGCTCCTGGTATGATATGCAAACCCGCCAGCGTTTGCGCTGGCGGGCGGATCATGTATACTGATTTCCACTGCGACGGCGCAATCGTCGTGGCACACGTCCCAGGCGCAGGCGCAAGCCTCGCACTGGGGCGTTTTTTCGTCCCTCCTCAGTATAGGCAAATCTGGGAATCCGTCAAAAAACCATGCCACGAGGGTATAGGATAGGTTATTCAGAACCACCGTCTGGCTGCACTCGTTCACAGCGGTTAAGGGGAGTTAGTGGCGGTTTTGATGCCAAAAAGCGGCTCACGTGAGCCGCTTTTCGGTTGGGATACGCTCTAGAAAACGACAGTTAATGCAGGCTAAGGCAACCGGCGTCGCATGTCACCCTTGTGCGAATGCAGCATCATGTTGTGGCGGAAGCGATTTGATCTGTGAGGTGACTCTGATTCTCTAGACCACAAACGGGGTAGAGAAGATTGAAGCATGGACACTGTCGAATCACCACTTGCTTACAAACGTCAATTGCGCAGTGTCTAAACCCCTGGTACATTATCGCATGTAAACTGACACCGCAGACAGCAAGGTCCGGGTTAACAGAATCTCGCCGGATAAACAGTCACGGATGACCCACAGCACTTCGTGTCCAACATCCGGCTGCAACCCATCCACGGCGAGAATCACTTGCCTTTGCTCCGTGAGTCGTTGTTGTAGTTGTGCACTCTGGCGCAGCGACAGCGTCACCAGTTCATCATACCGCTCCAGTTGGTTGGTGACACTGCGGGGGCTAATGACCACACCCTGCCGCTGGAGGTGCTCATGCATCTCGGATACCGCGCGATGTTCTTGGTACCGCCAGGCCCCAATCTGGGCGATCATATCCAACCCAAATTCGTGGTGCGGGAGTGCCCAGCGGCCTTCTTCCTCCGGACGAAATGGTACCTGATAGTGCTCACACTCTGGATTGACACACCACCGCACCTGCAACTGCAAGCGCACCACTTCCTCAAGCCCCGTCACTGTGTGGTGATTGTCATACGCATGCCACATTAGCTCCCCGCAATATGAGCAGTGGCGCTGGATGCATTCCAGGACTTCGGTGCACTTGGCCTCTGGTCGTCGTGTTCTTCGCGACATGGTCTATCTCCCCATGTCACTTTTCCCTCATTTTTCCCTCGCTTATCCTCCTGTCTAGTCAGTTTTGCTACTATAGAAACAAAGAACCCCTTTCTCCTGTCTGCAATACGTCTTTGAGTCTTCCTTGATAATCTGTCGTACACCCGTGGGCAGGATTTTGCTAGACATCCGTTTGCTGTTCGGCTACGTTAGTTGAGGAGAAACCGCGCAAATGCAGGAATGGATGCACTTGGCTCATATACTCAAAAAAACTTGGGGCCGAATTGCCGCTCCAGCTCTTGGGTTTCTAGTCGGGCACCAACAAACAAATAGATCAGTATGTATCCCAGAACTACGATGACGGTTAGCGTTAAATACCACGGTACACGAAAAGCTACTGGTGTGAAAGTGAACAAACTAAAGTTTTCTGTTGACTGTTGTAAATTTGGAGTATGGGCGACCTCTTTTGCTTATCTCCAAAAATTTGTCTGAACGCTGAGCAAAGAGCATTTGGAAAACCGTGGTAGAATGAATGTCCTTAAAGGTTGATAAGGTGGAAATTGCATTCACTACCTGCAGAAATGGCTTGGGGTTGCCCGGTTTCTGCCTAACTATAAATCATGTCTTAGGAGAAGCTTAACCATGCAAACATCTCGATGGCGCTATGTTGCAATATTGCTCTCGTTGTGTAGCCTGCTGTTGGTACTACCTAGTGGAGATGCCTCACTCTCTGTCCGCGCTTACAATGGCAATGTTTTGGTCAATGGGGATTTCGAGGATAGCGGCTTCAACTGGTTCTACCCCAATCATTTTCTCGCGCCCGGTTGGTACCGTTGGTGGATCAATCAACCGCCGGCGACCATGATTCCGGAATACGATGATGGCCGCAGCGAGAACCGTTGGCCCCCCTATGAAGGCAAGCATATGCAGGTCTACTTCAAATGGGGCAGCAATTACCATGCCGGCATTTACCAGGTGATTGAAAATGTGACGCCGTGTGTGCCCTATGAGTTCACCATGTACGTCAACAGCCGCGGCAATGTGGGCACCGCGCCCCACGCGCGCGTGGGTCTGGATCCGCAAGGAACGCAGATCACGCTCGACCACGTTCACAACGACCTCATCGGGGGGCAAATGCCGCCACTGACGACGTGGTCGACGGAACAGACCGCGCTCAATGCCTGGGAGCGCCTTTCGACCACCGCCGAACCGCTTGGCACGCGCTTGACCGCCATCACTTTTGCCAATCCCTTCTACGTGGGCGAGCAGACCCCCTGGTATGATACCTGGTGGGATACCGGCGCGGTGCAGCAGGTTTCTTTCCCCGATGGCAAACTGCCGGAACCCGCCTCGTGGGACTCGCCCTACATCAATACTGTGCAGCACAGCATCATTGGCGATACGCTCAATCTCAGCTGGAATACCACCGTGCTTGCTTCGACGCAGGTATGGTATTACATGGAGCAGGTTTCAGCGCCGATGACGCCGACGGTGACCCTGACCCCCACGGTCTTCATCCCCCTCGTCATGCGTTCGGTCCCGTGGCAGATTACCACTCTGAATCTCGCCCCCACCACCACACACAATGTGAGCATTACGGGTATGGGAGCGCTGCAATCCGGCGATAAGGTCGTTGTGCGCCTGCTCTCCCGCCGCCCGGGACCGACTGCCTGCGTGACGGAAGGTTACGGCGATATCGAGATCGTCAAACCGTAAAACCCGCTGCGTTCATACCATATCTTTCAACACACCACGGCGGCGCTCAGCGCCGCCGTGGTGTGTATTTGGACTTTCGATGTTGCCGGTGTTTAGATTTTCCTGCGACGCCCAAGGAAAAAGCCTGCAGCGCCGGTTGCTACCAGTGCCACGATACCCCCGGCGATCCAGAGGCCATTCCCGGGGGCAACAGCCGTCTCCGTCTCGCTCTCTGCCACCGGTGTTTCCGCTGCCTCGGAAACGGGCTGTTCCTCCGTGGGATTGGCGACCTCTTGCTGGCGATATCCCAATTCCAAAGTCGCAGTCTGGCCGGGCGCTAAAACCACCTTCTGTTCTCCGGGATCCACCGGCGTATATCCGGCGGCAGGTGCCTGCTGCACGGTGACGCTGCCGGGTTTGAGGTTCTGGAAGCAATAAGGCTCGCTGATGCCGTCGGTTGTGTAGGCGCCAGCCGGATCACCGCCGCCTGCCAGCGAGATCACCACCCCCGGAATAAGCGCTTCCGAGGCGGGTTGACGGACCGAGTCGGCATTGGCGTCGTGATAAGCCAGCACACAGAGCGCCGCCTTTTCCTCAGGGGGTTTAGGCGTCGCAGTAGGTGTTGGCGCCGGCGTCAGCGTTGCCGTCGGTGTGAGTGTCGGCGTTGGCGCGATGGGCGTTGTGGGTTGGGGTGTAGGGGTGAGCGCTGGAGTCAGGGGTGCGCCGGAGATGATGAGTTCCTGTCCTACCATGATGAGGTCGTTGGGACCCAGTGTACCGGCGTTGAGACGCCGCAGCTCATCGAGGGGCACGCCATAGTTCACTGCAATGCGCGAGAGGGTATCGCCAGCCTGAACCACGTGTACGACCGCTCCATCCGGGCGCGGCGTCGAGGTAGGCGCGGGGGTGGGGGGCAGAGTTGGGGTCCCTTCAGGCGTGGCTGCCGGCGTTGCGGGTGTCGCTGCCGGGGTTGTGGCCGGCGCCGGTGTGGGTTGCACCTGCCCCTGTCCAATCACGAATAATGCTCCATCATCAATGTAGACGTCGTTGGAGATGCGGGGATAGGGTTCGGGCCAGTCGGCGCGGGAATAGGTGAAGACCGTCACCGTGTTTGCCTTGGCAATCGCATCTACGCTGAAGAGCGTCCACACGTCGAAAGCATCCATCTCCGCACTCCAAATCACTGTAGGCGCCCAGGGATTGGTGCCGCCGGTCGGATCAATGCCCGCCCTGGTGTGCATGAGTGCGGGTTGGTTGGAGAGGTGTCCGGTGGGGCAATCGTTCCATACCTCGCCTGGCAAGCACGACCAGGTCTGCATATAGACCTGGAAGCGCAAGGCTGTGCCAGGTTTGATATTGCTCACTTGCTGATAAAGCCCGGCTTCGTGTTGGCGATTCCAGCTGAAGTATTTCTGAGACAGAAAGCCCCCGTGGATGCGGTAGGCGAACTCAGCCGCACTGGTGCCCCGGAATTCCGGTCTACCCCAGGCGCAGCGGAAGTCTTCTGGCGCACAGTAGGAGGGGACTTTCGCATACGCGGGGCGATCATCTACATAGAAGGCGCGCCAGCCCGGCGCAATCTGCACTTCTGGGATGCCATCTTGGAAGGGCCAGGCTTCTCCGGCGCCCATCTCGAAATCGCCGTTGACCAGCAAATTACCGCCTGCCTGCGCCTGCGCCGGCGCAACCCTAATGCTCATCCCCAACACGGATACACTGAGGCAGAAAACTAACCCTATGAACAATACCCTCTTCCACATACACTGTGCTCCTTCTCAGCAATTATATCTAGAGTCTTGAGCTATATAGCCGTTTGCTCATCGCTTCTCACAACGCGTGATTGTAACATGAGCTAGGCGTGCGTCAATGGAACGCACAGGTGGTGGGTCTGTTATTCTGCAAAAACACCGATGAGCCGTTCTATATTCGACAGGTACGAACGCGCACCAGGTGTGCAATACGTATACAGTGCATACTTCTGGCTGGGACAATCCCCACTCATGTGTGGGGAAAATCCAATGCCCGTTTCAAAAAGAGCACACTTCCTCTAGCGTATCCACACGGCGTGAGGAAATCCGTATCACCTACGCACCGCGCTAGATTTCCTGTGAACAATCTCCACCTCCGTGGGAAAAACGACCTATACCCAGTGCGTGATGGTACTGGTAGGTCTATACCCACCCCTGTCGAAAAAACTCTGTAATACACTTGAACGTACATTTTGTACAAGGCCCATCCCCGCGTCAAGCGGGGAAGATTCCTAACTGTACCTCTGGCAAGTTGCGATATAAGGACTATCCCCATCTCCATGGAAGACTGATCTCTACCCTCCTAGTGGCCAAATTGCTACTGCCTTTTTAGGCTAGATTTGGCATTACGGTCCCAACTGCTACAATAGGCAGTATAGGCACACATACACAGATCAGATAAACAGAAGAACAACGGACAGAGTTGGAGCAATTGTTGCGCACTGGCACGCTGGCGGCCCGCACGAATACTCGCGCACGAATTCTGCTGCTGAGCGATCGGAGTCAAGGCCAGCAGCGCACGGATCAAACCGTGGCTGACGCGGTGTTGTGTTGCAAGAGCACGGTGGTGAATGTGCGGCGCCGGTTTCTACACGGTGGGCTACGGGAAGCCTTGGAGGACAAAGGTTGGCCTGGAGCGGCACCCAAAGTGACCGGTGACATTGAAGCCAAACTGGTGCTGTTGGCGTGCAGCGAGCCTCCGGAGGGTGCCGCGCGTTGGACTCTACGCTTGTTGGCCGAACGCATGGTCGAGTTGGAATACATCGATAGTCTCAGCCATGTGACCGTGGGCGAGGTGTTGAAAAAAACGTGCTGCAGCCGTGGCGGGTGAAATCCTGGTGTATGGGGACGCCATCGGGAACTTTTGTGGCGAAGATGGAGGATGTTCTGGAAGTGTATCAGCGTCCGTATGATCCCCGGCGCCCGCTGGTCTGTGTGGATGAAACCAGCAAAGTACTGCACACGACACCACGAGGACAGCTGCCGTTAGCCCCTGGGCAGTCCATCCGCGAAGATTATGAGTACGAACGCCAGGGGGTCGCCAATCTCTTTATGGCCGTAGCGCCGTTATGCGGATGGCGTAAAGTCCGGGTGACCGCACGGCGCACCAAGCACGACTTTGCCGAGTTTCTACGCACTTTGGCGGAGGAAGATTTCCCGGAGGCTGAGGTCATCGTTTTAGTCATGGACAATCTGAATACGCATAATCCAGGAGCGCTCTATGAGACTTTTCCGCCAGAGGTCGCCCGGCGCTTGGTCAAGCGTTTCGAGTGGCATTACACGCCAGAGCACGGCAGTTGGTTAAACATCGCCGAATGTGAATTATCCGTACTGGCTAAGCAATGCTTGCAGCGACGTATCCCGGATCAGGAAACGCTGGTACCGGAAATCGCAGCTTGGGAACTGCGTCTGAATCAAACTGGAGTCAAAGTCGACTGGCAGTTCACTATCGACCAAGCACGCATCAAACTCAAACGACTCTATCCAGTTGTTAAAGGGCAAGATCCAACCTAACAGGGCACAAGGAGACGTATGGCCTATTCCATAATCACTCCTGTAGCTTCAGAGAGGTCAGGCTATCCCACTCAGAAACCAGAACAACTCCTTGAATGTGTGATCCAGGCTTCCTCCAACCCCGACGATCTGGTTTTTGATCGCTTCATGGGCACCGGCGCCACGCAGACCGTCACCATGCGCCTGGTCCGGCGCTTCAGCGGCGCGGATATCAACCGGCGCGGTGCAGATCGCGACCAAGCGAGTGAACTGCCGGGGAAAACGTTACGGAATAGATTGGGCTCATTCTACGCTTGTTGACCTTTTTTCGGGAGAGTCGCCTATGAAATCGCACAAACAGATCCTGTCGCTAACAGGCGGCGGTATGGCGCTTCTGGTCCTGATCATTGGACTATGGTTACGCCCGCTCACTTTTCGGTCCATAGATGAAACCGCTATGTTTGCCGCGGCTTCGAATACCCTCAAAGAGGGCCGCCCACACATCAACGACATGGCTTTTCAAATGTGGACGCCGCGTTCGGGTGAATCTATCGCCGCGCTGGGGCAGGACTACAACATCTATACCAAGAAAAGCCCGCTCATCATCCTCATGCTTTTGCCGCTGCTATCCCTGCTCAAAGTCTTCCCCGGGCTGAATCCAAGTGCATTGGCTCTGACGTTAGGTCCGCTCATTACCGCTATAACGGCGTGGTTTTTGGTCGATTTTATCCATGACCTGGGCTATTCAGGCAAAACAACCGCACTTGCCACGGCATTGTTTGCCTTTTGCACCATGGCTTTGCCCTATATGCAAACCATCTTCGGTGAAGTCGTCGGCATGTTGGGAGTGGTCCTGCTTCTGCGGGGCGCATGGCGATTGTTTGCATCGAATCCTGGCTCAGAATTCAGACCCGGCTTCAAAGCGGGGCTGGAATTGGGCTGTGGGCTAGGGCTGCTTATCGGGGTCAACTTTGTCTATCTGCTCTTGCTGCCGTTGGCAGGGATACTGCTGCTGGTCTACCGGCAGCGCGCCCAGCCTGTCCTACCCTGGAAAAAGCAAGGCAACCTGCTTTTGGGGGTGGCCCTTCCGGTGATCATTCTGGGTGTGGGTCTTGCTTTCTACAATACGATACGGTTCGGGTCGCCGCTCGTTACCGGTTACCATTTTGCCGGCGGTGATGAAAGTTTCGTCCCGAGTTACCTGTGGTGGGGCGTGCTGGGCCTTACCATCAGCCCGGCGCGGGGATTCATCTGGTACAACCCACCTGCAGGTCTGGCAATCATGGGGTGGCGGTCTTTTCGCCGCAGCCACCCTGCGCTCGCCTGGATTATTGCCGGTTTGACCGTCTTCCACCTGCTTGTCTTCGGCGCCTGGTGGCAGTGGTGGGGTGGATTGGGATGGGGTCCCCGTTTTCTGTTGCCGCTGACTCCCTGTATCGCCTTGCTCAGCTTACCCGTCCTTGATCGAATGCTGAGACGCAGCACCGCAACGGTCTGGAGGGTGACCGGCGTCACCGTGTTGATCGCGCTGGGCTTATTGGTACAGATTGCGGGAGCTGGCGTGAATTACCTGCATCTGGAAATGGAACTCGAAGAACAATTTCCGGCGCCCGCAACCCGGCCCTTGCTATACCATCATGCGCCATTTCTGGTCTACGATATTGCCCATGCCCCGATCCTTAAGCATCTTCAGCAAATCTCCTCGCCCACCGCCCGTCAGGAAGTCGCGCTGGAATCGCAGTTCCAATACCAGACCATCCTCTCAACCCTACAGACAGAGCAGCTACCAGGTGATCTGTTGGTCTACATGGTGCCGGAGCTGCAAGACCTGCTCCTGAAACTGTGGAACCTGACCCCAAAACTAGGGCTGCCGTATGATAACCTCGCTCAAGAACCACTCGCGCAAAGCACCTTCCAGCACGCCATAGCATCAGCGCAACGGGTATGGCTGGTGACCTGGTTTGGTCCTGCGGACGAGTCGAATTGGTATGAGCGGTATTTGCATGAGCATTGGGCGATGATGGATGAACAATGGCCCCCAAACGAGCTGCGCTTGCTTCTTTTTGCTCAACCGCCAGTCTTTGAAGCGCAAAAACCCACCGGCGCGACATTTGGACCCATCAAGTTAGTGCAATACAGCCAACAACGGCAGGGCGATACGATCTATTTCGAATGCACCTGGGAAGCCACCCAGCCCATCACCCAGAGCTATACGCTCTCACTGCAACTGTTAGACCCCCAAACGGGCTCGCTGATAGCTCAGAATGATCATCTTCCGCTGGGCGGCTACCATCCCACCAACACCTGGTTGGTCGGGCAACCTATCACCGAGCGCGTCGCCTTCCCCATAACAGACAGCGACAGCGAAGCCGTTCTCAGAGTCGGGTGGTACCTGTGGCCCCAGTTGACGCCGCTACCCGCGCGTTTGCCGGATGGAACGCAAGGGACGATGCTGCTGCTCACGGAGCCGCCACAAGCCATATCTCCATGACACAGAATCAGAGGTGTCAGGAGCTCTACAAGACGAAGTTTCTACTGTCAGGCAACGAAGCCATCGCCCTGGAGGCGTGCGAAGCGGGGGTGTGATACGCCGAGGCGTATCACAGCACACTTTTGACGGAGATTCTGCAAAACTTCGCCGGCTCTCGCGCAAATTCCGTGAAAGCACGACTGAGGTGATCCCCATTTGTGGCCTGAAAAATGGGGATCACCTCACCTCGATGATATGTCACCGAGGATCACTCCCAAAAACCGTGATTTTATGCGTCCCTCTTTGTGTTACAGTCGCCAGTTATCCACCGGCGAGGCGCGCTTATGTCCCTCGTCGAGGTCCACCTGCGCCAGGTGGAGATAGCGGCGCACCATTTCCATGGTGGTATGTCCGAGGAGATCCTGGAGGGTGAAAGGGTCACCGTGATTCCGGATGAATTCCACGGCAAAGGTGTGCCGGAAGCGGTGGGGGTGGGCGTTGCGGACCTTGGCGCGTTCGGCGATTTTGGCGATGACGCGCCCCAGACGGTGACGGGTGAACTTGTGCCCCTCATCGGTGATGAACAGGGGGTCGCCCGTGCGTGCATCGGTTCTTTCAGCCAGGTAACGCCAGATCGCCTCGGCGGTGCGGGCGCTCATACGAACCTCGCGTTCTTTTTTGCCTTTGCCGAAGATGTGTAACCGGCGCAACTTGAGGTCGGCATCGGCAATGGTGAGCGTGCAGAGCTCTGAGGAGCGGATACCGGTATCTACCAGCACGAGAAGGATGGCGCGGTTACGCTTCTCGTGACGCAAAGAGTGGCTGGTGGTGCGCTTTCCAGGGCGGTCGTAGGCTTTGGATGTGCCCAGGTTGTTGAGCATGGCGCGCACCTCTGCCTCAGTGAAAGGCTCGACCGTGCGCTCTTCGGGTTTGGGGCGCGGTATCTGCCGCATGAGGTGCTCGCGCACCAAGGGTGGGCGCCGCGAGGTAGCCCAGGTGTAGAATGACGATAAGACTGTGTGATAGTTGAGGATGGTCTTGTCGGAGACATCCTCGCCTGCTTCAGCCAGGAAGCCTTCTATATCCTCGACAGTGAGCGATGCTAACGGCGGATCGTGCTCGAAGTGCGCCTTGAGCAGCTTGAGAATCCGCGTATAGCCGGTGATGGTCGTCTCTGTGAGACGACGTGCAGCAATGTGAAGGAGATAGCCTTCCACTGCCTGAGATAGGGTCATGATTCTGGTATCCATTTCTTGTACCTCCGGTTGCTGGTTAGGGGATTGTCATAAACACGAGACCTGTTTCAATAAACCGAGGGGCGCTTTTTTTGTACCAGAACTGCTATCCCTGGTAGACCGCTGGGAGCGAGTCTTGATGTGCCAGAGGTACAAGGTCTCGCCTGTGGGAGTAGACCCTGTGTCTCCGGTCCTCATCAATACCCCTGCCAGGACTCGAACCTGGAACACAGGGTTTAGGAAACCCTTGTTCTATCCGCTTGAACTACAGGGGCGTGAGCCGCATTATAACATTCCCCCTGTTTGGAGCAAGCTTGGTCAAGCCTGCTACAGAGCCAGGCCTTTGTCTGCCTTCGTGGCATTCGTGAAATTCGTGGCAAAAAACTTCCCCCCATTTTCATTTTTCCATTTTGTGCCTACAATACATTTAGCACAATTTATCCATAACAGAATGGGGAGCGACTATACCGTGAAAGCAAATCGTGGTGACCAAAAACTCTGGTGGGGCTTAGGGGTGGGCGCCGGTCTCGTCACCGGCGCGCATTTCCTGCGGCGCTGGGTGGCGGAACGCCGCCTGCCGGCGCTCATCAAAGCGCGCGCGAGCGCCGGCGTGGCCCTGATTACCGGCGCGTCGAGCGGCATCGGCGCGACCTATGCGGAGTATCTCGCCCAGGCGGGCTACGACCTCATCCTCGTCGCGCGGCGCCGCGAGCGCCTCGAAACCCTCGCGGAGAGTTTGCGCACCCGCACCGGCATCATGGTCGAAGTCCTGCCTGCCGATTTGAGCCTCCCCGAGGAGGTGGCGCGCGTGGCGGAACGCATCGAAGGCCTGCCGGCGTTGGACTTCCTCATTAATAATGCGGGCTACGGGCGCGGCGGCGATTTCTCCGCCAGCGATGTGGACGCGCAACTGGATATGGCGCACGTCCATCTGGATGCGCCCCTGCGCTTGACCCGTGCGGCGCTGCCGGGCATGCTCGCCCGCGAGCGCGGCGCCGTGGTCAACGTGGCTTCGCTGATTGCCTTCTATCCCCTCCCGGGCAGCGCTACGTATTCCGCCACCAAGGACGCGCTGGTCACCTTCACCCGCTCCCTGCACCAGGAACTGCTGGGGAGCGGCGTGCGCGTGCAGGCGCTCTGCCCGGGCTTCGTCCGTACCGAATTTCACAAGACGGCGGATATGGCCCTCACCGAGGTGCCGCGCTTTGCCTGGCTTTCCGCCGACCAGGTGGTGGCGCATTCCCTGCGCGATTTGGCTGCCGATGCCGTCATCTCCGTGCCGGGATTGGGCTACGCGGTGCTCGCCGGTATCTCGGGCTTGCTCCCCCCCATCGTCTTCGATGGCGTCGGCAAGGCTTATCAAGCCCTGCGGCGCCCCAAAGTGCAGGAGGGCGGCTTTGGCGGTTTTTCGCGCCGCAAATACGAGAGCCTGGCGCAGGCTGTGGGCGAGATGCGCGTCATCTTTCGGCGGCGCGCGCAGGTGCGGCAGGCGATGCAACTGCTCGACCCCGCCTTCCGCGAGCGTCTGATGCTGACCGTCACCCAGGTGAATGGTTGCCGCTATTGCGCGCAGGCGCACGCTCGCATGGCCCTCGAGGGCGGGCTTTCGCAGGAGGAAATCGAGGACTTGCTGAGCGGCGTGACCGACGCCTGCCCCGCGGATGAGATGAAGGCGCTGCTCTATGCCCAGCACTGGGCGGACACGGGTGGGGCGCCCTCAGAGGCGGCGCGCGCTACCTTGCTGGAGTGCTATGGCGCGGAGCGGACCGAGGCCATCGAGATGATTCTCCGCATGATTCAGGTCGGCAACTTGTCGGGCAACACTTTCGACTATTTTCTGTACCGGCTTTCAGGCGGGCGCTGGGGCCAATGAGGTGCGCTGGCGCCTTATCACTTTTCATAAACTTATCTCATTAAAGGAGCTGGATTGTGGCAAAGAAGAAGCGTTTCATTCGTGCGCAGGATTTGTTCCGCCTGGAATCGGTGACTTATGCCGAGCTCTCTCCGGACGGCAAGCATGTGGTCTACGCGATGCAGCAGGGCGATCGCGCGACGCTCAAGAAGCACTCGAATCTGTGGATTGCGCCGGTCGAGGGGGGCAAGCCTTATCGCTTCACCTCCGGCAAGCATAGCGATACCATGCCGCGTTGGTCGCCCGATGGTAGCCGCATCGCCTTTATCTCCAACCGCGCTGCGGCGACACAACCGCAGCTCTACATCATTCCCTTTGGCGGCGGCGAGGCGCGCCAGCTCACCACGCTGCACGGCGATTTCGACAGCTTCGAATGGTCGCCCGATGGCAAGGCGCTCGTGTGCCAGTTCCGCAAGCAGGATGCCGAGGTCGCCGCGCGCGAGAAGGATGAGCAGAAGAAGCAGCGGGGCGTCGTCGCCCGGCACATCACCCGCATCTTCTATTCGCTGGATGGGGCAGGCTTTCTGCCGCAGGAGCGCTGGCACCTCTGGGTGATTGACGCCGAGAGCGGCAAGGCGCGCCAGTTGACCAAGGGCGATGTCGCTGATGAGACGGGTCCTCGCTGGTCGCCGGATGGCGCCTCGATCGCCTTCTTCTCTAACCGCGCCCCCGACCCCGATATGGAACCGGGGTTGGAGGACCTCTTCGTCATTCCCGCGGCGGGCGGCGAGATGCGCAGTCTGGGCACGCCCCCGGGCGAGAAGCACGCCCTGAGCTGGGCGCCGGATGGGCGCAGCATCCTCTACGTGGGGCAGAAGGGCCTCAAGGATTGGTGGCAGAACGACCGCCTGTGGGTCGTCTCCGTGGAGGGCAAGAAATCGGTAAAATGCCTGACCAAGGCGCATGATCTCTCCTTCACCGCGGCGACGCTCACGGATACGGTCGGTGGGATGATGATGCCGCCGGTCTGGTCGCGCGATGGCAAGCGCATCTACGCGCAGGCTTCGCGCAACGGCGGCACGGGCTTGTATGCGGTCACCGTCGCCGATGGCGCGCTCGAACCGCTCATTGCCGGCGCCGAAACGGTCGGCGCCTGGAGCTTTGATCAGGCGCAAGAGCGCGTGGCTTATCTCCGCAGCACGCAACAGGATCCGGTGCAGCTGTGGATGCTGGATTGCAACACGCGCGAGACCTGGCAGCTCACCCAGCTGAACCGCAAATGGCTGCGCGAGGTGAACCTGGGCGCGATTGAGGAAATCTGGTTCAAGGGCCCTGCGGGCAACGACCTGCAAGGCTGGATTCTCACGCCGCCGGATTTCGACCCCGCCAAACGCTACCCCTCGATCATGGAGATTCACGGCGGACCCCTGGCGCAATACGGCTACAGCTTCATGCACGAGTTCTATTACCTGGCAGCGCAGGGCTACGTCGTCACCTTCTGCAATCCGCGCGGCGGGCAGGGCTATGGGGAGGCGCACGCCAAAGCCATCTGGGGCGGGTGGGGCACCGTGGATTACGATGACCTCATGGCGTGGGCGGATGTCATCGCTGCGCTGCCGTACATTGACACCGAGCGCATGGGCGTCACCGGGGGTAGTTACGGTGGCTACATGACCGCCTGGATTATCGGGCACACCGCGCGCTTCAAGGCGGCGGTCGCGCAGCGCTGCGTGAGCAATCTCATCAGCATGTGGGGCACCAGCGACTTCAACTGGACCTTCCAGCAGCCTTTTGGGGATCAGCCGCCCACCGAGACCATCGAGACGCTCTGGCGCTGCTCGCCGGTGCGCTACATCGGCAATGCCAAGACGCCGACCCTCGTCATCCACAGCGAGCGCGACCTGCGCTGCCCCATCGAGCAGGGACAGCAGCTCTATACGGCGCTCAAGCGCGCGGGCGTCAAAGCCGAGCTCGTGCTCTTCCCGGATGAATCGCATGGCCTTTCGCGCGGCGGTCGCACCGACCGGCGCATCGCCCGCCTCAAGCACATCCGCCGCTGGTTCGCAGAGCACATGGCTTAAGCGCCTGGCGCATGATTTTCGAGGAGGCTTTTGGGGCGGCGCCCCAAAAGCCTCTTTTTGTCTTATCACCAGCGTTTTCTTGCTGTGTTTTCTGTGTTAAAGTCCATTAAAAAGGGTGATTTTCGATGCCGCGCGCAGCGCGACATCGAAAATCACCTCTAAAACCGCGGCTTCTACTGCTACGAAGAGCGGCAAGCAGGAGAACGCTGAATAGCTACCCATTGACAAAAATGAAGTTCAGTATTAATATTGTTATTGTTTTGACGTGAGAACTTAAATAAATACAAGTCACACTTTGATATTTCGAGGTAGTCCTATGAAAGACTCCCGTAACTGGGCAGGTTCCTTTTTCACCATCTGGACCGGGCAGGCGCTCTCCCTTCTCGGTAGCCGGTTGGCGCAATT
>JAPKMR010000085.1 GCA_026645815.1 Anaerolineae bacterium | reverse complement strand
AAAAATCACGCTTGCGGAGAGAGGCGCAGAGGGTTTTTTGAGTGATCTAGCCGATTTTGCCACTGTAGAATAGATACTACCCGTTGACGCACCTGTGACTTATGCTACAATCACGCGCGTGATCCCCAAACAAACGGGTTGATAGGCCAAGATTTCAGAGGAAGCAGGAGCAGAGTGTATGTGGCGCAGAATGGCGTTTTTATTGTTAGTGTTTAGCATAATGGTATTGCTATCAGGGACGGTTGGTAGAGTTGCGCCCGTGCAGGCGCAGGCGGGCGGCAATTTACTGGTCAACGGGGATTTTGAGATGGGCGCCGGAGAAGCCTGGCCCTTTCAAGATGGCATCCCAGAGGTGCAGATTGCGCCGGGCTGGCGCGCCTTTTATGTAGATGATCGCCCCGCGTATGCAAAAGTCCCCTATTACTGTGCGCCAGAAGACTTCCGCTGCGCCTGGGGCAGACCAGAATTCCGGGGCACCAGTGCGGCTGAGTTCGCCTACCGCATCCACGGGGGCTTTCTATCCCAAAAATACTTCAGCTGGAATCGCCAACACGAAGCCGGGCTTTATCAACAAGTGAGCAATATCAATCCTGGCACAGCCTTGCGCTTCCAGGTCTATATACAGACCTGGTCGTGCCTGCCAGGAGAGGTATGGAACGATTGCCCCACCGGACACCTCTCCAACCAACCCGCGCCCATGCACACCAGAGTCGGTATTGACCCTTATGGCGGCACTAACCCCTGGGCAGCTACCGTGATTTGGAGCGCAGAGATGGATGCTTTCGACGTGTGGACGCTCTTCAGCGTAGATGCGATTGCCAAAGCAAACACGGTAACGGTTTTCACCTATTCCCGCGCCGATTGGCCCGAACCCTGGCCCCGCATCTCCAACGATGTCTACATTGACGATGCAGCATTGTTCGTGATCGGACCGGGACAGGTGCAACCCACACCGGCGCCGGCTACCACCCCGGCGACGACACCCGCGCCCCCAATTGCCACACCCGAGGGAACCCCGACTCTGCCCCCCACCCCTGCGCCCACCTCAACACCACGCCCGGATGGCGCGGTCGTACACGTGGTCCAGGCTGGCGATACCCTGTCGCGCATCGCGGTGAGCTATGGCGTGCCCCTCGATGAACTGCGGCGGCTCAATGCCGGTACGCTCGGTCCCAACGACCTCATCATGGTAGGACAGGAGCTCATCATCTCTGGCGCGCCGCTGACTCCGGCGCTCACCCCCACACCCCAACCCACAACGCCCATCGCGCCGACATCCACCCCGACCCCAACTGCATCGCTGACACCGGCGCCAACACCCCCCGCGACGCCAACACCCCCCGAGGAAGAGGCGGCGCTCTGTGTGCTGGCTTATCACGACGCCAATGCCGACCTCGTCCGTCAACCTGCCTCGGAGGCGCTTATCTCAGGGGTGGTGATTTCGCTGGCAGGCGCCGGTGTTCCAGCTGGCGCCTACACAACTGACGGCATCAGCGAGCCTTATTGCTTCCAGAATCTCACACCCGGCAACATCACTGTGCAGCAGACGCCTGCAATCGGATACGCGCCGGGGGACCCCGCAGCACGGGCGGTGGTGTTAGCGCCCGGTCAGACCGCAACTTTGGAACTGGGATATCACCGACAAGAGGTCGCCAATCCCACGGAGGAACAGCCCGTTCCTGAGACAGTGGAAACTCCGGTGGCAGAGAGTGAAACAGAGACGGCAGCAGCCCCCCTCAAGAATCTCCTCTGGATCGGTGGAGGTATCGTAGCACTGCTGGCAACCGGCGCCGCAGGCTTTTTCCTTGGGCGCCGCCAGAAAGCCTAAGCGCTAGCGACACCTGGGGTCAAAAACGACCACACGGCGGCGCTGAGCGCCGCCGTGTGGCATATTGAAAGACAGATGAACTGTGCAGCGGGTCTTACGGTTTGACGATCTCGATATCGCCCCAACCTTCCGTTACGCAGGCATCCACCCCTGGGCGGCGGGAGAGCAGGCGCACGACAACCTTATCGCCGGATTGCAGCGTCGCCATACCCGCAATACTCACATTGTGCGTAGTGGTAGGGGTAGGATTCAGAGTGGTCACCTGCCACGGGGTCGAACGATTAATGAGCGGAAGGAAGACTGTTTCGGTCAGGGTCGCCGTGGGTGTCACCGGCGTTGAAACCCGCTCCAGGGAATACCACACCTGCGTTGAAGCGGGCCCGGTGGTGTTCCAGCTAAGGTTGAGCATATCGCCGTCGAAGGAGTGCTGTACGTTATTGATGTACGGTGAATCCAGCGAAGCCGGTTCCGGAAGTTTGCCATCAGGGAAAGAAACCTGCTGCAGCGCGCCGGTATCCCACCAGGTATCATACCAGGGGGTCTGCTCGCCCACATAGAAAGGATTCGCGAAGGTGATGGCAGTCATGCGCGTGCCGAGTGGTTCGGCCGTGGTCGAAAGGCGCTCCCAGACCGATAGTTCGGTCGGCTCGGGCGACCACGTGGTCAGCGGCGGCATTTGCCCCCCGATGAGATCGTTGTGAACGTGATCAAGCGTGATTTGTGTCCCTTGCGGGTCCAGACCAATGCGCGCGTGGGGTTGCGTGCCCGCATTGCCGCGGCTATTGACATGCATGGTGAACTCATAGGGCACACAGGGGGTCAGGTTTTCCACAACCTGGTAGATGCCGGCGTGATAATTGCTGCCCCATTTGAAGTAGACCTGCCCATGAACACCGTTATACGGGGGCCAACGATTCTCGCGGCGATTGTCGTCTTATTCCGGGATCATGGTCGCCGGTGGGGTGTTGATCCACCAGCGGTACCAACCCGGAGCAAGGAAATGATTGGGGTAGAACCAGATGAAACCGTTGCCGTCCTCGAAATCCCCATTGACCAGGACATTCCCATTGTTAGCGCGGGCAGTAGGCAGAGCATCCGCGCCGGGATACGTCGCAAGCAAGCTGCACAACAAAATCAAGACCCAGACATAGCGCCGTCGAACTGTTCGCATGGTTTTCTTCTCTCCATAAATTGATTTTGCAACAAAGCAGAAGCCAGGAGCGCCCGTCCTATCTCTGCCGGTAATGAAGGCGACTTGTGCCTCGCCATCGTCATGAGATGATATTGTACCACGGTTTCTAAACGATTTTCGTCCTTCGAGACAGTGGGGTGCGTTTCAAAACGGGGGTGAAAATCTCAGGCGCCCCGACGGGATGCAGAAGGAAATTGATTTTTGGCGGCGGGGCTTTGCCCCGCCGCCAAAAAATCACTCAAAGAAAAGGCATTTGCATGATAGTCGTCTTATTTTTATCCCAAAGTTGAAACGCACCCGATAGCTGATGCGGGTTGCTTGCAAGATGAGGAAGGGGGATTGGTTTTTAGAGGTTTTTTGGCGACGCGGGGTACCGCGTCGCCAAAAAACCGAAGCTGTTCTCTTTATTGACGCGCTCAAGCTTCCAGGTATACTTCGCTCTGGAGGTCAACGTGGAAGAACATCGCAAAGGAGTCGGGTGGCTCGGATTCGTCGTTATCGCGTTGCTCATCCTGGTTGGAGCATGGCTCTACGCGGGATGGCAGTCGAGCCAGCGGGTATTCCCCAAGGGCGTATCTATCGCCGGGTTATCCATGGCAGGGATGACGCGCGAGCAGGCGCTCGCCATGCTCTCCGAGGCTTATACGCAACCTGTCACCGTCTACTATGAGGACCGCGCCATCCTGCTGGTGCCCGAGATGGTGGAGCTGATGCTCGATGTCGAAGCCACCAGCGCTAACCTCGACCAGGTATTGCTGGCACAAGACGGGCTGCAGGGCTTCATCGAATACGCCATTGATACGCTGGCGCGCCGCGAGGTCCCACCCCAGGACATCCGCCCCGTGCTCACCTACTCCCGCGAACGCATTGACGCTTTCTTGCGCCGTACTGCGCAGCAATTCGACCATCCACCGCTGGACCCGGTGCCGCTGCCCGAAGCGGATACCTTCCGCCCCGCACAGCCCGGCACGACGTTGAACGTCGAAGCATCGCTCGCGCCGCTCATTGCCACGCTGCTATCGCCAGAGGTCAAGGAGATGCGCCTGGTGGTCGAGCTCGAACCGGCGCGCCCCGCCTCGATGACGGTCTTGCAGGACGCGCTCGACGCAAAGCTGGAGACATTCACCGGCATCGCGAGCCTCTTCGTCAAGAACCTGGATACCGGGCAGGAACTCTGCTATAACTGCAATATCGCTTTTTCGGGGGTGAGCCTGCTCAAGATTCCCGTGGTCTTGCAGCGCTACCGGCAGCTCGATACCAACCCCGATGCAGAGACGCTGGCCTTGATCCATGCAGCGCTGACCGAGAGCGACAACGCCTCGACCAATCTGATTCTCCAACAGATCGGCGCCGGGAATCCCTATACCGGCGCGCTACAGGTCACCGATTTCTTGCGCACCCTGGGCCTGCAGAGCACCTTCCTTGCGGCGCCCTATGACCTCAAAGATGGGGTTCCCCTGCCGGAGTTTAGCACGCCGGGCAACTCCCAGACCGCCTACAATACCGAGGCGGATCCCTATATCCAGACGACCGCGCTGGAAATGGGCCTGCTCCTGGAAGGGCTGGGACAGTGTACACAGGGGACCGGAATGCTGCGCCTGATTTTTCCCCGGGAGATACTGCCGGCGGAGTGCGAAGCGCTGCTGAGCACCATGGAACACAACCAGGTCACAGCATTGCTCAGAGCGGGTATGCCCGCAGGTATTCGGGTCGCGCACAAAAACGGCTGGACGGGGCAGACGCACGCCGATGTCGCACTGGTCACCAGCCCCAATGGGCGGTTGGTGATTGCGGCTTTTCTCTATCAGCCGGAATGGTTGGTGTGGGAGGAAAGCGCCCCACTGTTTTCAGATTTAGGGCGGTTGACGTATCGTTTCTTCAACGGTGACGAAACCGAATAGGAACTGCCACGAATGCCCCGCAGCAGCCTACTCACCCGGCGCAGCAAAAGGGGATAGCAAATAGCCCTGCTGCTGGATGATGGCGCTGGCGCGCTCTCCGGCAAGCCACTGCGCAAAATCGCCCGGCGCACCCTGCGGCGCCGCCGGCGCGACCAGAACGATATCACGCGTGAGCGGATACAAGCCTGAAGCCAGCATCTCCGGGGCGGGCGGAACGCCGTCCAACGCCAACGCCCGTCCGCGCCCATCCAAAAGCGCGGTGGAAACATAACCCACCGCCAGAGGCTCCGCAGCAATCACCGCCAGCAGAGCCTCTGAGGTAGGAGCCAACAACGCGGTCAAGGCAATGGGGAAATCCCCCATCACCTGCCGCTGGAAGAGCAACGTATCGCCAGAAGCATCCTCACGGGTAACCAGCTGGGGCATGCCAGGTAGCCCGCCCCAGGGCGACCAATCCTCCACACGCCCCTGGAAGAGCAGGCGCGCCTGCTCCAGAGTGCAACCGGGGATGCCGTTCTGGGAATTGACGACGATAGCAAGGCCATCCCGCGCCAGAGGCTGCACCCAGCTTTCTGAGGGGAGCGCCTCTGGCAACCACGTCAAAGCCGCCAGGTCCACCTCGCCATTTTGCAGCGCATCCCAAGCCAGCGGGTCAGCGCGTTTGAGCACCATGATCTGGGCATTGGGATTATCGCGTTGAAAAGCCGCGGCGAGCGCGCGCAACAGCGATTCCAGGCTTTCCGGTCCAGCAATGCGCAACTGTTGGAGCGGATCAGCAGGTGGCTCCGCCGTGGGGGTGGGCACCAGGACCGGCGCCGTGCAGCCCACCAGCAGCAGGCACAACGCAAGCGCGCGCCAGGCAAATTTCACGCCAATACTCCGGTGAGCACGAGCACGCCCAACAGCGCGCAGTAAGCCACGAAAGGCCACAGGGCATGGCGGCGCACCAACGCCAGCAGGCCCGAGATCGCGGCATAGCCCACGAGGGCAGCGGCGAGCATGCCAACCAACGCCAGAGCGCCCATCCCGGAAAAACCGCCCATGACCAGTTTGAGCAATTGATACAGCCCCCCACCCAACACGATGGGAATCGCCAGCAGGAAGCTGAAGCGCGTGGCATCCTCGCGCCGGTAACCCAACAACAGTCCGGCAGCGATAGTCGCGCCGGAGCGGCTCAAGCCGGGGAGAATCGCCGCCGCCTGCGCCAGGCCAATAATCAGGGCATCGCGCCAGGTGAGCGTCTCCAGCCCACGGGTGCGACGGGAGAGTAGCTCGGAAAGCGCGAGCAATGCTGCCGTGACCAATAAGAAAATCGCCGCGGTGCGCGGCATGCCAAAGAGTTGCTCGACCTGGTCCTCAAAAAGAAAGCCCAGCAGCGCGCCGGGAATGGTGGCGAGCACCAGCAACCAGGCGAGACGCGCCTCCGTGGTATCCAGCTTGCGACGCCGCAGGCTATCCAAGACCGCGAGGACCATCTGCCACAGCTCGCGCCGGAAGTAGAAGACGACCGCCGCCAGCGTGCCGAGGTGTAACAACGTATCGAAAGCCAACCCCGGCTCCGGCCAATTCAGCAGATGGGGGAAGATAACCAGGTGCCCGGAACTGCTCACCGGCAGAAATTCGGTGGCGCCCTGGAGGATGCCAAGTAGTAGAGCCTGAATGAACGTCATGTTTGAACTCCTTTATTGGAACTGGCGCACAGCGATAACGTGGCTATAATACCAGCCTCAGCGAAAACGGCAAGGCGGACTGCCTTGCGAATTCAACCAAATGTGGTATCATGCGCACAGTTCGGGGCGTAGCGCAGTTTGGTAGCGCGCACGGTTCGGGTCCGTGAGGTCCAGGGTTCAAATCCCTGCGCCCCGACTGGTGTTCTCACAGAAACCACAGTTTCTTGCTCCATAAGCCCCCCTATCTATGGAGGCATTGCCAATGAGTGATTACAGCTCTTATCTGAAAGGCGATCCCACCGATTGGCTGCTAGAACCGGATAATCCCTCTGTGCGCTATCTCACGTTGTACTCAACGCGTTGACCGAGCTGCTGGGGACGCCGCCGGAGGATGCGCAGGCGCAAGCTGCCAAAGCCGCCGTGATGACCACCGGAGTGGTCCCCCAGATTCTCGCACGCCAGGCGGAGGGCGGTTATTGGGATAAGGCGGAGGCGCTCTACACGGCCAAGTACCGGGGCACGGTCTGGCAGCTGCTGATTCTGGCTGAGCACCTGGCAGACGGGCAGGATGCGCGCATCCAGAAAGCCTGTGAATTCCTGCTGGAGCACTCCCAAGACCTCGAAAGCGGCGGGTTTGCGATGCACCGGAGCGTCAAGGCTGGCGGCGGCCGGCACAGCGAGGTGCTGCCCTGCCTGACGGGGAACATGGTGTGGGCGTTGCTGCGGCTAGGCTACGGCAACGACCCCCGGATTCAACGCGGCATCGCCTGGATTACGCGCTATCAGCGCTTCGATGATGGCATCCCCGATCCCCCGCAGGGTTGGCCCTACGACAGATTCGAGGTGTGCTATGGGCGCCACAGCTGCCACATGGGGGTGGTCAAAGCCCTGAAAGCGCTGGCGGAGATTCCGCCCACCCTCAGAAACGGCGACGTCGAGCGCAGCCTCGCCGAGGGCGCCGAGTTTCTCCTCAAGCACCATATCCACAAGCGCAGCCACGCCCTCACCCAGGTCTCCAAACCAGGATGGCTACGCTTTGGCTTCCCATTAATGTACCAGACGGATGTGCTGGAAATTCTAGGGCTGCTGACCCGATTGGGCTTCCGGGACGAGCGCATGCAAGAAGCCGTGGATGTCGTGGTCGCCAAGCAAGACGCCTCCGGCAGATGGGCGCTGGCGAGCACCTTCAACGGGCAATTCCAGGTGGATGTGGAGGAGAAGGGCAAACCGAGCAAGTGGGTCACGCTAAATGCGCTCAGGGCGCTGAAGGGCTATTACGGCTGAGCGGACTTGCCGCCGTGAGTGAACCAGCAAATGCCCGAGTCGCTACGGCGCAGCCGAATCTGGAACCGCGCCCTACCCCCGCCGCCCCAGAATGCTTGCCAATCCCCGGACCCAGCGCCAGAGATAGGCGAACGGCAGCAATAGGGGATGCGCCACCCGGTAGCGGTCACGCATATACGCCGGCGCCGGGAAGATATTCTCCCAGGCATAAGCCCAACGCTGGCGCCACCCCGGCATAGAAGCGAGGTCGGTGAAGAAGCGCTGCGCCACGGGGCGCGCTGGCACGGTGAGCTGCCCGAAGAGCTGCGCCTCCTTAGCCGAGGCTTGCAACGCCGCGAGCGCCGCTCGCACGCCCACAGGCGGCTCGAGCTGCCAGCAATCCCACACCACCGGCAACACCCGCTGCAGCGGCAGCACCAGATCATTGGCGGCGGCGCTCGCGAGCAGCGCCTCCCAATCAAGCGCGTCCCTATAGGCGACCAGCACCTCGGCAATATCGTGGTACCACTGCAAATGCCCGGAAGCCCCCCCGTGATGCAACATCAAGTGCGCGCAAAGGTGCAGAAGCTGCGCCTCGGGTCCCAGCATCAGCGTCGAGGCGCCCTCGAAGGCGAGGGGCTGCGCGGTTCGCCAGAACCAGTCCATATCGAGCGTGCGCTGGTAGTGCGGCGAATCCAGCAAGCCCCAGTGCAGCTCCACCACCGCCAGCTCCGGCTTGCGGGTGTGCATCAGGGCTACTTCGTTCTCGTATTCCAGCGTCGCGCCCGGACGGGTTTCGGCGCCGACGACCGCGTAATCCAGCGTCTCCAGGAGCGCCAACGCCCGGGCAGCATCCTCGCGCTGCACCAGCAGGTCAATATCCCCCATGGGACGCAGGCCCACGTTGCCGTAGACCGCCACGCCGAGCGCCGCCCCCTTGAGCAGCAGCGTCGAGATGCCGGCATCGTGCAGGGCGCGGAGCAACCGCGCCAGCTCGCGCAATGAGCCGCTGTTGCGGCGCAGGTGCCAGACGTAATAACGCCGCCACGCGGCGATGACCGCCACCGGAACCTCCGGATGGTAGCGCAGGACGGTCGCCAGCAGCGGCGCCACCCCGGCCCGCACGGCGCTTCTGGCCCAGAGCTCCCACTCCGGCGCAGAAGCTGGCATTCCACTACGCGCAATATCCCACGCGGCGGGGTCCCAACGCCCGCGCAGGCAGCCAATCAGGAGGCTCTCCGGGCTGAGTGCCAGCAGCGTCTCATCCACAACGCCAGAATCCAGGGTTTCGAGCGCGGCGAGCGCCGGCAAAGGCAGCTCCAGCAGCTGCTCCCGAGCGCGGACGACCGCAGCCGTCCCCACGGCATCCGGCGCGAGCTGCGCCAGCGCCGCCTCCGGAACCGCAGCGCCCGCCACGTCGCGCGCCAGGCTCAGCGCGAGCCACACCGCATCGCCCGCCTGCCAATCGCGCGCCCGCGCGACGAGCTGCTCCCAATCGAGCTCCGCTGCATAGCGCGTCACGACCTGCGCCAGGTCGAAACACAGGCGCAGCCCATTCGACGGCAGCGCGGGAACTCCGCGCATGCAAAGCTCCAGCAGCAGGGTTTCGGGGGGTAAGACCGTGGCTTCCAGAGTATCCAGCAGCGCGGTGGTGGCTTGCGCCCAAATCTCGGCGGACGCGACCCGGAACGGGGCATCCGGCGCCAGGAGCTGCGTGTGAACGCCGACGGGAATGGCGCCATCCTTGAGGGAGATGAAACTGCCCGCGGCAGCGCGCTCCAGCGCCCCACCCCCGGGATCCACGCAGTAGCCCGCCGCGAGCAGGCAAGCGGCAACTGCATCCAGGTCCGCTTCGCGCACCAGCAGCTCCAGGCTGTGCGGGCTGTGCAGCGCTGCGTTGCCGTAGACGGCGAGCGCCAGAACCGCATCGCCCAAGACGAGCGCCCGGAGGTTCGCGCTTTGCAGCTGCTTAAGCAACCGGGAAAGCTGGTGCTGCCAGCGCATCCCCGCGGCGCCGGCATCCAGATAGGCGCGGGTCAATTCCTGCGCGGTAGCAGGGGGCAGCAGCGCGTGCAGGGGTGTGGCACGCAGCCGTGCGTGCAGCAGCGGGGCAAGTTCCTGGTCAAAGGCAAGTTGGACGAGGCGTTCCCAATCGCCGGGCGTCAACCGGCTGAGGTGCGCCAGCTCCGCCTCGGAAGGCGCGGCGCGAAGACATTGGGCTAAGGCAAGGGCAGCGGTCATGCAGCGAAGTCTTCAAAAAAACTAGAGCGGCAATAGTGGCTAGACCAACGAGCATGTGGGCGATGCAAGAACACAAAGAGGACTCTTTTTTTGTGATTTTTGCGGGCGCAGCCCGCAAAAATCACGCTCGTGGAGAGAGGCGCAGAGAGTTTTTTGAGTGATCTAGCCGATTTTGCCACTGTGGAAAAAAAGCGCCCGCCTGACGCGGGCGCTCCCCATCAATCCGCCACGGGCGTCACACCAGCCGCTGGCCCGCCAGCCGCCGGCCCGCCAGCCGCCGCATCATCCGCACCCGCAGGCGCGCCCACCGGCGTGGAGGCAGGCTTGGCGCTCGCACTCTTCCCATTGCCGCCGTTACCGTTGCGCAACAACGAGGGCAGCGAGAGGGCTCCATTACGCTTAGATTCGCGGCGCGAATCGCGGCGCGACCCACGCGTGCCCTCCTCATTGTAATAATAGTAATACTGGTAATAATAGCCGCCGCTGTGAATCTTGACGCGGTTGAGCGCGAAGCCCAAGACATTCGCCCGCACGCGGTTCAGCTCATCGAGGACGCGCTTGATCAACCCGCGGCGCGTGCGCCCGGCATCCACCACCACCACCACGCCATCCACCCGCGTGGAGACCACCACCGCATCGGTGACCACCAGCGCTGGCGGCGTATCAAAGACCACCAGGTCGGCAAACTCCTGCAGCTCCTCCAGAATATCGCCCATACGCTGCGAGCCGAGCAACTCCGCCGGATTGGGCGGCAGCGGTCCCGTGGTGAGCAGCCACAAATTCTCCACGGCAGTCGTCTTGAGGTAGTCCTCCGCGCGGTGCTCGGGGTGCAGGATGAGATTGCTCAAGCCATCTTCATTCGTGACGCCGAAAATCTTGTGCATCGTCGGGCGGCGCAGGTCACCATCAATGGCGACGACCTTAGCGCCGGATTGCGCGATGCTGGTCGCCAGATTCGCGAGCACCACGCTCTTGCCTTCCGAAGGTCCCGCGCTGGTGACCGAAAGCGAGCGCAAGCGCCGGTCCACAAAGGCAAACTGAATATTCGTCCGCATGACGCGGAAGGCTTCGCTGATGGTGGAGAGCGGCTCATTCGCCACAACGAGGCGGTCGCCGGCATTCTCGCCCTCGATGGGGGCAATCGAAGCCAGCACCGGCATGGGCGCCAGACGGCTGAGCTCATCCGGCGTCTTGATGGTATCGTCGAGGAACTCGATCAGGAAGGCGCCCGCGACCGCCAATCCCAAGCCGATGGCTGCTGCGAGCAGCACGGTCTGGGAGACGTTGGGGCTGATGGGCGCAGAGGGCACGTTAGCATACTCAAAGATGGTGATGTAGTTGGTGCCGCCCTGCACGGTGAGCAGCAGCGAGGCATAGGAGCTGCGGTAGGTATTGAGCTTGGTCTGCAGCGCGCTGATGTTGGACTGGTACTGCTGAATGGCGCGCGCGCTGTTGGCGGCATCGAGCTTGGCCTGCTCTGCCTCGACCTCGTCCTCGGTCGCCTTGACCTTCGCCTCGAGGTCGCTGAGCTGCGCCTGCACGAAGTCCTGGCGGGCCTGATCGCGGCTATTGGTGGGGCTTTGCAGCACCAGCTGGTTGCAGATTTCATCCGCGAGCGCCTTGGCGCGCACGGGGTCGGTATCGCGCATGCTGATCTCGAGAAGCTGGGTGCTCTCAATCGAGCGGGTGGAGACGTTGCCGCCAGACGGGATGAAGTTGAGGCCCAAGGCTTGCGCCGCGCCCTGCAGAATCGGCTGGCGCTTGACCATCTGGCTATACGTGGCGGCGAGTTGTTGGCTGACCCAGATATCGTTGCTGCTGGGATTAGCCTCTTGGATGGATTGCCCGATCATGACTGTGGCGGTAGCCTGGTAGATGCGCGGCATGCCCAGGGTGCCAATATAGCTGGACACGGACGCCACCAACACACAGGCAACCATGAGCCACCACCAACGTTTGACTATCGTCCAATAATCTTGTAATTGCATGCTATTCTATATCCTCAAGAATTCCGCGGCGCTATCTCATCTCAATTTCTATTATACCGCAAATCTCTAACTTTGAAAAAGAGGTGTTTGAGACGCAGATTAACGCTGATGAACGCAGATAAGCAGAAACAGAAATGCAGTTTTAGCCACGAATTTCACGAATTGCACAAATTATCTTCTCTGATCAGCGTTTATCTGCGTGCATCAGCGTCCAAAGCCGCTGGCCCAGGTCTTGAAGCGCGAGCGCGGCGAAGGGCAGCAGGACGGCATCCACGGGCAGGCGGTAGCGGACCATGGCCCAGGTGAGGATGTGCATGAGGGTGTAAAAGAGCATGAAGAGGATGAGGAGGGAGGAGGGGCGAAGCAGGTAATGCAGGAGGCGTGGGGACGTGGGAACGTAAGGTGCGGGGCGGTGCGGCTTGAGGTGGAGGTAGAGGCCGTAGAGCATGAAGGGCAGGAACAGGCCAAAGGAACCGGTGCGCCCGAGGTTGTGGATGAGGGTGCTATCCGGCGTGGGCCAGAACTCGAAGTAGGCGCGGATGCGGCTGAGCGAGAGCAGCAGGTAGCGCCCGGGATCATCGAGGACGAACTGGAAGCCGCGCTGGAGGAGAACCTTATCCATTTGCGCTTCGTTGAGGCCCTGGAGGTCCGGCGGGACGGGCGCGGCTTCGAATTCCTGGAAGCGCGTGCCGTGGAAGGGGTGCTGGGCGGAGTACATGGCGTAGCCGGTGTTGGAGTTGAGCAGCAGGAATTCGCCGTAGACCACGGCATTGCGGAGCGTGAAGGGGGCGATGCAGGCGAGGAGGATGAGGCCGGCGACGAAGAGCCGCGCGAGGGAGGGGAGAAGGGGAGAGGGGGAGAGTGAGAGAGGGGGTGAGGGGGGGACGTGCGAACGTGATGTCGCGGGAAGGTGGTTAGGTGCGGACGTGGTAACGTGGTTACGTGTCCACGTTATCACGTTGAGGAGGAGCCAGAGGAAGAGGACGGGCACCCAGGGGAGGATGGATTGGCGCAGGAGGCTGGCGATGCCGAGACTCAAGCCGAACTGGAGGGCGAGGGACCAGGGAATGCGGCCTTCGGTGCGGAGGGTCTGGGCGATGCGCAGGGCGCGCTCGAGGGACCAGAGCAGCGCGGTGATGGTGAAGGTCTCGGTCATGATGGTGGCGGCGTAGAGGATGAAGTAGCCGTAGACGGCGGCGCAGGCGGCGGCGATGAGGGGGAGGGTGGGAAAGGGAGAGGGGGAGAGGGGGTGAGGGGGTGAGGGGGCGCGGTTGGTGAAGAGGGTGCGCGTGAGGCGGTAGACCATGAGCGGGAGCAGGATGCCGCCGGCGACGGCCTGGAAGAGGCGCATGGCGAGTGGATGGGGACCGAAGATGCCGTAGACCGCGGCGACGATGAGGGAGTAGAGGAAGGACCAGTGCGCGGTGGGGGTCTCAGCCGGGGTGAAAGGGTACCAGGCGCGGGGGAAGCTGAAGCCCTCCCCTTCGAGCAGGCGCACGGCCAACCAGTGATAGCTGCGCTGGTCGGTGAGCAGCGGCGGGGCGTCTACGACATCGCCGTAGTAAAAGGCGACGGCGCCACGAAGGAGGACGGAGAGAATTAGGACGCTGATTAACGCTGATGACGCAGATATAGAAAAAGATGGAGAAAATTTCCGCCGAGTTTTGTTCATGATGACTTTAGCCAGGAAAGGGTGCCTTTGCGGTCGTTATCAAAGGCTTTGCGTTTGACTTCGGGTTTGGGGCCAAAGTTGAGTAGCAGGCCCACTTCGTAAGGTGTGGCTTTGAGGTAGTTGAGCAGCTGGGCCTCATGTTCTTCAAGCAATGTTTTCACCGCTTTCAATTCCACGATTACCGCGTCGTTGACCACCAAATCGGCGGCATACTCTCCAATTTGCGCTTCATGATAGTAGACAGTTATACGCTGCTCCTGCACTACATCCAGGCCCAAAGCACGCAATTCTAGCGCCAGTGCATTGGCGTAGACCTTCTCCAGAAAGCCATAGCCCAAGGCATTATACACGGTGTAGAACCCTTTGATAATGGTTTCGGTAAGGTGGCTATGCTTATAGTCTGCCATATCTATTACCCTTTTAAGCCAGGAGAATCAGGACGCCGATTAACGCTGATGACGCAGATAAAGATTTCTATTTTTCTGATCAGCGTTTTCTGCGTTGATCAGCGTCCTACATAGATGGTATCCCACGCGGGGTAGATGCGGCGCCAGTTGTAGCGCTCCTCGACCCAGGCGCGCCCGTTGGCGCGCAGCCGCTCGCCGGCTTCTGGCTCTTTGAGCAGGTGGAGGACGGCAGCGGCGAAATCCTCGGGGGTATCCGCCAGGAGAATGTTCTCGCCATCGCGGACTTCGATGCCCTCCGCGCCGATGCTGGTGGAGACGACCGGCAACCCCCACCCCCAGGCATCCACGATTTTCACGCGCATGCCACCGCCGGCGTGCAGGGGCACGATGAAGGCCGCGGCTTGCTGCAGATAGGGGTCCGGCTCCGGCACGTAGCCCGTGACGTGAACGTTGCGCACGCGCTGCGGCAGGCTCTCCACCACCGGTGGGGGATTCTTGCCGACGATGGTGAAACTGGCTTGGGGCGCGTGCTCCAGCACCCGGGGGAAGGCGCGCTCGGCAAACCAGACCACGCCATCAACATTGGGGGGCCAGAACATGGTGCCCAGGTGCAGGACGCTTCTGGGTGTGGCGACGCGCTGCACCAGAGCGCGGTCCGCGGGGTCCACGCAAATCGGAATCAGCGTGGAGTTGGCGGTGAGCCACTCCGCACGCGCGCCATCCATGACCGCGCGAATGGCCTGCCGGTCTTCATCGCTCACAAAGGTGACGTGGTCGAAGAGCGGGTAGGTGTGGGCCTCGTAGCGCGCCAGCGCCCGCGCCTCGCGGCGGTAGAGCGCGCGCTTGAAAGGGTTGCGGACATAATCCGCCATGCGGGTGGGAATGAGATAGAGCGCGTTGTGCGCATCCAGGAAGGTCTTCACGCCAGCATGAGGGTTGGCGCGGCGCAGGCAACGGCGAGCGTAGAGCGCATATTGCGCCATCGAAACCTGATCGGCGTGGATGAAGTCGAAGGGCTGCTCCTGGACCAGGCGTTGCAGCAACGCGTGTAGCGCGCCAATCTCATCGCGCACCACAATGATGGGCCGCCCGCTCACGCCGGAAATCAGCCCCGCGCGCACGTTACGCAAGAAAGAGCGCTGCATCGGGACGGTGTGTACGGCGCGGCAGAAGGCCTCCAGATGCGCGATAGCTTCGGGGCGATCATCTGCCCGCACGAAGGAAACCAGCGTGACCTCATGCTGCTGCGCCAGGTGCCGCAGCACGTAATAGGCGCGAATCTTAGGGCCGGCATCCAACGGATAGGGCAGGACCTGCGTGAGGAAAAGAATCCGCGCCACAGGCTCACATCCCCTTCAATAGCACCATTACGCCGACGGTGCGCAAGAGGATGCGCAAATCGAGCAGCAGGCTGGCGTGTTTGATGTAGTAGAGGTCGTACTCCAGTTTGACGCGGGCATCCTCCAGCGAGTTGCCGTAATCGTATTGGACCTGCGCCCAACCGGTGATGCCGGGGCGCATGCTGTGCCGCGCGCGGTAGAAGGGAATTTCATCCGCCAGCTGGGTGACAAATTCCGGGCGCTCGGGGCGGGGACCGATGACGCTCATCTCGCCGCTCAGGACGTTGAACACCTGCGGCAGTTCATCCAGGCGCGTCTTGCGCAAGAAATGCCCAATCCAGCTGATGCGTTTATCGCCCTCACAGGCCCAGACTGCCCCGGTGCCCTTCTCCGCATCGGGCACCATGGAGCGGAACTTGATCATCCGAAAGGGCTTGCCCCGCAGCCCTATCCGCTCCTGCCGGTAGAGCAGCGGTCCCGGGCAGGTGAGCGCGTTAGCCAGCGCGACGATGGGCGCCAAAAATCCCAACACCAGCAACCCCAGCAGCGCCAGCAGCACATCCACGGTGCGCTTGAGCAGGGTGTACAGGCGTTCGCCCGGGTCATCGCCCATCCAGACGATCATCTGCAAATCGCGCCCCACATGCTCCACCGGCACACGCCCCAGCAGGCGCTCGTAGAGCACGGGCATGGTGATCAGCCGGAAGCCGCGTTCCTGGCAATCCAGCAGCGCCGCGAAGAGTTCCGGGTTGATGGCATGGCGGTGCGTGATGGCGACGATGATCTCATCCACATCGTGCGCCTCGGCGATTTCGCGCAAGCTGCAGTGGTCACCCAGCACGGGCAGCCCCTCTACCTCAGCGCCCTGGAATTCGGGGTCGTCATCCACAAAGCCCACGAGCTGGTAGCCGGTGCCGCGGTAGGGATTGGGCGCAGCCGACTCGACTTGCAGCGCCTCCACCAGCGTGCGCCCGGCCCAACCCGCGCCCACGATGAGCGCGCGCTGCTTAAACCAGGGCTGGATAAAGAGCTGGGCGTAGAACGCGCGCCAGAGGGCAAGGGCGCTCACCATGAAGAGGATCAGAGAGAAGATGTAGCGGCGCGTCTCTAGCGGCGGGGTAAATTCTGGGATGATCACATAGAGCAGCGCGGCGGCGAGCGCGGTGAGCGCGCCATTGGCAACCCCTTCGACAACCCAAGCCACACGCGCGAGGTTGTAGGAGTCGAAAAAGAGGGCGCTCAAGCCCCAGACGATGGTGAGGGTGATATACCATTTGGCGTAGGACCAGGCCAGGGCTGTGGTAGGGGGATAGCCCAAACCCAACCAGACCGCGAAGAAAAGCGCGGCATTGATCAGCAGCACATCCACAATAAACAGGAGCGCCCGGCGCTCGGAGACTCGGA
>JAPKMR010000084.1 GCA_026645815.1 Anaerolineae bacterium | reverse complement strand
TTGTGATTTTTGCGGGCTGCGCCCGCAAAAATCACGCTCGCGGAGAGAGGCGCAGAGGGTTTTGGGGGAAGGTCTAGCCGGTTTTGCTACTGTAGTTTTTTTGAAACCGAAAGCGTAGAGCCGGCTTGCAGCGCGGCAGAAGAAAAAGGAGGATAGCATGAGTGTCCTTACAGAAGAGCGCGTAGGATTGACGACCGTACATGTAGCCGAAGGGCTGCTGCGCGCCATGGTTGTGCGCGGCGCATTGGAGAGCGCCGGCATTCCGGTGGTGCTCAGCTACGAAAAAGTCAGTTCGCTGCCGGAAGCAGCGGAACACACCGGGCAGGTCCACGTGATGGTGCCCGTGGAGTGGCAAGAGGAAGCCGAAAAGCTGCTGAGCACGCGTCCACGCCCGGGAGAGGTCTTCTCGGTGCCGCCCGGAACGCAAAGCTCTGCAAATGGGTAGAGGCGGAGAGGGGAACCACGCAGGGGCGACGGCGCAGAGGGCGACCACGCAGAGGGCGACCACGCAGAGGGCGACCACGCAGAGGGCGACCACAAGGGTCGCCCCTACGGTTACGATTGTTGGGGGTGGTTTGGCGGGCAGCGAAGCTGCCTGGCAGGCTGCTCGCCTGGGCGCCGAGGTGCAGCTCTTTGAGATGCGCCCCGCGACGAAGACCCCGGCGCACACGACCGCCGACCTGGCAGAGCTGGTGTGCTCCAATTCGCTCGGTTCGGATGCGCTCAATCGCGCACCGGGCCTGCTCAAGGCCGAACTGCGGCGGCTAGGCTCCCTGCTGCTGGAAGTCGCCGACGCGCAGCGCGTGCCGGCAGGTAGCGCGCTGGCGGTGGACCGCGAAGGCTTTGCCGCAGCGGTGACCGCGCGTTTGGAAGCCCACCCTGCCATCACTCTCATCCGCGAGGAAGTCACCGCCATTCCGGAAACAGGTGTGGTGCTCCTGGCAAGCGGACCGCTCACCTCCCCTGCACTGGCGCAAGCCCTATCCGCATGGACGGGAAGCGACGCGCTCTATTTTTATGACGCCATCGCGCCCATCGTAGACAGCGCTTCGATCAACTTCGATACCGCCTTCCGCGCCTCGCGTTATGCCCGTGGGGAGCAGGATGCCGGGGATTACATCAACTGCCCCATGAATGAGGAGGAATACCGGCGCTTCGTAGAAGCCCTGCTGAGCGCCGAGCGCATTCCGCTGCGTGATTTTGAAAGGGACGACCCCCATTTCTTCGAAGCCTGCCTGCCCGTGGAAGTGCTGGCGCAGCGCGGACCCAACGCGCTCGCCTTTGGGCCGCTACGCCCGGTGGGATTGCGCGATCCACGCACGGGCAGACGCCCCTATGCTGTGGTGCAGCTGCGGCAGGATAATGCCGCCGGCGACCTCTACAACCTGGTGGGCTTTCAGACCAACCTGCGCTACGGCGAGCAGGAACGCGTGTTCCGGTTGATTCCGGGGCTGGAGAACGCCAGCTTCGTGCGCCATGGTGCGATGCACCGCAATACCTACATCAACGCGCCCAGACTGCTCAAGCCAACGCTACAGTTCAAAGCCCGCGACACGCTGTTGTGCGCCGGGCAACTCGCCGGATTGGAAGGCTATGCGGGAAATATCATGGGGGGATTGCTGGCGGGGGTCAATGCGGCGCGGGTGCAGCAGGGGCAAACGCCGGTCACACTGCCGCCGCTGACGATGTCGGGCGCGCTTATCGCTTACATCACACAGACTGATCCGGACAGATTCCAACCCATGAAGGCGAATTTCGGGCTATTGGCGCCGCTGGAAGACGTGCTGCGCGGAAAACGCGCGCGCGGTGAGGCACAAGCTCACCGCGCGCTAGACGAGCTGGAAAGCTGGCTTGTCGCTTTCCCAGAGCTGGCAGCACAGTCGAATACTACGGACGTTCTTCCAACACAACCGGAATAACCTGCTCCTGACCATCGCGAATCACGGTGACCGCCAGGGTTTCGCCTACCCGTGTATTGAGCTCCAGGTAAATGCTGAATTCGCTATAGGATTCCACCGGCACGCCGTTGAGGGCAACGATGATATCGCCCCCGACGGGAAAGCGCCGCACATTCCCCAGATTGATGAAACGCTGACCGCCACGCAGACCAGCATTGGCTGCCGGTGAGCCAGAGATGATTTCGAGAATCATCAAGCCCTCATCGGGCACATCCTCGCGCGCGGCTTGCAGCGTCTCGGACCAACGAGAGAGGTCGAGCAGGTTCACGCCCAACCAGGGGTGTGGATAGTGACCCGTGGCAATCAATTCGGGAACGACGCGCTGCACAGTGTTCGCGGGAATCGCAAAACCAATCCCGGCGTTAGCCTGGCTAGGGCTGATAATCTGCGCGTTCACGCCGATGACCCGCCCTTCCAAGTCCAGCAGCGGACCGCCGGAATTGCCGGGGTTGATGGCGGCATCGGTCTGAATCGCTTCGCCGATAAAGCGGTTGTATTCAGGGCTTTCAATCACCCGTCCCAGGCTGCTGATAACGCCGAAGGTCACGGTCTGCTCCAGGCCGAAGGGATTGCCGATGGCTACGACGAACTGCCCCACGCGCAAGTTATCGGAACGTCCCAAGACTACGGGCTTGAGCACGTGCTCGCCAGCATCTACCTTGATCACGGCAAGGTCGTTGGTCGGGTCGCTGCCCACCACCGTAGCAGGCAGAATCTTGCCATCGGAGAATGCCACCTGTATATCGGTGACGTCCTCGACCACGTGGTAATTGGTGACAATATGCCCCTCAGTATCGTAGATAAAGCCGGAGCCACTGCCCTCCTGCGGCACAGGATTCATGAAGAAGTCATAGGCGAGCGACGTGACCGCGATATTGACAACCGAATCGCCGACAGCCTCGTAGACTGCCTCAACCTGTGATTGAAGGCTCAGGAGCGCGCCATCAGGCTCCAGGGTGACCACTGGCGGCGGTTCCAGGGCGGGGGTCGGAGTGGGCGTTGGAGGTTGCAATACCACAGGCGGCGTCTCCGCAGGCGCCAATGTGGACGATTCCCAGGCGATACATCCCAGGGATGTCGCCAATAGTATGACGATCACGGTTAGCAATGTTTTGGTACGCATTTGCCACTCCTTCAAAACACTCACGAGAATGCGCGTCAGGGCACCAACAGCACGGGGCAACGCGCGTAGCGCAAGACTTCCGTGCTGACATCGCCCAACAACAGGTCTTTCACATTGGAAGGACCCCGCGTGCCCAAGACAATGAGCGCCACATTCTGCTCCATAGCCGTCTGGAGGATGACCGCCGCGGGCGCGCCGGCACGAACCAGACCCTCCGCAGCCACGCCTGCCGTCTCCAGATAATCCACAGCGTCTTCGACCAATTCGCGAGACAGCGCCTCCAACGAAGCGACCATGGCCTCGTAACCCTGCATCGTATTATACTGCTCGGCAGGTTCATAGACGTGCAGAACCAGCACAGTGCCTTCCTCAACTCGCGCCAGATGCTCGAGATAGGGCAGCGCGCGCTCGGCAGCTGGCGTAGCATCGTGCGCAAAGAGAATACGTTTGAACATGCATTTCCTCCTTCAGAAATACAGCAAAAAGGCGCCGTTAATGCCGCATACCACGCAGGGTCTGGAACAGACGCTTTTCCTCGTCACTCAGATTCTGCGGGAGCTGCAAGGCTACCTTGATGTAGAGGTCGCCGCGTGTGGCGGGATCGCTCAGACGCGGCATACCGCGCCCACGTAGCCGGAAACTGCGCCCATTCTGTGTCTCGGGGGGAATGCGCAACATGACGGTGCGCGCATCCGGCGTTCGAACCGGGATTTCACCCCCAAGAATCGCCAGGTAGAGGTCTACCGGCACTTCGGTGTGCAAATCATCACCGATGCGCTCGAAGTTCGGACCGGGCTGCACGGTGACCACCAGGTGAATATCGCCGCCCGCGCCGGTAGCCGAGGCGGGAATCCGCACCCGGGTGCCGGTATCCGCGCCCGCGGGAATACGCACCTCGAGCCGTCGTTCATCCAGCTGCAGCACCCGCACTGCGCCTTGATAAGCTTCAGCGAGAGAAATCTCCACCGGTTGTTCCTGGATGCGCGGTTGCCGCACCTGTTGCGTCTGTGCAGCGGCGCGGCGCCCCATGCCCCCGAAGAGCAGGTCGAAGAAATCCGAGAAGGTGCCGTCCTTGCCGCCGAAGAGGTCTTGCAGGTCATCCACCCGGCGGTATTGTGCGCCGCCCTGACCTCCAGGGAAACCCTGACCCGTCCACTGAGACCAATCGAAATCCTCGGGACGGCGCCCGGTCTGATTCCACTGCTGCCAATCCTTGCCCAGATGGTCATAACGCTGCCGCTTCTGGGGGTCGGAAAGGACCTCGTAGGCTTCGTTGAGCTCCTTGAACTTTTCCTCGGCATGCGGGTTGTTGGGGTTCATATCCGGGTGGTGTTCGCGCGCAAGCCGCCGGTAAGCCTTTTTGATGACTTTTTCGTCGGCATCGCGCGGCACTCCCAGAATCGTGTAGTAGTCTTTATAGTCCATTTAGTCCTCAGATACCCATGCTACTTGCTTCAATTCTGTGTAGCCTGCGCCACGATGACCCGGGCGGGGCGCAAGATGCGCTCGCCCTGGCAATAGCCACGCCGAATCTCTTCCACCACGAGGTTTTCCACCTCTTGATGCGCCGTTGCCGGAATCAGCGCCACGGCTTCGTGCAGAGCGGGGTCAAAGGGCGCGCCCACGGCATCAATCATCGAGACATCCTCGCGTTCGAGCAAATTGCGCATACCACGATACGTCACCATAAGCCCCTGATAGAGGGGGTCGGTTGCGGGGGTCCCTCCCCGCTCAGCTGCTGCCAGGGTGCGCTCGAGGTTATCCACGACTTCCAGGAAAGGCAGGAGCAAGCGCTCACGTTCCTCAGCCAGGCGTTGCGTATCGCGGAGCGCCTGACGCTGCCGGTAAGCCTGGGCATCCGCCTGCAGGCGCAGCGCCACCGCTTGCCAGTCAATGTCGCCTGCCTGCGCCTCGCGGACAACGTCGCGCACCGGTTCTTCCACACGGGTGGAAGGTTCCATGGGTGCGGCGACCGGTTCGGCAGTGTCCGGCGAGATGCCGGTCGCCGCCGGATCCGGCGCCGGATTCGGCGCTGCCGCTTTGGCGCCGGAAGCTGTTTTTACCGGAATACGAAAGATTTTACCTGAAGGGACCATGCCCTTGCCTCCTATGCCCGTGACCTGGAAGGGTCTGGACAATTTTTTCAGGCGTCCCTACGGGACGCGATTTTCATGTTACATTATTGCAGGCGTTGAAACGCCTGCCTACTTTCAGACGTCCCTACGGGACGTGGGCGGTTGCCGGTGATACGGGAATCTCAACCGCGATCTGCACGTTACGTTATTGCGAGCGTTGATTAACTTTCATATTTAACTTCGGTGTATCTTTACGCTGTTTCTCACCCTGCGCGAGTCGTTGTTCCTGGGAGCGCCAGGCTCCAGCCCGGCTTGTCCCGTGACCGCAGCATTCTGCCGCGCTCTGCCTGCCGCCTCCTCGTCCCGTAGGGACGTGGGCGGTTGCCGGTGATACGGGAATCAATCTGGTAATTAGAGGTATAGCCCCCTATCCCCCCGCCCCCCTTTCCCCGCCGGGGAAAGGGGGAGCCTTTACCTCGGTTGCACCGTGGAGGTGGTTGTGGTATCCATGAGTCTGTTGGAGATAAGGTCGTGCAAACGGAATTCGGGATTTTGGTAAACGGGGCATGGACTGTACTCAGCAGACAGAACCAGCAGCTACGCATCTCGCCTGGGTTGCGAGCAACCCGTTGACGAAGCCGCCCAATCACACTGTGAGCCTCGCAGGGAACGCAGAAGCTCGTTGAACTGCTACGAATACCCTATTACCGGATTAGATTGTGAAAGTTCAATGAAAGTCTAAACGGTTAGACGGACGTATTGGGCAAGGGGGTGGCATAGTGCCACCCCCTTGAACTCTTTGAAAGCACCGCTCTTACATCTCGCGGTATTCGCCATCAACTACGTCGGGACCTTGAGGTTCGGGACCCGGACCCGCCTGCGGACCGGCGCCCGGTTGCCCATCGCCGTACATCTGCTGCCCAATCTGCATCGCAGCCTGGCGCAGGTCATCCATCGCCTTGCGGATGGCATTGCTATCCTCGCCATCCTTGAGACGCTTGAGATCAGCAATCTTCGCCTCGACCTGGCTGCGGACCTCCGCGGGAACCTTATCGCCCAGGTCGGTCAGCGTCTTCTCAATCTGATAGGAGAGTGAATCCGCCTCGTTGCGCGCATCCACCAGTTCGCGTTTGCGCCGGTCTTCGGCCTCGTGAACCTTGGCCTGCTGGATCAGCCGTTCCACCTCATCTTTGTTCAGGTTGGTGGAAGCCGTGATCGTGATCTTCTGCTCGCGACCGGTTGCCTTGTCCTTCGCAGAGACATTCAGAATGCCGTTGGCGTCAATGTCGAAGGAGACCTCAATCTGCGGAATCCCACGCGGCGCCGGCGGAATGCCATCCAGGCGGAATTGCCCAAGCAGCATGTTATCGGGGGCCATGGGGCGCTCGCCCTGGTAGACCTTGATATCTACCGCGGTCTGACCGCCCTCCGCCGTGGTGAAGGTCTCGCCCTTGCGCACCGGGATGGTGGTGTTGCGCGGAATGAGCACGGTCATGCGCTGCCCCAGCGTCTCAACGCCGAGGGACAGCGGGGTCACATCCAACAGCAGGATGTCGGTCACGTCGCCGGAGAGCACGCCCGCCTGAATCGCCGCGCCAATCGCGACCACTTCGTCGGGGTTCACACCCTTGTTCGGCTCGCGCCCGCCGGTGAGCTGGCGCACCAGGTCCTGAATCATGGGCATGCGCGTGGCGCCGCCGACCATGACCACCTGATCCAGTTGACTGGGGGTGAGGTTGGCATCGCGCAGCGCTTTCTCGAAGGGCACACGGCAGCGATCTACCAAATCGCGGGTGAGCTGTTCGAACTTGGAGCGCGTAAGGCGCAGCTGCAAGTGCTTGGGACCGGAGGCATCGGCGGTCACGAAGGGCAGGTTGATCTCCGTCTCCATCATAGTGGAGAGCTCGATCTTGGCTTTCTCAGCCGCCTCGCGTAGCCGTTGCATCGCCTGACGGTCCTGCGAAAGGTCAATGCCCTGGTCCTTGCGGAATTCGTCAAGCATCCAGCGCACGACGCGCTCATCCCAGTCATCGCCGCCCAGATGGGTGTCGCCGTTGGTGGACTTCACTTCAATGACGCCCTCGCCCACTTCGAGGATGGAGACATCGAAGGTGCCGCCGCCCAGGTCAAAGACGAGAATGGTCTCATCTACATTGCGGTCCAAGCCGTAAGCCAAAGCCGCCGCCGTAGGCTCGTTGATGATGCGCTGGACTTCCAAACCGGCAATCTGGCCCGCATCCTTGGTCGCCTGGCGCTGGCTATCGTTGAAGTAAGCCGGGACCGTAATCACGACCTTGGTCACAGGCTCGCCCAGATAAGCCTCGGCATCTTTCCTAAGCTTCTGCAAGATCATCGCGGAGATTTCCTGCGGCGTATAGGTCTTGTCTGCAATCGGAATGCGGACGCGCGCATCGCCCTGCGGGCCATCAACTACGGCGTAGGGCACCATTTGGCGCGTGACTTCGACCTCGCGCTCATCCGCGCGACGGCCCATCAGGCGCTTAATCGAGAACACGGTGTTTTCCGCGTTGACAACGGCCTGGCGCTTGGCGGGAACACCGACCAGGCGCTCGTTTTTCTTGGTGAAAGCCACGACCGAGGGACAAAGCCGGTCGCCCTCGGCGGTGGGGATTACCGTCACCTGCCCGCCTTCCATGACCGCAACCGCGGAGTTCGTCGTACCCAGATCAATACCCACTACTTTGCTCATTAGCAACCTCCTGAATTGTGAATAAGTGCAATTTGCGCTTTATCAGCCAAAGACAGGCGCGGGAAAAACTCAGGTACTTTCCACCCTGTCAAGGCTATCCTAGAGTATAACGGGAAAGTATTTGAATCTCATAAGAGCAAGATTAGAAATACATAGATAAGGCGCTATCAGAGGGAAAAAGGAAAGGACGCTGATGAACGCTGAGAAACGCAGATTCAGATTCGGAGCCGGTTGTGGAGAGGGAAAAGGTAAAGGAGATGATTTTTGGGCGACGCGGCTGTACCGCGTCGCCCAGAAATCAAGGAAAAGTTACGGCAGTGCCATGAGCACGTGACCGCTGAGGGGCGGCACGGTGAGGGTAAGGCGTCCCTGTGAGACCGCCAGCTGCTCCTCAGTCCAGATATCTTTGAGCGACGTTTCCGCAGGCAGCAGGTCTCGGAAATTGAGCGTGAGGGATTCAGGCTTGTCGCCGGCATTCAGGATGATAATCAAGGTCTCGGCGGCGTTCTGACGGGCGAAGGCGTAGCTGTGCCCCCTGGCGTGCAGCGTGACATAGTCTCCGGTGCGCAGGGCGGAATGCTCACGGCGCAGGGCAATCGCGCGCTTGAAGAAAGCCTGCAATTCGCGATCCCATAGGGTTTCATCCCAGGGAAAACTGCGCCGGCAATCCGGATCAGGACCGCCGAGCAAGCCAATCTCGTCGCCGTAGTAGATGCTCGGCGCTCCGGGGTAGGTCATCTCGAACAGGGTGGCAAGTTCCAGGCGGTGCTTTTCCTCCCCCACCATGGTCAGAAAGCGCGGTTCATCGTGGCTGCTCAGCAGGTTGTACTGGACTTCCACCACCTCGGGGGCGTACATGGTCAACATGCCATCCACCTGCCCGGCAAAATCGCGGGCGTCGCAGGCTTTGAGTTTGAAGCCTCCCGGGTGTTCTTTGGTATTCAGGGCTTTGCCGCCGAAGAATTCCAGGCAGGCGCGGTTGAAGGGGTAGTTCATCACCGCATCGAAGTGGTCGCCGCCCAACCAGGGCTGCGCCTCGTGCCAGATTTCCGCGAGGATGTAGGCATCGGGATTGATAGCGCGGACACGGCGGCGGAATTCCTCCCAGAAGCCCGGCGTCTTGATCTCGAGCGGCACATCCAGGCGCCAACCATCAATCCCGGCGCGAATCCAGTGCTCGGCGACGGCAAAGAGGAATTCGCGCACCTGGATGTGATCGGTGTTCAGCTGCGGCAGCTCGCGGTTGTCCCACCAGCAGGCGTAATTAGGCTTCTTGCGCTCGTCGAAGGCGTTCAGCGGGTATTCACGGGCGTGGAACCACTCGGTGTAGGGCGATGCGGCGCCATTTTCCATGAGGTGGTTGAATTGATAGAAGCCACGGCTCGCGTGGTTGAAAACACCATCGAGAACGACGCGAATACCGCGCACGTGCGCAGCATCCAGCAGGGTGCGCAGGGCGGCATCCCCGCCGAGAATGGGGTCCACATGGAAGTAATCATGGGTATGGTAGCGGTGATTGGCAGCGGATTGAAAGATGGGGTTGAAGTAAATCGCGTTGACGCCCAGCGCCTCAAGGTAGTCGAGGTGCTCGACCACGCCCAGGAGGTCACCCCCCTTGAAGCCGCGCATGGTAGGGGGCGAGTCCCAGGGTTCCAGGTTCACGGGCTTGGTCAGCCGCTCGCTGCGCGCAAAACGATCCGGGAAAATCTGATAAAAGATGGCATGTTTGACCCACTCGGGTGTCTGAATTGTCACTGAGGTGCTCCTTGGCCAAAGATGAGATTCAAGATCAACGGTGTGCTCAATCTGCTGCAGGTGGGATGACTTGAGCTGCTCGCAACATGCGGCGCTGGATGATGCGACCCAGTAGAGCCAGCACAAAGGCCGTCACGATGATGATGACGACCACGACCGTGCCCGCCAGCTGCCAGAGCATCTCGGGGAAAAGCCGAATCAGGGTATCGGTATAATAGAAGCGCCAGGTATCCGGTTGGAAGAAGACGCCGTGCAGTCCGACGAAAAAGGTCTCCCAGGCGACAGCCATCAGACCCGCCAGAAGGATCAAGAGCACCAGGGTGAGCAGACCCCCATCAGAAAGGGCGCCCCAGATGGCGGCGGGTTCGCCACGGCGGTGCAGCGCCCAGGCGGCGCAAAGTCCGAGCACGGCGGCAAGCAGCGCCCAGGTGGTAAGGCGGTCATAGACGATTTTGACGTCGTCCATGTGTTGGAGCTCGCGTTCGTTGAAAGCCACGCTCCCATCAGACAGGCGCAAGGTGGAGAGGAGCGTGCGGTCGTGGGGCAGGTTGAGGAAGGTGATGCAAGCCTCTGCCAGGTTCAGGCGTTCCGCGGGAGCCATGCCGTAGGATTCAGGGGGAAAGCCAGCGCGCCGGAAGCCGGCGCGCCCATAAGCCCAACGGGGAAACCAGGGCAGGGTGGTCGCCCGCACCGCGCCCATCACCAGGACAATGAGGGTCGAAAGCACGATTAATGCACGGAGAAATGCTCGCATAGCACTAGCCTCACTCATGGTAGAACTAAAAATCAGGTCTAATGATACCGCATTTGGTGAGAATGGGTAGGGGGAAAATTGGAAATAACCAGAAGAGGTTGTGCAAACAAGCGAAGAGGGTTTTTATTTGGTGTTTTTGCAGCGGCGCTTCGCACCGCTGCAAAAACACCCTTTTCTCAAATGCAACCACCCAAAGAACGGGCTGTGTTATAATAGGCATCACTGGAAGTTGATTGGCTATGGGTAAATCTATCTGGCAGTATTTCGACTGGTTGCTTTTGCTGATTGTGGTGTTGCTGACCGCCGCCGGCGTCGCCATGATCTATAGCGCCACATTAGGCTCCGAATCGCTGGCGGATACGTGGCGCAACCAGGCTATCTACGGCGCTCTGGGCGTCGTGATGGTCTTTGTGACGGCGTTCATCAACTACCGCCTGTTGGAAAGCCTTCAATGGCCCCTCTACATTGCCGCGATTGGCCTTCTGATCCTGACGCTGTTTCTCGGTTCGAGCGACATCGGACAGGTGCGGCGCTTTATCTACATCGGCGGCATCTCCGTGCAGCCCGCCTTCCCGGCATTGTTGCTGGTGATCATCAGCCAGGCGAGCGCGCTCTCGCGCAACGCACCAAATCCCCCCGGGATTCAGGAAATGGGACTATCCCTGGGCATGACGGTGATTGCAGCGGTGCTGGTATACCTGCAACCCAATCTGAGCACGGCGACGCTCTACGTCGCGGTTTGGGCCGCGGTAATCTTCACCTCGGGCATCAAATTCGCGTATCTGGGCAGTCTGGGGATCGCCGGCATCGCAGCGATTCCGGTGATCCTGCCGCTGATGCCGGATTACATGCAAGCGCGCATCCTCAACTTTCTGCAACCGGATCGCGACCCCTGGGCGGGTTACAATCTGGAACAAGCACTCATCAGTATTGGCTCAGGCGGTCTATGGGGCAAGGGCTTTGCCTCGGGCACGCAGAGCCAGCTACACTTTTTACGGGTCCGGCACACAGACTTCATCTTCTCCGTGATTTGCGAGGAGATGGGCTTCATCGGCGCCGGGGTTCTGCTGCTCGTCTTCACGCTACTGCTCTGGCGGATGATCCGCATCGCCGCGAATGCGGGCGACCTCACCGGGCAGCTTATCGTCATCGGAGTCGCGATGTATATCTTCTACCAGCTGCTGGTCAATATCGGCATGAACCTGAGCGTCCTGCCGGTGGCAGGATTGCCCATGCCCTTTATCAGCAGCGGCGGCAGTTCACTCGTTATCGCCTACATCGGCATAGGTCTGGTACAAAGCGTCTCCATGCGCCGCAAGCGCCTGGAGTTCTAAAACCGCGCCACCCATTCAGGAGGATTCTATGACTGTTCGCGTTCGATTTGCTCCCAGCCCTACCGGGCAACCCCATATCGGCAATATTCGCACCGTGGTGTTCAACTGGCTCTTTGCCCGGCAACACGGTGGACAGTTCATCATCCGCGTCGAGGATACGGACCGCACGCGCTACGTCCCCGATGCGGTGAATGTGATGTTCAGCAGTCTGCGCTGGTTGGGCCTGGATTGGGACGAGGGACCCGATGTGGGGGGACCCTATGGCCCTTATGTGCAGTCGGAGCGCCTGCACATCTACCGTGAGAAAGCCCAAGATCTGCTGGATAAGGGATGGGCGTATCGCTGCAACTGCTCCCCAGAACGCCTGGAACGGGTACGCGAGGAACAACGGGCACGCGGGGAGATGATCATGTACGACGGGCACTGCCGGGACCTGCCCGCAGGCGCGATTTCGCCGGATGAGCCGCACGTCATCCGCCTGAGAATGCCCCGCGAGGGGCAGACGCAAGTCCACGATATGCTCAAAGGCGAGGTGGTCTTTGAGAACAGCGGCATTGATGACCAGGTGCTGTTGAAATCGGATGGCTTTCCGACGTATCACCTGGCGGTGGTCGTGGATGATTATCTGATGCAAATCACGCACATTATTCGCGGCGATGACTGGCTTTCTAGCGCGCCGAAACACGTCACGCTCTACCGCGCCTTTGGCTGGGACCTGCCGGAGTTCGCCCACGTGCCGCTGGTGCTGGGAGCGGATGGCAGGAAGCTCGGCAAACGCCACGGCGCGATTTCGGTGGCGGAGTTCGAACGGCAGGGCTATCTGCCGGAAGCGCTCTTCAATTTCCTGGCGCTGGTCGGATGGGCGCCGGGCGAAGGCGTGGAGCAGGAAGTTTTCTCTCGCGAAGAGTTGATTCAGCGCTTCGATATGAAACGGGTGAATCTGGCGCCGGCGGTCTTCTCCTATGAGAAACTGGACTGGATGAACGGCGTCTACATCCGCAACCTCAGCCCCGAAGCGCTGACCGAACGGCTGATTCCCTTCTGGCAGGATGCGGGGCTGATTCCCTGCCCGGTGACTACCGAATCCCTGGCGCAACTCCAGGTAATGACGCCGATTGTGCAGGAACGGCTGAAGGTGCTCAAGGACGTGGTGCCGCTGACCGACTTCGTCTTCACCGATATTCCGACCCCCGCGCCCGAAACCCTCATCGGGCCGAAGATGACGGCGGAGCAGAGTTTGCAGACCCTGGAGGCGGCGCGGAAGCTGCTGGCAGGCTTGCTCAACTGGGATGCCGCGAGCATGGAACCACCGCTGCGGCAGCTCTGCAAGGATTTGGGGCTGAAAACGGGGCAGGTGCTGGGCATCATTCGCGTGGCGACCAGCGGCAAGGAAGTCGCGCCGCCGCTGTTCGGTTCGCTGGAAGCGCTGGGACGGCACGCTACCCTGCAGCGCCTGCGGCGAGCGGAAGACGCTCTGGAAGCGTATATTCAGAAGACAGTATCAGGATGCTAGACAGATCATTTTGAGGAGGAACGATGCCCAAAATCACGTTCATCGGCGCAGGTAGCACGGTTTTCGCGAAGAATTTGCTCGGGGATATTCTCAGCTTCCCAGAACTGGCAGAGGCGACCATCAGCCTTCACGATATTGACGCCGAAAGGCTGCGCACGACGGAAGTCGTCGCCCGCCGCATCGCCGAGGGACTGGGCGCGCATCCGAAAATCGAAGCCACGCTGGATCGCCGGCAAGCGCTGGACGGCGCGAATTATGCGATCGCCATGTTCCAGATTGCGGGCTACAAACCGGGCACGGTGGTGGATTTCGAGATTCCGGAGAAGTACGGGCTGCGCCAGACCATCGCGGATACGCTGGGCATCGGCGGGATTATGCGGGCGCTGCGGACGATACCCGTTCTCCTGGAGATGGCGGCGGATATGGAAGCGCTCTGCCCGGACGTGACCTTCCTCAACTACGTCAATCCGATGGCGATGTTGATGTGGGCAATGAACCGGGCGACCCCCATCAAGACGGTGGGCTTGTGCCACAGCGTGCAGGGCACCGCCGGGCAGCTGGCGCGCGACCTGCGCATTCCCCTCGAGGAAATCAACTACCGCTGCGCGGGCATCAATCACATGGCGTTCTACCTGCGTTTCGAGCGCCGCCTGCCGAACGGAGACGTAGAAGACCTCTACCCGAGGCTGCGGCAGGTGATTGCGGAGAACCGGGTGCCAGATTGGAATCGCGTACGCTACGAGATGTTCCAGCGCCTGGGGTATTTCGTCACCGAATCGAGCGAGCACTTCAGCGAGTACGTTCCCTGGTTCATCAAGCGCGACCGCCCGGATTTGATCGAGCGCTTCAATATTCCGCTGGATGAGTATATCCGCCGCTGTGAGGTTCAGATTGCAGGTTGGGAAGCTGCTCATGAGACGGTGCTGAATCCCGACGCGCCCATGGATGAGGCGATCCTGCGGGAACGCCTGCTGGCGGTGAATGCTTCGGAGGGGGATATACGCAGCGCCATCAGCATGGTGATGAATTTCGATGCGCTCACGCCCTCACATGAATATGGGTCCTATATCATCCACAGCCTGGAGACGGGAGTCCCGCGGGTGATTTACGGGAATGTGAGCAATCGCGGGCTGATTGATAATCTGCCGCAAGGTTGCTGCGTCGAGGTGCCGTGCCTGGTGGATAAGAATGGCATTCAGCCGACACGCATCGGCGCGCTACCGCCGCAATTGGCGGCGTTGATACAGACGAATATCAATGTGCAGGCGCTCACCGTGGAAGCGGCGCTGACGCGCAAGCGGGAGCACATCTACCATGCGGCGATGCTCGATCCGCACACCGCGGCGGAGCTGGATTTGGAGCAAATCTGGCAGCTGGTGGATGAGCTGATCGAGGCGCACGGGGATTGGTTGCCGGTTTATCATTAGGGATATGCAGCCAGTATTAAGAAGTGGGGGCTTGCCGCGCGGCAAGCCCCCACTTGTGTTCAGAGCTCAGCACCTGTTACTGCTGCTGAATCTTCGCCCAGGTATCCTTGAGGCCCACCGTGCGGTTGAAGACGAGCACTCCGGGACGGGAATCCTTATCTACGCAGAAATAGCCCTGCCGCATGAACTGGAAGCGGTCACCGGGCGCCGCTACAGCCAGGCTCGACTCGACCTTGCAGCCTGCGAGCACTTGCAGGGAATCGGGACTCAGGTTAGCCGTGAAGTCCTGTCCCTCAGGAACGTCATAGGGGTTTTCCTTGAGGAAGAGGTTATCGTAGAGGCGCACCTCTGCATCCACCGCGTGCGCAGCAGAGACCCAGTGCAGCGTGCCCTTGATCTTGCGCCCGTCGGCGGTCACCCCACCCCGCGAGGCGGGGTCGTAGGTGCAGCGCAGCTCGACGATTGCGCCAGTCTCATCCTTCACCACGCTACCACAGGTGATGTAGTAGGCGTTCATCAAGCGGACCTCACGACCTGGCGCGAGGCGGAAGAATTTTGAAGGCGGTTCCTCCATGAAGTCATCCTGCTCGATGTAGAGCACCCGCGAGAAGGAGACGTTACGGGTCCCCAATTCGGGACGTTGCGGGTGGTTCGGAACCTCAAATTCCTCAACCTGATCCTCAGGGTAGTTCTCGATGACGACGCGCAGGGGGCGCAAGACCGCCATGGCCCGCAGCGCGCGCGCGTTCAAATCCTCGCGGATGCAGTATTCCAACAGCCCCAACTCCACCATGCTGTTGGCTTTGGCGACGCCAATGCGCTCCGCGAAATCCCAGATAGATTCCGGGGTATAACCACGGCGCCGCATTCCCGCGAGGGTCGGCATGCGGGGGTCATCCCAACCGCTGACGTGCCCACCGCGGACCAGGCGCAACAACCAACGCTTGCTCATGACCGTGTAGGTGAGGTTGAGGCGGGCGAATTCGATCTGTTGCGGGTGGTAGATGCCGAGTTGGTCAAGATACCAATCATAGAGCGGGCGGTGGTCCTCAAACTCCAACGTACAGATGGAGTGCGTAATCCCCTCGATGGAATCCTCCAGCCCGTGCGCCCAATCGTACATGGGGTAGATGCACCAGGCATCGCCCGTGCGATGATGACTGGCGTGCAGGATGCGGTACATCACCGGGTCGCGCAGGTTGAGGTTGGGCGAGCTCATGTCTATTTTGGCGCGCAACACCCGCGAACCATCGGGGAACTCACCGGCGCGCATGCGGCGGAAGAGGTCGAGGTTTTCCTCGATGGAGCGGTTGCGATAGGGGCTATCCTTGCCCGGTTCGGTGAGCGTGCCGCGGTACTGGCGAATCTCCTCGGCGCTCAAATCATCCACGTAAGCCACGCCCTTCTGGATAAGGTCCTCAGCCCAGAGGTACATCTGCTCGAAGTAATCCGAGGCAAAGAGCGGTTCATCGGTGAATTCGGGGACCAACCAGCGCACATCGGCGACGATGGATTCGACGTATTCATCCTCCTCTTTGACGGGGTTGGTGTCGTCAAAGCGCAGGTTGAATTTGCCGCCGTAATCGCGTGGGATGCCGGCGTTGAGACAGATGGACTTGCCGTGCCCGATGTGGAGATAGCCGTTGGGTTCTGGCGGGAAGCGAGTGTGTACCCGTCCACCGAAACGGCCCGTGCGATTGTCCTCGTTGATGAGCGCACGGATAAAATCAACTGAAGCGGCGCCTTCGCTGGCGGCAGCTGGTTGTTCCAAGGTCGAGTTTTCCATAGTCATATCCTCCCCCTCATAGAAAGCCCGTGGTTCAAAGCCACGGTCTTCCTATTTTACCACAAAACGGGGGGCGTGAGATTATTAGAGGGCAACTCTTTAGGGAATCAGCATCAGGTATTGACCAATCGTCAGGTGATAGGGCGGCGCAATGGCATTGAGGTGCGCAATCTGCTCCACGGTCATGCCGAGGCTGCCGGCGATGCCGTAAAGGGTCTCGCCGGTGCTCACGAGATAGGCTGCCTGCCCCTTGGGCGAGGGGACGGGAATGCGCAACAACATGCCGGTCGGAATCTGCCGCACGTCGGTGATGCCGTTGGCCTGCGCCAAGTCCTCGACGCTCACCTTGAAGGTCTGGCCCAACCGGAAGAGGTTCTGCCCCCGCTGAATGCGATAATAGATGCCCGGCTGAATGGCCCCGGGCGCCCAAATGGGGGCGGCGCTACTCGCGGGTGGAGTTGGCGTAGGTGTAAGCGGCGCCGATGACGCCGGTGTGGGGGGCGGGGTCGGAGACTGAACCGGGATGTTCAAGATGAGACCTTTATCCA
>JAPKMR010000083.1 GCA_026645815.1 Anaerolineae bacterium | reverse complement strand
GAACCAGAGACCGGGCCCGGTGCCGGTAGGTCCGGTGAAGATTTGGAGGTTGGGCATGGTCTTGATCTGCTGGACATCGGAGGGGGTGTAGCCGTGCGTGCTGTAGTCTACCTCATTGGAGAGGACGAGGGGGAGGGAGGCGGCAGTCTCACCGTAGTAGAGCAGGATTTTCTCGAAGTCAATCTTGCTGGCGTTGAGCCCGGTGGGGTTCTTGACCAGTTCGAGTTGGGCTTCGGTGACGGATTCGGGATCGAGGATGAAGGGACCGTAAGCGACGACGGTCTCGGGCTTGAAGGCATAGAGGTCATCCACGAGCGCCTTGGCGGCATCGCCCTTGGGGTCCTCGCCCTTGGCGCGGAGCGAGGCGGCTTGATCCATCCACTTGCCGTAGACGGAGTAGGGGGCGGGCTGGTTGGCGCGCAAGATGAGGCGTAGAGCGCGGGGTGAAGCGGCCTTGATCCAGAACTCGACGGTGGTATCATCCACGGCGACCACGTCCTGGAGATAGCTCCAGACGCTGTTGTTCTGCGCCCAGTAGATGTTGTAGGTGCCGACGAGGTCTAGAGCGGTCATGGCAGAGCCATCGCTCCACTCCTGTCCGGGGCGCAGATTCACGGTCAGAATGTTCACCACACCCTCGGGCCATTCGCGTTCGACGGGCGTCGGCTCAGGGGTGGCTTCGGGGGTCGGCGCCACAGTCTCGACTGGCGCGGCTGTGGTGGGTGCCGGTGTCATCGGCTCTGGGGTCGCTGCAGGTGTGGGGCTGCAAGCTGCCAGCAGAGTCGTCAACAGCAAAACGATTGTGAGAAAACGGTACTTACGCATGGTTCCTCCTTCGGAATTGTGAATAGTGCAAACAGCGATCGGGTTGCAGGCATAACAAAGGTTTGGGTCCGTTCACCTCCTTCTGGACTCAGTGCTATTGACTTTTGCGGGCAATAATGGCAACCAACGCGATCATGACGATGCCGACGCCTAACGCCAGGACGGTCACGACAAACTCAGCCGTGCCGGGTTGTTGAAAAAACAGCAAGCCCAGGCTCGTGAGTGTGATGAAAATCGCAACCCTAAACCAGAGTTGTCCCGCTTCCGGACTCATAGCCTCTCACCTTCGGCTTCAGTCACGAGTTCTGCCTGGCGACGCTGTTGCGCTGGATGACAGGCGACCGCTGACCCATCGCGGAACTGGGTCAGCTGCGGGACGACTTTCTCACACATCTCGCCTTCGAAGAACGGACATCGCGGGTGAAAAGCGCAACCACCAGGCAGTCGGAGCAGGCTGGGGACATCCATGCTGCGGAGCTGGATGTGTTCCTTGGTGCGGGTCACATCAGGGTCGGCTTCTGGAATGGCAGAGAGCAGCACTTTAGTATAAGGATGTTGGGGCGCTTCTACCAGCTGTCGCGCCGGTGCGAGTTCTACGAGTCGTCCCAAATACATCACTCCGATACGCCCTTCCCAGGCGAAGTATTTGGCAAGCGCCAGGTCGTGCGTGATGAAGAGCACGGCTAGCCCCATCTCCTGTTTGAGCCGGAGCATTGTGTTCAGCAGGCTGATGCGGATGGAAACGTCCACCATCGAGACGGCTTCATCCGCGACGATGAACGAGGGATTGACCGTAAGCGAGCGTGCTACAGCGACCCGTTGGCGCTGCCCGCCACTTAACTGGTGCGGATATTTGTCGAGGAAATCGCTCGCCGGCGTTAAATCCACCATCTCCAGCAGCTCGTAGGCGCGATTACGGATGGATGTTTCGTTACCTGTGGGCCAATGCCGCTTGAGGGGGGCTGCCAGGGTGCGGTAGACCGAGTGTGTGGGGTTGAGTGAGGCATAAGGGTCCTGGTGGATCATCTGTACCCCCAGGCGATACTTCTTCCAGTTTTCGTCTTTCAGCGTGCTGATATCCTCCCCCTGGTAGAAGATTCTCCCCTCCGAGGGTTTCAGTAAGCCCGCGATCATTTTCCCCGTCGTCGTTTTCCCGCAACCGGATTCACCCACCACGCAGAGAATCTCACCCTCTTGAACCTCAAGGGAGACGTCGTCCACGGCTTTGATGAATGGAACGCCCGGCGTTCCCAGTTGCCGTTTAACCTGAAAGCGGCGTGTGATATGTTCTAGCCGGATCAATGCGCTCATGCTGAAGCTCCCTTCTGCCCGGCGTTCAACGGGCTGTGAGCCTGGCTGCGCGCGATTTCCCAATTCCAGCATGCCACCCAGTGGGTGTCATCTGTGCTTGGAACCAGCTCCGGTTCCTCCTCCCGGCAGCGCTCGGTGGCGAGTGGGCAGCGCGGATGGAATTTGCAGCCCCCAGGCAGGTCAATGAGGTCGGGTGGCGACCCGGGTATCGAAGCAACGTGATCTCTGTGCGCGGTCAATGTAGGCACGGCATTGATCAGGCCGATGGTATAGGGATGCACCGGGTTTTTGAAGGTGGTGTAGACATCGCTTATCTCCACCAGTTTGCCGGCGTACATCGTGGCGACTCGATCAGCCAGTTCCGCCGCAAGAGAGAGATCGTGCGAGATAAAGAGCAGTGAAAAATCCAATTTCTCCCGCAGCTCTTTCAATACATCCATGATGTTGCGTTGTGTCAGAATATCCAGCGCCGTTGTCGGCTCATCCAGAATCAGCAATTGCGGCTCAAGTAGAAGCCCTAACGCGATTAACACCCGTTGGCGCATCCCGCCCGAGAGTTCGTGAGGATAGGAGCGCCAGACGCGTTCCGGGTCGAGGCGCACCAGCTCGAGGAGCTGTCGCGCGCGCTCCGCCAGGTCTTTGCCCTGAAGGTAACCGTGGGCGCGGGCCGTATCACCGAACTGATCTGAGATGCGGAGAACCGGATTGAAGGCATTGAGCGCTGCTTGGAACACCATCGCGCATTCCTTCCAGCGGAATTGTCGCAGGTCGCGCCCTTTCAGCTGCAGCACATCTACCTCACTGGTACCGCCGCCATCTTCGTTATGGCGCCGGTAGTGCATCTGCCCTTGACTAACGGTAGCAGTGGATGGCAGCAACCGTACCATCCCTAAGCCCATCGTGGTCTTTCCAGAGCCGCTCTCACCGATAAGCGCCAGCGCTTCACCCCGTTGTACCTCAAAGGAAACATTGCGCACGGCTTGGACTGCCCCACGTTTGGCTTGATAGCTAATCGTCAACCCTTTGACTGACAATGTGGCGGCATGATTTGAGCGTTTTGTGGTTTCGCCGAGCGGTAGCCCTTGTGGGTTCATTTCACACCCCCCTTCGCAGGCGTGGGTTGAAGATTTCTTCCAGCGAGCGCGATAGCATCACCAGCGAAATCTGGAAAAGAATAATTGCCCCCATCGGCACCAGTAGGCTGGCAGCTGCATTGGGGTTGTAGATGGCGTTTTTGGCGTACGCCAGGCTGAACATGACGCCCCAGTTGTTGCCGAACGGTACCACGCCCAGGAAGACTAAGCCCGTTTGAGAGTAAATCGCGCTCGTCATGGCGTTGATCATGGCGATGACAATATAGCTCATCATGTTGGGCAGCATCTCACGGAAGATGATATGTGCCGGTCCCAGGTCCAGCAACTGTGCGGCTTCTACGTATTCCCGCTTTTTTAGCGAGAGCACCTGTGAGCGGATTTGCCGCGCCAGACCAGGCCAGCCGAAGAATGCCAGGAACAGCGCCAGCATCCAGACGTTCTCCAGCCTCACCAACGTGGCGACGACCACGAGCAGCAGGAACCGCGGAATCGTCAACCAGATATCGGTGATGCCCATCATCAGGCTATCCACCCACCCGCCAAAGAAAGCACTGACCGCACCGATGGTGACCGCGACGAGGGTGGTGATAATGCCCGCCAGGAAGGCGACAATCAACACATCCCGCCCGCCGTGAATGACCATCTTCCACATCTCGCGCCCCTGGAAATCCGTGCCGAGTGGATGGGCGGCTGAAGGCGGTTGGTAGATTTGATCTACGTGCGCCTGTGTCTCTGGCGGTATGACTAACGGTCCCACAAAGGAGATCAGGGTCATCGAGAGAAAGACGATTAGCCCCAGCAGGCCGATTTTGTTGCGCGCCAGCAGCTTGAGGGTGCGGAGCAGCGCATTTTCGCGAGTCGAAGGTGATGGCTTCATATCACTCACCTCCACCGGTGATGCGAATACGCGGGTCGAGCCAACCATACAGCAGGTCTGCCAGCGCGGTCGAGAGAATCACCGTAATCGTCGTCACCAGCAGAATCCCCTGCATCACCGGGTAATCGCGTTTGCCGATAGCCTGGCTCAATAACAGCCCGATACCCTGATAGACGAAGATATACTCAATCAAAATCGAACCGCCTACCACAAAACCGAGGGAGATAGCCAGACTCGTGATGAGCGGTAGACTGGCATTGCGCCCCACATACGCGGTGATAATCCGTAGGTCTGGAAGCCCTCGCGCGCGCGCTACGGTCACGTAATCATCCCCCAAGGTGCTGATGGTGCTGCTGCGCATGGCCAACATCCACCCACCTAGAGTCGAGAACACGTAAACCGTGCCTGGTACGGCATAATGCTTGAAGAGATCCACCAGGAAGGTCATGGTGAACCCCGGTTTGACGCCCGGCGATAGCGAGCCACGCATGAAGGTCAGCGGTACCACTTTCCAGGTGACGCCGAGCAGCAGTACCAGCACAATCGCCGTCAACGTATTCGGGATGGATTCGATGGCAGCGCCAAAGTTGGTGAGCAGATGGTCGAGCAGCGAATTGCGCCGGTAGGCAGCCAATGTCCCCAGGAACATGCCGATGACAAAGCTGATCAACAGCGAGGTCCCCACGCTGAACAAGGTCCACGGCAACCGTTGCGCGATGAGCGTGGTGACCGGTTTGTTGATCGCCAGAACATAGGAATCCCCCAGGTCACCTTTGAGCAGATTGCTCATGTAATCCAGATATTGCTCGCTCAGCGGCGCATTCAGATCAAGTCGCAGCAGGCTTGCTGCGCGCGTATACGCCTCCTCCGAGGAAAGTCCACTATCCATCAGACTCATTACCATGATTTCTACAGGGTTTCCGGGCAGCGCGCGAATAATGAAAAACGTCAACGTGACCACGATCCAGACAATGAAGACTTTCTTGACAATGGTGCGCAACCAGAAATTCGTCGCAATCTTTTCGAGGATATCGCGTGCTGTCTTTTTGGGTGGTGTTAGCCGCATAACCGTTGCCCCTGAACTCATTAGGAATCACCTCCAGTGTGCCTTCTTTGACTTCTATAAGTTGCCGCGCAACCGTACAGCAGATAGGGTTTGCGTTGTTCTGCAAACGTTGCGAGGTCGCTTTCCCACCCGGCGACGATCTCTGCTACCGGTACGCCGCTCGTGAGCGCTTCCCGCACGTGTGCTGAGCCGGCGAGCAGGTCCAGGTGCGCGGGCTGAGAGCCCGGTCGCCCTTCCCAACTTGAGCGCAGGAACGCGAAATGCTCGGGCGCGACCTTTTGGCAAGCTGCCAGCACGTGCAGTCCCATGGTGACCGGGCGTAGCGCTTCCCTATCCGTCACGTGTACTTGAACGCCGTTACACTGTTGGTTGGCGTGTTTGTCTGCCGTGGGGGTGAACATGTGGGGGCGGAAGCGGGCGCCCGGGTGTTGCCGCGCGTTCAGTTCTTGTGCTAATGCATAGCCATCCAACCAGGGCGCGCCGCAGATTTCAAAGGGTAGTGCTGTCCCCCGTCCTCCGGAGACATTGCTGCCTTCCAGAAAACACATCCCCGGATAGACTGTGACGGTAGAAAGGTGCGGCATCGCTGGTGACGTGATGACCCAGGGCAGCCCTGTCTGGTCGAACCATTGCTCGCGCCGCCAGCCCTGGAGACGTACCACAGTCAGGTCCACGTCGAGGGTGGTTGTGCCGGCGTGTTCGCTGGCGTGTTCGCCCTTCATCCACAGCGCCAACTCGCCCAGGGTCATTCCATGCCTGATGGGAATCGGGACGACGCCCACAAAGGACTCGAAACCCGGCGCGACCAGGGGTCCCTCCAACGTGACGCCGTTGAGTGGATTCGGACGATCCAGGACCCAGACCGGCTTTCCGGCTTTGCCAGCTCCCTTGAGTAGATGCCAGAGCGTGCTGAGATAGGTGTAGAAACGTACTCCCACATCCTGCATATCGAAGAGCACCACATCCACATCCGCCAGCATCTCTGGCGTAGGCTCTTTGGTCGCTCCGTAGAGGCTGAAGACGGGTAACCCCGTGCGCGCGTGGGGTGCATGTCCCACTGCTGCGCCATCCGCCGCTGCGCCTGCCAAACCGTGCTCTGGACCGTAAAGCGCCGTCAATTTGATTCCTGCCGCGCGTAGCGCATCAATTGCGTCAATCAGGTCGGGGGTCACTGCCGGGGCATGGGTTGCCAATCCTACCCGACAGCCCCGTAGTTGACCCGGGGTATCTTTCACCAACTGCATCAAACCTGTTTCAATCACCTGGAGCTCCTTGCAATCATAGACGCAACAATCTGGACGCGATGGTATGTGTAACCGAGCTATTCCTGAGAGAAGTGCCTTTAGGTCATCTGTAGCGTGGTGCGGAACTTGTAGCGGTCACCCCGGTAGACGGAAACGGTGTACTCGAGCCGTAGTTCCTGGTCGGTGGTGGTGAGGCGTTCCATCTTTAACACTGCCGCAGGGGGGTGCATTTGGAGCAGCAGCAATTCCTGTGAGTTGCCAAGCCCGGCTTCGATGGTCTGTTCTGCTTTGATGAGCCGTAGCTGGTATTCTGTTTGCAAGACCCGATAAAGTGATTCGCGGCTGAAGTCGTATTTCAGGATTCCGGGACAGAAACTATGGTTGAGATACGAGGTTTCGAGCGCCAGCGGCACGCCGTTCGCCAGGCGCAGGCGTGCCAGATGCACCAGCTCAGCCTGGAGTGTCACCTGCAGCCGTTCTGCCAGGTCGGGTGTGGCGGGAATCAACCGCGCCTCCAGAATCTGGCTCGAAGGCGTGCCGCCTCGCTCAGTGACATCCTGGCTGAAGCCGGTGAGATTGCGGAGCTGTTGGTTGATTTTCGGCTCGCTTACAAAAGTCCCCTTACCGGCTCGCGAGTAGACCAACCCTTCGTGAATCATCTCATTAATCGCCTGCCGCACGGTGGTACGGCTGACCCCGAACTGCTCGCAGAGCTCGCGCTCCGAGGGCAGCTGCTCGTGCGGCAGCAGGCTGTAACTGCTGATCTGCGCCAGGAGCGAGTTTTTGAGTTGCACGTACAGTGGGGTGGGCGCCTCACGCTTGAGTTCCATAATCCCCCTTGTGGTAATAACTGGTAATGACAGGTAGATACCAGTATCATAGGCGAAGATGGCACAAATGTCAATAGGCTTGAGCGTGATATGACAAATGTCGCGCTTATAAGTGATTAATACAAGGATTTAGAAGATCGCTTGCTGTAAGATAACCGGGGGTACCTGCGATCTGGGGATCGTAACTGCTCGGATTCTCTCTAAATTTATGCGCGGCGAGGTGAAGCCTCGCCGCGCATAAACCTGCTATCATCATCCCAGGCTTGATTTTTGCCTCATTCTCGCAGCTTGACCCCGATGCCCGGGCGCTCGGGAAGCAGCAGGCGCGCGCCTTCATAGCGCACGCCCTCAAAGGGATCGTTCTTCACCAGCAAGGGACCATCGAGGTCCACCGTATCGCAGAGTGGCGCCAGGTGTGCCGCCGCGGTAACCCCTACCGAGCTCTCGATCATACAACTGAGCATCACCTGCATATCGTGTGCTCTGGCGGTGTGAATGGCGCGCAGCGCCTCTCGAATGCCGCCCGTCTTCATCAGCTTGATCACCACACCATCCACTGCCCCTGCGTGCGCCGCTACATCCCGTGCGGTTTTAATGCTCTCATCGGCAAAGATGGGGATGCCTGATTTCAGCGCGCGCAGTTGCCGCAAGCCCTCGATATCGCCGACGGGCAGCGGTTGTTCCATCAATTCAATGCCGTATTCGGCCAATCTCGGCAGCCAATTCTGAGCCTGTTCACGGCTCCAACCTGCATTCGCATCGAGCCGTAGCTGCGCATCTGTAGCTTCGCGGATAGCGGAAAGCATGGCTTCATCCTGCTCGCTGCCCACTTTGATCTTGAGGATGGGCAATCCTGAAGCCCGCGCGCGTTCCGCCATCGCCTCTGGTGCATCCATCGCAATGGTGAACGAGGTGAGGGGAATCCTTTCCGGGTTGAGGCCCAGAAGCCGATACAGCGGTTGTCCCAGGCGTTGCCCCCAGAGATCGTGGAGCGCAATATCCACGCCGGCGCGCGCGGCTTGTGAGCCTGCGGGCAGGCGCTCGAGAATGTCTTCCAGCATCATGAGATCGTCATCGAAACCACCCAGGCTATCGAGATAGCTCATGATGCCGGCTTGCGTCTCGCCGTGATAGGCAACGGCGGCAGCTTCGCCCACGCCTTCTGCCACACGGACGAGCACATTGTGCCGTTGGTCGCTCGCTCCATGCGCGATGCGGAAGGTGGTGCGCAGCTCGAGTGTCAAAGGGGCGCATGTGATAGGTATCATTTTGTTGCTCCTGATCCAGTTTTTTGTTTGACCGGTGTCCGGAATGGTCGCCGCCGGGATCTTGGCGGTCCGCACCAGATTCTCATCGAATGCGTTTGATGCCCAGCAGCGCCTTGAGTAGTGACGGGCTGAAATCGGGGGCATCGGGATTCAAGCTGTTGATGGCTGTGCTCCAGGTGATGCCGTTTGAATGGATGTAGTGCTCGGCATCAAGAGCGATGGCGACGTGCGTGACGCGCTGCGTCGTAAACGCCGCCGGATCAGCCGCGCGCCCGAAGAAGAGCAGGTCCCCCGGTTGCATCGCTCCCTCTACGGTTGTGCCGCCGCGGTATTGTTGGTCGGCATCTCGTGGCAGGACCACATCGAGCACGCCCCAAAAAGTCTGCGACAATCCCGAACAGTCATAACCCCAGGGCGTCCGTCCGCCCCACAGGTAGGGTGTGCCGATAAAGCGCCGAATCAACGCCAGCGCCCAGGCGATACCATCTATTTTGGATGCGGGGCGCTCCTCCAGCGGCAGAAGCGCGCTCGCGCGTAGCCAGGCGCAGCTGCCATCCGGTTGGCGTATGGCTGCAAAGTCACCTCTGCGCTCAATGAGCGGGACCCGCACGCCAAAGGGCAGCTGCCCGATGGCTTCCCCTTCCTCCGCAGAAGCGAACAACGGCGCCAATCCTCCGACCGCCAGGGTTTGGGATTCTGCTTGATAGGCAACCGCCTCACTCTCGGAGACGCGCTGCAGCGCTGCACCGTGCAGCCAGCCCAGGTAACCATCATGGATGACCTGCACGCGCGCCCAACCCTCCGATTCTTCCAGGATGCGGACGGCTTCGCCGAAACGCACCTGGCTTAAGCGTTCGCTGTGATTCGATGTCGCCCTGCGCAGGTCGGTCACGGGGCGGTTGACCAGTGCCCAGGGGGTGCTTTCGGTGACCAGCACCTTCAGCAACCCGGTCTCGGCTTCGGGCAACGCCTGCTGGAGCGCTTCCCGCTGTTCTTCTGTGAGTACCTGTCCCGTGATATCCTGCCCATCCCCCGTAGCCCGCACTTCGAAGAGCGTCTCGCGGCTGTCCGGGTAGCGTGTCCGGCGCAGGCGATAGAGGGTCTCATTCGCGGCATCGCCCCGCCGCGCCAGAAAGTCGCGCACGCGTTCAGCCCAGGTGCAGGGCTGCTCGAGGTGTACGTTGTGCCCGATGCCCTCCGGAATCCACAACTCGGCGGCGGGAATGTGGTGGGCGATGAATTGCCCGTGATAGGATTCGGCATTCACCCGATCGTTTTCGCCCTGGATGACGAGGGTGGGGCGGGTCACAGTCGCCAGTTGCTCCGGCGTGGCGTTCGGCTCGCTGATAATCTCCGCAACGGTGATTCTTAGCAGCTCTCGCCAGTAATCGGCGCCATGCGTGGCGCCGTGCAGGGCAATCATATCATCCCGCCAACCCGGCGCCTCACGCGCGACGCGCTCGGGGTCGAATTTGTCCGGCTCTTTTTCTACCAGGTCCTGGCTCACATAGGCATTGGCAGCTTGCAGCACCGCTGTCTGCACCACATCGGGGTGTTCCAGCAACGTGACGAGGGCGACGTTGCCGCCATTGCTGTGTCCGATAACGTGTGCGCGTGTATACCCCAGCGCACGTATCAGTGCTGCTACATCATCCGCCATCTGGCGAAAGCTGTAACCGCCCTGTGGATTTGTGCTGCGTCCGTGCCCCCGGCAATCCGGCACAATTACGCGAGTGTCCAGCGCCAGCAGGGGGGCGATGTGTTGCCAGTCGCGCTTGCCGGTGCTGGTCGAACCGTGAATCAGCACAATGGGCGGGCGTCCGGCTTGATCCTCGCCAAAAACCTCGTAGTTGAGCTGTGCTCCGTTGATTTCAATGGTTGGCATAGACTATCTCCTTCGCTGCCGCCGCCTACCGCGCCAGCGCGAGCGCACACCGGAAAGCCTGGAACAGCGTGAGGATATCGTCCGCGACATAGCGAATCGTGCGCCCCTCGCGGGTCGCACCGGGCAGCTGAGTTGCCTTATCCGTCATTTCGGATTGGACGAAGTCAATCTCCATGGTCAGCGGCGCCGCAAACTGCAGTGGCGGCGGAACCTTGGAGCGCCCGGCGTTCCCGCCCTCGCGAAGGCGGGTCACTGCGCGGAAGGCGGCGTCGTGAATGCGCTGCCCTGTGACTTCCGGCGGAAAGCATTCCGCGGACATCCGTCCCGTGGCAATCTTGACCACCGCTGTCTCGAGTTCGCCGAGGAAAGCCTGCGCTTCGGCGCAGACGGTTTGATCGCCAGAGATCATGATGACCGGCGTGCCAAAATGCCCGCAAATCGCGGCATTCAGCGCGGTCTCGCCCACGGATTGCCCGTTGATGCGCAAATCCGCGACCCGCTCATCCGACCAGGTGTGCTCGAGGATTGCGTTTTCCGTCCCGATGCGCGCATGATAGCCGATGAAGGCGACGCCATCTATGCCGTTCTCCACGCCCGAAACCATGGAGAGCGGTGAGGGCGAACCGCAGCGCAGCCGTGCCCGGCTGTCGAGCGCTTCGATCAGAATATTGCGCCCTGAACTGTGACCATCGGAGACCAGCACCTCTTCTGCGCCCGCATCGAAGGCGCCGCGAATCGCGGCATTGACGTCCTCCGTCATCAGCTTGCGAAAGCGTGCATATTCCGGGTGATTGGGTGCGACATGATCCCAGCACACCACGCCCGTCACACCTTCCATATCGGCGGCGATGAGAATCTTCATAAATCAACTCCTTTTGATGTTCGATGGAATAGGCAGGGGGTATCCCGTTTTGCCCATGTATGGTGGATTAATGGCGATACGTCGCCAGCAGTTCCTCGAAGCGCGCCACACTGTCTTTCAGTCCACCGGGACGGTTCCGAGCCAACCACAGTGCGCGATACTCGTCTATCAGCGCCTCCAGCTCCACAGCGAGTGCGGCTTTTGCCGCCGCCTGCCGCGACGAATCGGATTCCTGTGCCATCAGGATGCGGAAACAGGCGTGCCGCAGCAGGCGCGCCATGAACCGGAATTCGCAGGTGATTAGGTCGGCGTCGCCACGCCGCATGGGCGCCCGCCCCGCGGCATTTTCGAGCGGCGCTATCGCTGCCTCGATGGCGTCCAACGTCGCCTGGACGGTTTCTGGGCTGACGCTGCCACTGCGGATGATGAAGCGGTCCTCAGGCCACTGTAATGCCCAGAACAGAGAGCTGCCGTTGATGATGTGAATGCCCAGCGCCTGATAGAGATTCCCCATCTCGTACGCAACCTGCCCCATCATGCCGCTGGCATCCTCGAAGGCGAAACGGCTTACTACGGCGCGCACATCGGTGTCGCGGTTAGTCTCCAGGCACCAGCTATAGGCCGCGCCCATGGCAAAACCCAGATAGCTGACCGGAAGCATCTGCCAGTGACCCCGGTCGCCCCAATCGGTGTTGAGATAACCGCACGCACCATGTTTGAGGCCGTTCTCGGCAGCGCTGAGCAGATTCCCCAAGACGTTATCGGTCCGCCCTGCGATACTGCACCAGCTGGAAGTCCCCGGGCAGACGTAGAAGGGAATACCTGCGGCGGCGAACTGTGCTCCATGTTCGTCGAAGGGGGCGTCGGCTTCGTAGCCCCACTCAAGGGCGATGATGTCGCGAGGCAGCTTTTCGACCAGTTCCGGGTAGTGGATGATGATATCGCCCCAGAACTGCATTCGGCGCCCGCGTGCGTTCACTTCCTGGTAGACTTTCAAGAGAAAATCGAGATAGACCTGCCCTATGCCGCGCTCGCGGCACGCCTCGGCGCTGGCGCCATAACCCAGATCTATAGTCTCATCACATCCCACGTTGAAGGTCTCACTGCTGAAGTGCGGTAACAGCTCATCATAGAGCGTGCGCAGCAGGGCGATGCTCCCGGGATGTTCCGGCGCCAGGCTGAACGGTCCCTGCATCTTCATGCCCCAGGGCGTCTCGAACTCCTCGTGCGTTTCTGCCAGGGGCGCATAGGGCGCATGCTTGAGCCAGCGTTCCATGTGACCGAACGAGTTCTGATTGGGGATGAGCTCGATGCAGCGCTCGCGGCAGTAGGCATCCAGGGCGAGTACTTCTTCCCCACTCATAGGTGAGGCTTCTGACCATACCGCCGGGTGGTTGCGGTAGGCAAAGGTATGTTCGGTGTAGAGTTGCAGCTGATTGATCTTCCAACTTGCCAACCGGTCCACCAACGCGAACAGGGTAGCCATGGTTGGGACTTTGTCGCGGCTGATGTCGAGCATCACGCCGCGTGCGGGGAAATCGGGCCAATCCCGGATTTCCACGCAGGGGAGGGCGGCTTGCTCCGTTTGCTCAAGCAATTGCTTGAGCGTGCAGATGGCGTAGAACACACCCGCGGCATCGTGTGCCTGGATGTTGATGCCCGTGGGGCTGATGCGCAGGCGATACCCCTCGGGCTGTGGGATGGCGCCTGGCAATACCGCAAGCGTACAGGCGACCTCTTTGGGTGGGAGATGGTGTCCTGCACTGAGCTGCCACTCGATATCGAAGCGCGCGCGCAGCTGGTCCTGAAGCTGCGTTGCTGCAAAGCGTATCTTCTGTGGCTCAGCTGCATCTAGTTGGAGTAGTTGCCCCTTAGTGAGGGTGAAAGCACCTTTGCGCCAGGTGAGATGGCGCGGCGCAGGCAAGAAGATGAAATTCTGCATAGTAACCTCCGGTGGCATTCGTGTTGCAGAGAGCGCAACACCTAAGCGCTAGCTGCGCATTGCAATAGGGAACTTTGCCGTTGCTCTGGAAGTATAAGCCCGCTTTGGGAAACCAGCAAGATGCGGGGTATACGACAGAATAAAAACTACCCGTTCCGTCTGTATACTCTATTACGCACCCAGATGATCATTCACTTTTGAGTGCGCGATTGGCGCTGTAGTATCATCACTGCGATGAGGATCAATCCTGCACCCAGTAGTTGCAGCGCTGCCAGCTGCTCATGCCAGACCGCCCAGCCCAGAACCGCCGCGATGACTGGTTCAAGAGTAGCCACAATACTGGCATTGCTGGCTGTGACGGCATGCAATCCGGCATTGAAAGCCACCCCGCCGCCAAGCGTCGGAATCAAGCCGAGAATGAGCAACCAGAGAGCCATCTCCGGTGAGTTCAATGGACGCAGCACTTCCGCCGGTTGCTGAAAGGGCAACAGACAGAGCGCCCCTAGCGCCAGTGCATAAGCCAGCGCGGCCCATGGCGAAGTGCCCCGTTGCGCCGTTCCCTTGCTGAAGAGGATATAAGCGCCATAAGTGAGACCCGCTCCCAAACCCGCAACAATCCCAGGCAGGTTTAGGTTTGTGCCGGTCATATCGTAGAGCTTCCCGACCAGCGCGCAGCCCATAAGCGCCAGAATCAGCGCGAATGCCTTACGCCCCGTGAGCTTTTCGCCCAGGAACAACGTGCTGAACAGGGTCACCCAGACGGGGGCGGTATACATCAGTACAGCTGCCACCCCCATGCCGGTGAGGCTAATGGCATGAATGTAGATGGCATAGAAAGCGGCGACGCCAATGGCGCCGAAGCCGAGGAAGAGTAGCCAATCCCGTTTTGGGAGTCGTAGGTTGCTTCGGTGGTGTGGCAGCAGCACCACAAACAGCACGATGGCAGCAATCGCCGCGCGCCAAAAGACGATGGTCAACGCCGGCAGGGCATAGGTCGCCATGAGACCTTTGTAGAACAGGCCCATGGTAGCCCATAGCATGGCGGCGATAATGACGAGCACATAGCCTTTGAATGCGTTCATGGTCACCAGCAGTCAGGACTCAGTACCATCACATTCTCTAGCGTTTAAGATCTTTGGACATCCGGATGCAGAAAGCCAGGAATAACCAACCGGCTTTCACAACGGTTCTATGGCGATCCAGGGACCGCGTTCGCCTTCAATGGTCGTTTGGTGCAGGCGTCCCGCTGCCACAAGTTCCCCTATCGCCTTTTCCACATCGCCCTTGGGCCATTGGAAAACCTTATTCGCTTCAGTCACGGGCGCTGCCCCCACCATCTGGAAATACCGTTCCACCAGCATCCGCTGTGCCTCTCGAATGCCATACGTGTGTGCGCGCTCCGGCAACCAGGGGAAATGGCGATGCGTGCAGTCGTAGATGTACGCATATCGCCACGCGCCCGCCTCTGCTACCCCCGTCGGCAAAATCTTGAAATCTGCCTGCAATTCTGTGAGGGCGCGCTCGAAACGGGCTTTTGATTCATTCGCGGTCATAAATGTGGCTTTGCGCAGGGCGATGGTGTGCAACGGTCCTTCGTGCAGCAGGGTTTCATAGATCGTTTTGGCTTCCTGCGTCAATGAGCCTTGCCGGTATTGATCCAGGTAATCTTCTTCCGGTGAGCCGAAGTTCTCGCTGAGTGCATAGAACAGCGGGGCTACCTCAAGTGCAATGAACCCCGCCCGTTTGCGCAAGACCTTGGCGTAATACCACCACTTTTTTCCTAGCGCCCCATCTTTCCACCCCCAGGTGACATGGCCTGGATCATCATGCTCATCGGGAACCGGGCGGTCTCCGGCAACTGCTGCCCAGAGACTGGGCAATATCACCCCCTTGGTGGGCCAGAACAGCACAAAGCCCCGCTCCTCAACAAAAGTGCGCGCATCCTCGGGGGTCTTCAGCGGTTGAGTCAAACGGAATGTCCGGGCGCGATAGGCCTGAATCTGCTCTTTGGTGATATGGCTCCTATCGCCCGCTCGAACGTTGGCCTGCGCGGCGTTACTCATCCCTCTTCCCGCATCCAGCCTACCGCTGGCGTCTCGCAGATGCCACCCAGCTCCACAAAGGCGCTTTCCACATTCAGGCGGTGCGGACCGGCGTTTTCTTCGGGCTGGCGGAAAGGTATCCCTGCGCACGCCTCTACCGTCTCGGCGAGAGTTTTCCCCGCCCGCACGGCTGCGTGTACCTGCGTTGAGAGGCTTTGCAGGTACTCCTGGTCGCCATCAAGACGCGCTCGAATTTCGACCGGGTCGTCAGTCGGCATCCCATGACCGGGAATCAGCACTCGCACATCCAGGGCGGATAAGCGCGCCAGGGTATCCTGATAAGCGCTCAGGTTATGGCTCACAAGGGGAATTTCGGCATCGCTGAGCATGTCACCCGCCCATAGCATCCCACGTTCTGCCTCATAGATGGCGATTTGATCGGCAGCATGACCCGGCGCTGGAATGAGTTGCAGATCGTACTGGCCTAAATGCACATGCAACACACTCTCAAAAGCCAGGGTGGGTTGCGGCAAGCGCAGGGGTTGCGAGCGCAGAATCCCGGCTTGCGCTTCCCAGCTGCTGATCTGCTGCAGAATCGCCTCGCTGCGTTGGGCGAGGGTATGCTTGTATTCCGTGTGCGCGATCACTCTGACCCCTGGAAAGTATTCCGGTCCCAGAAGGTGATCCCAGTGTCCGTGTGTGAGGATGATTGTCTGTACCGAGGCGCCTTGCTCCAGGGTGAACCGCGCGATGCCCCGGATTTCTTCCTCCGTAATACCTGGGTCAATCAAGCAAGCTTGACCTGCATCTATGAGAATGCCGCTGTTTGTGGCAAAGATTGGGCTTTGTGTGACCCAAAGATAGGGTGTGAGGTGTTGGAAAGTCTGTGTTGTCATGTGTTCTGACTCCGTTTCTGCGGCCCAAGGGGACCGCCGCGTGCTGCAATAGCTTGTCGTACAGTGTTGAGGTCGCTGCTGCGCAAGGCATGGGGTGGCGCCGGGCGTTCATTGAGCACTACAGCCACAACCCCTTCTTGACACGGGATTGCCAGGTCGGCGGTATACGTCAACGCATCCTCACAGAGCAAATATTCTCGCTCGGGAAAGAAGCCGCTCTCTTTCAGCGTGACGTAGAGGCCATCCGCGCCCGACATATACAGATCGTTGATCTCTTCTGCCATGTTGAAGCGATCCCACGTGGTCTCCAAAAAAGCGATCCGCCGCCAGCGCAGGCTCGGAATGGGAGGCTCACGGGCGATCAACGGTCCCAGCTGCATTTTGTAGTAGACTTCATTTGCGTGGGGATGCTCGGTCTGCTCGGGCAGCAAATCCCGCCGCTTTGCCAGCTCGTAGCCGCGCACTTCCGCGAACCAGTGAATAGCCCACTTTTCATCCTTAAAAGCAGCGGTGAAATAGAAAGCCAACACTGCGGTATCCGCTACTGAGGGTGGCGCATGACGGGTTGGAATGCGATACCATCCGTAATCTCGCGCAATTTCGAAATCCTCGACTGTGGTCAATACTCCCACCAGCACCCGGTCGGCGGCGTGAAACATCCCGTTCCTCCTGCAACTGAGTGAGCTGTGTTGGGGTAATCACAGCCTGATTAGCTCTTCTGTGTCTCCCCCTCCACGGTTGCTTACTTGGGCTTTATCTATGCATTGTACCCTAGACTGCACCATGGTGCAAGGCGGAGAGGGTGCGTTTCAACTTTGGGGTAAGAGTAAGACGGGTATCATACAAATGCCTTTCTTTGATTGATTTTTGGCGGCGGGGCAAAGCTCCGC
>JAPKMR010000082.1 GCA_026645815.1 Anaerolineae bacterium | reverse complement strand
GGGGGCGTTCATGAACCGGCGTGTGCTGGAAGGTGACCCGCATGCCGTTATCGAGGGCATGACGATTGCCGCTTATGTCATTGGCGCGCGTCAGGGTTATTTCTACGTCCGGGCTGAGTATCCTATCGCCATCAGCACGCTGCGCCTCGCGATACAGCAGGCGCGGGACTACGGCTTGTTGGGCGATAACATCCTCGGTACGGACTTCAGTTTCGATCTGGAAGTGCGGATGGGCGCGGGCGCCTTTGTCTGCGGTGAGGAGACTGCCCTGATGCAGTCTATCGAGGGCGCGCGTGGCATGCCGCGAACCCGCCCGCCATTCCCGGCGACTAAGGGCTTGTGGGCGAAGCCTTCCAATATCAACAACGTGGAAACCTACGCCAACGTGCCGCAGATCATCCTCAATGGCGGCGAGTGGTTTGCCTCCATGGGTACCGAGAAGAGCAAGGGCACCAAGACCTTCGCCATTGCGGGCAAGGTCAAGCGCACCGGGCTTATCGAAGTTCCATTGGGTGTGACCATTCGCGAGATTGTGTACGAGGTCGGTGGCGGCATTCTGAACGATAAGAAGTTCAAGGCAGTGCAGACGGGTGGTCCGATGGGTGGTTGTATCCCGGAGAAATACCTGGATCTGCCGGTGGACTATGAGAACCTGGCGAAAGTTGGTTCCATCATGGGTTCGGGTGGCTTCGTGGTGATGGACGAAGACACCTGCATGGTGGATATCGCCCGCTTCTTCATGGAGTTCACGCAAGATGAGTCGTGCGGCAAGTGTGTGCCCTGCCGTGTGGGGACCCGGCGCATGCTGGAAATCCTCACCGATATCTGCGAGGGCCGTGGACAACCGGGTGACATTGAGCGTCTTGAGGCGATGGCTAAGTATATTGCCCGCGCTTCATTATGTGGTCTGGGGCAGGGCGCACCCAATCCCGTGCTGAGCACAATTGAGCATTTCCGCGATGAATACGAGGCGCACATCTATGAGAAGCGCTGCCCGGCAAAAGTCTGTAAGCCGCTCATTGAGTACATCATTGATCCGGAAACCTGCATCGGTTGTACGCGCTGCGCGCGTAACTGCCCGGTGAATGCCATTGCCGGCAAGCCGAAGCAGGCGCATGTCATTGATCCCTCGGTCTGTGTCCGCTGCGGTATCTGTAAGCAGGTATGCCCTGTAAACGCCATCTCCATCGAGAGCAAGGGCAAACTGGCGGTGGATTGATTTATCCCTGGGAACTTATTCCATCCCGGGGTGGCACAATTGAATCATTGTTGAGGGGGGATATGGAAGAGCACATGAACTTACTCACAACAGTTTTAGAGCGTTACGGAGCTGAGCCTGAAGCTCTGGTAGAGATTTTGCGCGATCTAAGTCAGGAAGCCGGCTATCTTTCACAGGAATTGCTGGTGACGGTGGCGGATCGTCTGCAATTGCCGCGAAGTCACGTTCACAGCGTGGCGTCGTTTTACAGCATGATATCGGTTGAACCACGTGGGCGGCACACGGTGCAGATGTGCCAGGATGCGCCCTGTCACGTCGCTGGTGGGCGTGAAGTGTGGCAGGCATTGGAGGAGACTCTGGGCATCCATTTCGGGGAGACGACCCCTGATGGTGAGTGGACGCTGCAGGTTACCAGCTGCCTGGGGCTTTGCTCTGTGGGTCCGGTGATTACGATTGATGGTGAAGTATTCGGCAATATGACCCCCGCAAAGGTGCAGGAATTGTTGGAACGTTATCGTGGCTGCTGTTGTGGTAGCAGCCAAGGAGGTGCCGCATGATCCGCGCGCATGTCATGGTCTCCGGTGATCCCTTGAGCCTTACGCGAGGCGCTGAGGCTATCAAACTGGCTTTGGAAGCCGAACTGGCATTCCACGGTCTGGAAGATGAAGTCCATGTGAGCTACATCGGTCAGACCGGGCGGCGTGATGTCCTGCCCTTTGTTATCGTTTATCCCGAGGGCACTCTCTATGGACCGTTACGGGTTGAGGATGTGTCTTTCCTGGTGGAAGAGCACCTCTACAAAGGGCGTGTGGCCGAGACGCTCTTGGCGCCGCCGGATGTGCTTTCAGGGGTGATCGCGCGCTTACCGCGTCGCGAGGGAATTCTCTACGGACAGCAGCGTGTTGTGTTGCGCCGCGCTGGCATTATTGACCCTAAGAGTATCGAGGAATACATCGCTTACGATGGCTATTTTGGCCTGGCTAAAGCGCTGACTGAGCTGAAACCAGCAGAGGTGCTTCAGACCGTCAAGGACTCTGGTTTGCAGGGGCGCGGCGGTGCAGGTTTCCCCACCGGCATGAAATGGCAATTCGTTGCTAATCAGGCTGCGGATACCCGCTATATTGTCTGCAACGCAGACGAGTCTGAGCCGGGGACTTTCAAGGATCGCTTGATCCTGGAAGGCGATCCCCATGCCGTCTTGGAAGGCATGGCATTGGCCGGATATGCGGTGGGTGCACACGAGGGATGGATTTATATTCGCGGTGAGTATACCCTCGCGAAGGAACGCCTTGAGCATGCCATTGAACAGGCTGAAGCTTTGGGGATGTTGGGCGACGACATCATGGAGAGCGGTTTCTCTTTCCACATTCACGTCCATGCTGGCGCGGGGGCCTACGTCTGCGGTGAAGAAACCGCCCTGTTGGAAAGCCTTGAGGGTAAGCGTGGTATTCCGCGCATTCGCCCTCCCTATCCCACAGTGAGCGGCTATCACGGCATGCCCACGGTGGTCAACAACGTGGAAACACTGGCAAATGTGCCAGCAATCCTCCGTGAGGGCGTAGCCTGGTATCGCGCCTTGGGCACTGAAAAAAGTCCCGGTACGAAAGTCTACACCATGCTTGGTGATGTGAACATCACGGGCCTCATTGAGGTGCCGATGGGCATTACCCTGCGTGAAGTGATCGAGATTTATGGTGGCGGTATGAAGGACGGCAAGGCCTTCAAGTGTGCGCAGACCGGCGGCGCTGCCGGCAGTATCATTGCGCCGGCGTTGTTGGATACGCCCATGGATTTCGCGACCATGCAGCAGAATGGCGCTGCGTTGGGCAGTGGCGCCTTGCTCGTCTGTGGCGTAGATAAGTGCATTGTGGACCTGGCTTATGTGCTGATGCGCTTCTTTGCTACAGAATCCTGTGGCAAGTGTGTCCCCTGTCGCCTGGGAACGCTCCGCATGCTGGAGTGCCTGGAGCGGTTACGGCAGGGACGTGCGCTTCCGAGCGATTTGGAAGACTTGGAAAGGACAGCACATCAGGTGATTCAGACTTCCTTCTGCGGTCTGGGGCAGGGAGCGCCGGTTTCGATTCTCACGGCGCTGCGTCACTTCCGCGAGGAATTTGAAGCGCATGCGGCGGGAACCTGTCCTACCGGTGTTTGCCCTATGGCTGGGCCTGTCGAGACTGTCGCGGCGCAGCACGATTATATCAGTTTTATGCACTAGGTGTTCGATAGGACCCTTGAGCTTTCACAAACATTATAAGAGCCGACTCTTTTTAAGGAGGACTTCATGTCTCAACTGATTCACCTTACAATCAATGGCAAGTCCGCGACAGTACCTGCGGGATCTACGGTGTTGGAAGCGGCACAGAGTGTGGGGATTGAAATCCCGACCCTCTGTCATCATCCGGCGGTGAAGCCTACCGGTTCCTGCCGCCTGTGCTTGGTCGCCGTGGATGGTATGCGTGGGCCTACCACATCCTGTACCCTGCCGGTAAACGAGGGTATGGTCGTGCATACCGAGACCGAGGAAATCGTTACCCTGCGACGCTTCGTGCTCTCGATGCTGCTCACTGATCACCCCAACGAGTGTATGACCTGCGAGGCTGACGGTGATTGCGAGCTGCAGCGCTGGGTCTACGAGTACAAGGTGGACTGGCCCGAGCACAGCGGCAAGCGCCACGCCTACCCTGTGGACTCCGATCCGAACCCCGTGGTCTTCGTGGATATGAACAAGTGTATCCTGTGCGGACGTTGCGTGCGTGTCTGCCAGGAAGTTCAGGGCTGCAATGTCTGGAACTTCTCGAAGCGTGGCTTCGACACCCTCGTCGTTCCTGGCGCCCGCCAGGAGATGCTGGATGCGGGCTGCGAATCTTGCGGCAACTGTGTGGCAATCTGCCCCGTTGGCGCACTTTTCGACAAGCCCTCCGTGGGATGGGGACGCGCTGCGTATCAGAAGAAAGTCCGCACAACTTGTACCTACTGTGGTGTGGGTTGCCAGTTCGACTTCAATGTCAAGGATGGCAGAATCACGCGCGTCACTTCAGCCGAGGACGCACCCGTCAACGGGCTGGCGTTGTGTGTCAAGGGCCGCTACGGGTGGGACTTTATCCACCGCGAGGACCGTTTGACCGCTCCGCTCATCCGCGACGAGAGCGTGACCGATGGTCCCTGGCCCGGCTTCCGCGAGGCCACTTGGGACGAGGCGCTTGATCTGGTCGCCAGCAAGCTGACGCACTACCGCGATACCTACGGGCCGAACAGTGTGGGCTATTTGAGCTCGGCCAAGTGCACTAATGAAGAGAATTACCTGATGCAGAAGATTGCGCGCGCGATTGGCAAGACCAACAACGTGGATCACTGCGCGCGGCTGTGCCATGCTTCTACCGTCGCGGGTTTGGCGACCACGTTGGGTAGTGGTGCGATGACCAACTCGATTGAAGATAGCACGATGCAGAGCAAGGTTCTCTTTGTTATTGGTTCGAACACCACTGAGCAGCACCCGGTCATCGGCACGAAGATGCGTAAGGCCGTGCGCGAGAATGGCACCAAGATCATCGTCGCCGATCCACGTCGCATTAGCTTGACGACGTTGCCAGGCTGTCTGCATCTCCGGCAGCGTCCGGGCACGGATATCGCGCTCGTGAATGGCCTGATGCGCGAGATTCTGGTACACGGTTGGGAAGATGCTGAGTACATCGCTCAGCGCACGGAGGGCTTCGAAGAGCTCAAGGCGGCGGTGATGAAATACACGCTGGAAGAGACCGAGAAGATCACCGGCGTTCCGGCGGCGAAGATTGCTGAGGCCGCGCGTATCTTGGGCGAGAACAAACCCGGTGCAGTCTTCTGGTCTATGGGCATCACGCAGCACACCACCGGCGTCTACAACGTGATGTCGCTTTCGAATATGCAGATGCTCCTGGGCAACCTGGGCGTCGCGGGCGGCGGTGTGAATCCCCTGCGTGGTCAGAACAACGTGCAGGGCGCGTGCGACCTGGGCTGTTTGGTCAACGTTTACCCTGGCTATCAGGCTGTGACCAACCCTGAGTTCAAGGCTAAGTTTGAGAAAGCCTGGGGCGTCGAGGGGCTATCGGACAAAGTGGGACTTACCGTTGTCGAGCAGATGCACGGCGCGCATGATGGTACAGTCAAGGCGCTCTTTGTGATGGCGGAAAACCCGATGACGTCTGATCCGGACCTCAACCATGTCCGCGAGGCCCTGGAGACGGTTGATTTCCTGGTCGTGCAGGAGATTTTCATGAGCGAGACCGCCAAGTTCGCTCACGTGATTCTGCCCGGCTTGTCCTTCGCAGAGAAAGAAGGTACATTCACCAACACTGAGCGCCGGATTCAGCGTGTGCGCAAAGCCGTCGAAGGCCCCGGGATTGCTCGCCCCGATTGGGAAATCCTCTGTGATTTGGGAACGCGCATGGGCTACCCCATGCACTACAACAGCCCGGCAGAGGTCATGGATGAGATGGCACAGGTCACGCCGATCTATGCGGGTGCGCACTTCTGGCGCCTGGATGCCGGCGAGCAATTGTGCTGGCCCGTGAAAGGCGATGATCATCCCGGAACCCCGATTCTACACATCGGGCAGTTTTCGCGGGGCAAGGGGCTTTTCAAGGCGCTGGATCACATCGAGCCTGCGGAGGCGCCCGATGCCGATTATCCCTTCACTATGACTACAGGTCGGGTGATCTATCACTGGCACGGCGGCGAGCAGACGCGCCGCTCTGAGAGCCTCATGGCGCTTTACCCTGAGCCGCGTGTGGAGATCAACCCGGCTGATGCTTCCCGTCTGGGCATCGCTGAAGGTGACGCCATCAAGGTGGCTTCGCGGCGAGGTGATTTCCGCGCCAAAGCCGAGGTTACAGAGCGTGTCGAGCCGGGGATTATCTTTGGTACCTTCCACTTCCCTGAGGGCAACGCCAACTGGGCTACCGGCGCGTTCCTTGACCCGATTGCCAAGATCCCGGAGTTCAAGGTCACGGCGGTGAAAGTGGAGAAATTGGCTTAACGCCATATCGTTGTGATGAAAGCCCTGGCAGGGCAACCTGCCGGGGCTTTTTCTTTAACCGCCTGCTCTGTGGCTGCAGAATCATGGCTTGTTTCACCCAATAAAAGTCTTTCTACCAGGATAATTTTAGCATGTAGGAGCCTTCCTATGGATACTTTGCTGGAACAAACTCGGGCGACCCGGGTAGCGTGTTTTAGGGATGAATCTGCCCTGATGGCACAATTGGCACACGGGCAGCATCCCACCGTGCTCTACATCGGCTGTTCGGACTCACGTATTTTGCCTTCGCACATTCTTGATGTCCATCCCGGGACGGTGTTCACGACCCGTAACATCGCCAATATCGTGCCGCCCTACGCTGCAATGCAAGCGGGCGAGACGGCAGTAGGCGCAGTACTTGAGTATGCTGTGCTACACCTCAAGGTGCGGGACATTGTCTTGTGCGGGCACAGTGCTTGTGGGGGAATGCAGGCATTGGCGCACAGTCACGCCCTGGAACCGGGATTGCAGTCATGGCTGGCTTACGCTATGGATGCACAGGCGCACCTGCCTTCTGATTTAGAGGGCGTCGCGCGGTTGGATGCGTTGATCGAGGCAAATGTGCTCTTGCAGCTGGAACACCTGAGAAGCTATCCCTTTATCGCGGAAGCGGAGCGTGCTGAATGTCTGCACCTGCATGGTTGGGTCTATGATCTTGCTACGGAGCGGGTGCGGGCGTATGTGGCAGCCGAGGGACGATTCATTCAGGAGCGGGCCTTCGATGAGTGAAGCTATGTGGCCTCACAAAAGTGCTTATCCCAACCACCTACCCGAGAAATACCACGAAGTCACATACTGGAGGCTATCACATCACCGGAAACTGCTTGTGGCGCTGAACGTGGTCGGGATTGTGTTGATGGGGCTGGCGTTGGCGGGTTTTACCGTCTGGGTGCGTCTTTGGCATCCATTAGTTTCCAGTAGTATCAACGCCTCCCAAATGTTTCTGACTATGGCTATGTTAGTCCTGACCCTGGTTTTGCATGAACTGTTACATGGTTTGGCGCTGCAATATTACGGCGCCAAACCCACCTACGGCGTCTTGTGGAAAGAGCTGATGTTCTACGCGACTGCCGCCGGACATGCCTTTCGTCGCAACGCCTACCTCGTGATTGCACTCGCACCGCTTGTCGGTCTGAGCGTGCTTGCGTTGCTGTTGCTGATGTTGCCTTTGCCGGTGTGGTTAGCGCTGCCGGTGGTGCTGTGTGCCGCTTTCAACGTTGGCAGTGCCGTGGGAGACCTATGGCTCGTGCGGGTAGCATCGAGATACCCGCACTCAGCTTATATCGTGGATGAGAAGGATGGACTGCGTGTGTTTTTGCCGATAGAAGGTTAGGCTATCTCCATTGCGTGCTAGCACAACGCCCCCGCAAATTCTGCGGGGGCGTTGCCTTTTCTAGGGTGTGTGGGGAGATTACTTGCTCTTGCGCAGGTAAACGAACCAGTAGATCGCTCCAACCATGACTGCGCCGCCGATGATGTTACCGATAGTGACGGGGATCAGGTTCTTGATGAAGAAATTACCCCAGGTCAGGTTGGCATAGTCAGCCGCGGTCTTGCCGATAGCAGTCCAGAAGCTTTCATTGGCGCCAGCTTTGATGAAGAGCGCCACAGGGACGAAGTACATGTTCGCGATGCTGTGTTCGAAACCGGCGGCTACAAAGCCGGAGATGGGGAAGATGATGGAGAGGATCTTGTCGGTGGTGCTGCGGGCCGAGAAGCACAGCCAGACCGCCATACACACCATCGCATTACACAGCATACCCAGTGCTACTGCAGGAATGAACTCCAGGCTTGATTTGCTGTTACCGATATTCAGCGCGACCAGGCCGACGCTGCCGCCGCCGAAAGTGTATTGCTTGCTGAAGAATAGGATAGCGGCAGTGGCGATTGAGCCAACGAAGTTCCCGGCATAGACAATGCCCCAGTTGCGCAACAGCTGCATGGTGCTGATTTTCTTGTTTGCCCATGCCATGATGATCAGGTTGTTGCCGGTGAAGAGCTCTGCTCCACCGACGATCACGAGGATGAGGCCGAGACAGAAGACGAGACCGCCTAGAAGCCGTTGCACACCGTAGGGCAGGGTCGAAGCCCCCGCGAGCACGGTGGTGCAGTAGATGGCGCCCAAGCCAATGAACGCGCCTGCCAGAATTGCCAGGGCAAAGAGCTGCAGCGCATCACCGGTCGCCTTCTTGACGCCGACGCCTTCGGCTTTGGCTGCCATTTCTGCCGGGATAAATGCATCGAGTTTAATTTCAGGTACGGGCTGGGTGGGATTCGCCATTGATTTTCCTCCTGTGAAATGATAAGTTACGGGAATATCCCTCTGTAATTATAGCAAATCGGATAAGTTGTCAAATGGTAAAACATCATCAGTTTAGTATGGAGTCTTGCCTCAAAATCCTGAGCTCGTGGTAAAATACCTTCGATTGGATTACCATGAGACCAGCTAATAGCGCGCGGATTTGAGAAAAGCACTTTCTTTCTCCGCCACTTTGCATATTGGTGATTTCTGATAGGAGAGGATAGGTTGGATTTTAGCGGTGTGGTTCTGGCGGGAGGCGGCGGTACGCGCATGGGCGTGGATAAACGTTTTCTGCTCTTGGGTGATAGACCTCTATTGTCATGGACGGTGGAACGCTTGCGTCCGTTGGTGGATGAAATGCTGTTGGTTGCCCTGGATACGACTCCCTTCGCCGGTTGGAATGTGCGCGCTGTGACGGATCACTTTGCCGGTCAGGGTGTTTTGGCCGGAGTGCATGCGGGCCTCGCCGCTGCTTATGGTGCGTGGGCATTGGTTGTGGGCGGGGATATGCCCTTGCTCAACCCGGCTCTTGTCGCTGCAATGCTGCAACTCACTACCGCAGTTGATGTGGACATCATTGTGCCGGAGTGGCGTGGCGAGCTGGAACCGCTGCATGCGCTCTATCGCACGGCGACATGCGCTCCAGCTGCCGAGGCTGTTCTACGCGCAGGGAAGCGCCGGATTGTAGCTTTTTATCCCCAGGTGCGCGTGCAGGTCTTCCCTCACGCTGAGATTGCGCGTTGGGATCCAGAGGGTCTATCCTTTTTTAATGTGAATACCCCTGAAGATTGGACTGTTGCCGGGCGCTATCTAGGATTGCCCCAGAATGCGCCAGGGATGGGTATAGATGCGAACCTGCCCGCTGCGGACGTAGCCTGCGATGGTGATGCCCCAGGTCTCCGCAAGTGCCGCTGCCAGGGATGAGGGTGCGGTCATACTGCCCACAATGGGCGTGCGCAACCAGGCTGCTTTGCTCATCATCTCTGAGGAAATGCGCCCCGTAGTGAACAGAATCATCCCATCGGATTTGATATTGTGCATCAGGCACAGCCCTAGCAATTTATCCAGTGTGTTGTGCCGTCCGATGTCTTCCGCGAGTGCCAGCAATTCGCCCTCTGGGGTGAAGAGTCCGCTGGCGTGAACGCCTCGCGTTTCATGGTACATGGAAGCTCCATTTTGCAGTCTCTGGCGCATCTCGATGAGCAATTCCGGCATGATCTGTAATGGGTGCTGCAATACCTCGGGTGGCTCGCGCAGTTCGCCCAGTATGACGCCGGATCCGCAGCCTGAGGTGCGCATCCATGGCGCAGGTAGAGCTTCAACATCATGATCTAGCCACACATCGGCGCAGATATTGTACTGGGTGGCGGCGGTATTGTCCGTGGGGCGATGGCTAAAGTGTAACACACGTACTTCAGATGCGGTACGGATCAAGCCGGCATAGTGGAGGAATCCCAGTACCAAGGCTTCTCGTTGTGTGGGTGAGGCAGCAATGCTGATCAACTGGGAACCGTTAATCTGAATGCAGAGTGGTACCTCTTCAGGCAGGGCAGTAGATTCTGCCGCGACTCCCTGAGGAGTCCAAAGAGCACTTTTGCGTTCGTCCGATTCTATCATTGTCTTATCATTCATTATCAGTATTGGCGGGCGCTTCGAGCCAAACACGTGTTGTGACGCTGCCATCAACTCTTGGAAAACATCGTCATTGCTTTGCAGCTTGGACAGCATTTTGTCCTTGACTGGAGCGTCAATAGTATGATCACTATCATACTGGCAACAGGGCGAAGGTCAATTGCGGTGGCGCTATTCAGCGAATAAACATGCTCCATGTCGAGCGGGAGAACGCCAGACAAGTGCTGTGCATTGTGAATTTGACATCTGACTGGAATCGAATATCGTAACCTTATGCATGAACTGCCTGTGACCGAAGAAATCGTGCGCATCGCTACCGAACACGCCGGTGCTAAGCGCATTATCGCGATCCACTTGGTGATCGGCGAGCTGACCAGCTTCATTGACGATGCCATTCAATTCTACTTCGACTTGATTGCCCCCGACACCCCTGCTGAGGGTGCCACGCTGCATTTCCGGCGGGTTGCCGTTCGTTTCCGTTGCCGAAACTGCGCTACGGAATTTGAGCCGGTGAACCATGATTGGCATTGCCCTGCCTGCGAGGCTTTGGGGGGCGAGGTCATTGCGGGTAAAGAGTTTCATGTCGAGAGTATTGAAGTTGATGTGTAGGGCGTGATACACAATTCTCGTGATCAGGAGTAGGAAATGTGTGATACTTGTGGGTGTGAACATACCGGCGAGACCCCAAAGCCGGTGGAGCCTCAACGGATTCCTGTGGTGCAGAAAATTCTCAGTGCCAACGATCAGGTGGCGCTCGAGAATCGTGAGCATTTGAGGGCACACGGAATCACTGCCTTCAATCTCATGTCCTCACCGGGCGCGGGGAAGACCACGCTGCTGCTGGCGACCATCGCTGCACTGCGCGAGAAAACCCGTGTGGGTATTATCGAGGGGGATACCGCTTCGCAGGTAGATGCGGAGATCATCGCCGCGACAGGAACGCCTGTGGTACAGATCAATACGGGAGGAGGGTGCCACCTCGACGCGCCGATGGTGCACAGTGCGCTCCACGCGCTTCCATTGGATGCATTGGAGGTGCTCTTTATCGAGAACGTGGGGAATCTCATTTGCCCGGTTGCCTTTGACCTGGGTCAGAACTACAAAGTAGCCTTGCTCAGCGTTCCCGAAGGGCATGACAAGCCTTACAAATATCCCGCCATTTTTGAGGCGGTTGATATCGTTGTCGTTACCAAAGCCGATCTCATGCCGTATCTCGACTTCGACCTGGAGAAGTTTAGAGTCTTGGTGCACGGGTTGAATGCCACGGCGCCGGTGCTCGTGCTTTCGGCAAAGACTGGTGAGGGCTTGGAGGATTGGCTTGCCTGGTTGGGTGAACGATTTGTCTGATGGGGGTGAAGGCCTCGCTCACGCTTCAGATGTTGCCTAAGGGACATAGCGCGATTTCGGTCAGCGACCTGCTTCGAGAGTTCAAAACGTGAATACAGTTGCGTATCGCATTGCTATCACCGGCGTGGTCCAGGGTGTGGGATTCCGTCCTTTTGTCTACACCCTGGCACAGCGCCTGGGGGTGCGCGGTTGGGTGCTGAACCATTCCGGCGGCGTGGATATCGAGGCTGAGGGCGAGCAAGAGGTACTCACCGCCTTTATTACCGCGCTCCGCGCCGAGGCGCCGCCGCTGGCGCGTATTGCCTCCCTGGAGACATTCCCCGTTGCGCCGAATGGCCATACCGGCTTCGGGATTCGACACTCCGAGGCGCAGGCGGGGCGGTTTATGCTCATCTCGCCGGATGTCGCAACCTGCCCGGAGTGTTTGCGCGAACTCCTCGACCCTGCTGACCGGCGCTACCGTTACCCTTTTATCAATTGCACCAATTGCGGCCCGCGCTTCACCATCATTGAGGATATTCCCTACGACCGTGCCAGCACCACGATGCGCGTCTTTCTGCTCTGTGATACCTGTCGCGCTGAATACACGCATCCCGCCGACCGTCGCTTTCACGCGCAGCCCAATGCGTGCCCGGTTTGCGGTCCCCATATCTGGATGAGCGAGCTTGTGGGGCAGCTAGATAGTGCATCAACGGTGGGCGAGGTCAGCGCTGATTCCGGTTCCTCAACCGAGGAGACGCTTCGGCGCGCCAGGGAACTGCTACTGAGCGGGGGCATTCTCGCTATCAAAGGGTTGGGTGGCTTTCAGCTGGCTTGTGATGCGACGAACGCTGCAGCGGTGCAGCGTCTGCGCACACGCAAGCGCCGCCCTCACAAGCCTTTTGCCGTGATGGTTGCCACGCTCGCGGATGCTCGCGCTGTGTGCGAGGTCTCGTCCGCAGAGGCGGAATTACTTACCTCACCTCAAGCGCCCATCGTCTTGCTTCGACGTCTCCCCGCCGCGCCTGACGGAGCGCACATTGCGGAGGCAATTGCCCCTCACCAACATACCCTGGGCTTGATGCTGCCCTATACGCCGCTGCATCATCTGCTCCTGCGCGATGTGGGGCGCCCGTTGGTGATGACCAGCGGCAATCTGAGCGAGGAGCCTATTGCTAAAGACAACGCCGAAGCGCTGGAGCGACTTTCCGGTATTGCGGATGCCTTTCTGTTCCACAACCGGGATATTTACGCGCGCTATGATGATTCCGTGGTACGGGTAAGCCAGTCGGTGGGTGTGGGTGAAAGCCCGAACGGACACGAGAGCGTTGAGGCGAAGCCTGCGCTGCAGGTGCTCCGTCGTGCGCGTGGTTACGCACCTTATCCCGTTGCTCTGCCTTTTGAGGTGGGACGGGTCTTTGCCGCCGGACCGTTGCTCAAGAACACGTTTACACTTACTCGCGATCAATACGCTTTTGTAAGCCAGCACATCGGCGACCTGGAGAACCTTGAAACCCTGGAGCATTACGAAGCCGCATTGGCGACATACCTGCACCTGTTTCGCATCGAACCAGAGCGGGTGGTGTGTGATTTGCATCCGGATTATCTGAGCACCCGCTTTGCGGTAGACTTTGCCCGCGCGCACGGGTTGCCGGCGCCGTTGCGCGTGCAGCATCACCAGGCGCATATCGCTGCGTGTCTGGCGGATAATGGCTGGTCCCGCGAGCGTGGTCCCGTCATCGGTGTGGCGCTGGATGGCACGGGTTATGGCGACGATGGGACCATCTGGGGTGGGGAGTGGTTTGTGGGCGACTATGACGGCATGCGCCGTTCTGCACACCTGGAACCGTTGCCCCTTCCCGGCGGTGATGCAGCCATACGCCAACCGTGGCGGATTGCCTTGGCTTATCTCAATGCTTTGGTGGAACCTGAGGATTTCCCTGCCGAAGTCTGTTTTGCGGGCCTGTGCCCCGGTGATGCGGGCCTGATTCGGGAGCAAATTGCCAGGGGGTTTAATGTCCCGCAGACGTCCTCGATGGGGCGACTTTTCGATGCAGTGAGCGCCCTGCTTGGCGTCTGCAGCGAGGTCAGCTACGAAGCCCAGGCGGCTATCGAGCTGGAGCAGCTGGCGTCGCTCGCGCAGGACTGGCGCCCTTATCCGTTTGCCATCGAAGGCGATGTGGTACGACTGGCGCCGTTGTTTTACGCGCTGTTGGAGTCACTAGAGCGTGGCGTGCCTATTCCCGATATGGCGGCGCGTTTCCATGCCACCATTGCGCGCATGGTGCTGGAGGTCTGCCTTCGTTTGCGAGAGGAGACCGGTTTATTAGCGGTTGCTCTGAGCGGCGGCGTCTTTCAGAATGCCCTGCTCCTGGATTTGACTGTACCTGTACTGCGAGATGCTGGCTTCGAGGTACTGCTTCACCACCAGGTGCCCTGCAACGATGGCGGCATTTCCCTGGGTCAGTGTGCTTATCGCCCCTTTTCTGCGCTATGAAACCCATGACCCAAGTTCTATTCTCGCCTTCCGCGCCTTTGCGCTATATCGGCATATCGCCCTTTCGAAGGAGTGATTATGTGTCTGGCTATTCCCGTTCAAATCCAATCCATTGACGCTTCCCGTAACGCGGTCGTAGAACTCGGCGGTGTGACGCGCCAAATCAGTTTGATCATGACGCCGGAGGCGGAGGTGGGGAATTACGTTCTGGTGCATACCGGTTATGCCATCAGTGTGCTTTCCGAAGAAGAAGCGCTGGCATCGCTCGAAGCCTTCGCGGAATTGGCGCGCATTCAGGCGGAAATGGAAATGGAGCATGAGTAACGGGTGAAAGACCCCTCATCTGTTAGCCCTCATTGATTGATGACCGGCATGAAATACATTGATGACTTTCGCGACCCCGCTCTAGCCCACGCGCTGGTGGAACAAATACACCGCGAGGCGACGCGTCCCATCCGTGTGATGGAATTCTGCGGTGGACACACACACGCAATCTTTCGCTTTGGTCTGCGGGAGCTGCTTGCCGGTGTAGTAGAACTCCGCTCGGGACCCGGTTGCCCCGTCTGCGTGACTGCTGCCGCGGACCTGGATCGCGCCATTGCGCTCGCGGATGTGCCTGGCGTGCTCCTCGCCACTTTCGGCGATATGATTCGTGTGCCGGGAAGTCGCGGGGACCTGCAATCGGCGCGCGCGCGTGGCGCTGATGTGCGCATCGTCTACTCCCCGGCGGATGCGGTGGCGCTCGCTCGTGAGAATCCGCAACGCGAGGTGATTTTCCTCGGTGTGGGTTTCGAGACCACTGCTCCGGGCATTGCTGCTGCTCTGCTACAAGCTGAGACCGAAGGTGTCCCCAATTTCAGCGTTTTGAGCTTGCACAAGCTCACCCCACCCGCGACCCGCGCCATTCTCGATGCGGGGCAGGTCGCGCTCGATGGCATCCTGGGACCTGGGCACGTTAGCGCCATCACTGGCAGCGCCGCGTGGGAGTTCCTGCCGCACGAGTACGGCATGCCGGTGGCGATTTCGGGTTTTGAGCCGTTGGATTTGCTCAGTGCAATAGCAGGGCTTGTGCATGCCGTCACTCACGGCGAACCGGCGGTCATTAACACTTACGCTCGCGGTGTGAACTCGCAGGGGAACCTTGTGGCGCAGGATCTTCTGGCGCGCGTCTTTGAAAAAGGGGTGGCAGAATGGCGTGGCTTTGGTGCTATTCCTGCAAGCGGTCTGCATCTGCGGGTCGAGTTTGCCCACCGTGATGCCGCGCGGCGCTTTCCCATCCCAAGCATCCCTGTGCACGAACCTCCCGGATGTCATTGTGGCGATGTGCTGCGTGGCATTATCGAACCGCCGGCATGTGCCCTCTATGGGCGCGTCTGCACGCCGCGCCGTCCACTTGGGCCGTGCATGGTCAGTGCAGAAGGCGCTTGTGCGGCATACTATCATTATGGAGAAGTTCTACCGGGTTTGAGTTAAGGGGAAATATGGATACGGCAATATCGCTAACTGCATCACCACAGGCTTGCTCTGTTTGCTCACAACTGGCTGATCGGGAAACCGCCTATCAGAAATTTGGTTGGGAGGAAAACGATACCTATTTGCCTGCGGCATCGGGCGCCTTGGTAATCGTTCGTGATTTCAAGCCCTACAGTAGCCGTAAACTGCAATTGCGTCGTTGTCCGGAATGTGGCACTTACTACCTTTACAGTAGCGACTATGAATATCTCGTCAACGGTAGCGAGGATGAAGAGACTCTGGAGCGTCTCACTGCGGAACGGGCGGCTGAACTTCTTCAAACCCCCGCCTCCGATGGCGCGTGAGCGCTCACGAAAGGCAGTTGATACCATGAATCTCTCGGAATCACTTTCTGAAACCATCGTCCTGGCGCACGGCAGCGGTGGCTTGCTCACCCACGAATTGCTCCACGAGATCTTCCTCAAGTGTTTTGATAACGCGGTGCTCGCGGAAATGGAAGACTCGGCCAAGCTTCCTCCACTTCCACCCGGGCAGTTGGCGCTGACTACTGATTCCTATGTGGTGCAACCCCTCTTCTTCCCCGGTGGTGATGTTGGCAAGCTGGCAGTTTGTGGCACGGTGAACGACCTGGCAGTGACCGGCGCACAGCCCCTGTATCTTAGCTGCGGCTTCATTATCGAGGAGGGTCTGCCGCTGGATACCTTGGCCCGTGTGGTGGATTCGATGGCTGCCACTGCGCTGAGTGCGGGTGTGCAAATCGTCACCGGTGACACCAAGGTGGTCGAGCATGGTGCTGCCGATGGGATTTTCATCAACACGACGGGTGTCGGTGTGATTCCTCCTGGCGTGAACCTTTCTTCATCGCGGATGCGTCCGGGCGACGTGGTGCTGGTCAATGGCCCCGTGGGGGATCATGGCATTGCCGTGATGCTGGCACGCGAGAATCTGAATTTCCACGCGGATGTGGTGAGCGATTGTGCGCCGCTCAATGGTCTGGTTGCCGCGGTGCTCGAAGCCGTTCCTGAGGGTGCTGATGGCAGCGGCGCTGTGCGCTGTATGCGCGATGCGACGCGCGGCGGTCTGGTCACGGTGCTTTGCGAGTGGGCTGAATTCGGCTTGGGTATTGAGATTGAGGAGCGCGCTGTGCCGGTGCGCGAAGCGGTGCGCGCCGTGAGCGAATTCCTGGGCATTGACCCGCTTTACAGCGCCAATGAGGGGACCCTGGCGTTGGTGGTCGCGCCGGAGATGGCTGAGGCGGCGTTAGCTGCCTTTCGCGCGCATCCCCTGGGACGTGATGCCGCCATCATCGGGCGCATCACCGCTGAACATGCCGGGCGCGTGGTACTGCATACTCCCTACGGCGCGCGCCGCATCGTACAGATGCTTGCCGGTGCACAACTGCCTCGCATCTGCTGAGGTGGGGTCATGGGTATACGACAGAATATTGGAGAACAATAGGACCGTCATCTTGCAAATGGCCCTTGTCAGCGCTCAAACATCTGCGTCGCCGTACTCGGCGCTTCTTTCTGCCGGTGTGATTTTCGTGAACGGGGC
>JAPKMR010000081.1 GCA_026645815.1 Anaerolineae bacterium | reverse complement strand
GTTTCAGGCGCGGCGCGGAGGCCTGCAACAACACCGTGAAGGTGCCCGTCACGGTTTCGACATGCACGCGCCGCTCCTGGATGTACCGCACGGCGCCTTCCAGGGTCACCGTCGGGGCGGGTAGGGATGTGACGCCCATGGGCCTCTCATACACAAAACGCCACGCAAACCCACCTGAGCGTGCGGTGGGCGCGTGGCGTTTAGATTTGTTTCTGATTATATGGATTTCGTTACGGCCTGTCGAGGGGCTGAGGTGCGATACCAGCAACTTGACCCCAGGAAAGCCAACCTTACAATAATCGCATTGTGACCTGGTTGGACCCAGACTGTCGTGATACTCATACCGGACTCGCAAAGGAAGGACTCGGCAGCATGAAACGCCAAGATGCTCTACGCAAGGTACGCGCTATCTGTGAAAGGCTAGACGCGATTGATCCGCACACTTTTCCGATTCAGCCGCTGACATTGTATCTGTTCGGCAGTACACTCACCGATAACGCCAATCCCGCCGACGTTGATCTGGTCTTGGTGTACAGGGACAATCCTGAAATCTCCCATTCTGCTGGTGAAATCACGCACATGCTGGCCTATGAGCCCCGTCTGCTATCCCACAATCGCGCCAGCGTTGAGCTGCGGCGCGGAATGAAGCGTGTCCAGCTCCATATGTCCCCCAATTCCATTGAATTCTGGGAATATCTGCCCTTGTTCCCTCAGGGAAATGGCATTCGGGTTATCTGGAAACCAGATTGGCACTGGCAGAACTTGATCGATGTGATTGAAGCTACCCCCGCACCATGGTCTGGACCGCGCACCAGCGCAGATGAAGCCCGGTTTGAACAGGAATGGTACGCACTTTCAACAGCAGATCAGCAGCAAAGGCTTCGCGCAACTGTAGAGGCACTCAAACGCCAGGAGGAAATCTTTGCAGAGCTAGTTAGCAGACACAGTTCCAGCAGCGTTAGCACAGATGCTGCGTGCTCGCCCTGATGCCGGGTGCAAGGCGCAAGCCCATGTGCGCCAGTGTCAACAGAATGCTGAAGACATGGTCGCAGGATCGTCGCCTTTACGTACTGGTTGGGCCTGAATCAGGCACTTCGATAGCGATGCGACAGTGATCGCTGGGTCCCCACTGACTTGGGTCATTGAGTGCCCGAACCACCACGCGCCGAGCAACATCCGACGAGGCAAACACAAAGTCGAGCTGCCGTGTTGATGTAGCTGGTGTCTGTCGATTTGTATGGAATGTGGGCACGTTCTCACTGTCTCTCGGCAGCTCTTTTGGCCATGGATCGGCCTGCTGGCCATTGGGTGCTTGAGGGCCAACAAACTCCAGCCCAAGCGCCGCCATCCGATCGAATACACTCCGATAGCGCTGAGCCCAATACGGGCTTCCATACTCTCCGTATCCGTACAAGATGTTCAAATCTCCAGCTGCAATGATGCGATGCCCCCGTTGCTGACCGATGAATACTGACAAGTCGGAGATGAGGCGGTGCGCGGATGCATCCGCATAGATCCACTCGCTGCCGGTAGAGTTGTGAGGCCGTTCCCAGCAGGAGTACATGGAGATCAGTACCAATTTCTCGCCCGTGACGGGATCGAGTACTTCGGCTGCGCCGAGCGTTCCCAAGCGAGATACTGCCAGTTCACGAGGCGCGGCCTCGGTGATTGATTTGGCCTCGTACCACTGGACTTCCAGATTCGAGTTCAGTCTAACCACAGCGGCACGCCATGGGCGCATCATGCCTGCTCCAGCGGTGTGCCACGGTGTCAGGTCAACAGTGATGCAATTAGCAATTTCCGCAGGTGGCGTGCATGCTTCCTGAACGAGTGCAAGATCCGCCCCCGATTCGAGTAGAGCAGCCCATGCCCGCGGTTGTTGATTCAGATTCCACGAGATGATCTTTAGCATCTCACCCTTTGCACAAACGGCAATTACCCAGCGGTTGCGCATCAGCCGTTTCTGGAGCGAGCGGAGTGTGTCGGCTAATGTACAGGTTAGTCGCTTTTTGCTGCTAAGAAAGCGATTCCAGGTTACCGGCAATTACCTCTGCGAACTTTGCCATGTTCAACTGCATCATGCAGAAGTCAATCTGCTGCAGAAGCATCCAGTTTTCCTGCAGTGAATCAAGATGTTTTCTGGATGCAGCCCGCTTTGGCAGAACCAACTCGAGGTGTTCTTTGTAGCTCAGGAAATTCATTGCCTGGACATGGTTGCAGGCTCTCTCCAACTGCGCGCGGTTGACCCGCTCCAGTAAGAATACAACAGAGGGGACCTTCTCGAAATCCTCGCTATTCAATCCACTTCCCAGCCCAAAGTGCCGCTGGTGATGTTCCTCCAACGGGCGATATACCCCTTCATCCGGGACCTTGAAGTACCAATGAGCTTCGTGCAAATCCTCAAGCAGATCATATGTCGTGCTTGCCGGTGAGTTCTGGCATCGTGTTGTTGGTTTCCAGCGTGGAGATATGAGTAGGTCTGCATAAATCAATGCTTGCACCACCAGTGCTTCGCACTTCGCCTCGGAATTGATCTGACCAACCTTCGTCTCAAGTATGCAAGGTCGCCCGTCGTGACCTATCAGAACGGCGTCGGGTCTGAATTGCTGTGGGTCAACACTGATATGCCTGCCTCTTCGTGTTTCTGCGAACCGTCGGGTCAACTTTCTCTTGCGGCTCAACTTCGCCATCGTCATAGGAATCAGATAGCGGTCCGTATAGTTGTGAAGGTCGGAGTCTTGAAAGACCAACATATACTCCTTGTGATGGCCAAAGAATATATGCAGTGCGGCGTTCAAATCCCATTCTGTGAATCCCTGCATTTCCTACCTCTATTGTCTCACTTTTTCAGTCCACTCCGGTTGCACAATGAAGCGGCCTAACGAAAAGGATTCATGCGGCGCGCAGTCGTCACATAATCCCGAGTTGAAGGCTTTGCCGTGCAAAGGCTTTGCTCAGCAAAGTCGGGCCGAGCGCGTTCTTCAATCTAGCCACTTGGAGATTCAAACCGGAAACTTAACCTTCAAGCCTTTCCATTCAGTATATGTGAGCTCTTTGACTGTGTCAATGAAATTCTGCACCTTATCGGACCCAGTATCCCGTTTCCATTGCATTAATTTGCCATTTGTGGTATACTTGGTGCATGGAATTCGCGCGCTTGTTGGAGATCGTTGGTGATGCACCGGTTTTCGAAACCGGGCTCTTACTCGCAGGTGAGGTGAATCCGGATGATGTACGCCGACAACTCTCCCGTTGGACAGCATCTGGACGGCTCATCCAGCTACGACGCGGCGTTTATGCCCTGGCGTCTCCTTTTCAGAAGGTCAAACCCCATCCCTTTGTGATTGCCAACACCCTGGTACAGCCCTCCTACGTCAGCCTTCAAGCCGCCCTCGCCCATTATGGGGTGATTCCCGACTACACCCCAGTAACGACGAGTGTTACCACACGGCGTCCGGGTCAATGGCAGACGGCACTGGGAAATTATACCTTCAGACATATTCAGGCTTCTTGGTGGCAATGTTACCGGCAAGTGGAAGTACATGCCGGGCAGCTAGCCTGGATCTCCACGCCGGAAAAAGCGCTGCTCGACCTGATCTACCTGGAACCAAGTGGCGATGATCCAGCCTATCTGGAATCGTTGCGCTTGCAGAATCTGGAACGCCTGGATTTGACGGCGCTAGCCGACCTGGGGCTGCATGGCGGTCCCAAACTTCAACGTGCCGTGCAACACATCACGGCATGGGTTCATACCGCAGCAGAGGAGTTTAGTCCCCTATGAAGACCTATCTGGCAGAGTTGGTGCGCACGGCACCGACCCCGGCACATGGACGCAATGCGACGCGTGAATATCTGCAAGCGCGCATCCTGGGAGCACTGCAAGGCGCAGGAGCCATGATTCCCCTGGCCTTTCACGGGGGCACTGCGCTGCGGTTCCTCTATGGCACAACACGCTATTCCGAGGACCTGGATTTCGCCTTGGAACACGCCGTTGAGCGTTATGATTTCCGCTCCTACTTGCGGGCAGTGCAATCCACACTGGTGGCGGAGCAGTACCCAGTCGAGGTCAAGGTCAACGACCAGAAAATCGTCCACAGCGCGTGGCTGCGCTTTCCCGGGTTGTTCTATGAATTGGCGTTGTCGCCGCATCGCGACGAGGTGCTGGCGATCAAGATCGAGGTAGACACTCGCCCTCCGTCTGGCGCTGGACTGACCACCACGGTAGTGCGGCGGCACATTCTGCTGCACCTGCAGCATCACGACCGCGCCTCGCTGCTGGCAGGCAAACTGCACGCCGTCTTGCAACGCGCTTACCTCAAAGGGCGCGATCTGTACGATCTGTTATGGTATCTGAGTGATCCAACGTGGCCCGTCCCTAATCTGACTCTTCTGAATAACGCGCTGCAACAGACGGGTTGGTCTGGAGAGCTAATGACTCCCGCGACCTGGCGCGCAGCAGTACGAGAGCGGCTAGTGACGGTCGAATGGGACAGGGTCGCTGCCGATGTCGCTCCGTTTTTGGAACCAGGGGCAGTATTACCCACAAAAAGTCTGTTACAGCAGGTGTTAGAATAGGCTCTGCCCACAATTTCAGCGTAAACCGGTCAACAGCACGCAATATGCGCCGTAATAGATAGGTCATCTTCAACGTGAGAGTGCACCATCTGGTTTTTCCCAGAAGGATGCATACGCATGGTTCACCTCAAACTTCGATCACCATCCTTGGCAACCGATCCTTCCACCAATGTAACCGTTTCTAGCTCACATCTCCCTATATTGCCGTCATCGTCATCTGCCCGGCCTGCACGGTGTACAGCTGCGCCTGGTAGCGCACCACCATCCCCTCGGGCCAGCTGCTCAGCGAGTGGCGAAAATCGCTCCAGCTGAAGGTCGCCCCTGCCCGATAGAGATTGTCGGGGCAGCTCACCACGGTTACATGGCGGGTCACCGGCGCGTAGGTCGTCGTCGCGTGCGCCCAGCGCTGTCGCAGCCGATGCGCGCGCGCCCGGCATTTCGCCGAACAATATTCTCGCGGACGCCCCCGCTCGGCGCGCTTGAAGGGCGCGCCGCATACCACGCAGGTGTCATAGTCAGTCGCCATGTCAACCATCATCAGCCCTCGCTTGTGTGCCGTGCCCGGCGCTCGCGCTGGAGCAGCCAGCGCGGCTTGAAGAACTCGAACATGCCCTGCCCAATCCAGTAACGCCGCCCGTGCAGTCCCAAATGGCAGCGTTGGCATAGCGCAACCAGGTTCTCCGCTGCGTTGTTGCCCGGATTGCCATCAATGTGATGCACGGCGAGCGTGTAGCCCGCCGCCGGATCGTGCGGGTGTCCACACTGCTCGCAGCGCCGGCTTGCGGCCCAAGAGCAAGTCATGACGCTCACGACGCACAACGAAGCTGTCGCGCTGGCTGCGGACCGGGGAACATCCGGTTGCCAGAGGTACGGGTAGTGTAACGAACTTTGCGCACCACCCTTTCCCCAAAATCGCGCTATATTCAGCCTGCAACCGTTCAAACTAGCCGAGTGAGTGCATTTCCAGTAGCGCAAAACTGCAGGAGCGGTGCCACTAAGGCACAGCAGCAGGGAGATGCCACTAGAAATGCAGCCGAATTGTTGCCAAATTTCATGATTATGTGTCTGTGGTATAATGTAGATAGGGCTTTATCTGACACATCAGACAAGCAATGTTCTTCTACTAAGAGACAACGTCCCTTTCGTGTTTGCAGTTTGTATTGAGGGGCAATCTGGCTGCGCTTATGCGTTCAGCCACCCCCGGTAAGTATGGTTTTCCTTGTTCCAGGTTGGAGTTCCAGATTAACCTTAATGTAGTCATTCTTCAAGACAAGAGGGAGTGCCTTATGAGATCAAAACCGCGGTGGTTTATGCAACTCTGGGTGGTAGTGCTGTTCAGCTTGCTGTTTATTGGATGGGGACTCACATGGGTATCACCCGTTGCCGCTGGTATTACGCCGACTCCGACGCCCACTGTTACGCCTACGGCAACAGCCACTGCAACCCCTACTCCAACACCGCTTCCTCCGACCGTGCCGCCGCCCGTGGAGACCGAGGTTCCACAACCCACCACGACTCCTATAGCCACGCCTATCCCGATGCTGCCTGAGGCTGGAGGCCCTGTCGCACTATTCCCCTTGGGGGTCGCTTTGCTCCTGGTGTTGAGCGGTGCGCTATTGGGACAGTGCTTGTGGCGCAGGAAAGCATGATTGCCTCGCCGCCTGAATTGCCAAATGCGTAGACGATTGCTGCTGGCAACACTCCCGCTTATGATCACCCTGGTGATAGGCGGTATTGTGCTGTGGTTACTCGGTCGCCCCACACAGCCGCTACCCGCCAACCTGCCGGTTTCTCAATCCTCAGCGCCAATCGCGCGGCAAACATTGACGGATGCGGATGAGGCCATTGCGTGGATCAATGGCAATCCCCTGCCCCGTGGCGCCCTAACGCAGCGGCAAGCTGTGGATCGCGCACTGAATACGCTGTTGGAACTCCCTACCGATGATGCGGCAACCAGCCTGGACCGCTTGATCAATGAGGCGCTGGTGCTACGCGCAGCGCAAGCAGCTGAGTTCGCCGTGGCCCCGGAAGCCGCACTTAACGAGCGCCAGGCATTGCTGGCAGCCTATGGCAAATCCGAAGCGGAGCTATCTGCCGCGTTGCAGGCAGAAGGGCTATCGCTGGCAGCTTTCGACGCTTATTTTGCTCAATTGCTGACCGTGCGCGACTTCACTAACGCGCAGGCAGCAGCGGAAGGAATAACGCAAGAAGCGTATATCCTGAAGTTGCGACAGGCTCATGATGTACAAATCGCTGCGGGCGCCGTACCCCCACCCGCGCAAGAAGGCACTTACCAACCTACAGCAGCGTTAACGCCCGATACACCATCACCTACCCCAACACCCACACCGGAAGTGAACTCCGTGACAACCGATGAGCCGCGTGGGGTTATGGGGGGGCAACGCGCTCCCGATTTCACCCTCAGTACGCTGGATGGAACCTCACTCGCGCTCGATGTACTGGCGGGCAAGCCGGTGGTGCTGAGCTTCTGGGTTAGCTGGTGCGGGCATTGCCGGGCGCAGACACCCCTGCTGGTCGAGGCACACGCCCGCTATGGGGCAGATGTACATTTCGTGGGCGTCAATGTCCGCGAGACACGCGACACAGTGCAAGGCTATGTAACCGAACAAGGTGTTGCCTATCCCATTGCCTTAGACACAGATGGCGCAATTGCGCAACTATTCAAGGTCTCAGGCTTTCCGACTACAGTTTTTTTGAACGCCGAGGGCCGTGTAGTGGCCCGGCAAATTGGGGAATTGACCAGTCAAGTATTAGAACAGTATCTCGATTTGGCATGGGAATAAATCTGAAAGGGCTTATACCTGTTTTATTGGAGGAGGAGTATGATGAAGATGTTGCGCTTATTTCTGGGACTTTCGATGGTGTTAGGTTTTCTTGTGCCCACAACGCCAACTGTAGCTGCCCCTCTGCCGAACGCACAGCCGGCGCCGGCATCAACCGCGTTGTTACCCAGTTGGTTGGCTGAGCCGGCGACCGCGGAAGCGCGAACTGCGATTTTGCCAGCCTGGCTTGAGGCTTCTCCGTCGCAAGTGGTGCAACCCGCGCTCGCTGGCGCGCATCTCAACACCGTCACTGCGGTTAATCTGCGCGTCTATGGACCGACCACAGTGAACGTGTGCGATACCGTTACGTACACTGTAGTGGTCGCCAACAGTGCAACGCCGGCTACGAACGTAATCATCACCAGCATGATGCCCTTTCCTTACACCCCCAGCCCACAAAGCGTGGGACCGTTTGATTTGGACGCAGATGAAGTGTACAGCTACACATTTGCCTTCACCAGCGGTTGCGCGGCAGTCTCCGGGCAGAATGTAATCACGCTAACACAGGAGGGGGCAGAACCCATTGTCCGTTTTACCGACCTGGTCGTCAATCCCGGCGCAATCACCGTGCGTAAGGCGCCTGCGGTGCAGGAAGCGTACGTCGAAGATGTGGTGAGCTGGACGGTATATGTCGAGAATACCGGTTATGGTGACGTCGCCAATGTGGTCATTACCGATGTGTTAGGCAGCGGCTTGAGTTATGTGAGCGGGTTGACCAGCGCCAGTATTCCGACGATGGGTGTAGGACAAGTGATTAGCTTCCCTGTTGCCGCGCGGATCGTAGGCTGCTCCGATCTGGAAAACGTCATTACAGCCACCTGGGGCTGTAACGGGGCGAGCTGTTTGTTGCCCCAGACAGCACTCGGTGCGATAGACCTGAAAATGCGCAACCCCAATCTAGATTTCACTTTGCCAGACTTCGAGGTGCCATTCTGCACGGGGCAGAAAGCATTCAACGTGGCCATCCAGAATTTCGGCGATGGAACAGCCTATTCCGCCACCCTCGCCACCGACCTCTCCCCCTTCTCGGTGAGCACAGAAGCCGGGATCACTTATGATGGCAACGCCTTCCACCTGCCACCCATCCCTCCCGGTGAAGTCTACAATCTGGTTTTTACACTCACACTTCCAAGTAACGTCTGCGCCATGCCTTCCAACGGCAGTTTCAACTTTGGAATCACTTATTTTGATATCTGCAACCATCCCTACTACGAGCTGCCGCAAAATGCCTCCTGGCAATTGATGGACGTACCCGGCAATATTGGCCTGAGCAAGTCTATGCCCGCTGAGATTTATCGCGGCGAAACAGTAACAACGACGATCTCCGTAGATATGACCGGCATCACCGGCACCACCATCATTACCGATACGATCCCAGACGAGTGGACAGTTCTCGATGCTGATGGCGGCACGGTTTTCACCATCGGTGCTACCACCTATATTACCTGGGAGACTGATACCTCAACCACGTTCACTGTCATCTTGCTCTCACCCAATGATACCATCACTGGATGCGAAACCTGTGGAACCCTGATGACAAACGCTGTCGCTACCTGGGGGACGGATTGTCAGAACTGCTTACGTGAAGCGACCGCCTCCGCCAGTACCTACATCCAGTGTAACGATGGTATCGTGTCCGACAAGCAGGTCTCCTCCCCTATAGCGCCCTGCTCCGAAGAAAGCTTCACGTACACCAATACCACCGTTTTTGGCAGCACCTTCATGGTCACACCAACTTGGGGCGGATTGGTGTTCACCGAAACCCTTCCGTATCAGACCTATGTGACCGGCACGGCGGAGATTTGGGTCTCCAACGGGCCACTCTCCTGCACAGCAACCTTCTCAGAGAGCACTGTTGCCGGAGGTCCGCTGATTATTACCAACATCAGCCCGACTTGCGCCATTGACCTTCCCGGGGCAACGCTACAAATCAGTTACCAAACGCACGTCGGCGAACCGGAAGCGTGCTCCGATACGAACTGGTATGACTGGTCCTACCTGAATCTTGGTGTGACGGGCAACGATGCCTGCGCTTATGACGGCGTGTTGCAGGAAGGGGTTTTCGTGGAAACGCACGCGCCGCAAATGCAACTTACGCTGGATGGACTGCCGCCGGTCATCTCCGAGTGTGGCGCGTATACGGTCACGCTGGCGGCTGAACGTACTACGCCGGATATTGCGAGCTACGATGCCGTCATTGATTTGGTAACGAGCACGTACGCCGTGGTGACGGTGGTGGGCTTCGATGGTGCGCTGCCTGTTCTGACTGAGACAGATGCCAGCGGTTATCACTGGTACTACGGCGATGCTTTCGCCACGGCGCTCACTGCCACAGTGCAACTGCGCGTCCAACTGCGCTGTGATGGCGCCGGGCCTTTCCAGGCTACACTGGCGTACGACAACCTCTGCGCCAATGACGAGGTGTACCGTGAGCGTTGTACGGTTGGCGGCACTCTGGGCAACCCGCTGGTCGCGCCCTGTGCGCCGATCTTGACCAAGTTCCCGGAGGTCATCTATGCCACCGATGATATTGTGGTATGGTCGTTAACGGCTTTCAATGCGGGTGCGGGAGCAGCTTATAACGTTACATTGACCGACACGCTTGGCAGCGGGTTGCGCTATGTTAGCTCGACCATCACCTCCACACAAGGTTCTGTCGCCGGAGTGATTCCCATCACCTCCGCGCACCACGTCACCTGGACGCTGCCCGTGATTCAGCCCAAGGAGCGGGTCACCCTGCGTTATTACGCCGAGATCATCAGTTGTGAAGACCTCAGCAACGTTTTTGGGGGCCAACAGGGTTGTCTGGGCGAAGCCTGTATACAGGGGTGCGCAGCGTCTTCCCGCGTGGAGCTGCCGCCCACCGTCCTATTGAGCACCAATCAGTTTATCAGCCCGATCGAGACCTGCTATACCCGTACTGTCACGGTCACCGTGCGCAACGCGGGTCTGCTCAGCGTCTACTCAGCAACGGTGCAGCAAACCCTTCCGCCAGGTCTGAGCTATGTGGGTGATACCACTGAGGTGAGCACGGACACAGTCAATTGGCAACCAGGGCCGAATCCCATCATCATTGGCAATCAGTTGAGTTGGGGACCCAGCGGTGCGCCGCTGGATACCTGGTTGGCGCGGGTGCGCCCCAATGAGACCGTCTACATTCGCTATGACACAATCGCTTCATGCCCCTTCAACGGTGGGCAAATCCGCGTACAGACGGAATACCTCGATCCATGCGGCAAGGTCAACTGGACCCAGGCTTCCTCTTATCTGATGCAGTCACGCACTCCCGATCTCACTTTTACCAAAGTGGGGCAGCACATCACACGCACACATCCCTCGCAGGAACTCGTCTACGGTGAGCCCGGTGAGACGGTGGTGTGGACAATCACGGTGCAGAATGGAGCCAGCGCATCACCTGCCGATAATGTGGTCGTGACCGATACGTTACCCTACAACGCTGGCTATCTGGCGGCGACACCGGGCTACACCCTGAATGCGCCTGCTGCCGGCACGTTGGGCGGGATCGTATCGTGGAACATTGGTACGCTGTATCCTAACACCACCGTCGTGCTGACGGTAACCAGCGTCATCAGTGACCCAGAAGGCTGCGATCCTTTCGACTCGCAAAATCTGGCAGAACTCACGTGGGGTTGTGACGACGGATGCCGCTTCCGATTGGAGGATGACGCCTATCTGCGTACCGTTCCAGTCTTCGACACGCCCAGCCTGATAACCGGCATTCCACCAGCAACGCTCAACCGCTGCGGCGATGTGTTGACAATCACATTGCTCAACCAGGGTCCCCCTGCCTATAACGTGGTTCTCACCGACACGCTGCCGTCGGGCTTTGTCTACAGCAATACGGTCTCTGCCAGTACATGGCCCGCAGGTATCACCAACTTAGGGCAGATGGTAATCTATACCTGGGCAGTATTGCCCACCGGCGTAACCACACTCACGTTCCGCGTGCGCAACGCGAACGGTGATGGGGACGTTTGTGCGCTGCCAGTGGACGGCAATGAAATCGAGCTGCTTTACGATGACGATGCCCTCGACTGTTTCAACAGCGGGCCGTATACCGTCAGCGCAACACAAGCCCTCAATATCGTCAGTCCCGACCTGCGCATCTCCAAGACCCCCCCCAATCAGACGGTTGATGTGGGCGAACCGGTCACATGGACACTCACCGTACAGAACACGGGCGATGGCATCGCCCACAACGTGGTGGTCACCGATATCGTCGGAAGCAACTACACCAATATCGCGGCGACGGACGGCTCTGATGGCGCCGTACCACTTGTTTCCGGGAATGCCATCACCTGGTCTCTCAACTCCCTCGCCGCAAATGGCACGTGGACGGCACAAGTGACAGCCATCCTCACCGATACTGGCGAGAACATCAACCGCGCCTGGGTAAGTGGCGGGTGTGATACGGGGTGTGTGACATCTTCCTTTGAAGATGACGCTCATACCACGCTATTGGAAGAGTTCAACAAGCAACCGGATGTGCAAACGGGCACGGTCGGCAGTCTGGTCACCTTTACGCTGAGCGCAATCCTGCCCGATATGGACGCACTCTATGAGGATCTGACCCTGGTAGACACTCTACCTGCCGGGCTCGGCTACGTCTCAGCGGTGTTGACCACTACTTACGATGGGCCTCCAGGGACTCAAGTCATTTCGCCGACCCCGACCATCACCCCCGGTTATCTTGCCAGCGGCGACGTTGTGTGGCAACTGGGCGACCTTCCCGGCACGGTGCAGGTTTACGGCATAATCACCGCAGTCATTCAAAATGTGATCGCCAACCAGGAGGGCGTGCGGTTGACCAACCTTTCCCGCCTGACCTACACCGACGGAGGCATCTTCTACGAGTATGAGGATTCCGCCGACGTGGACATCATGGAACCCAATCTGGTGTTGGATAAACGCCTGAGTAGTTCCACAGGCGCGCTCATTGGCCTCGATGGAAGTGCAAATCTGACGTACACGCTGGTCATCACCAGCAACGGCGACCTGCCCGCTTACGACGTGCTGATCACAGATGCAGTCCCTGCCGGTATTTACGTCACCAGCATCGAAGGCGGTGACAGTCGCAGTCTAACTACAGCCCGTCCGCTGACCTGGACGTTCGCCACCATCCCCGCCGACACGGTGATCGTCGTGACCTACACGGCACACATCAGCGGCGCATCGCCCAATATTGACGTGACCAATGTCGCAACCGTCACCTGGACCTCGACGCCGGATGATCCGGTAGGCGAGGAACGCAATGGCAGTGATGGTCCGGGTGGTCCGCTAGATGACTACGCCGATGAAGACAGCCAGACGCTAACCACAGCCGGTTTGACCTTTGATAAGCAAGTACAACCGCCCAGCACAGCCAACGGACCGCTTCGCCTGGGCGATATTGTGACCTATACGATTGTGACGATCGTGCCGCCGGGCATCACTGTGCCATGGCCGTTCGTATACGATAATCTGCCAGCTGGCGTGCGCTATGTCGTAGGGACGTTCAATATCACTAGCACGATGCCCTTTATAGACCCCGATCCGCTAGCCCAAGCCGCCAGTTACGATAGCCGGCCCAACGGCGTGCAGGGCACGCCACACAGCACAAATCCAACCGTGGGGCGGAGTGAAACCAGCGCAGCCATAGAAACCCTCGAATGGTGGCTGGATCCACTAGATAATAGCACATCAGCGACAGCGGGCGTTGTTACTGTCACATTCCAGGCACAATTAACGGGCATAGCCCGTAATGGCACTGTCCAATGGACCGATCCGCAAGCCGCTAATCTGTTAAATAACACTGCCTACCTGTACTGGAATAATGCCGACGGCGGCGCTTACGATTACGATGAACCCACTCAAACGTTGAACGACACAGCTTCCTCTTATATAGGTCAGCCGCTGTTGCACATCAACAAAACCTACGTAACGCCGCCGGGATGCAGCGCAACCCTATTGGAAGACGCCTTCAACCGCGCCAGCACCAGTCCACCTGCAGGATGGACGGCAGTGAGCGGCGGATGGAACATTGATGTAACGCCGGGCTATGCCCGTCAATCCAGCACTGCCAATCCAGCCCTGCTAGTGCGCACGGACTTTGTGGCTGATGATTTCAGCTACAGTGCTATGGTGCGTTCCACAGATAGCAGTTCCAGCCGCGGTCTGGTGTTCCGTTACAGCGCAGGCAACTACTACGTCGTGCGCTTGCGTCAGGCAGATGGCGGCACCGATGTGCGTTTGGAAGAACTTGGCGGCGCCGCGCCTCTGGCGCTTGGTAGCGCATTCGCACCGATTACCAACCAGTGGTATCACGTCGAGGCGCGCGTAGAAACCGTTCCAACTGGTCTACGCATCCGTGTCACTATTGATGGGCAATTGACCTTTGATCAGATTGATACAACGCCTCGCCCGGCAGGCTCGGTAGGCTTTTATGCTAGTAGCTGCTCCAACAATAACTGCCAATATGACGATGTGATTGTCACCCGTCTGGAAGAAAGCAGTTGTGAAGTTGGGGCTAATGATCTGGTCACCTACACGCTCACCATCACCAACCAGGGACGCACGCCCGCCTATGATGTCATCATCAGCGATGTCTTGCCCTCGGAGTTGACGTTTGTGAGCTCGAACTTGCTCAGCCCCCCAACACCGACTAACAGCGCCTTTTTGAGCGAACCGACCCCTGGCGCTACCGGGACGCTGATTTGGTCAGTGGATGTACTCTCCGGCACCAGTCCATCCGCGTTCAACACCAATAACCAGAAAACGCTGCAGATTCAAGTGGTAACACGCGTCACCAACACAGTGGGAGCGAACCTCCGCTTTAGCAATCAGGTCTTCCTACCCTATTACGATAGCCAACCCGGCAGCGGGCCAATCGGCACACCTATCTCCAGCGGCAGCGACGCCGATCAACGCAGCTATAGGGATGGCTCGCACAGCGCCGGACTGCAAACTGTGAACGCCGGTATCGCTAAAGCCATCATCTTTAACCCGCCACCAACGGCGACATTGGGCACTGTTGTCACTTACACCCTCATCATGCCTGCAACGCCTATTAGCGCGACGCTGTACGATGTGGTGGTGACGGATACCCTCGATAGCCGCCTCGCCATCGAGGGTGTGACCGTGAGCGGCGGGATGGGTGCAAGTTATGGTGGGCTTGGACAGCTCGTCACAGCCACCTTCGCGAGCATTCCGCACAGCACGCAAGCGCGCATCACCATTACTGCCATCATCTCCGACCCATTGGGCGCAAATGCGAGTGAGGTTATCACCAACGCAGCACAGATGAGCCACACCACAGCTCCTATCACCACCACCAACGAGGTTAGTATGACGGTTGGCGAACCGGAGCTGGTTCTGGTCAAGGCGAGCGACCCGCCCACGAGCAATACCGTTGGCGCAGGCGATGTAATCACCTACAGCGTAAGCATCACCAACGCCGGCGCTCCCACAGGGCCCGCGCCCGCCTACAACATTGTTTTCACCGACACGCTGCCGGGCTATGCCAATGACACACCGCCGACACTGGTGAGCGTCATGCTGGATGGGGCAGCGGTGGATGCAAACCTTTACGTGACGAACTACGTGGGCGGCGTGTATACTCTCATCTTTACACCGACCTTTGCCTTCAGCATCCCGGTGGGAAATCTGCTGGTCATCCAGTACGTCGTCACCGTTGACCCCGACGTGGGCGTGGGTCTGGATTTGATAAACAGCGCACAGGCCTCGTGGTCGAGCCTGCCTGGCGCAACGCCCGGCAACCGCAGCTACGACCCAGTCTCCGATGACACCACCGTGCATACCGTGTTACCCGATATTATCAAGACGGTCACCCCCATCACAGCGTCCATCGGCGCGCCCATCACTTACACCATCCGCGTGCCTGAGGCGCCGGTCACAGCCACACTCTACAACGTTGTCGTGACCGATCAGTTCTCGCCCTGGCTCGATCTCAGTAGTGTTCTCGCTCCCGAAAGCACGACACAAGACGTACAGTGGGGGCCGCCCAATGCCGCGATCACTGTAACCTACGCCGCGATCCCTGCCGGGGAGCAACGCACCATAACCGTTACAGGATTTGTGACTAACGGCGATGCTGAACCGGTCAATGGCGACCTGATCAGCAATGTCGTCACGCTGGAGCACGATACCGGCATTAGCAGCAGCCCGCCAGTCACGATCACAATCGTCGAACCGGAGCTGGTCATCATCAAAGCCAGCGATCCCCCCACCAGTAACACGGTGGTAGCGGGGCAGGCTGTGACGTATACGGTAAGTATCACCAATACCGGCGCCAGCCCAGCCTACCGCTACGACTTCGAGGATCAATTGCCAGTAGGGATGCAAACAGCGCCCCCAACGCTGCTCGGCGTGACAATAGATGGGATGCCAGTGGATACCAGTGGTTATGTGGCTGTGCTAACGCCAGGCAATCTGTATCTCGATTTCGAGAGCTGGACGCCGCTCCCCGCTGGATCGGTGTTAGAGATTGTCTACGTTGCCTATGTAGATAGTGATGTAACCGCCAGCATTGACCTCACCAATACCGCGAGTATCGAATGGATGAGTTGGCCGCCAGATCAGGCTCCGGTACGCGTGTATGGGCCTATCAGTGATACGACGACGGTTCACGCGCCACAACCGCTTATCAGCAAGGCGGGCGGACCGCTCACTATCACCATTGGCTCGCAGGTCATCTACACTGTCACCGTGCCCGATCCCGCCATCGGCGCGATGCTCTACAATGTAGTTGTCACCGATGTGGTAGATAGTCGCTTGCGGATTAATGCCGTCAGTCCCAATGCGACGTTCAGCGGGCAGGCGGTGACGGCGAATTTCACCGCTATCCCCACCTACACTCAGCAGACCATCATCATTACGACGACCGTGCGCGACCTGCCAACGGCAACCGTTGGGACGCAAATCGCTAATGTGGCAACTTTCGATTACGACGGCAACCCGGGAGGACCCATCACAACTGAGCCTGTCACAGCCACTGTTGCCGAGCCGTTGGTTACACTGGTTAAGAGCGTAGTCACACCGCGCGACCCACTCGGTGCGGGTGATTTCATTACCTACAGCATCACACTGGAGAACAACGGCAACTGGGCTGCTCACGATCTGCTCATCACTGACAGCTTGCCTGCAGGGCTGACCTATGCTGGCGAGGTGGATTTCACGGTCACCGATCCGGCAACAGCCACCACTGGCGGCACGTACCCGCAGTGGCACCTCTCGCAACTCAATGTGGGCGGGCAAGCAGTCATTCGCTTCCAGGCGCAGGTGACAGCGGACATCACTGCCGGTGTCACCCTATCCAATACGGCATGGGGCGTGTACGACGGGCAACCCGGCAATTCCCCCGACGAGCGCGAGTACGATATTCCCACGGATACCGTAACGGTAGATGTGGGTAATCCCGTGCTGGAGCTGGTGAAATCGGCCAATCCTGTGCCGGTCGATGCCGGTGGGTTGTTGACGTACACATTGACAGTCAGCAATACCGGCATCGTCAGCGCCACCGGCGTTATATTCACGGACGTTGTGCCACTCAATACAGATTACATTGCCTGCGGACCGTCTGCCTGTCTGCAGCAAGGGGGCAGTGTTACCTGGACACTGGGCGCCATCAATGTTGACGAAACCCGCTCGGTCTGGTTACTGGTACGCACGCATTCGCCGCTACTGGATGGCACCATCCTCACCAACACCGCCTGGCTAACTTCCACCGAAGGGATCACGGACACCGATACCATCACTACACCAGTGGCAAGCGCGCACACGCTAGCGCTCACGAAGACCGCCACACCCGATCCGGTTGAGGCGGGCGACCTGCTCACCTACACGCTGGCGTGGTCAGTAGCGGGCAATGAACCGGCGCTCGGCGTGACCATCAGCGATACCGTCCCGGCGAACACGACTTTCGACAGTTGCAGCGGCGGTCTCTCGTGCAATGAAAGCGGCAACCTCGTCACCTGGAGCCTGGGTGACATTGACCCGCCAGATTCCGGCGTTGTAACGCTGGTCGTGTTGGTAGACAGCCCCTTGCTTACCGGCACCGTGCTCGCCAACGCCGCGCTCATCAGCGATACGCAAGGCATCACGGACACCGATACCATCACTACACCAGTGGCAAGCGCGCACACGCTAGCGCTCACGAAGACCGCCACACCCGA
>JAPKMR010000080.1 GCA_026645815.1 Anaerolineae bacterium | reverse complement strand
GCCGCCGACCGCCACCTGCCCGCTGCGGTCGGCGGGAGTGATGGCGGGGAGCGGGTGCTCTTGCAGCGCGTCGAAATTATAGTAGAGGCGCGCGTGCTGTTGGAAGCCGCGCCGTTGCGCCTCGCGGTAGAGGTCGAGCTGCCGGTACTCTCGGGGGGTGCACGTCATCTCGGTGACCGCTACAATGCCGCGTTCGGAGAGGTACGCGGAGGTGCGGACGAGCCTGGCGACATCGGTCTCGAGATCGGCGGGACCCTTGGCGTGCGCCACGGCGTTTTTGGCGCCCTCCGTGAGGATGCCGTTGGGCGTCCCATCCGCATCGCGGCCAAAGGTGCCATCGTGCGGGTCGGGCGTCTCGCGGGTGATGCCGGCGAGTTCGAGCGCACGGGTGTTGCAGATTGCCGAGTGGAAATCGGAGCGCTCCACGTAGATGGGCTGCGTGGTGGAGACGCGGTCGAGGTCGGCGCGGGTGGGGGTGCGGTGCTCGGCGAGTTTGGATTCGTCGTAGCCCCAGCCCTCGATCCAGACCTCCGGACCCTTGCCATAGTTGGGATGCTGCCGCAGCGCCTCCAGCATCTCCGGGATAGAAGTGACGAGGGGCACGGTGCAGGCGACCGCATCCATGGTGAGGGCGATGTAGGTGGGGTGCGTGTGCGCGTCAATGAAGCCGGGGAGGACGAGCGGACCGGGCAGGTCGTGGACGGCGGCGCCGGGCGGGATGTCGCGTGCGTCTCCCACCCAGGTGAAGCGCTCGCCTTCGACCGCGAAAGCGCTTGCGAAAGAGCGTTCATCTACGCCGGTAAAGATTTTCGGGTGGCGGTAATAGTTCTGTGGCATGGCTCAATCCTCCTGTGTTGTAGCGCAGAGTGTACCACGAGCGGGGCGCAAACGCAACCGTGCGGGAGAGGGGGAGAGGGGGTGAGGGGGTGAGGGGGAGATTGGGGATGCAGATGCGCTGGGTACAGGCGCTGGGTACAGCGGCGCTGGGTACAGGCGCTGAGTACAGGCGCTGAGTACAGGCGCTGAGTACAGCGGTGCAGAGGTTTATGAGGTGAAAATCCTGAGTGTTTTTGACTACCGGCCCACCTCGTTTACGTTGCCGGGTTCGCCGTAAACGTACCGCGAACTTATGAACTTTCAAAATTAACTTCGGTATACCTTCGGGTTCCTCCTCATCCTTCAAGCCCGTCACCCTGAGCGGAGCGGAACGACCTGTCCTGAGCTGTAGGGGCACGTCGCGACGCGTCCGCGCCGGCGCGCCGCGCCTCTTCAAAAGCTTGTGCTACCTTATTACCGGATTAAATTCTGAAAACTCATCAGTTTGCGTCTCCTGGTTAGCGGCGCCTTCCGCAAAACGCGAGCGGGGAATTATCGAGGCTAATGCCGTCGCGACGCAAATGCCGTCGCGACGCAAATGCCGTCGGCTGAGCATGCGAAGCCCTGCGGGCTGGAGAGCGTGCGGCAGGATGCCGCGGCCACAGAGGCTGGCTGCGTTCCCAGCCCCGTTCAAGGGGCTTTGTGGATTTGGCCCGGTGGCTTTAACCCTGGGCCTCCCCGGCACGGGAGGGCGCCACGGCTACAGCGGTTCGGGTTTGTAGATCACAACTCCCCCTTGAATGCGCGATCCAAAATGGACGGCAGCAGCGCCTCCAGGCGAACCTGGGTGGCAGCCTGGTGCTGCTGCACGGCGGTGATTTTGGCTTGCAGCGCGTCGAGGTGGGCGACGATGCGGTGTTGTTCGGGGAGGGGAGGGATAACTATCTCCAGTGTTCCGATTTTCCGTTGGTTGATGATAGGCAATGTGGCCTGAGAGGCTTTTGCCCTCAAGTCATCATACAATCGTCGTATCCACCAGAATCCATATTCGGGTACAATTCCTGGATCGAATTTGATTCCAGTAATTTGTTGATTTGAGGAACATAATTCTTGTGCCAATCCCACTTTACCAAGTGATGCTCCAATGGCCACAAGAAGTATAGTACCAGGTTCATAAATTGTGGCTTTCCCTTCATCAATTGCTAACTGCGACAAGGTTCTTGGAGATATCCCCAGTTTTTTGTGAAACCCCAAATCTCCAGGTGTGTACCATTGTATTTGACCCCCATAATATTCATCACGCTCGCTGGGAGGTGTTTTACCCGTACTCATCTTTGAGCATTCAGATATAGGCTTAATATCCCATCCATCTATATGCTTCAGCGATGCACGAAGAGCTGAGTGGATGAGGGCCTCCACCTCTGCCATCACTTGTTCGCGCAGCTCCCTCGCTGCCTCGGCCCTGGCAGCGAGTGCCTCGATGCGGGCGACGATGCGGCGTTGTTCGGCGAGGGGCGGAAGGGGGATTTGCATCGAAAGCAGGTTGGCTTCTTTGAGCCGGTTACGGCTGGTAGGCGTAGCTCCATAACTCAGTCCCAAGGTTTCATTCCAGGCAGATTCACGTTTGAAGTAGAACCACAAATACTTAGGGTCCAATTTTGCCAACTCTACATGAAAACAAGGGAATTCATTGGAAACATAGCAACCAGCGTTTTCTGCTGTAGCTACGGCAAAAGAACCTTTCCAGGCAAACAAGCGATTGTAAACAAAATCACCTTCTTCAACACGATAGAGCCGCTCCGCACGGATTTGTGCCCCGGTTTTAGTGTCTTTCATGTATAGTCCCGTTGCATACCAATGTGCGCCCAGGAGTTGATAGACTTTCTGTGGCTCTACAGTTTCCTGGCGACTCACAGGTTGTAATAGCTCTCCCAATACCACCCTCGGCCACGGACTGCTATTCATTGTGTGTTCCTCGTTGGTTGTGATGCCCGGAGCACGGGAATGGAACCCGCGGCTACGAATGTGTGTCCCGTAGTGTGTCCTGTAGCCGCGCTTTCCATAGCGCGTTGCTTTAGCGCTTTTTGTGCTTGCACGCTTGATTTGCCTCCGGAGTGGGCATTGATATCTTGACAAAAGCTAAATCTGACATAGAATGAAATTGGAGGCTTTGATGGTGACCCAACTGGGGAGCCATCTCTGCCTTTTCTGTTTTTATGGGGCAATTCGCGCCTCACGTGGACGCAGATCCTCGATATACGTAATCCCGTAAGCTGGTCGGAGTTGCATAGCGTCATCAAAGCGTTGCCCTACATAGCGGAGATTGAAGGCTAGTTGCCCATAGTTTTCCATTTCTGGACGCGTAGGTCGGTCCATTCGCGGTAGTCGCCAGCCCCAATTCAGAGAATAGGCAATCCTCATGCCTCACGCAGCAGGTCCTCAATCTCCGCCATCAACGCCAGAATCTGCTGCTCTTTCTTCACGATGTCCGCGACCAATTCCTCCGGCGGGCGGTGGGTGATGTCCTCCGCGGCGCTGGGGTTCTTGAGGTCCAGGTTGGCGGAGAGCAGCGCGCCCGCGGCGTCGTATTTGAGCACGTCGGCGAGGCTGACCTTCCACGCGCGCTCGTTTTCGACCCGGTTTTGCCACCAGGTGAGCAGCGGCTCGAATTCCTCAAAGCGCAGGGGCTTGGTCTTGGTATAGTTGTTGCGGCCCTCGGGCAGGGGGTGTTCGTAATACCAGAGCTCGCGGGTAGGCCCGCCCACGGTGAAGAAGAGCAGGTTGGTGGGGATGGAGGTGTAAGGCGCGAAGACGCCGTTGGGCAGGCGGATGATGGTGTGCAGGCTGAAGTCGGTGAGCAATTGCTCCTTGATGCGCGCGGCCACACCATCGGCGAAGAGCGTGCCGTTGGGCACGACCACGGCAGCGCGTCCCGGTTTGGGGGTGCGGCGCAGCTTGCGCATGATGAGTTGGAGGAAGAGCAGCGCGGTTTCGGAGGTGCGGCTGTCCTTGGGGAAATTATCTTGGATGCCGGCTTCTTCCTCGCCGCCGAAGGGCGGGTTGGTGAGGATGACGTCCACGCGGTCGCGGGGACCGATATCGCGCAGGGGCGTCGCCAGGCTATTGCCGTAGGTGATGTGCGGCGCTTCAAGCCCGTGCAGCAGCAGGTTCATCTGGCACAGGAGGTAGGGGAGGGCCTTGGCTTCGCCGCCGCGGATGCTGGTGCGCTGGAGCGTCTGGTAATCCTGCGCGGTTTGCGCCTGCGCCTTGAGGTGTTCGAAGGTTTCGACGAGGAATCCGCCCGTGCCGCAGGCGGGGTCCTCGAGCACCTCGCCCAGGCGCGGGTCGGTGACCTTGACCATCAGCTGCACCACGGCGCGCGGGGTGTAGAACTCGCCCGCATCGCCCGCCGCGTCGCGCATTTCCTTGAGCATGCTTTCGTAGAGCATGCTGAGCGTGTGCATCTCGGCGGTGGCGGCGAAGTTGATCTCGTTGACCTTGTTGATCACATCGCGCAGCAGGTAGCCGTTCTGCATCCGGTTGGCGGTTCCCTGGAAGATGGTCGCGACGACGTTGGGCCGTGGGTCGTCATCGGTGCCCTGCAGGTTGCGCAGGTAGGCGAACAGACCGGGACCTCTGGAGCCGTCGGGCCGGGTGGCTTCGTCGTAGTTGACGAAGGCGAGCAGGGCCTCACCGGTGATGCCGCCTGGGTCGGCGGCCCAATCGCGCCAGCGGTAGGGCGAGGCGACGATCGGGCGATAAGGGCTGCCTTGGAGGGTGGCGGCAACTTCACGGTTATGTTCCATATCGTCGAGGAATTTGAGGAACATAATCCAGGTCAGCATCGGCAGGCGGTCGAGGTCGCTGCTGAGGCCCTTGTCCTTGCGCATGATGTCACGCGCGGTTTTGATGACACTCGCCAGTTGGCGGGCAGTGGTTTGGGGTTTGTCTGTGTTTCTACGGAGCATGGTATCCTATCTTAACAATTATGAATAGTTCAGACTGTTCATTCAGATCAAATTCACAAGCCTGTCAACCATTGACGTCATAAACCGATTGAACCATGATAGCTTCAAGATCTTTTCTTCCTTTAGAGCATCTCAGATACATTTGAAGGCGCGCAAGCATTTGTTTTACCTCGTTCTGAGACATCTGGTGCATTTCAGCAATTTGCTCGATGGACCAGTTATCCATATACATGTGACTTAGAATACGAGCATCGCATTGTGGTTGCTCGGCTCTCAAAAAATCAAGCAGATTTCTTTCTAGCCGTTCAAGATATCTGATGATCCAAACTCGATTGTTTCGCCAACGTGCCACTTGGTCTTTGTGAAAATCATGTTTGGTCAGAATTGTGCTAATCCGCATCTTGCGTCCATATATGTCCGTTAGCAGACGATTAAATCCATCCAAAAGTGCTTCACCATGGTCCTGCCAGTCATCTTCCGTAAGGTCAAATGACTCTTGATAGCGTGTGACTGGCAATGGTTTTAGAATTTTGCCATCAACTGTGCTGTGCTCGCCATCTATGCGTTTACAAGTGTAGCATTTGCCATGCATCCAGTCTTGAATTACATTTCCGCATTGGGGACAGTAGGTTAGTGTTGCATCGTCACTCATGTTCCATTTCCCTTTTCACACTGTGTACAATAGAGTTTGTAATTGCTCCAGTGCCTGCTTGAGCGGTTCCGAACCGCCGAAGAGACCGGCGATTTCGAGAAGGTTACCATGATCAGAGATGGGGGGAACTTGCAGCGCATCCGGTAGCTTGAATTGCGCCAGACCGTGGTCGGCGTATTTGTCGAGCAGTTCCTCCAGGATGATGCGCGCTTCCTGAGTGTATTGTGCCAGGAAAGCTGCCTGCCGCTGGCGGAAGCGTGAGGCGCGCTCGCGGCGGGTGTGCAGCGGGGTTTTGAAAGCCAGGTGGCACAACAGGTCGAAGGGGTCGGCATCCGGTTGTTTGGCAATCTGGCGCAATTGGTCCAGGTCAATGCCCCGGTTGCGCAGGCGCTCGATGACTTCGGCGCGCAAGGGGAGCGTGGTCCAGGCGGCGCGGAGGGTATCGTAATCGGTGTAAAGGGTGCGCACCTGGTCGCCGGCATAGTCCACGTAGCGGGTGACGTTGAGGCGGCGCCCGCTGGGGTCGAGTTCGTAGACCATCGAGGCGACGATTTCGACCGGCACGCCATCCACGTAGTATTTGCTCTGCGGTTCGCGCGTGACGTTGCGCGCGGGACGTTTGGGCTTGTCTTTCTCCTCGGGCGGCGGCAACGGTTCACCATCGAAGTCGGGGTCGGCAAAACGCGCCATGGCGCTGCGGGTGTAATCGAGGATGGTGAAGAAGTATTTGTCGTGGTCGGTATCCACGCGCGTGCCGCGCCCGATGATCTGCTTGAATTCCGTCATCGAGTTGATGACGCGGGCGAGGACGATGTTCTTGCAGGTGGGCGCATCCACGCCGGTGGAGAGAAGTCTGGAGGTGGTGGCGATGATGGGCATGGGGATTTCGGGGTCCATAAAGTGGTCCAGGTGCGTCGCGCCCACATCGCCCTCGTTGGAGGTGATGCGCACCACGTAATCCGGGTGCAGTTGAACGAGGTCGGCGTTGAGGTTGATGAGCGCCTGGCGCATGCGCGCGGCGTGCTCTTGATCTACGCAGAAGACGATGGTCTTGGCAAAGCGATTGGTGGCTTTGAGGTAGTCGGTGAGATGCTCGGCAATCTTCTCGGTGCGTTCTTTGAGCACCAGCTCATCGTCGAAGGCGGTGGTGGTATAGAGTTTATCCGGGATGGGCTGGCCTTCGCGGTCACGTTGGCCGTGCTGGGGGCGCCAGCCGAGGGCATCCACGTTGGTGACGGTATCGTGTACCCGGTAGGGTGCGAGAAAGCCATCCTCGATGCCCTGGGCCAGGCTGTAGGTGTAGATGGGATCGCCAAAATAGGCGTAGGTGTCGCGGTTATCCTCGCGCAGGGGTGTCGCGGTCATTCCCAGTTGGTAGGCTGGTTCGAAATACTCGAGAATCTCGCGCCAGTTGCTATCATCGCGCGCGCTGCCGCGGTGGCACTCATCCACAATGATGAGGTCGAAGAAGTCGGCGGCGTAGTCCTTGTAGAGGCCCGGACGGTTTTCGTCTTTGGCGATGGATTGGTAGAGAGCAAAGTACATCTCGCGGCTTTTGACGGCTTCACCCTGGATTTTCCAGCGGGCATCCTCGAACGGGGCGAACATGCCATCCTTGGGGACATTCACCAGCACGCTGCGGTCGGAGAGGAAGAGGATTTTGGGCTTGCCAAAACCGTCGCGGCTGTTCCAACCTGCGGACCAGAGTTTCCAGGCGATCTGAAAGGCGACGAAGGTTTTGCCCGTGCCGGTAGCCATAGTGAGCAGAACGCGTCTGCGGCCCTGCAAGATGGCTTTGATGGCGCGGTTGATCGCGATTTCCTGATAATAGCGCGCGGCTTTGTTGGGGACGGTGTAGGTGGGTTGGAGGAGTTTGCGGGCGATGGCGTCGTCGTCCAGGTTTTCGGCGGCGCGCCAGCGGGCAAAGAGTTCATCTGGCGTAGGGTAACGGGGAATTTCGATCTCCATCCCGGTGGTGAAGTCGTGCTCGATGATGCGTTTGCCGTTGGTAGCGTAGGCAAAGTGCAGGCCGAGGATTTGGGCGTAGTCCATGGCTTGCTGCATTCCGGTCTCGGCGGGCAAGGTTTCTTCCTTGGCTTCCACGACGGCGAGTTTGAAATCGCGTTGGTAATAGAGGATGTAATCGGCGAATTTGCGCTCCCCGCGCACGGCCACCTCACCATCGCCCACCGGAAGCAAGCGCCCATCGGTGAAGTATTCCTGCTCGCGGATATCGTGGGGCGGATTTTCCCACCCCGCGCTGTGCAAAGCCGGGGTGATATATTTGCGGCAGGTATCGGCTTCAGACATGCGGCCTCCCGTTCATGCGAACGCCCTGGCGCCGGCGCACGCAAGCGTGCGGGCGCTTTTTGTTTTGCAGAAGTAGTATAAAGGGAAAGGGGAAAAGAGCAAGACAGGGGTGTCGCCCCTTTGACAGACCCCCGCGCTGCACCTATAATGATGCTTGATGTTGAGCTCATGCTGCTGCTTCTCCTGGAATATTTGCCATGCGCGCTTCGGCTAGCGTGCTGCTCGCGCTGGTCGCGAGCTTGCTCGCGGGAGCGCTGCTGTGCCTGGCGCCGCAGCTATGGCGGCCTGCCAGCACCCCGACGGCGGCGCCGATGCCCACGCGCGCGCCATCGCTGACCCCGCCCACGGAGCACACTACGGAAGCCACTTTGGAGACGCTCGTGCCGGCATCCCCACTGCCTACGCCGGAACCCTCGCTCTCTCCCGTCGAGACTCCCGCCCCGACCTCGACTGCGGCTTCGGGCGTCTACCTGCCCTTCGTCATCATGGATCCGCCAGAGGTGCTGACCTACGGACCTAAGGGGCTTGCCGGTGCGGATACCCTGGGCTTGCTCGGCGATTCCTACGACGCCTACACCACCTGGGCGGTCGCGCCGGGGGTTCACGATGCGCGCCTGGTGCGGACGGTGTGGTGCGTGAGCGACTATCACCTCTATCCCGAAAACGGCGGGCTGAACACGCGGGATAAGATTGTCCAGGCGGCGCAGGCGGATAGTGGACGGGTGGTGGGGCGCGTCTGGCTGATTTTCAACGAGCCGGATGACTCGGTAGCCCAGTGCGGCAGCTTCGCGCTCACCGGCGACCCCTTCGACCGTGCGAACCGGAGCCTGAAGGTGCGCGAGGACCCCGCCGAAACCGCCCGGCGCTACAGCCTGGTCTACGATTGGATCAAGACCAACGACCCGAATGCGCGGGTCTTTGCGGGAGGGCTGCTGCACCTGAGCGCCGCGAGCACACAGCGCTGGTGGTTGACGTTTCTGGAGACGCTCGCCGCAGAGGGGGCGCTCTACAAGGTGGAGGGCGTACACGTCCATAGCTACCCTGAGTGGTCCACGGGCGGGAGTTGCCGGGGGCACTTCTGCGTGCCGGAAATGGCGCAGGCGCTCAATGCCTGGTACGCGGACTTCCACGTGGGGCAGGGCTTGGGCGACCGCCCCATCTGGATCACGGAAATCGGTGCGGGGGATTGCAACTGGTATTGGAGCACGCGCTGGCATGAGGCGGGTTGGTTGAAGGTGCGCGACGGGCTGATGGCGCCGATGAGCGGGTGGTTTGCGGGGGATGCGCGGTGGACCTACGCCGGCACGCCCACCAATCCGGGCTACAGCGCGATGTTCTGGTTCATCCCCTGGTGGGGCGGGAAAGAGGGCGAGCAGTATTGGTGTACGTTCCTGGAGGATGGGCGCGACGGCGGCAGGGCATTGACGCCGTTGGGGGAGTATTGGCGGTAGGGGCGGACCTGTGTGTCCGCCCTCTGCCGCGGACACGTTGGGGCAGACCTATGTGTCCGCCCTCTGCCGCGGACACGTTGGGGCGGACCTATGTGTCCGCCCTCTGCTGCGGACGCGTTGGGGCGGACCTATGTGTCCGCCCTCTGCCGCGGACCTGTATTTCTTCCGTGGTTTCTATGCCTCCTTGTTTTGCTACGAATTTAACAGCTTGGGAGAAGGAGAATTTACCGTGGTTATTGTGTATTATTCAGTGTACAACAACACGAAAGCGGCTGCCGAATATCTGGCAGCGAAAACGCAGGCGGTGCTGGTGCGGCTACGCGGCGCGGGTGGCGTAAACCCGCTCAGATCAATGCTGCAACGGGCGGTCATACCGCAGGATGACATCGGAGCGCAAATCGCGGATCATGAGCGCCTGATTCTGATGTCACCCATCTATGCCTTCAATGGCGTCCCCGAAATCCGCGGTTTCTTGCAGCACGCCGACCTGCGCGGCAAACGCGTGGCCATCATCACCAGCGGCTTGGCGGATGAACACAAGTTCGCGCCCAAGGTGAGCGGGCAGTACACGGAATTGATCGAGCAAGCCGGCGGAACGGTGGAGCTGGTGCTCCATCATCAGGGCGGAAAATTCCAGACCTTTTCCGGTGCAGCCTACATGCAGCAGCAGGTGGATGGTATCCTGCCGAAGATCGAAGAGTGGCTGCGCAGCTGAGGCGGCGCTGCCGGATACGGCGCCGGGTAGGGTGGAAATCCGCTCCGCGGGGCGTCAGATTTCGCCGGCTTGTTCCAGTATAGACGCCCGAAGCTGTGCGACAGCTTCGAATTCAGCCCTCAGTTCGTCATCGGTGTAATCAAAGCATCTTTTCGCGCTTTTTCAAAGAGTAGATCTACCAGGACAGAAACATCCGTCAATGGCCGAATTGCTACGCTTTACTAGCGATACGTTGCCTGGCTATTAGTCTCAACGTTGGGCGGCAGCCTATTTCACCTTCCCGATGGTTAGTAGTTGCGCACAATCAGTGGCAGGTAGATTTTGTACCCGGGTGTTGCGCCGTGCCAAAAGCCTTGCCCTAGGGCGATGCCCCCGTTGTCACTGGTAATGGCTCCCACCACCGGCTGGCCCAGCGTGGCCCGCAGGGTTACATTACCGGCAGCGGAGTCCGCAGCCCCGCCGCTCAATACCCATCGTGGCTGCGCGATGCCGTTGTTCGCCACGGCCACCCTGGCCGCCACCACTCCGGTCACGGCCAACGACAGGGCCAAGGCCAGCGCGAGAATCGGTAGCTTTGTCTTCATCTCATGCCTCCTTATGGGCAGGTAGAGCCGTCGGTGCTGATGGTTGTGCCCCGGGTGACCAGCACGCAGGTCACGGTGCCGGCCACCGCGCCGCCGATCAGCCGGCCGTTGCTGACGGTGACAGAGCCGCTGGTGCGAAAGACCGAAGCGGTCGCGCCATCCAGAACGCCCTGGGTTACGGTGGCCGTGGCGGCGTTGTTGTAGAGTCCTGCGTTGTTGCCGCTGCCGTTCTCGCCCAGCGCGGTGATGCCTGCGGCATCTAGAGTCGCGCTAGTGTAGTTGTATATGCCGTAGGCGTTTCCCCCCCCTCGCCCAATGAAGGAACCGCCGTACAGCGCCGCCGTTGCAAAGTTGTAGTTATACAGGCCGTCGTTGAGGCTGCTGCCGTTCTCACCCAACGCGATGACGCCTTCGGCCTCCAACGTCGTGAGGCCGCCATTGTTGTAGATGCCATGGGCATTGGCTCCCCCTCGTCCGGTGAAGGAGCCGCCGTGCAGCACGGACCCCGAATTGTTAACATTGTATAGGCCGCGGTTGTAGTTGCTGCCGTTCTCGCCCAGCGTGGTGACGCCTTCGGCATCCAGCGTGGTTCCGACATCATTGGAGATCCCATAGGCACGAATCCCCCCTCGCCCGGTGAAGGAACCGCCGTACAGCGCCGCCGTTGCACTGAGGTTATGCAGGCCGTAATTGTCGCTGCTGCCGCTCTCGGCCAGCGCGGTGATGGTCTCAGCTCGAAGCGTGCTATCGCTGCCGTCGTTATTGATGCCATAGGCGCTTGTTCCCCCGCGCGCGGTGAAGGAGCCGCCGCGCAACGTCGCTGCCGCAGCGCCGACGTTCCACAGTCCGTAATTGTTGTCACTGCCGTTTTCGCCTAGCGCGATGACGCTTTCGGCTTCCAGCGTTGTCGTGCCATCGGCGTTGTGAATGCCGCAGGCGTCTGACCCGCCGCGCGCGGTGAAGGTGCCGCCGCGCATCAGCGCCTGCGCACCGCTGTAGTTGACCAGGCCGAAGTTGTTGTCGCCGTTCTCGGCCAGCGCAGTCACCTGTTGCAGTGTGACGCCCACGTCGTCGCCGATAAGGACAATGGCGTAGTTGGACACGCCGCTCCCCTGCGCCCGCGCCGTTACATCTGCAATCAGCGTGCGCGTCATCCCCGCCGTCGCCAGCAGGGACGTGTTGTAGTCGCCTGTCCCGCCGTTGCCCACCGTCAGGTCGCGCAGGCTGGTGTCGTTTGCCAATAGCAGCGTCGCCGGCGGAGGAAAATCAATGCCGCTGGCCGTGCTGGTGATGAGCGTCGCTTCTTGCCCGGCTCCTTGCAGATGGACGTAGGGTTTCATCGTCACCATTTCGCTGTATATTCCGGGCGCTACCCACACCAGATAAGGATTATCGGCTGTGGCGTCGCTGATACTGTCTATGGCTGCCTGCACGCTGGTATAGTCGCCGCCGCTCTGGGCAACGATGACCACGTTCTGATAGTGGCTCATCAGTTCGCTGGCATGCAGGCCGTCCACCGTGTCGGCCTCAACCGCCTCCTGGGCTTGCAGTGCGTAGGGGACGGCGGTGATGCGCGTGTCTGGTATCAGTTGGTTGAAGGTAATGTTGTCGCTGCTGAACCACACTCGCAGATAGCGGATGGATTGGTAAAAGACGTCTGCCGTCAGCGGTTGCGTCATCCCGCCCAACGTGGTATCCCCCAGCAGGACGCTGAACAGGCCATTGCTTACAGTCAACTGTACGGCGGCAGTCGGCTCACTGCCGCCTGTGCTGCTTCCATTGTTTGACCAGTAGGTGATGCTGGTCGCGTTGACGATGGCGAATTTGAAGTAGCCGTTGCCGGTGTAGGGCGCGCCACCTACCTGGACTTCTCCCTGGTAGGCGACCATGGCCGGCGCGCCGCCTGGAGCCAGAAGGGCGTTTCCCGGTGCGGCCCAGGTCATTGTCACCAGCGCCACTCCTGCGAGCAGCGTCAGGACAATAATCAGAACAACGTGCGTTTTTGCGTTCATGCTAGAACCTCCTATCGGTGTGTATAGACATTACTAATAGAGCCTTGTGCTAGATGTTTGGGAAGGCCAATTGCTTGATCTGCAATATAGGATAGTCCGGGGTGAATTTCCCATTTCACGGCGCCCTTACGGCCAGATTCTGGCGATCTCCTGCAATTTTCGATCTCGAATAGCATCCTGATTGGGTATCGCATGCTCACAAGTTTGAATATACAAAAGGTCTTCTAGTGCACCTGTGCGTTGGTAGAAATCTCGCCGAAAGTCCCATCCCCCATCAATGCAGCCGCCGTAATACGGTCGGATAGCTGGAGAAACATCCACGGCTGGATCACCCATCGAGATGGACCCAAAATCCAGCACGCCGGTGATTTGTTGCTGCTCCAGGTCAACCAGGAAATTGTGAAAATCAAAATCCTGATGGATAACCACGGGTGAAAAGGCTACCATCCGTTCGTCACCGGTGGCCTTTTCGATACCAGAAAGTAGAGCCTGGCATTGCGCCGTCGTCAACAAAGGGCACACATGCTGTTCGTAGCGTGCGCGCTTCGCTGCCAGAGCATCCCGCCATGCCTGCGCCGTGGGATAGCCTTCCAGTCCCGCTGCCATGACTTTGTCCAGGGGAATCCGATGCAAGGCCGTCAGAAATGCCCCTGCCTGGCTCCGCCACCAGGTGGCTCGGCGCAGAGCCTCGCCCGGGCGTAAAACCGAGACGCCTGGAATGCGCTCGTAGCCCACAAAAACAAAGGGAGTCTTCTCGCGATTGAGCGCGATGTAGCGATATTCCGGAATGGCTAAGGGCAGTTCGGGGCCAAGAACGGGCAGCAAGCGAATCTCGCGTAGAAGTTGCTGCTCACTTTGGGCGTCCAACGGAAAGCGGAAGATGAGGGTCTCGTTTACCAAACATAGCCGATTGGCCCAACCTTCTCCCAAGAAAGAGATCGAGGCGATGGGCAAGTCCGGAAAATGTGCCAGTATAGCCCGTTTGAAGCCTTCCAAAGTCAAATCTGTTATCATAGTGCCGTGTAAAACTCCAGCTGAAACTCAATTTTCGGATAGACACTAAGAACCTATCCGAAAATTGTAGCACGATGTGAGTTCTCACTGAGCCTTGTAGTCAAATTCGCTTTCTGGAATGTGTTTTTGGTTGGCGGCTGCACCCGCCAACCAAAAACACTCTCAAAACCGCGCCTTCAGGCGCAAATCCTGCATCAAGATGGATTTTCGGACAGATTCTGAGTTGCCTTCGGGGGTAATGGTTGGGACGTGCCGGAGGTTGGCGGGTGTGCTCAGCGGAGAGAGGCATCCAGGCGCATGCCGGCGCCGATAATCCACCACCTGCGGGGGCGGGGGGCTGCCGCTGCCGCATAAACGCACGCGGTGAGCGCTGCCACTTCGCGCCGTTGGCTCGCGGTGAGCGTGAGCGAAAGGAGCAGGAATTCAAGCTTTTGCTTCAGTGACACGGCGGGTCCTCCGGTTTTCCTCCACCAGCGCGCGCATCTCCTGCAGGATGGCTTCCTGCTGCGCGTCATTCAGCTGCGAGAAGAGCACGTAGGAAAGGCTCGGGCGCGTGATGATGCCCGCGCGCTCCAGCACTTCTTCTTCGGGCAGCTCCAGCGCCTGCGCCAACGCCTGGCACACGGCGGGACCCGGCGGGCGGGCGCCGTTGAGGAGCCGCGAGATGGTGCCCGGACCGTTGCGCGCCCGCCGCGCCAGCTCGCGCACGCCCAATCCCCGCGCCTTCATCTCCGCCGCTAACCAGTCTCTGAATTCCATCTTCTTAGTGTACCCCATCTGCATGCCCGCGTCTTTGGTCAAATGTCATATCAAATCCCGACAAACATCCTGTGTTCCTTGAGCGAAACATAGTACATTTGTTCTATATTACAATCACAAAGGACACGAAGGACACAAGGGATACCCGGCAAGGAAACGACACTTTGCGTGGCGAAGGCTGCAAGATTCGGTTTTTGCTTCGAGTCCTTTGCCCTTTGTGGCAAAAACGTTTTTCGGGGGGGGCGATTGGAGATGGCCTTTATCCCAAAGCGCATCACGCTGACGTTGAGTCAGGGCTTTGATCAGGAGACCTCGCGCCGCTTGCAGGTGCTGGCGTCGCGCGCGGGCGTGGATCCGCGGGCGCTGGCGGCGCGCCTGCTGGCGGAGGCGGTGGCGGCAGCTTTCGCCGCTATGGAAGAGGGGAGGGAAGAGGAGCGCGATGTTGACACGCAAACTGGCAGTTCAGGCGTTGGCGGATGAGCGGGCGGGCTTGCCTTCGCCCTACAAGACGGCGCAGTTCCCGGAGCCGTTCCGCACGCTGCGGGCATCGTTGCAGGCGCAAGGTCCGGTGGCTTGCGAGCGGGATTGGCTGCTGGTGCTGCTCAGCGCCCCCGATGGCAAGCGCATTCTGGAGGAGCTGAGCGCGGCGCAGGTGGGGGCGCAGCAGCGGTCGCTGGAGCGGGCGCAACAGCAAGCGGAGGGGGCTGGCGCAGCTGGGGTGGGTTTCGCGCCGCTGGCGGAGCTGGCGGCGGAGCTGCCTCCGGTGAGCTGGCTGTGGCGCGGATGGATTCCGCGGGGTTTCATCAGCCTGCTCGGCGCGGCGCCCGGCGTGGGCAAATCGCTGGTGGCGCTCGACCTGGCGCGGCGGGTGATCACGGGCGAGGGGATGCCGGATGGGTTAGGCACGCCGGAGGATGACGGCGATGTGGGTGGTGGTGACAGCGCCGGGCGCCACGGCGCCTCGCGCCGCGTCATCTACGTGGATGCGGAGGTGGTCCCGCAGCTGGCGGTGGCGCGCGCCGCAGCCTGGGGCATGGACCTGGGGCGCTTGTTTATGCTGCTGCCGGAACCGGGACGCTATTTCATTGACTTCACCGCCAGCACTGACCGCGACCGCCTGACGGAGATGGTCTACGCGCTCGACCCGGCGCTGATTGTGGTGGATTCGCTCAGCAGCATCACCTCGGCGGGCGAGAATGCCGTGGATGACATCCGTGGGGTGCTGGGCTTCCTCAACCAGGTGGCGCAGATTCAGCCGTGCGCGCTGCTGCTGATTCACCATCTGCGCAAACGCAGTGCGTCGCTGCCCGCGAGCGACGAGCTGACGATTGACGATTTCCGCGGCAGCTCGCACATCATCGCGATGAGCCGCAGCGTCTTGGGCTTGAGCCGCGTGCGCACGGGCCCGCAGCGCGACCGGAACGGTCCGCGGCGCCTGGAGGTGGTGAAGACCAACCTCGGTCCGGCGCCGGAGCCGCTCGGCGTGACCTTTGAGCCGCTGCGAGCGCCACACTCCAGCACGGTTTCTTCTGCGGGGGCGCCGGGTGAGCGGAGCTCACCCGGTGAGCGGAGCTCACCCGGTGAGCGGAGCTCACCCGGCGCAGGGGTGCGCCTGGTTTACGGCGCCGCACAGCAGGACTATCACCCCCCGACCCGGGTGGAGCTCTGCGCCGCTTTCATCGAACAACTGCTGGCAGAAGGTTCCCTGGCGCCTAAAGCCGTCGTGGCGGCGGCGCAGGAAGCGGGCTACAGTCGCGACACGGTCTACCGCGCGCGGAAGGCGCTTGAAGGGCGCGTGCGCAACACCAAGGGTTGGAAGAATTCCGACGGGCTGTGGGAGCTGGTGGGCTGAGGTGTTGCGATAATCGCAACATTCGCAGCAGTCGCAGGAGTCTGAACAATTTGCGATACCACTACCCCGCTGCGCGCGCGAGGCTTTCAGACAGTCAAACAGTCAGACAGTAACACGAAAGAACGTAGCCACGTAAACACGTTCCCACGTTCCCACGTGTAACATTCCGGAGGGGGCATCATGGATATCGAGGCGCTCTTGCGACGGGTGGATTTAGCGGCGCTGGCGGAGGCGGCGGGCGCGCGCTTCGAGGGGCAGCGCTCGTCGCACTGCCCGCTGCATGGCGGGGATAATCCCACCGCCTTTCACCTCTACACTGGCGCGGATGGGCGGCAGCGCTGGCATTGTTTCACCCGGTGCCCACCGGGGCGCAATGATGGGGATGCGCTGGCGTTCTGGAGCGCGTGGCGCAAGGTGGATTTTCCGACGGCGCTGCGGGAGCTGGCGGCGTGGGCGGACGGGGAAGCGCCGGTTGCCTTGAACCTGCGGGGACAGGTTTCGAGCTTCCGTGAAGGAAGTGCTAAAGCGGATTTGGCGCCGCCGCCGGGACCGGTGTGGTGCGCGCGGGCGGCGCGCTTCACGGCGTGGGCGGCGCGGCAACTCTGGGGCGAGGCGGGCGGGGCGGCGCGGCGCTATCTGCACGGGCGGGGTTTGCGTGATACGACGCTCCTCGCGGCGCGCGTGGGCTGGAATCCGCGGCTACTGCGGGATCGCCCGGCGGCGTGGGGTTATCCGGCAGATGATTGGCCCGTGCTGCTGCACGCGGGGGTGACGCTGCCGCACGTGCTGCGGACGGGCGAGGTGCAGGGGGTGAAGGTGCGCTGCTTCGAGATGCCGGGTGTGCCGGTGCTGGCGAGCGGCTACAAGTACCGGGGTCCACGCGGGGGGCGGATGGCGCTCTACGGGCGGGAGCGCTGGGCGGGCTTGCCAGTGCTGCTGCTGGTCGAGGGCGAGTTTGATGCGCTGCTGGCGTGGCAGGAGGCGGGCGATCTGCTGGATGTGGCGACGCTCGCGGGGGCGCGGGCGAATCTGGACGTGGTAGATGCGCTCGCGTTGTTGGAGAAGGCGGCGGTGGTGGCGGTCTACGATGCCGATGCGGCGGGGCAGGCGGGGGCGGCGACGCTCGCGGCGCGCTGGGCGCGGGTAACGCAAGTGGCGCCACCGGACCACGATCTGACGGATTGCTGGGTCCACGGCGGCGACTTGCGGGCGTGGCTCGCGGGAGTAGCCGCGGAGCAGCTGGAGGGCTTGCTCGCGCGCGTGGGTGCTGTGCCGGCGTGGCAGGCGCTATGGGAACGCTGCCGGGTCGCCGCGGCGCTGGGGGCGAACGTAGGAACGTGATAACGTAGGAACGTGATAACGTGTTCACGTGTTTACGTTCTGAGGGGGTAGTGGAATGCAGGGTCGAGGGTCGGTTGGGAAGGGATTGGCGGATGAGGATGCTATCGCGGTGGCGGAGCTGGTGCAGGATGTGCGCAATGCGCTGGAACACCTGCGGCGGGCGCAGGGCTACGGGCGGATTACGGTGGAGGTCACCGTGGCGAACGGCGTCATCGCGCGCTGGGAAATCGCCCCGCACCTCTCGCGCAAGCCCGGCTATGGCGGCGGGGAGAGGGAGATTTAATGCAGAGAGACGCAGAGGGGAAGGGTTTTGCCACGAATTTCACGAATTACACAAATGATGTGGGAATGTGTGAACGTGACCACGTAGAGTGCACAGCCGTTTTCGTCCCGAATGTACCGCGAACTTTAGTTCGCATTCCCCCAATTCCAACCCCCCCCCTCACCCTACGGCAACCCCCTCCGCCCCGAACGTACCGCGAACAGGTGGTAGCGGTGGCAGGTGGGTCGCACCCAGGGAGGTGGCTTGTGGTGCGGAGGGTTGGTGCAGGTGGAGGTGGTCGGTGGCGGGAGGGGTTGTGGAGGTGCAACCCACCGGTGGCGTGTGTGTAGCGGTGGCAGGTGGGTCGCACCCAGGG
>JAPKMR010000007.1 GCA_026645815.1 Anaerolineae bacterium | reverse complement strand
CGCCAGCCATGGTGGCCAAGCTGACCGATCGTATTTGGACTGTTAAAGAACTATTGACAATGCTACCTGTACCAAACATCAACAACGCTTAACAGGGAGACTATCCAATAGCCAGGTTGACTTCAAATCGAACCCTGGTATGATACGTCCTTGGGCGGTTAGCTCAGTCGGTTAGAGCGCCTCCTTTACACGGAGGAGGTCACAGGTTCGAGTCCTGTACCGCCCACTCCACACACAATCAAACCAAATCCCGTTACTACGGGCGCAACGCAAGTAAACGAAGCCGATCTCGCATGTTCAACGCCTGCCTTCAATGTGGCGCTTATCGCGCGGATAAAACCATTGATCCAGATCGTAACGTTGCCATCTGCCCAGAATGCGGTCACCAACATCACTTCCCGCGCCTGCCGCTCCTGATCGTCTCTGGCGCGAGCGGCGCTGGCAAATCCACCATCAGCTATGCACTACTGGGCCACAGTCGTCATCGGGTGCGTTTCAACTTAGGGGTAAAAGCAAGACGACTACCATACAAATGCCTTTCTTTGATTGATTTTTGGCGGCGGGGCTTGTCCCGCCGCCAAAAATCAATTCTCTTCTGCGCCCTGTAGGGGCGCCTGAGGTTTTCACCTCCGTTTTGAAACGCACCCTCGTCATCATTGAGCTTGACACCTCTGCTTTATCCTTTATACTCATTAAATAAGTAATCAATCAATGAGTATACTTTGAGCCCATTACCTGTAGCACCCTTGACCATCGAATGGAGCCTGCTCGGCTTACTCGCCGAAAAGCCGATGCACGGTTACGAGCTACACCAGCGTTTGACCGTAACCACCGGCTTGAGACTGGTTTGGCACATCAAGCAGAGCCAGCTCTATGCCGTCCTCGCCCGCCTGGAAGAGCGCGGTTATCTTACAACCACGCTCGAGACACAGGAGGCGCGTCCGCCGCGGAAAATTCACACCCCCACCCCCGCCGGACGCACTGCGTTGGAAGCCTGGGTTCGTACCCCGGTACCGCGCGGGCGCGATCTTCGCCTGGAGTTTTTGGCGAAGGTCTATTTCGCCCAGCAACAAGGTGATGCAGCACTTCACGTGTTATTGGCAGCGCAGGAGACCATTTTCTACAAGTGGTTAGCAGAGCTGCAAAACACGCTCGATGCCCTCAACCCCACCAGCTACGAAGCTCTCGTCTACCGTTTTCGTGTGGGACAGGTGCAGGCCATGCTCGCGTGGCTGAAGCAGATAGAGACCGAAGACACAGCGGCAGCAACCAACACCCTGGATGAATAGTAGAATTCACGTCTTTTTGACCACGGATGGCAGATGAAGACTTGTTCCAGAAAGCAGAGAAGCGTCTGTCCTCCATGGTCAAGGATCAAGGGTAGGAAGATAGCTTTCCAAATGGCGTATCCAGTTTACCTATTTCGCTCAAGGAGATCATCATGACACACAAACTGCTTTCTGGAATAGTGCTGTTGGTATTGCTCTGGGGATCGGTTGCCTGTTCAGGTGCGCAACCAACCACACCCGAATCTACCACGTTGACAGCAACCGATGCACTCGGTCGCGAGGTCACCCTACCCGCACCGCCGCAGCGCATCGCCATCGGCGGACGGGCCAACTTCATGATCAGCGACGCGCTTTACCTTTTTCCTGATATGCCCTCGCGGGTCTCCGCGCTGACCAAATCCACGAAACAGGCTGCTGTAGCCTTTGCACAGATGCTAGATCCTGACGCACAAACCAAATCGCTCTTTGAATCCGATGCCCCTGCGGAGGAGATTGCAGCTACACAGCCAGATCTCGTCCTTCTGAAGAGCTACATGCGCGACTCTGTCGGCACAACGCTCGAACAATTGGGAATCCCGGTCATCTATCTGGATCTAGAAACGCCTGAGCAATACGAACGCGACCTCAAAACCATGGGGCAAGCACTTGGCAACACAGAGCGCGCCACTGAATTGTGGGAATATTACCGCGACATCCTCGATCGTGCGGCAAAGGGCACCGAGGGATTAACGGATGCAGATAAACCCCGTGTGCTTCTTCTCCAGTACGCAGCAACGGGCGAAGAGATAGCCTTCAAGGTACCACCCGCATCATGGATCCAAACCACCCTCGTCACTCTGGCAGGCGGGCAACCCATCTGGCTCGAGGCGGCACAAGGCGGCGGTTGGGCAGTGGTCAATCTCGAACAAATCGCAGCATGGAACCCCGATCAGATCTATATCATCAACTACTCCGGTTCCTCAGCTGAAATCGTCGCAACCCTTAAAGCGGATCCACAATGGGCACAGATGCCTGCGGTTAGCAGCGAACAGATCTACCCCTTTGCCTCGGATTTCTATAGTTGGGATCAGCCCGACACCCGTTGGGGGTTGGGTCTACTCTGGTTGGCGAAGCAAATCCAACCGGAGCGTTTTGCAGATATAGATATGCAGGCTGAATTCTATCGCTTCTACGAAGATCTCTACGGCCTGGATCGTGCCGCGATTGATGCGGAGATTCTGCCTATCACTCGTCTGGATTAGCAAATTGATGGAGCATAGCAGCACAGATCACCCCCAAAATGCGTTATCACAAATACGCAACCCTCACGAAGGTTTGGAGAGCTCCAAGAATAGGAGCTCTCCAGAAACTCATGGGAGTTCTTCGGGACGCAGGCGCCTGCTGTGGGGGCTTGCCGCAATGCTGTTACTCATGGTCGTCGTGGCGATTTTTAGTGGGCGCTATCCCGCACCCTACTGGATGTCGCCTCGACTGCTCGCCGAAGACCCCATGGCGCGTCAGATTGTCCTCAATCTGCGATTGCCGCGCATCCTCGCAGCAGTGCTCCTGGGAATGACTCTTGCAGGCGCAGGCACTGTTTTCCAGATGATCTTTCGCAATCCACTGGTCGAACCCGGCTTTCTGGGGGTCTCTCAGGGCGCTGCCTTTGGTGCAGCGTTGAGTATCGTCGCGTGGAACGCCGCCGGACCCGGCATTCAAGCTTCAGCAGCGACCTTTGGTTTCCTGGGGCTGCTGCTCTCTAGCACTCTCGCGCGCCGTATCCGCTACGGAGGTTGGACGCTGCGACTCGTCCTCGCCGGCATTGCCGTCTCCGCGCTGTTTTCGGCGGGTGTGGGTATCCTCAAATATGTCGCCGACCCACTAACGCAACTGCCGGAGCTCGTTTTCTGGATGTTAGGGGCTTTATGGAGCGTTACCTGGACCAAAACGCTCTCGATTCTCCCCGTGACAGTTGCTGCACTGGCATTACTGCTCCTTCTACGTTGGAGGCTCAATCTACTGGCGCTAGATGATGCAACTGCCTTCTCCCTAGGCGCCGCCCCCGCCCGCGAACGGATGGTGTTGTTAGTTGCCGCCGTTGCTGCCGTCTCCGTCGTCGTCTCCGTCTCCGGCATTGTCGGTTGGATTGGCCTCATTGTACCGCATCTCGCACGGCGCCTCTTGGGGGCAGATGCACAAGGCTCACTTCCTGGAGCCTTACTGATCGGCGGCGCTTTTGCCGTATTCTGTGATACACTCGCCCGCACCATGCTCCCTGGCGAAATCCCCCTGGGCATCCTTGCCTCACTTATCGGAGCAAGCATCTTCATCGCACTCATGTTGATTCAGCCGCGCTCGTTGGGGCACGGCACTACAGGTTAAGAGTCAGGCACAATGACATCCATTCCCATCACCCTCTCCAACATTCATTTCCGCTACGACGGACGCGAGATATCCGTCTTTGAAGGTCTCTCGTTGGAAATTCCACCCGGTTCCATCACGGCGATCCTTGGTCCCAACGGCGCCGGGAAGTCCACCCTGCTCCACCTGATTCTGGGTTTACTCACACCTGCTACAGGTGACGTGCTATTAGCGCAGCGTCCCCAGCGCAGTTATTCCCGGCGCGAGTTGGGGCGTCTGGTGGGCCTTGTGGCTCAGGAAGAAGCCATCCCTTTCAGTTTTACCGTGCAAGAATATGTGCTCTTGGGACGTGCGCCCTATCTCAGCCTGCTGGAATCGCCACGCCCCGAAGACTTTGCCATCGCTCACAGCGCTCTGGCGCGGGTAGGGGCAACGGAAATGGCAACGCGACCGCTGCAAACCTTAAGTGGTGGAGAGCGCCAGCTGGTGTTGCTTGCGCGCGCTCTGGCACAGGAACCACGGGTGCTCCTGCTGGATGAACCCACGGCGCACCTCGACTTGGGAAACAAAGGGCGGGTGCTCTCATTGGTAAAAGAACAGGTCGCCGCGGGCGTCACCGCTATCCTCACCACTCACGAACCAGATCTAGCTGCCGCCCTCGCTGACTACGTCGTGCTGATGCGCGAAGGTCAGGCGCTTGCTGCCGGACCCCTTGAGGACATCTTCACCGCCGAGAATCTCACCCGCACTTACAATGTCCCTATCCAGGTCATGCAGGTAGAAGGTCACCGCATTGTTCTGGCACAGTAAGCGGTTTCGAAATTGAACAAGGCAGGTAAAAGTACAATGAACGAACGGAAAATCTACATCTACGCCAGTGGACGAGGCTTCATCATCATCCCCATGTGCCATGAACCAGATAACGAGTGGGTAGCACTTCAACCCCTACCACGCATCAGCTTGACACGCGGGCGATCACTCTCGACCCAGCTAGCGCGGGCTATCGAGCGAGCACGCGATACCCCCTGCACCCCGCCAAAGCCGGGAACGCAGAAACCCCCGCAGAGCTACCTCTACGGAGTCTGTTTATCCTGGCATGAAGAGACGCTGCAGCTGCACCTTCTGCCGGATTGGAAATTCCAGGCTGAATGGCCCACAAGCATTCCCTATGAACAGATTGCCGACCATCTAATCGCGCAGCTAGGTCAGATGCTCGACTAAACGCGCAGCCATCATCCAAGTTCTACACTAAATAAACTCTATCGCGGGACAGGTTCGACCTGCCCCGCGATAGGTTTTCCTTTACCGCAAACTAATGCCGGCAGAGCTGCACTCCAGTCGCTGCCTGCGCGCCGACCCCATTGTGCCATCGCACCGCCAGGGCTGATGCCGCCATCTGCGGCAACAATTCCACCGGGTGCACCGCGTAAGTGCGTCCCTCAGGCGTTTCGAGGATCAGCGTCACCTCCCCAGCACGAGGTCCAGACTCCACCCGGAAGCCCCACTGCTCAAACAAATGCACTGCCTCAGCATAAGATAAAATCTCCATCACAAAGCCTGTACATCCCAATAAACCAGCGCGGAACGTGTGGCACTTGGCCACACTAACTGCTCCTGCTCGCGCACCAATCGCCGGTTTAACAAATCCCAAAGAAACGCGTCATACTCGGAAGTCGCTTCCAGCCCAAAGCGGCGTTTCGCATCCGCCAGAGCCTCATCCAAACTGGCACTTGTCCAGGGCTGCCAGCAACCACTGTCCTCAAAGACCACGTTGGCACAAATCCCCATCTGCAGCAGTGCATTGTACGCCACCTGGAAATTCGCGCTATCATAGGGCTGTCCCCAAATGCGACGCGCCGCCTCAGCCATGACCCCGTTAGGCAGAGGCGTGCGCAACAACAAATAACACCGCCGCCGTGCCGCAGCTTCCATCTTTCGCACAAATGCCTCAATATCTGCCGTGCCATAGATCGCGTGAGAACAAAATACCACGTCGTGCGGCGCCACATCTACTTGCAACCACCCTCCCTCCATGACACTCACATTGGAGAGTCCTGCCGCCGCGACATTCTCATGCAGCACCTCTAGCATGGCTGGCGAAGGGTCAATCGCCGTAACATGACGCGCCATCCTCGCCAGAAACACCGTCCATGAGCCACTGCCGGCGCCCACATCAACTACCGTATCGCTGCCATGCACACTCAAATCAGCAGCGATGAAATCACGACTGGAATCCGGCGTTGCCCAGCGCCGCATTACAGTCTCATGATAAGCACGCGCCTTGGCGCGCCACACATCAGCATCAGCCCTTCCCTCGACTCGCCATCCCTCACGTTGGGCTTCCACCAACTGACGCCATAACTCGAGCCAATCTGTCACGAGTTCCAATGCCTACCTCCCCCTATCAATGAAGTTCAGACAACAAGACGAACGATAAAGAGCGGTGGTAATGGAGACAGTCATCCACTCCCCACCACCCTGAAGTGGCGCTTCGCCGGCATCGGGACATAACCCTCTTCCGGCGCAACCGGCACCATAGTGACCTCCAATCGCAAGCCTTCTATCGCTATAGCATTCGCTATCACTGGCAGTGCCAGCAATACTGCACGCGCCGGAACCTCAGTAACTGCGACTACGCGAATCAAAAGCACGTTCTGACCGGCACTACGATCTAATGTCGCCGTAAAATCCACCACCCCATCCAAGGCGAAGAGCGCTTCACTTAACGCCGCTAACGACAATACCTCAGTTCCTACCAGCACCCTGTCAGCAAGCCGGCAGCTAACATGCTCCAGCGTCTTGAGCACCGTTCCACACGGGCACGAATCCGGCAGAAAACGCCCCCAATCACCCGTGCGATATCGCAATAGCGGCATCCCGCGGCGCGTAAGCGTAGTAAAGACAATCTCCCCATATTCCCCAGGCGCTACCGGTTTCCCCGCAACATCCACAATCTCTACGTAAAGGTCGGCCTCGCGCAAATGATAGCCGCGTCGCGCCGCGCAGTCCACACCACCCCCCAACCCCATTTCCGTCATACCGTAATGATTGTAGACAGTGCAACCCCATGCACCTTCCACAGCACTCACAATGGCAGCAGGCACGTGATCTGTGGTAAGAAGCGCAAAGCGGGGGGCAAACCCACCTTTCGGCTGCGACGCGCGTGCTAAAGCCAACACCTGCGCCGGGATGCCCACCAACCCATTCGCCCTGGTAGTCTCCAGAAGCGCCAACGTCTCCGCAATATCGCTCACAGGACCATGGCAGATTCCCTCCACGCCCATACGCGCCAGCGCCAATGCCAGCAGATTCCCCACACTTCCGGGACGCGCATAAGGCAGCAGAATCACGACCCGATCGCCCGGCACGGTGAAGGTAGACATTCCAACCTGGAAGAAGTCCACCGTCAGTTCCTGTTCCTCAGCCGTGAAATATAACCGTTTGGGCTGACCCATCGTTCCCGATGTGTCCAGCGTCACCACACGGGCGATATCCCCCTGAGAGACGCAGACCAGGCGTTGCGGTTCCGCACGCAGATCATCAGCAGTAAGAAATGGAATCATGTTCCAATCTTCCAACGTCTCTACCGTTGCAGGCGCCGTAGCCAGATGAGCACGGTAAAAGGCATTGCGCTGCTTTACCCAAACCAGGGTCTCACGCAGCGCAGCGAGTTGGTACGCCTCGAGATCCACACGCCGGAGAGGTTCGAATGCACCGGAACGTCCCCCCATCTTGCGTCTGATCCAGGGTTCCAACGGCGTCAATGGCGTTGCTTTCATCGCTAACCTTCCGCTGCCACCTGGCGATAGAGCGTTTTGCCATCGCGCGCAGTGAGGTTGTACGCACAAAAAGGTATGAGTCGTCCATCAGGCGCCACCGTGTGAATACAACAATCACGCAGGCGCTCCAGGTCTAGCGTCCAGGCATCCTGAAAAGCCATACCGGAAATACAGAAAACATGGGTCTTAGCACGTTCCAATAGCGCATCCCAACCGCCGAGGCTCGGTCCTTTCGATTCAGGTGCCAACTCTGGCGCTCGCCATTGATGAGCCACAAAGGAGCGTGCTTCCGCCGCGCCCTCAGCGGCGGGCTTAGGCTTGCAGCAACATGTGCGTGGTTGGTGTTGCGTCCAGGCATGTAGACGTCCATCTTCAAGCTGCACGAAATTGCCATGGAAGGAGCACAACGCATTCTCGCAGCCCGGTGGAATAAAGTTCGCAACCCGCACCAAGCCTTCGGTTTGCACCTCCAGGGCGCGGATAACCTCCGGCAAGGTAATCCGGGAAGCATCTGTAGGAGCAGCAGGGTAGCGCCCAAAGTAGCTCACCGGCTGAAAATGCACGCCGCGCACCACGGGAGTATGCGCCAGGGCGAAACGCACAATGTCGCCAATAGCATGAACATTGACGCCCGGCACCAGCGTGGGGACAAGAATCACACCCAGGTCTTGCTTCGTGCATGCTGCGATAGCAGCTTCCTTTTCCGCCAGCAATGCGCGACCACGCAGCGCTCGATAGATGGCATCGTCAGTCCCGTCAAATTGCAGGAACACTGAGCCGAGTCCAGCAGCCTTCAACGCTGCGACGTAATCTGGATCCTGAGCAAAGCGCAAACCATTGGTGTTCACCTGGATGAAGCCAAAACCCAGGTCGCGCCCCAATGCCACAATGGCGGGCAAATCATCACGCACCGTAGGCTCGCCACCAGAGATCTGTACATTCGCAGTCACACCCGTGCGTAGCACACTGCGGTACCACCCTTCAATGGTCGCGAGATCTGGATCTGCCAAGTCGCTGTTAGCGGAAGCAAAGCAAAAATCACATGCCAGGTTGCAGCGCTGCGTCACTTCCAGCAACGCAGTGCAGGTCTGTTGACGGTGCTCCGGGCAAAGACCGCAATCGAAGGGACAACCCTCCCCCACCACAGTAAGCGGGGTCTCTGGGGGGCTGGGAGTCTTGATACGCACCCAGGAAGCATGCCCCGGTTCGCCACGCCAGATGATGGTCTCGAAGGTACCATGCTCCTCGCAGGTTTTTACCAGATAAACGTCGGAACCGCGCTGCACACGCCATGCTGTGATGCGACGCAAGCATTCAGGGCAAACGCTCTGCGTTGTCGCCAGAATCACCCCGTGGGTCATTCTTCCAATCCGTAGAGGTCGAAACCGTTTTCGATGAGCAAAGCTGTCACTTTTTCGTAGACGCCCAGCACCATCTGCCCACAGCGATTCTGGTTCCGTGGGTCATCGCCCAGGATTTCAGCGCAACGAATACCGCCAAAGGGCACGCCATAAGTCTCTTTGAACCACGCAACAAAATCCTGCAACATCACGCCCAGGCGCGGGTCCTCCTGAGCACCAGATTCGCCACACCCGGCATAGAGACTCAACAGTGCTACCCCGCCTGTCAACGCGCCACAGACTTCGCCCGAGCCCAGCCCCCTTGCCAATCCGTGCATCGTGCGCACCAAATCAGGATTCTCCCTACCCAGGTTCTCCAATCCAAAAAGCACTAGAATTTGGCTGCAATAGAAACCCTGCTGCTTGTATCGGGCCATTTGCAGCATCAAATCATCCATCATCATCACTCCTGTTCTGCACTCGCGATGTATAGATTATCCAGCATGACGCGCCACAAGCAAGAAATAGCCAGGCTTTGCAGGGAACGCGGCGATATCGCCTTCTTTCGCCCCGGCGCAGGCCCAGAACGACTGTAGTGAGCCATGCTGCCAAACTAGTCGAGCCGCAAACTGCCTCAACGCTGGTGTATGATCCTCCCAGAATAGCAGCGCTAACCCCTGTGCCGCGAGCAACCCCTCGATCTCATCTCTAGAGCGCGCGCCGTTCAAACAACACCGCAAAGTAGATTCAGGTGGCGGCGCAGCAACGCCGGCGGCAACATAGATATCACTGATGATAGCTAATCCTCCCGGTCGCAACACCCGTCGCAGCTCCCCCAGCATTGCGCTCCAATCCGGCATAAGGGAAAGGCTGCACTCCGCCATTACCGCAGCAAAGGTCCCCGAGGCAAATGGCAGTTGCTGAGCCATCGCCTGTAACAAAGGACGCGCCGGGACGTGAGTGTGCCCTTCACAAAGTAAAACCGTAGAAAGGTCTAGCCCCACCGCCCGCAGTGCAAATTCCTCACGGCAGAGCGCCACCGTGGACCCCACGCCGCATCCCACATCGAGCAGCGGCGCCCCCTCCTGAAGCGCTGCCAGGGATAGCGCGTGGCGCGTAAGCGCCAATCCACCAGGGCGAATAACGTCGCCCGCCACCTGGCGGATAGCGCGCTGCTCATAAACACAGCTTACACTATCACCCACCTGGCTACTTATCCTCCAACATCTTCTCGACTTCTACCATGCGACCGAGCGCCAATTCCTCGGGAATTAGGACCAAACCACAATGCGCACAATGCCAGAGTTCCACCGGGAAGGCGCTACCCAGATAAGCAATCTCAATCTTACCCAAAGTCAGTGGTGCGCCACAGCGGCTACAAATCCAGGGGACCTCTGTGGTTGGAGAAGGCATACTCATTCTTGAGCCTCCTGTGCTTTCGGCTGCATGACAATCTCCATCCGGTGACTGTAAGCGTTGTAGATGGTGTAGCCATCCTCAGCGGGGCTGTATTCTACCCAATAGGTCACATTGGCAGGTTTGTAGTAAGCCAAAAAGTGTCCGGTACTGGGGTGGCGGAAGCAATTCCCGGTGCGTTCCACATAGCCAATGACCTCGCGAATATCCTCCTCAAGGATCAATCTTCGATCAATTCGCTCGGCAACAGCCTCCGCGAAGTGCAAGGGAACGGTCGCAGCTTGGACTTCGCCCATCGTCTCCTCCCAGACATCAGCTAACAAAGTGCGTTTCAACCACGCCCGATTATCATGGCGTTGCGAGAAACGTGGACCCGGGCGCATCGCCCGCGCCGGCAAATCGCGCTCAAAAAGCACATCCAGCACGTGCAATGTAGGTTTCCCTTGATCCGCAAAGAAATCACGACACATGGCGCAATAGGTCACATAATCCGCCGGGTGCTCAGCGATACGGCGCTGCACCACGGTCTCCGCCAGTGAGCGATTTGCCAACCACATCAAGCCACCATAACTACAGCACTCCGTGTGCTCACGGTTCAATGGCAACTCTTCAATCTCACAACCCAAAGTGGACAGTACGTTCCGGGCACTGTCCTGCACACCACTTTCGTAACGTGTAGTACAAGGATCGTGGATTGCCAATGCCGGCGGTTGAATCAAAGGCACATGTTCTGGCAAACCATAGGTGTCGAAAATCTCCCACAACGAAACCACCGGCACATCCGGCAGATGCGTTTTGAACATCTGGTAGCAGGTAGAGCACGCCAGAATAACCGTCCCACCGCCCAGCGCCGCATAATCTGCGCGGAAAGCCGCAACGGTCTCCTCGAAGAGATCACGGCGCCCGGCCCAATCAGCGGGTGCGCCGCAACACCGCAGCAGAAGCCCCACATTGGGCAAAGTCTTGTGCAGATAATCATACACCTGCATCACGTGCTCTGGCGCTGAAGCATCCAATTGACAGCCTGGGAAGAAAATGTAATCACAGCGTTCAGTCCCCGGAGCGCAGCGTGCCAGCGCCGCCGTCGAGCTGTTGCTAAAAGCCATATCACGCAGGGCAAAGTCATGCGCCGAGGGCGGCATCCGTTTCTGCGTTACCATCAACTGCCGGGCGTCACGGCACACCGGCGCCATGTTCAACCCCTCAGGGCACACCTCGCCGCACAGTCCACATAAGCTGCACGAGTTGATCAGGATATTGAAATGTCTCTCACCCATCACGATGGACAGGTTGTTGTAAATCTGGCGCAAGTACTGTTTGGGATAACTGCCAAAGTGCTGGAGATAAGCGCAGACCTTGACACATTCCATGCACTCGCACTGAATACAACGCCGAGCCTCCGCCACAGCTTCGGCGCGGGTATAGCCCAAGACTGGTGTAGCAGGAATTACTGCGGGCGTTGGTGCCACTCCCTCCAGATTGGTGAATAGCCGGGTCGTATACGATCCTTCGTTATCGCGCGAGGCTGTGAGTGAAGCCTTCTGAAGATAGCGGTCAATGGAGATCGCCGCGCGATGCCCGCTGCTGAGCGAGTCAATGAAACCGGGCGTTTCCGAAGTTGCACGCCCGCCGGCAAAAATCCCCATTCTCGGCGTTGCCAGAGTTAAAGAATCTACCTCCGCCAGCAAAGCACCAAAATCGCCCGTCGCAGAGCTCCCCACCCCCAGATAGATTGCGTCATACTCCGCGCGCAAGGATTCCAGGTCAGGAACTGCCACCGGATGCTGCATTCGCAGATCCACATCGCGCACGGCCAATTCCAACTCCGCTACCAGCACCTCGCGCGGCAACAAATCCTCCGGCGTGAGCCACAGGGCGCCACCCAGGCGCTCTGTGGCCTCGAAGAGCGTCACACTGTGCGCCTTCCGTGTTAGCAATAATGCCGTCATGACGCCACTCAAGCCACCCCCAATCACCGCCACACGCTTCCCACGCGGTGGAATGCGCCGGGCAGAACCCGAAAGCGTCCCAAAAGTGGCACAGGCGCGCTCTAGTGCTGCAATTTCTAGCGCCTCCCCCACATCCTTGCGGTTGCAAACGCTACGACAGGGCTGCTCGCAGACGCGACCGATGATTCCGGGAAAGGGAAGCCGCTTGACCAGTGACTGCAATGCCGCATCGAAATCTTCATTAGCCAAAGCGGCTAAAACGCCACGCACATCTACGTGCAATGGGCACGCCGCTGTACAGGGCGGCGCGTGTTCCTGAATACATTGAGATTCCAGCTCGCGCAGTTCCTTCTGATCCATCGCACCTCACACAACACCATGAGAGACACAGAATAAATAGCAAGAGACGTCAGGCATCTCCCACTAGACGTTCGATGCCTGACGTCTGATACTACCTTCGCAACGCCTTGCCCCTCAGTGCGGCTTAGGCCCGATTCAACCCGGCCAGCACCTTCTCAGGCAGCGCGGGGAGTGCATGGATGCGCACCCCGGTGGCATTAGCGATAGCATTGACAATCGCTACATGCGGCGAAGTCAACGGCAACTCGCCTACGCCAGCAGCCCCGAACGGGCCGTGCTCGCGCGGCGTCTCGATATAGATGATCTCGAAGTCATCGGGAATATCCGTGGCCTCGGGGATACCGCAAGCAACCATGCTGGTGTGCTTCTCCAGGTCCTCAAAATCCTCAGTGAGCGCCAGGCCGATACCCTGCGCTACGCCACCATAGATCTGCCCGTCCACGACCAGCTTGTTGTTGATCTTGCCGATATCGGCAGCGACCACCATCCGCTCGACCGTTGTCTTGCCCGTCTTCAACTCAACTGCTACCTCAACGACAAAGGCACCGTACATGTAAACCGCGAAGGGGTTGCCCTGCGAGGTTGTAAGATCGCAGTTGCTGTTCATAGCGGCGGCCCATTGCCCCTCATACTTGAGCGCCAAACCGGCTGCAACCGCCTCGTTATAGGTATAGAAGCCGCCGCCGGGCTTCTGCATCGCGGCGACCAGTTTCTCACAAGCGTTCTTGATCGCGTTACCGGTCATCACCTGCGAGCGACTTCCACCAGCAGGGCCACTGTTGGGCGTAACAGCGGTATCGTTCATCACCAGTTTGATCTTATCTGGTGCAATACCCAGAGGGCGCAATCCCTCATGTGCAGTCCCCAGAACGCCCATATCAGCGCCTTGTCCGTGATCCTCCCAGCTTGAGTAGACCGTCACACCTTCTGGCGTCAGTTCCACCGTCGCCGCAGAGCTATCCACCCCATCCAGGCCACAACCATAGAGGCCAATAGAGATGCCGACACCGCGCTTAACTTCAGCGGTGGAGGTCTCCTTTACACGCTTCTTGGCGGCTTCATAGTGCGGGCGGATCGCCTCCAGCAAATCCGGCAGGCTGTACACCTCCGGGTCTTGCCCCGTAGGCGTCGTCGAGCCTTTGCGATAGACATTCCTGTAACGCAGTTCCCACGGATCCATCCCCATCTTCTCTGCCAGTTCGTCCATCAAGCTCTCGGAAGCCAGGAAGGCCTGCGGCGAACCATATGCCCGGAAAGCCGACCCCCAGGCGTGATTGGTGCACACCGTCCGTCCCAAACCACGAATGCTGGGGATATTGTAGCCCGAGCCGATATACTGCGCGCCACGCAACGTCAACAGATCGCCAAACTCAGAATAGGGACCGTGGTCCACTGTCCAGTCGCTCTCCATCGCCAACAGCTTGCCATCCTTATCAGCAGCGAATTTGAGGCTGATGAAGAATGGCGAGCGCTTCCCAGTATAGGTGATGTGCTGCTTGTAATCATACTTGAGCACGACCGGGCATCCCGTCGCCATCGCGGCAACACCCAACAGCGCTTCCATCGTCGGGCTGAACTTGTACCCAAACGTGCCACCCGCATTGTTCTGCACCAGACGCAGTTTCTCTGGCTCAATGCCCAGACCGGGAGCGATCATGGCATGGTGCAGGTGAATGCCAATACTCTTGGAGTGAATGGTGAGACGACCCGCCTCATCAAAGTATGCCAGACCAACATCTGGCTCGATAGTCAGGTGTGGTTGGCGCTGCAGATAGTAGTTACCTTCCACCACATAGGCCGCGGAATCCATGATGGGCTTGGTATCCTCACCCTTGACGATGGGGATCTCGAAGTAAACATTGGGTGTGCCGGGGTGAATCTCCAGCGCATCCTCCGCCATTGCAGCAGGCGCACTCATATACGGAGGGAGTATTTCCAGGTCCACCTTGACCTTCTTCGCCGCCTCACGTGCATGCGCTTCCGTATCCGCACAAACGATGGCAATAGCATCACCATACTGGAAAACCTTGCTATCGCACAGAATCGGGCGGTCCCAGCCGTCTCCCTTGTTCGTGGGGAAGGTGATCAAGCCTGTGATGCGGTTCTTGCCTTGCACATCCTTGTGAGTGACAACCTTGTAGACACCGGGCATAGCTTCGGCTTCAGAAGTATCAACACCGAGAATGTTCGCGTGCGAAACCTCAGCTTGCACTAACGCCAGTTGAAGTGTGCCAGGCGGCATCTTCAGACCCAGGTCAGCGCCGTAGTCCCAGGTGCCGGTTACTTTGGGCACCGCTGAAGGTCGCGGGTACTTGCTACCCCAAACCTTGCCATCCTCAGGCATCACGAAATGCAATGTCTCCAAAGATTTTTCACCGCGCATCACAGCAGCTGCATCCATCACGCCATCTACATAGGGCTTATAGCCATTACAGCGGCAGATATTGCGGTGCTTTTTGAACCAGGCGCGAACTTCAGCACGGGTAGGATTGGGGTTCTCATCCAGTAGCGCCTTGGTGGAGACCACAAAACCGGGTGTACAGAAACCGCATTGCGCTGCACCGTGTACCACAAAAGCCTGCTGAATGATGTGGAGAGAATCTGGCTTACCGACACCCTCCACCGTCACGACTTCAGCGCCATCTGACACGCGCTTCATCTTGGTGACACACGAACGGACCAACTTGCCATCAAGAATAACAGAGCAGGCACCACACTGCCCAACCCCACAACCAATTTTGGTTCCTGTCAATCCCAACTGCTCTCGCAGCACTGTCGCCAGGGAAGCTTCGGGATCAACAATGACCATATAGGTCGTGCCATTGACAATCAGTCTCTTTTTCTCCATAACGCCCTCCATAAGTGATAGTAGCTAGTCACAGATACCAGACTGAATCCTCTCCGACTGCACACCGCAGTGGAGTCAAACACCCCATTGATAATCAAATAACGCTTCGCCCCGCCGATATAAGGGCCATTTGCGGCACTCTGACACCGATAACAAAAGCGGCGTTCCAGAAAGGAACGCCGCTCTAATCCTCTCCCAAACTCCAAGCAGTCATTCTGCCAGGATTTCGGCAAAGCATGCGGGCGAGGCTCCTTTCCAAACACGGGAGGCGTAGTCGTTTCCCACTACACCCTATCGGTTTCACACCATCAACCAGCAACGGTTCTTAGGCAATGAAACTCGGAGCACGCAAACTAGTCATGTGGCGAATAAGTTGGTATTACCTCAACCAATAACCCTCATCTGAAGCTAAGATAGCAACTCCAATAGTTTGCTATACACACAATTATAGCATCGAAAAATCTGGAATGCAATGCCTATCGGAATCTTGGGAACAGAACCTCTTTTGGTTTTCCCCAATAATCTGTCGTACACCCCGAATTCTTAACCGAAGCGAGCAACCTGCTGCGAAGATATGGGATCAAAGGTCGCGCGCACTTCTCGAATGATCGTTTCAACCTCTTCTTCACTGCTCAAACTCGCCACAAAGGCGCGCGCCTTTTCGAGCAAGATCGGAAACAGACGGCGAGCATCCTCCAGCGAAAGCGCTTCCGCATCCAAACCCGAGTCGGCACTTACAGCAACCCGCAACCCTTGCTGCGCAATCACCCTACTTAGATCTGCCTGCAAAGCATCCACCATAATCCCCCCTCCAGCAACCAGAACACGAGCGCGGAGCGCCTGCAATTGCGCCATGTAAAAACCGGAAACCAATTGTTTGGTTGCGGCATCCTCTTCTGCCTGCGCACCTGTTTTCTTGAGCAATGAACGCACCACCGATTGTTCTTCGCTGGTCAGTAGGCCATCCAGTGTCGGATCGCCAGTCACAAGCTGCGCAAGTAAGGTCATTCCCTGATACTTACCTTGCACACTCGTCACAACAATGCCGGAAACGGTGATCGGCACGGTTCCCAGCTGGCACCGGCTCGTGAAAGTACGAGGCTCCTGAACTCGCGCCGTTTTGAGACGCTGCAACAACGGCGCCAAGTCCTCCTGCAGAAGCCCTAATGCCGTTGCCGGAAGTTCGCCTATCACCTTTGGCGCAAAAACCCGATCATAATTATGACTCACGCCCATCACCCGGTCATTTGATCCACAGAACACTACCACGTGTGTATCGGGAACCGGAATGAGTTTGAGCGGTACATTCTGGCGTGCGTGATGGCGGCTTAACAATTGAGCTAACATTCCTAAGCCAACCAACCAGGCGCCATAACCCAAGGTGTAAGGCACATCCACACCCAACGTGCTGATTAGATTGAGGCGCTGATTGGGCAAATACAATCCCATCGTATCCGCTGCAGAAAAGACAAGGTTTGATACGGAATGAAGTGCAAAACCAATACCCAACCAGGTCCAGGTAGCGCCGTAGACACCCTGCCGATACGTAAGCAGGACCTGCAATACCAGTACGAGTAGGGTGAGATCCAAAGCCGGATAGAGCAGATTCAGGGCGTTGGTGAGCCATGAAGGATCAGGGTCGCGCAAAATAGGAAGCAAGACAAAGACCACAGCTATGCTGATGAAAACCATCGCCACCCCCCAGCCTATCGCACGTGCTCCACGGGATGGTTCAGGCAAAGAACGCAGCCGTAGCCATAGCGCAGCCCCCATAACAACGCTCCCAAGCAACCAGAAGAAATCAGCCCCGGAGGGATAGGGCACCTCACCACCAGCATAAGCGGCGATGGGCCACCAAAATTCCCCCACCGTCCACAAAACCCATCCCAACAGCAGGCCAAACCACAGCCTGCGATTGAGACGTCCTACCGCCAAGTGCCGCCACAATAACAACGTCACAAGCACCACCGCCAGCGCCAGTGGGTTAGCAGCAACGTTATTCAATGCAATCACAAAGGCGTCACCACCGATAGCAAAGACATTGATAGCAAGATAGCCTGTGACCAGCAGAGCCATCAAGATGTGGACCCATAGCGGTACAAACAGTTTCTCAGAATTGCGTATCAGCATAAGGTCGTCTCTCCTGATGATGACGATGCTACTTATATGAAAACGTGAGCGCGCAGACGCAACGACCACGTACTATTATAAACCCATTTCTGGGAAACAATAATCCAATTCCCACTGCGAGCCTCACAGGGGACGCAAAGGGCCTCTCACCTGCTACAAATGCCCAATACCCCAAAAGCTACCCATTCTGCCGGTTAGCGGTATAATCTGGCTCTGGGCGTGACCGCCCCGGATGCCGACAGACGTGCAAGCGGGGACAAACTCCTTCATACCCGTCGGTAAGATTACAACCATTCAGGAGGTTTGCATGAAATACCACGTTCTCCCAGCCCGAAGGGCTATCTTTACCTTAATCGGCATATTGTTGTTCGTTTTCAGCTGGGCTTCCCCACCTCAACGACAGGTTCAAGCCAGCCTTCTCGCGGGGCAACTCACTGAGGAAGAGGATGGCATGCACCTCAAATTCCTGCCTGCGCAGATGCGACAGCTGTGTAAGGGCGACTCGACCACATTCACTCTTTGGTCATATTATTACGAGTCACCGGTTGACCCCAACCGCCCTATAGTTCCGTCAGAGCCGCCAGCAGGGCCTCCCTCATTGGCTCCACTGGTCCGATATGTGGAAATCAGTGCTCTGAATGGGCAGGTCAGCCCCAGCAGGGTTTTGCTGACCAGTCCGAGCCAATATATGCGCTTCACCTACACCGCTGCCGGCGAGGGGCAAGATACCATCACCGCAGTCATTGATGATGGCTCAGCCAGCGTCGAAAAACGGATCAGTGTTCTGCCTACCTGCGAATATGATATCTCGTTTCTAGAACTATCCTCACAGACGATTGATACGGGCGGTTTTTATGTAACCTTCAAAGGCGATGGTGAGTTCTTTGTCAACCGCACTTCCGAATCTGTGGGCGAATTGGCGGGCAACGGCCAAGATGACCTGGCCTGGCTCATGTGGGCTTTCGCTCCCGGCGCCTTTTCCTGCACGATGGATAAAATCACCGCCAACAGCACCTTTGAAGTAGAGGGCATGCTCAATGCCGAACCCTACAACTTCCTCCACGTCAACCTCCGCTTCGCCCCAGTGGTATTGCCCGGCACGATGGTATGGCACTGCAATGGCGTAGGTATAGGCGCCATGGACCTATCCGTGCCCATCGGGGATACCACAACGGACCCAGATACCATGGACATGGTAGGCCTCACCTTCCCATTACAGGGAGGTGTGGAAGAATTCGAAGTTCCTAACGGCTACGGATACGTTGTAGTCACACGGAGGTAGAAATGACCCGCAAATCCCTTCTTTACTACTGCATGAATTTCATCCTTGTTGTGTTACTTCTGAGTGCCTGCAACGGTGAACAATCCTCACCAACCGCTGAGCCTACAGCGTCACTGCCGACCGAACCAGCTGCCTCAAATCTGACCCCAGAACCCGGCACAGCAGAACCAACCATAGCCGCTCCCGTCACTGTCGGCGGTCCAGGCGCTTTCAATCTACCCAAACCCGACGCCCAGATTGACATCCTCAGCCGCTACCAGGCTGAGCTGCAAATACAGTTTAGCGGGACACAAGATGGGCAAACCATCGAACGTAGCACGCACCTGACGCTGGCCTACGCCGGCACAGGCGCGCAGGTAACCCGCCTCGAAAGTCGCGCCACCGGAGAAGAACCGATTTTTCTACTGGCAGGCGAGGTTGCCGGGACACGCTTCATTCAATCCGCCAGCGATACCCCTTGCAGTTCATTGGTTGACTCCGAAGACACCGAAATCCCTACTTTTGGCGACCCGTGGCGTGAACTGCCTGCCATCTATGGCGCGGAGCTGGTCGGAGAAGAGACCATTAACGATTTCGAGACCGAGCACTACAGCTTCGATCAACGCGCCATTCGCTGGGCCACTGGAACAACTGCGCAAGGTGAGCTGTGGGTAGCCAAAGGCGGCGGCTTTTTAGTGCGTTACCGGTTGACCATGCAGGCGCCAGCGGGCGTGCTGAGTGCCGCTGGCGGTGAACAGACCTGGCAGTTTGATCTTAGCCCCCTAGCCGAAGATGCCAACCTCCTTCCAGAAGGCTGCGCCCCCGTGCTAACAGATTTTCCTATGCTCTCTGACGCCACAGAATCCCTACGTATGCCAGGATTCCTGAGCTACCTTACCGGCAGTGACCTAAATGCAGCTGCCGAGTTCTACCGCCAAGAGCTGGTAACCAACGGATGGCAAGAGCAGGACGCCTTCAATGCTACGCCCGAACGCACGGTACTGTTCTTCGTGCGACCAATCACTGCAGACGATGAGACAGTGACCATGCAAGAAGTCGCAACCATCACTCTAGGCTCTACCCCAACCGGTCTCAAAATCGAAATCCAACTACTCCGTACTGAAGTTCCACCGCCCGTAGATTGATTTTCGCCGGGTTCTGAGAAATGAGGTATTTTTGTGGTGGGGCCTCGCCCCACCACAAAAATACCCTTCAAAAGTCGCTTTAGCGGCTCAATGCCGAACCTTGGAGCAATCATTCGGTGTTGCCGCGACAATTTCAGGATAGGTTCTTAGCCAATTACCGCAAGGAGGAAACCATGTCAGAAACCATTCTGGTCACTTATGCTACGCGCTATGGCTCTACACAGGAAGTCGCCGAGCAAATTGCTGCAGTGCTGCGCCAAAACGGACTGAGCGTGGACGTGCAAGCCATGCGTCAGGTGCAATCACTGGAAGACTACCGCGCCGTGGTCTTGGGCGCGCCCCTCTACATCGGGCGTTGGCTCAAGGAAGCACATAAATTCCTGGCGCGACACCAACAAGCCCTGGTTGCACGCCCGGTGGCGCTTTTCGTGCTGGGTCCCACAAAGACAGAGGAAGTGAATGACCCGGTAGTACGCACCCAACTGGACCAAGAGCTGGGTAGGGTTCCCTGGCTCAAACCCGTGACAACTGAATTGTTTGGTGGCAAATACGACCCGGCGAAGTTGCGATTTCCAGACACACTGCTGAAAGCGTTCCCTGCCAGTCCACTTTACAACGCACCGGCAAACGATACACGAAATTGGGATGCGATCCGCGCCTGGGCAGCTTCTGTCGTTGGCTATCTCAAATCTGAGTGATTTTTGCGGCGCGGCTACGCCGCGCCGCAAAAATCACCTTTCTGATTATTTTTGTCACTGTTCAACGTTCCCTCACTTGCCCCAACAAGAAGCGACTGAATCGCCGCTTCAGGCTAAAGCCGCGGTTTTAGAAAGTGTTTTTGGCTGCCGCGCGTAGCGCGGCAGCCAAAAACACTCTTTCCCGCGGGCTTCAGCCCGAAATTCACGCCCTGCGATGGAAATCTGAACACTTACTTATTTTTTTATCTATTGACAATCTTCCAATAGACACCTATAATGCTAAGTAACTCGCATCTTGAGGTCATGAATGAAAAGATTTACCCTTGGAGCACTTCTGGGCCTATGCCTGCTAAGCAAGCTATTTGTAGTTCCTGTAAACGCTGAAGGTGAGATTGTTGTCAGGGCAGTAATGTTCTATTCCCCCTCCTGTGGGCATTGCCATTACGTCATCGAAAACGTCTTGACGCCGTTGATCCAACAATACAAAGGGCAACTCGAAGTTGTCGGCGTCAATGTGGCTGAGGAAGGTGGACAACAACTGTATCAGGCAGCAATCGAAACATTCGCCATTCCGCCAGAGCGCCAGGGAGTCCCCACGCTCATCATCGGCGAAGACGTACTTGTCGGCTCTGTCGAGATTCCCGAACAATTGCCAGGCCTGGTTGAAAGTTATCTAGGGCAAGACGGTGTGGATTGGCCTGCCATCCCTGGCTTTGCCGACGCCCTTGCTACAAGCGCACCTACCCCCACGACACAACCAAACGCAGCGACAGCTGAGGTTACAATCGAAACGCCTGCGCCCACCGACATCGCATCAGAGAACAAACCACTTCCCACAGCAACCGCTGAGCCAGCCATTACTGGCATCATTATCGAGAAAGAGGACTGGCGCGACCGTTTTGCGCGCGACCCGTTTGGCAACGGTTTATCAATCCTGGTGCTGGTAGGGATGCTGGTTAGTATCCTTTTCCAGGGTTGGAGACTGCTTCAGCCGTCCACCAGCCTGGTCAGCAATCACTGGCGTCAGGCAGTGCCACCCCTTGTCATATTAGGATTAATCGTAGCAGGCTACCTGGCCTATGTGGAAACGCAACAAGTAACGGCGGTCTGCGGCCCAGTAGGCGATTGTAACGCCGTACAACAGAGCGACTATGCACTGCTGTTCGGTTTCCTCCCCATCGCAGTGCTGGGCTTGTCGGGCTACATAGCCATTGGCGCAGCATGGGTAGTAGCGCGCTGGTCACGCCCTCCATGGGCAAACCTGGCGCAACTGGCACTTGCAGGCATGGTCTGGTTTGGAGTTGCCTTTTCCATCTATCTGACTTTCCTGGAACCTTTTGTTATTGGCGCTACCTGCGCCTGGTGCCTCACTTCAGCCGTTATCATGACCGCGCTATTGTGGCTTGTGGCTCCCTTGCTGCGCCCCGCGGCTGTAGCAGTGCGCTCACTTGCAACCCATTCCTGAATACCAATCAACAAGGAGAAACCCTATGACCGCATTACCAACAATCGTCAGTCAAGCCTGGGAACAGCGTGAAGGACCTATCGTATTGACCACAGTAAGTGCGACGGGAGTGCCAAACGCTATTTATGCCACTTGCGTCAGCAAATACGACGAAGCAACACTGCTGATCGCGGATAACTACTTCAACAAAACCAAAGCCAACATCCTGGAAGGAAGCCACGGTGCGCTGTTGTTCATCACCAAAGAAGGAAAAGCTTATCAGATCAAAGGCGCCCTGGAATACTATACCGAAGGGCCTCTTTTCGAAAATATGAAGAGCTGGAATCCAACCCGGTTACCAGGGCATGCCGTAGCAGCCTTACGGGTGGAGCAGGTTTTTGCTGGTCGTGAGCAAATAGCTTAGCAAAGGGGAGTTTCCACATGAGCGAAACTATCAAAATTGGCATCATCATCTGTGATCGCTATCGCCGCTGCGCGGGCGGGAAATGCCTGCGCGCCCTTCGCAACCGGGAAGGCGCTTTCAGCATTTATGCGGGCAAAGAAGTTGAACTGGTGGGCTACACATCCTGCGATGGCTGTCCGGGGGGCAACGTCGAGTACACCGGGGATGAAATGGTCAAGAACGGCGTTCAGGTCATCCATCTGGCCACGGGAATGGTCGTAGGCTACCCTCCCTGCCCGCGTATCCGCACCTTCAAATCCTATCTGGAGACACGTTACGGGATACCGGTTGTCGTGGGAACACACCCCATCCCCACCAAATACCTGGAACTCCATACGCGCCTGGGCACGTGGGACTCACCTGCCTGGGAAGAGCTCCTCGCGCCCACCATGGCCGATAAAGAAACTCGCGACGCCTACAACTAGACAAGTTTTCGAATAACAGTTCACAGGGCGTGCCTTACAGGCTCTGCCGTACAACGACGCTCCCCACAGGCATGCCCAAATCACGCCCGATGACAGGGCATTTGACCTGCAACAGGCAAAATACACGTGCGCCCGCTTCGCTGAGCGTCTCGTAATTCGCCTGTCCCTTAGCAATCACCAACGGCGCGGCAGCGTAGACCTGGCGGAATTCCTCTGAACAAAGCGATAGAATTGTGCCCGGTGCATCCGCACCGTTATCCATCAATGTGGCGCACGCATCCAAGCCAGCAGCAACCGCGTCTTCCAGAGTCGCATCGTTGAGCGTAGGTCCGCCTTTCACCACATAAATCACAGGTACCGGTAGAACCTCGATCAGTACTCTATCGAAAACCGTCTCCCCGGCATTATCAGCCAGAAAGAGCACGTGACTGGCACTCGCCAATTGCGTACGCAATGCCTCCAAATCGTTGAGCACCAGCGGAGCGACCAGCACCCGTTCCGCCGTTGCCCATAGGTCCGCCAGTTCATCCGATTGGGCAAAGTCAATGATATTCCCAGCTATGCTCAGGCGTACCGCCATCTCCAGCGAATCGGCGCTCTCAGCCGTCAACGCCTTCATCCGGGGATAGAGCGCCAATGCCTCACGGGTGCTCAAGGCCTTGATAGCGTGGTAGGGATCACTGTGACCCATTCGTTCGCGTACGATACGATGCACAGCGTGACCGATCTCCGGTGGGCTTTGCCCTGGGGAGAGCGTCTGCAGCAAATCCAAGGCGGCGCCCATAATCTCATGCTGTGTCACTTCATCCGCACCTGCGTGCCGCGCCGCACTCAATGCCTGGCGCAAAAAACAAGGGTGACAATCCAGGTATGTGCGCATACTACTTAAGCTGCACCTTGGGAAAGAACATGCCTGTGCGCTGTTGATATGTTCGGTATGCCGGTCCGTGGATTCTCTCCATCTCGCGCTCCTCTGCCCGGCATTCCATTACCCATAGTGGCGCGAATACCAAGAGCACGCCAAACCACGCCCAGGCAAAAAACAGAAATCCTAAGCCCAATGAAAAAAGGTAAATACTGGCATAGATTGGATGCCGGACAACCTGATACGGTCCCGTTTGTGCAAAGATATCCTGATTCTTAACCCGCTGCAAGTGACGCGAGGCACTCACCCACAAACCCACGCCAGCTCCAATCAACACAACACCCAATCCGAGTAAAGCACCACTCTCAGTGAACAATGTATCGCGAGTGGCAGTGAATTGCGAAAGGAACAGAGCCAGTCCAAAAGCCGGTCGCAGAACCTTGCTCAATACCTGCATCCATCCTGAATCGTTCAACATTGGCGCCCCCTCGACTCATCTATAAAGCCAGCTGCTCCACAAGCAACGCCCAAACCTGCCGCAATCCCGCATTCAAGGGACCATCTCCTGTTGTAACCGGTTCGCCGCGCACCATGCTTGTGGTCACTTCTGGATCATAAGGCAGATGCCCCACTACCAGGACTTCTCGCGCCGCACAGGCAGATACAACAGCTTCGGCATGCACCGGGCTGAGATCAGCCTTGTTCAACAACACTACCGCCTTCGTCTTGAAATGCGCGCTAAGCCCTAGAATCCGCTCCAAATCGTGCACGCCCGATACCGTCGGTTCGGTCACAATCAATACCAGGTCAGCCCCTGAGAGCGCAGCAATTACCGGACAACCGATACCGGGAGGTCCGTCCACCAAGAGCAGGTCGGCGCTTTCCTCCGACGCGCGTAGCCGCGCCATCTGCTTGACCAAGGTGACCAATTTCCCGGAATTCTCCTGTCCGGCAAAAAGGCGTGCATGGTACAACGGCCCATAGCGCGTGGATGCAATAAACCACTGTCCGGCATGTTGCGGCACCATGGTAATGGCTTGCACCGGACATTCATAGAAGCAGGCAGCACAGCCCTCACAGCCCAATGAATCTATAGTATAGACCCCCCCGGGACGTACCGCATCGAAGCGACACACCTCAGCGCAACGACCGCAAGCGATGCACACAGCCGGATCAATCTCTGCTATTTTCCCCCCCATGAAATCGGAAGTTGCCTCCGTAACGGGAGAGAGCACCAGACCCAGGTTGGCCGCGTCCACGTCAGCGTCAGCAAGGACTACGCGGTGGGACTGCGATGCCAGATGCGCCAGCGCTGCCGTCACCGTAGTCTTGCCTGTCCCGCCTTTGCCACTAAGAATGACGAGCTGTTTCATCGCAACGCCACCAGTTCCTGCCAAAGTTGGGCAAATTGCGCACTGTATTCGGGATAGATGTCTATCAACGTCTTTCCCTGGGCAATACCCTCCGCAATACCACGCTCCAACGGAATCCTCATCAGGATAGGTATGCCTTCAGCAGCGCAGAAAGCATCTACACCGCTATCTCCAGCACCATCACGGTTTACGACGACCGCCACCGGCAACGAGGTTCCCCGAGCAGTCTCCATCTCACGAACCACTTCCACAGCCACACGGAGATCATGCAGACCAAAGGGTGTTGGTTCTGTCACCAACAACACCGCATCTGCACCGCGCAATGTCTCGACAACGGGGCAGGAAGCACCCGGTGGCGCGTCAAGAATCACTGGCTGAGCCTGATGGACGTTACTCTGAAGCCCCCATTGCTTCAGTTGCCGAATTACCGGCACAGCCATCGCCTCGCCTACGTTGAGCGTCCCCTGGAAGAAGGTGATCTGCTCAGCCTGACCCTGATCCAATGAGCCGATCACATCCAGATCCTCGTGCAATGCACCTACCGGACATTGACGCGAGCAACTGCCGCAGCCATGACAGAGTTCCGGAAAGATAAAGACCTGCTTGCCAACCACCGTGATTGCATGATATTCACACACCTCAGCACAGCGCCCACAACCGGTGCACACCGCCGGATTCACCACCGGAACCCATTGCCCCACCTCACGTTGAGCGGTAAACGCTGGACGCAAAAAGAGTGCGGCATTCGGCTCCTCCACATCACAATCGAGTAACAGGGGGTGATACTCCGCCAGACTAAGCGCCAGGCTTACCGCCACGGTAGTTTTCCCCGTGCCCCCCTTGCCACTGGCAATTGCAACCCTCATTCCCGAATCATCCGCGTTCCGCATTCAGGACAAACTCTACTGGTGCAGGGCTGTCCGGGCACGTGTGACTCACGATGCCCACAAGCCGGACAAACGCAAACACCTCCGGGACCAGCTGCCGTACCGCCACCACGTCCGGGGCCTAAACCTCGCCCACGCCCCACGCCGCCGCCACGACCACCGCCACTACCACCACCCTGTCCACGATTCATCATCTCACCTCTACGAATAATCCAGTACCCTGATCATGCAAAACACCCCCCGCGAAGCCATTTGTTATGCCATCGCATGGCTAAAATCGCTATCCACCATCCCCCATCACTATTACCGGTGGTGCCGTCCGCCAACCAAACCGACATGATCAGCGCCAGGTGTATCCAACCGCAACAATTGCCCAGCGTTGAAGGCGGCAATCACTTCACGTACAGTTGCACCCTGCTGCTGATAAGCCGGCACGCCCGCGGCTACAACGATCCGAAAGGCATTAGGTCCAAGATTAGGCGCAATAACGGCCCGCACACCACGTCGAAGGACCAACTGCGCCGCCTGAACACCAGCTCCCCCAGATGCGCCAATCGCAGGATTGGGCAACGCCTCAAATTCCAACGTCTCCGGATTCACAAAGATGAAGTACTGACAACGTGCAAAAATCGGACTAACAGGCGCATCCAAATCGGCAGCGCTGGCGGAAATTACAATAGACATATTCAAAAACCTCCTCAATTGATGGAAATATGACCGCTCCCCACCACTTGGTGAAGACCATTCCGGTACATACCCTGCTAAAAGTATAACATCTATTGTCAATTTGTCAATAGACGGTTTTTCCGGGCATTTGTAGCCATTCAGAGGGCTTCTCGGTCAGCGACCTGCAACGGAATCCCTTTCCGGGGTGTATTTCATGCCGGGCGACAATCTCACACGTCCCTACAGGACGCGCCCTGTAGGGACGTGTGAGAGAGGTGATTTTTCACGGTGTGGCTGCGCCACGACGTGAAAAATCACTCACCAAAGAACTAGCGTTGACAGCGCAACGACCTCCCATATACTGATACGTATTACTTTGTCACAAGAATCCTGGGACAAAGATAAAGCTGTAACATATCATTAACCTCCTGGAGGAATATCGAGAGCCATGAATGCTACCCACGCAAAAGTGATTCTCATTACCGGCGCATCTTCTGGGATAGGGTTTGCCTGCGCGACAGACCTCGCCGCGCTGGGACACCGGGTCTACGGTACCAGTCGTCAGACCTTCCGCACAGCTACCGCATTTACACCACTATGCATGGATGTGACCCAAGAGGCATCAGTGGATGCCGCCATCCAGAAAATCATGGAGCATGAGGGTCGGCTCGATTGCGTCCTGAACAACAGCGGTAAAGGCTTTGGTGGGGCAGTGGAAGATACGACACTTGAGGAAGCCCAGTCGCTCTTTGATGTGAACTTCTTCGGCGTAGTTCGAGTGTGCCGTGCGGTGCTGCCCATCATGCGAAAACAGAGAACGGGGCTCATCATCAATATGAGTTCAATCGGTGGCTTGATGGGGTTACCCTACCAGGCGCCGTACAGTGCCAGCAAATACGCCGTCGAGGGCTTCACAGAATCGCTGCGATTGGAGCTAACCGGTTCAGGCATTCACGTCGTGCTAGTCGAGCCAGGTGATGTGAGCACGGCATTCACCGCCAACCGGCTGCACGCGGCAGCTGCCACCGATCTAGATTCGCCTTATGCCACACGCTATCGCCAGGCGCTTATGAAAATCGAAACCGATGAGCGCAACGGTTTTTCGCCGGAGAAAGTGGCTTGTAGCGTGGTCAAGATTGTCGCTGCCAGAAAACCGAGGATGCGCTATCTCATCGGGCCCTTCCCCCAACGGCTTGCAGCGCGCATAAAACCCTTCTTGCCCTCACGCCTTTTCGAGCGCCTGCTACTAACATACTACAATCTGGAATAACCTTCAACCTGTTGCCGCAAACGCCCAAATCCCAAGCCTCTACTTGACATTCACCCCAAAACGACTATCTTTCATACCATGGAACAACCAAAGGGGTTTGTGCTCTTCCGTTGGATTAAGGCGCTCTTCCGCCCACGAGTGGTGCAGCTGCCGGTTCTATTCTGGGTTTGCCTCTTTTTCGTGATGGCGGCCCTGATACGATTGGCAACTTTACCCAAAACGACGCTGTCGCTGCCAGGCGAGACACAAATCATTGTCGTGACCCCCACCCCTGGTACACCAGTTGCTCCCGAACCAAGCCCTACCCCGGTGGGCAGTGGTGGAACATTGGCCTTTACCATGCGCCATAATGGCAATAGCGACATCTACCTGCTCTCACAAAATGATGGGCAATTGCTTCGCCTCACGTATGATCCAGCAGCTGATCGCGACCCAGCCTGGTCTCCAGACGGTCGTTGGTTGGCATTTGCGTCGCAACGCTCCCACAGTTGGGATATCTATCTCATGGATATGCAAACAGGCACTGTGCTGCGTCTCACTCGCGACACCCTGTTCGAAGCGCGTCCTACATGGTCCCCAGATAGCCAATGGCTTGCCTATGAAGTATACAACGGCGAGAACTTCGACATTTACGTAATCAATGTCAATGGCGAAGAGAAATACGAGCTCACCAATCACCCTGCCCCCGATTTCTCGCCGGCCTGGTCGCCCAATGGACGCCATATTGCCTTTACTTCCTTGCGTGATGGGAGCAAGGATATTCACGTCATCTCCCTCGATACAGGCGAGGTGCTCAATCTCACCAATTCGTTGGAGCAACAAGAAGACTATGCTGCCTGGGCGCCCGATGGTGCTTTTCTGGCATATTCAGCCGGTACACCAGGCAATGAAGAGAACCGCATCCTGCCCTTTGATACTGCCGCGGTCACAACTGGCGAATTGCGCCCGATGCTCTTTGGCACCGGTGGACAGCCCACCTGGTCACCGGATGGAGGGGCGCTGGCATACATCTACCGGCGCAGTGATACCTCGTACCTGGTCGCGGCTAACATTGCCGGTTGGGCATTGGCGCAAGAGGGTTATAGCTCAACCGATTGGATGTCCAGCCCCAGTTGGAGTCGGCACGCTATTCCCGCAGAACTCTCACAGCAGTTAGCGGCACGCATGACACAACAAGAATCGCCACTGTATGTAGAACTACTGCTCAACACCGAAGCAAAGCCGAGCGCCTACGATCTGGTAGGGCTTCCAGGCGTGAACAATGGCGATAATGTCGAAAAACTGAGCGACCGTGTCAATGATAGCTTTAATGCTTTACGACAGCGCGTGCAAGAGGACACTGGTTGGGACTATTTGAGCATCCTGGGTGATTCATGGCGCACAATGAACCATACGCCGCGCCCAGGACAGGGTCGCATCTCCTGGCACGTTTGCGGTCGCGCTGTTGATATCAACCAGGGTTTCCTGAGCAACGGGCAAATCGAGCTGGTTCGAGAAGATATCGGCGGCGTTACTTACTGGCGCGTCTACATCAAAGCCGCACGCCAGGATGGCAGCCTTGGAGAACCGATGCGCGATCGCCCCTGGGACCTGTCAGCGCGGTCCAAAGGTGGGCTTGCAGCAGTCCAGGGAGGAGAACTCAAGAGCGAAGTTCCAGCCGGATATTATGTAGATTTCACTGCGCTTGCTGCAGATTACGACTGGGAACGCCGCAACGCCCTTTCCGGGTGGCGTACTTCGTGGTTTGATATCGAATGGTGGCACTTCCAGAAAACCGAGGGGCTAAGTTGGTACCAGTGCATGCTGGAACTCTACGATGAGGAAGAAGTCAATGCCTCTTATGGGATTCTGCCCTGGTGGACGTACCGTCCAGAGTGGGAAGTGCAGTCCTACCCATGGTAAAAACCGACGCACACCCCCAGGAAAACTCGTTCTTTAGCGCCTGGGATTTCCGCCAATCTACGATTTGACGCAGAGGGAGTGCAACGCCGCAGTGATCTCTTGCTGAAAGCGCTCCACAGAGAAACGTTCAGCGTTGGCGCGACAAGCCCACGGATCTACAGCCCACGCATCGAATGTCTCAACAGCTGCAATTAAAGCTTCCACCGTCTGCTCCCGGAAGAAGACGCCCGTCTCCCCTTCGATAACCGTATCAAGCGCACCAGCTGCACCAAAAGCGATAACCGGACGCCCAGCTGCCTGCGCCTCTAACGGAGCAATTCCAAAATCCTCCCTGCCGGGGAAGACAAAGGCTTTACACTGCCCCAGCAACAGACGCAAATCCGCATCGGGCACATAACCGAGAAACTCCACGTTTGGGCCTGCAATGGCCTCCAGCGCGGCGCGATCCCGTCCACTGCCAGCAATTCGTAATGGCAACCCCAAAGCTGTGAAGGCGCGCACCGCCAGGTCAATACGCTTGTAGGGAATTAAACGCGAGACAATGAGATAATAATCCCCGGGATTCCCGAACACAGAGTAGCGCTTCACATCCACGGGAGGGTAAATGATCTCGGATTCACGCTGGTAATAACGGCGAATACGTTCTTGAATTTCAGTAGAGATGGCGATAAAGTGAGTGTGAGGTCGCTGTGCTGCTGCATGATCCCAACGCCGCAACGCGCTTATTATTGGCTTGAGCGCCACACGCAAAACCGGCGGCAGATTCTCGCGCGCCGCATAGGACTCATACTCCCAAACATAGCGAGTTGGCGCTAGACAATAACAGAGATGGGGTATCTCACCCGCCTGAATACCATGACAAAAGCCGCTCTTGTTACTCAGAATCGCATCATAGCCAGCAGACGCCAGGTTCATGCGGGCAAAAGCCAAGGCATAAAACGGGAAGTACCATTGATGGTGCCGGTGTACTCCCGGCAAACGGTCCATCCATGTTGTATGGATATCCCACTCGCGGTAGGATTGGGGGAGCTTCTCGCGCCAGTAAATACTGGTGTGGATTGGTGCAGTGGGGAAAAACTGGTGTAAATCTTCCAGAACCCGTTCTGCCCCGCCTAGCTGGTTGAGCCAATCATGAACCAGGGCTAGTCGCATAAACACCCTCTCAGGGCTTGAACCCCGCACATGACGCTGCTAAACTCTGACAAAACCGCCCTCAAATCCCCGCGGTGGGCAATGTCGCCAGAAAATCACCCTGTAAAGCCTTACGTATCGCCTCACGATCATCCCACGGATACTCGACCTCTCCAAAGCACATACTCTGTTCATGACCCTTGCCACAAGCCATCACAAGGTCACCGGGGCGCGCCAAAGATACCGCATGCAGCAAAGCCTTACCCCGATCTGAAACACGGAAGAAATCTCGTCCCTCAACCTTGCCGCCGAGTTCCAGAGCATGTGCGGTCTCCGCCACAATCGCGTCCAACGACTCCGTACGAGGGTCCTCAGCTGTAATAACTGTGATATCTGCTCCCGCGGCGGCGACCTCGCCCATCAAGCGCCGTTTTTCACGATCACGCAATCCCGCACAGCCAAAAGCCACTATCACGCGCCCCTGCTCCGGCACCAACCCTCTCGCCGCCTCCAGAGCACGCCGAAGCGCATTCGGCGTATGCGCGAAGTCCACAATCGCCGTGAAATCCTGCCCCGCATCAATACGCTCCATGCGACCGGGGACACCCTTGAAAGCGGCGATTCCCGCCGCTACCCGTTCAGGAGCAACCTCCAGAGCCAGTCCTGTAGTTACCGCAGCAAGGATATTGCTGATATTAAAGGCGCCAACCAGATTCGAATTGATCTCAACCTGCCCCCATGGGCTTAACACCATAAACTGCAACCCTGCAGGCGTATGACAGATATCCACCGCAGTCACATCGGCTTCTTCAACATCAAGCCCATAGACCACCTGCCAATCTGCCGGAATATGGCGGAGATAATCATAGGAGCCATGATCATCGGCATTGAGCACCGAGATTTTGGGCGCATCAGGTTTGCGATAGGAAGAATATAGCCCGCGGAACAGACCTGCCTTCGCTTCGCGATAAGCTTCCCAGGTGCCATGGTAATCCAGGTGCTCGTGAGTGATGTTGGTCACCACAGCCACATCGAAATCACAACCTGCCAACCGGTGCTGCGCCAGCCCATGCGAGGTTGCTTCAACGACGGCGTGAGAGCTGTCGCCCGCCACCATCTCCGCAAGGTATTCCTGAATCTCGTCAGCCGGCGGGGTCGTGGTATGCAGACCCGTATCCAGAGTGCGCGCGCCAATCTGCGCGTTTACCGTGCTGATCATCCCGGCATTATGACCGGCGGCAAGGAGGATCATGTGGATTAAATTGGTGGTCGTTGTTTTTCCATCTGTGCCGGTGACACCGATCAATGTCATCTTTCGGGAGGGGAATCCAAGCAACCCAGATTTCAGCCAACCAAAAGCCTGGGCGGCATTCGCGACCAACCCATAGGGTGTCTCAGGCGGCAAAGACAGATCAACAGGCTGGCGCTCACCCACGATGGCAGCTGCGCCGGACGCCAAAGCTTGTGGAATAAAGTCGTGCCCGTCACGGGTGAGGCCTGGAATGGCAACAAAAATACTGCCGGCAACGACGCGCCGGGAATCCGCCGTAACACTGATAACATCGGTATCTACATCCGTACGGCCCAACACACCCGGAATCAGAGGCAGCAATTCACTGAAACGCATTTGTCGCTCTCCCCAATTGGAGTTTAGAACCTAAAATCAGCAACCGCCAGACGGAAAAACGCGAGCACGCTATTTGGAAACAAGCCCAACAGAATCACGAGGATCGCACATATGCCCAATGCCATCGAAAGCCAGGTTGGCATGTGCAATGCCTCATCGGTATACACCGGCAGAAAATACATAGCGCGAATGATCTTCCAATAATAAGCAATCGAAATGACGCTACTGAGCACCACAACTACGGTAAGCCAGGGGAAACCCTTTTCAAGCGCAGCAATGAACAACCAAAATTTGCCAATGAAGCCACCTGTGAGAGGCAAACCAATGAGCGCCAACAATCCCACCAATACACCAAAGGCGACCCACGGCGCGCGCCGATGCAACCCTGAGAACGTCGAAATTTCAGTCGAAACGGGTGTCAATTTCCCCGTTACTGCAATAATCGCGGCAAAGATACCAACAGTAGCCAACGCATAGACTAACAGATAGAATAGCAATGCCGCCAGACCTGTGGGAGACTGTGTGACCACACCGATCACCAGATACCCGACTTGGGCAACCCCTGAATAAGCCAATAGCCGTTTGATGTCCTTCTGCAACAGAGCAGCCAAACTACCCACAATCATCGTCACTATGGCCAATGCCACCAGCAAGGCCTGCCAATCACCGCCATGCTCCGAGGAAGATGCAGGAATCGCCACGAGGGTAAAGCGCACCAGGGCAATTAACCCTCCGATCTTCGGCACGACAGCAATAAAGGCGGTAGAACATGTAGGCGCACCTTGATAAGTATCCGGCGCCCACTGATGGAAAGGCGCCGCCGCAAGTTTCGTGGCAAAACCTGCGCCAACCATGATCAAGGCAGGCAAAACCACATAGTCCAATTCAGCGGCGCGAAGCAAAAGTGCCGATGATGTCGCCCCCCGGTCAAGGAAAGCGCCTAAGCCCACGAGGTCTGTCGTCGCCGAAACACCATAGAGCCAGGAAAAGCCAAAGAGCATCAGTGCGGAGAGCGTGCTGCCGTAAAGAAGATACTTGAGCGCCGCTTCTGAAGCGCTGGGACTCACACGGTCGTAGCCGGTCATGATATAGGCAATCACGCCAAGAAAATCAAGCGCCAGGAGTATGAGCACCAGATCGGAGGCGGCGCCAAGGATGGAAATCACAAGAGCCGCAACAAGGAGCAGAGCACAATACAGTGCTGTTGACGATGACTTACAGCAATCGCCCGCCTCAGCCAATAGTGCGATCATGGCGATACAGAAGAAACCCAACAGCTTGACAGCGAGCGCGAAAGCATCAATCGTGAGACCCGCAGGCACAAAGGACGTGTCATCAGGCAAGCGAAATACAATAGCGAACAGGAAAGCCAAAAATAAACCGCCGACGGTAAACGCGGTGCAGTAGCGCCGACCGCGCGGGTGAAAGATCAGATCGCCCGACAACACCAACAAGGTGGCGAGAAGCAACACCAGCTCAGGGGCAAAGGCGCGAAAGACCGAAATCGGGTCCAGCATGAGGCTCCCTTCAGGGTAAAACGTGCAGCAGCGCCGTCACAGCCGAGTCAAATGTTGCCAATAATGGCGCAGGGTAAAGTCCCAACCCAATAGTCAGCACCAACAACGGCACCACTGCAACCTGTTCCCACCACTTCAGGTCGGTAAGCGTGCCCCAGCGAATGGCATCAAACGTGCCCAAGAAAACATGCTGGATCACCTTCCACAGAATATATGCCGCGGTGAAAACCATTCCCAACACGCCAATGTAGGCTGCCAAAGGCAATAACTGAGCGGTACCGCGGAAAACAAGCAGCTCGCTCCAGAAGCCCGCAAGCCCCGGCAGTCCCAAAGAAGCCAATGCAAATACCAGTGTCAAACCGTAATAGACCGGCATCTGTCCCGAAAATCCACCGAAAGCCCGCAAATCGCGGGTATGTGCCCGGTCATACAACATCCCAACCAGGAAGAACATGCCACCGGTGATAATCCCGTGCGAGAAAAGTTGCCAGGCAGCGCCGTTGAGCGCCGAAACCGCAGCCATCTGCGTACCGGCGCCGCCAACCGCTGCCGCGCACAACCCCAGCGTGAAATAACCCATATGCGCTACAGAAGAATAAGCGATCAAACGCTTGAAATCCCATTGCGCCAGGCAAACCAGCGCTCCATAGACAATGCTGAACAGTGCCAGAACAGGCAAGATCGGAACGTCGAGCACATAGTAGCGGAACAACTGGGGGAACAGCGGCAGGCCAATCCGCAACATACCGTAAGCGCCAAGCTTGAGCAACACCCCAGCCAACATCACACTACCCGCCGTAGGCGCTTCAGTATGCGCATCAGGCAACCAGGTGTGCAGCGGGAAAACGGGAATCTTGATGGCAAAGGCAAGCCACAGCCCCCAGAAAGCGAGGTTCGCCCATAACCAGTTATCGGCGAAAGGCTTTAAGCGCGCCAATTCGATGATATCGAAAGTACCCGTATTGAAATAGATCGCGATGATTGCCAGCAGCGCAAATACACTACCTGCAAGTGTATACAGGAAGAACTTGATCGCCGCATAATCGCGCCGTTTACCACCCCAAATACCAATAATCAGGAACATCGGCACCAGGCCAATTTCCCAGAAGACATAGAACAATACCAAATCCAATGCCAGGAAAACGCCGATTAAGCCGGTCTCAAGTAACAGAAAGAGGAAAAAGTATTCTTTTACCCGGTCTTCAATCACATGCGCAGAATAAAACAGCGCTAGTGTCATCAGAAACGCCGTTAACCAGACTAACGGCACGCTAAGGCCATCAGCGCCGACATGATACCATATATCAAAAGACGCAATCCAGGGGTAATGCTCAATCAACTGCAGCGCGTCTGCCCCCAGCTGTTCCACACGCACCCAAAGCACCGTTGCCAGCACAAGACTGATCACCGCAAAGGCAACGCCCACACGGCGGATCGTTCGCGCATCCTCGCGAGGAATCACCAGAATTAACAACGCCCCTAACAAAGGCGTGATCAAAATAGCGCTGAGAATTGGAAATTGCATAGCCTGACCTCTATCAAAGAACTTACCAGCAAGTGTAAAAAATCAAAGCAAAGAACTGCCCCTTCAAAACACCCTCTCACAGCAGAAAGGCGACAGTCAACGCAATAGCAGCGAAGAAAGCAAATCCCAGATAATCCTGTACCTCGCCTGTCTGCAAAGCGCTCAAGGCGCTTCCCACACGCGTCAATAGGCGTGGGATGGGGCCGACTGGGGCATCGGGCACCTCCGGTTCTACAGAGCCGGTTGCCCAAGGACCTAACTGTCCCAACCAACCGGCAAAGTTGATCACCGGGTCCACCAGGTGCAAATCGAGCCAGTTGAGACTCCGCGCCACCCAACGGGCAAAAGTCGCCCAAAAATTCACAAACGCGTCTACAACCTTATCATCGAAACCCGCAGCCAATGCCGCAAGAGCGCGTACTGTGGTTGCCACACCCCGCACAGCGCCATCGGGGACGCCATCATCAAAACGTGCGGAAAGTCCTGCCAAAGCCAAAGTTCCCCAAACGATGGTCCGTTGATAGAGCCAATCGAAGTAGAGACGCTCCTGCAGTGCCTTATAGAACCAACCTAAACGAAGACGTCCCAACCCAACCGCGATCCGATCAGGCGCACCTGCCGCCAACGGGCGCCAACCATAGACCACCCACCCCAAAGCCAACCCAAGCAAACAGGCGCCCGCTCCGGCGGCTAATGGTTGCCACGCGTGAAGAGCGGACGACAACTCCGGCAGTTCAAAAAGCGGTGAGGTTGGAACCCCAACAAAGTTGTCAAACCAGTTAGGAATAACGCCACCCAGCACGGGGAAATGTTCCGGGACCCCAGCCCATCCGAGCACAATCGCAAATCCCGCCAGAATCCACAACGGCGTAGTCATAGCACGGTTACTCTCCCGTGCATGCGTCGCAGATTCAGAGCGGGGCGAACCTAAGAACATCAGACTAATCTGACGGGCGGTGTAGAAAGCCGTAAGCAAGGCAGCAGTCGCCAGCACCCAAAAGATGACCGGGTTCCGCCCGAAAGCCTGCGCCAGAATTTCATCCTTCGACCAAAATCCCGCCGTGAACAAGGGGAAACCCGCCAGAGAAAGCCCCCCGATAAGAAACGTTGCAAAGGTGCGCGGCATTGCATGACGCAATCCCCCCATGGCGAGCAAATCGTTAGGGTCAAATTGGCCCTCAGCGCCGCTATGATGATGACCATGCTCCATCCCATGAATCACTGACCCTGCGCCAAGGAAGAGCAAGGCCTTAAAAAAAGCATGTGTAAACAAGTGGAAGAATGCTGCCGCGTAAGCGCCTAGCCCTAAAGCCGCCACCATATACCCCAGCTGACTCATCGTAGAGAAGGCGAGCACCCGCTTGACATCGTTTTGCCCTAGCGCCACCAGTGCTCCAAAAAGTGCGGTGAAAGCACCGATGTACGCAATCGCTGGCAATGGCAATCCGGCTACCGCCAGCAAAGGGAACATTCGCACCAGCAAGAAAACGCCTGCAGAAACCATGGTTGCCGCATGAATCAGAGCAGAGACTGGCGTAGGGCCTGCCATGGCATCCGGAAGCCAGATATGTAGCGGGAACTGAGCGCTCTTGCCCACCGTGCCACCGAATAGGAGCAGGGCAATCACCAACGCCGGCGTCACAGGCAAACCCAGGTAGCCAGACTGAGCTAATTGTGCCAGCGTCTCAGGCGCAAAGAGATCGCGATACGCCAGCGATCCGGTAGTTGCATAGAGCACCATCAACCCAAGGAAGAAGAACAGATCGCCCACCTTGGTCACCAAGAAGGCTTTTAACCCCGCCGCAGCGGCGGTTGGGCGCTCGCACCAAAAGCCAATCAGCAGATAGGAGCACAGCCCCATCAATTCCCAGCAGACAAAGAAAGCCAGCAGGTTATCGAAAAGAACCAGTCCCAGCATGGCAGCAGCAAAAAGAGAGATATACGCGAAGAAACGCCCATAATGCGGATCACCGCGCATATAGCCTGTGCTATAAATGAAGATCATCAGGCAAACCAGCGGAACCATAAACAGCATGATCAACGCTGGCGGATCGAGGATTATCCCCAAAGCAGTGACATCGCCGCCGTTGATAAGCCAGGATAACGCTCCCAGATTGGAGAGTTCCAGGGCGTTAAGCACCGCCGCCCAGAAAACAAGTTGCGCCAGCAAAAATGCGGCAGCGATGCCTCCAATTGCCAACCAGAGGCTCAATCGCGCGTATCGCTGCGTTGCTAACAAAATCACAGCGAAGGCGAGCAATGGAAATAAGGGTATCAACCAGGCGATATTCCCAGACATCAAGTTAACCCTTCAATGCATCAATTTCGTCTACAGCAACAGTTTGGTGCGTGCGCCAGACAGCAATCATAATCGCAAGCCCCAGAGCAGTCTCGGCGGCAGCAACCACATAAACAAACAACGCAAAAACACGTCCGACTATCTGCCCCTCCTCCAGATATCGCGAGAAGGCAATCAGGTTGATGTTGACGGCATTCAAAAGCAGCTCCAGAGACATCAGAATCATCACCAGATTACGCCGTGCCAGAATGCCATACAGGCCAATAGAGAATAATGCAGCAGCTAAAAGTAAGTACCACGAAAGAGGCACCATTTCAACGCTCCCGGGCAATGTAAAGCGCCCCCAACAACACAACAAAAAGCAATAGCGAGGATAATTCAAAGGGGACTACAAATCCGGCTCGAGATACCAGCACCTGTCCCAAAAGTGCAAGATCATTCGCCGAAGCAGCCACGAGCGGAACCGCAGGCCAGGGCACGCGCAGAATCAGCCAGGCCAAGCCGATGAAAACACTCCCGGCAACGATAGCAGCCCCATAGGTAGTGCGAGCGGGCCGCGGGCGGTCACTCCCCATAAAGCCACGGGTCACCATAATGGCGATAACCGCCAATACCGACACGCCTCCTACGTAGATGAATAACTGCATTCCCGCCATGAAAGAGACGCCCAACAAAACATAAAGCGTCGCCACCCCGACGAAAACCGCAATCATCAGCAATATCGCATGGAAGACCTGGCGCGAGAACACCATCGCCAGTGCAGCAGCCAACGTCACTACCGCCGTAAGTAGAAAGGCAATTTGCTCAAATCCAAAGCTCACATCAAACCTCATGACCGCATCACTCACGAAGCAGCTCAAAACTCTGTGCGTCCCTACGGAGCTGCGCGCGCCGCGAACTCAACTTCAGTAAGCCAATGGTTATTAATCCGACAACAAGGTTTGCCGCAAATAACCAGGGTGCCCGCGCCACGAGGGTTGTGGCGCCCTGGTCGAAGGCAAGCCGGTTGACCCATGCCACCACAATGAGCATCACCAGCGCCAGGGGAGTCAGGAATTTCCAATTGATATTCAGAATCTGATCAATGCGGAGCCGTGGCATGGCCCCCCAAAACAACATCAACACCAGGAAAACCAAAAATCCCTTTAGCAATAGCCAGACCGGTCCCAAAATAGGGATGTCCATCACCCAAGGACCGCGCCAACCGCCAAGGAAGATTGTCGCGAAAATCAAGGAGACCGAGAAGTTGTTGATAAATTCCGCCAGATAGAAAGACCCGAACATCATCCCGCTATACTCAGTAAAGTAACCGGCAACAATCTCCGCATCCGCCTCTGCCTGCTCGAACGGCAACCGCCCCACTTCTGCTGTCATCGCCAGGAAATAAATCAATGCGGGAATGGGCAGCACTAATGCAAATGGCAATTGTTGCGCCAGGACTAGATGCTGCAATGAGAGCGACCCGGTGAGCATAATCGGAATTAGCAACGAGAGGAATTGAGGAATCTCATAACTGATAATTTGCGCCACCGCCCGGAAAGTTCCCAAAGCCGCATATTTGTTGCGGGAACTCCATCCAGCCATAATCATGGCAAAAAGCGCAAACGGCGTGATCACAACCACATAGAAAATGCCAACATCGGGATCCATTCCCTGCAAAGTGGGGCTGAAGGGAATGACCAACCACACCAGCAGCGCCGAACCCAAAACCACCATTGGCGCTGCCAAAAAGACCCACAGGTCTGCACCTTCAGGAATGATCAACTCCTTGGTGAGAATCTTGATAGCGTCCGCGAGCGTCTGGAATAAAGCATACGGACCGGCCCAAGTCCCCGAGTTGTTGGGGCCCAGACGGTCCTGCATCCGCGCAATGACCTTGCGAGCCACCCAAATAAGGATCAGCACCGAGACAAACGGGGTTGCCAACAGGATCAGGCTATTCAGGGCATAACGGAGATAGATAGGCATGGTCATTAACCGATAATTCTCGCAGCTTCTGCCGCACAGTCAGGTTACATCCAGTGAAGCCAACCCTTCTTCCAGACGTATACCAGGCCAAAACCCAGAAGCAATAGAAACAGGGTGGCTTCAGCCACAGCATAAAAGGGCAAAAAAGCATAGGCAACAGCCCAGGGCAGCAACAACACTGCCTCCACCCCAAAAACCACATACGCCAGCGCATAAAGATAATACTGGGGTTTGAACTCGATCCAGGTTTTACCAAAGGTGCGAAGACCGCTCTCATAAGTCTCGCGCTTGCGCGAGCTGGATTTCTTGGGGCTGAGAATCCACGCCAGCGCCACTGGCGCAACAGCAAAAGCTGCCGTTAGTAAGAAAAAAATCACTACAAAACCATATTGGTCAGACATAAGGCGGATTATAGAGCTGTTTAGGTGGAAGGACAAATGAGAATCCCGCGCGGATACATATCATGCCAGGGGTAATCGTCGGAAAGAAACAATTTTTCGCGGCGGGTAAAACCCCGCCGCGAAAAATCAGAAAGTCACTCTAAGCCAACCACAAGGCTCACTTATCTAGCAGTGAACGCCCACCCTTAAGTGCAGTGAGCAAATCCCGTCGCTTGAGCGCGCGTTTTCGATCAATCTCCGTCGCGCCAGCCTTATCATCTGCCAGGCGAATCAACGCCGCGACCCAGGAACCGCTCTGAACTTCCGTATGACCAACACGCCAGCGTTCTACCACGATGGGCAATTCATCAAGATTGGTGATGCGCTCATGCTGGCGAGTATACGTTGTACCGGCGTACTCAAAAGGCACCTCATAAGGCTCGACTGCAGCCTTTATTGGGCAAACCTGCATACAGGCGCCGCACTTAATGCAGTAATAATCCGCCAATGCCAGGTCCCCATTCTCGTCAATGTGTAGCGCGCGCGTGGGACAGATATCGGCGCAGGCAAGACACCCCTCCACACACAACTCGCGCCGCAGAGTCACACTACCTTGCCATGGCTGCACCACCGTGAATGCGCCATCGCTCGCGACCTCACATTGCCGGCAGCGGATGCAATACTTCTGATCCACTTTTAGTGTATCCGCCTTTGCATCGTAGCTGATCACATCTGTGGGACAGTTCTCAATCACGAAATCCTTGCGGCTCATATCGAAAGCATCACGATTGAACTTGTTGGATTCGATCAACAAAGGGAAGGCTTCGTACTTTTGCACTGGGGCTTCCTCTTTGCCATTAACCACCATAGTGATAGCATTTGTCGGGCACATGACACTGCACATGCCACAAAAAACGCATTTCTCGGGATCAATATCCACCGAAGCCTTTTGCTTCAACCGCCCATTTTCCAAGACTGCCGGCACATGGCTGATCGCATCCTTGGGACAGACGAGGGGACCAATCTGGCAACCCACGCAGCGTTCAAGGTCCCAGGTCTGCGTATGATGCAAGGTGACCATCTTGCGGTCGAGGACAATCTTTTGCTCTGTTTTGGTTTTTACTGTAGCACCACGTCGCATTGTAGAGCTCCTTATAACCCAAGCCGCGCCGGAGAGACAATATGGCGTTTGAAACCCAGCCGAGACGCTTCTATCCCCAGAGCCAGGCCCAACAGCTGGGTGAAGTACAACACCGGCAAATCCAAATCGTGACCCACAGCGGCCTCAGCTTTGCTCTGATAGAGGTCCAGAGCTGTATGACACATGGGACATGCCAGGGTCACAGCATCTGCGCCAGCTGTCTTCGCCGAATCAAGCACCTTCCCGGTGAGCTTCGCAGTCACTCCGCTGTGTGAGATTGCCAATGCCCCACCACAACACTTAGCCTTGAAAGGATAATCTACGGGTTCCGCTCCTAGAACATCAAGGAAATCGTCCAATCCCTGCGGGCGCTCAGTGCTGTCGAATTCATCCTTGGGACGGGTTAGCATACAGCCGTAATAAGCTGCTACTTTCATCCCTTTAAGCGGGTGTGTAACCCGCTGCTTAACCTGCTCCAGGCCATACTCCTGCAACAGCACATAGAGCGGGTGCAACACCCGGATATTTCCCTTGAGCTGCAATCCTTCAGCCAGGCTCTCGTTGACCATCTGGCGCGTTGCCTTATCTTTCTCGACTGCCTGACTCGCTCGGCGCAGGTTGCGATAGCACCCGCTGCATGGTGCGATAATGGTATCCAAGCCCTGAACCTCTGCCAGCGCCAGGTTACGCGCCGGAAGCGCAATCACGCCCTTTCCCTCGCCATGCACCGCACCACAGCAATTCCAATCTTCCAACTCCACTAACTCAATGCCCAGTTCTGCAAAGCTCAACCGCAATGAGGCATCGTATTCCTTGGCGCTGGAAAGCAAACTACATCCGGGATAATAACCGTATTTCATCGCCGAGCCTCCTTTGAGCGTCGCGACGTAGAACGCCAAAAGACGCTGCTCATGCCCGCAGCCAGAAGCAGGGTTACGCCGCTCGCCAACCAGGGCAACCAGCGCGGTTTCCGGCGCGTTGCCGCCTTTGGTGGCGCATCATGTGGCTCGGGGCAAAGCGCCGTCATGTGCGCAGGCTCCTTCACCCGCTCGGGGAAGAAAGGCAGTTTGTCTTTCAACACCATCGGCAACGCCAGGGGAATCATCCCCAACAATCCCTTGATATCAAAGGTGCGCAGGTAGTAACGAATCATCAATTCCGGCTCAAAAAGCCGCCCATAATGCTTGAAGGTCTCGGCAAACGATTGCCCAAACTCAGCCTCAAGGTCCTCAGCATAGCCTTTCTCTACCGCCATCTCACGCAACGTCGCCATTAGCTCGGTGATAGGAATCTCACGAGGGCAACGGCTTGCACAGGAATAACATGAGACACAGAACCACATATCGTGGCTGGAAAGTACGCGCGCTTCTTCTCCCATCTGAATCATGTTCAAGATGCGGCGCGGACCGTATTCCATCTCATCAATCACCGGGCAGGAACCCGAGCAAGTACCGCACTGATAACATTGCAGCACCTTATCCCCGCCACGCCGTCCCGATAGTTCAACGACGAAGGGATTCAGTACGTTTGCCATCACTTGCCTCCTTTCGCCTGTTTTGTTTCGGGTGCGCAGGCTGCGGCAAGTTGACAGGCATCACAAGCAGTCACCTCTGGCAGCTGGCATTCTGTCACCGCCACTGTCTGGCTCAATCCCTTATCACGCGCTTGTTGCACCCCAGTTTCAGCGTCTTTGAGCGGCGCGCCTTCAACGAGGCGCATGAAGTAGCCTACCTCAGGCACCTCGCGCATCCGCGCCAAACGCTTGGTGAGTTGAGGCAGGGCCTTCTCATTTTCTGCACGTACCCCTTCCGGTCCCAACTCCTGGATCACAGTGCTCATCTCACGCATGATGCGCGCCCACTTGGCACCCTCTGTAGCCGAGACCGAGTCCAAACGAAAGCGCCCTGGTGAGATGCCCAGTTTTTCCAACTGCCCAAAGAGCCGCGTAATGCGGGTCTCGGCAAAGTTACGTCCGGAAATGTAGTGGCAGTCCTGTGGGTGACAACCTGAAACCAGCACCGCGCCGGCTCCAAGCCGGAACGCCTCCATGACGAAGTCCGCATCCACACGCCCGGCGCACATAACCAGAATATTCCGCGTGTTCGCAGGATACTCAAAGTGGCTCGTTCCGGCGTTATCGGCGCCCATGCCGCTGCACCAGCGGCAGGTGAAGGCAATCACCTTCTCCTCCGGTTTTTCCGCCAACAACGCATGCAATTGCGCCACAATCTGTCCATCGGTGAAGTGGTGCTGTGAAATCGCGTTCTGGGGACACTCTGCAACACACGTGCCACAACCATGGCATTTCGCCGGGATGATACTCGAAGGTTGCCCCGTTCCTGGCAGGTTGATGACTGCACCATAAGGGCAAGCGCGATAACAAATGTCGCACTTGCCACCGCGGGAATTGATGCAGCGCTCGGGGTCCACATAGGCAATGATGGGATCAATCTCCCATGTCGCCGCATTCAGCACCCGTGAGGCACGTCCCGCCGCACCACTACCCTGGCTCACACTCTGGGGGATGTCCTTGGGACCCTGCGTCGAACCCGCCAGATAGATGCCCTCGGTGGGCGTATCCAGCGGCTTCAGCTTGGGATGGGATTCCATGAACCAACCGTGGGTATCGTTCGGCACCGTCAAAACGCGACCTAAATCAAAAGAGCCTTCCGAAGGAACGGCAGCGTTTGCCAACCCCACCATCTCTACTTCAAGCGCCACATGGCGCCCGGTGGCAATGTTCTCAGCATGGACAATTAAATTCTTGGTGATCGGATCCTGCACAATCTCCGAAGGGCGCCCCTGAATGAAGTGAATACCCGCTTCCCGTGCGCGCTCGTAGAATTCCTCATAGGTTTTTCCGGGTGTGCGGATATCAATACGGAAAATAGTGATGTCCATCTCCGGATAAAGCCACTTGAGCAGCATCGCGTTCTTGATTGTGTACATGCAGCAGAAGCCGGAACAGTATTCGTGATAACGCTTGTCTCGCGAACCCACGCACTGGATCAGTGCCAGATTCTTGGGCACTTTGCCATCGGATGGGCGTACAAATTCACCCACCGTTGGACCTCCCGCGCAGTGCAACCGCTCAATCTCCATCATCGTCGTCACGTTCTCATAAACGCCAAAACCATATTCCTCGATTTCCGAGGGGTCCCACGTATCGTAACCCGTAGCAACGATAATGGCGCCGATCTCAAGCTCGACAATCTCCGGTTGTTGCGCGAAGTCAATGGCACTGAGCGCGCCACAGGCATCCACACACTTAAAACACTTGATGCAGGCATCCATGTCAATGGTGTAAATCGAAGGCACTGCCTGCGCCATGGGCACGTAGATGGCTTTGCGGGGACCCAAGCCCTCCTCGAAAACATTGGGCACATCAATGGGACAAACTTCAGCACAAAGGCCGCAGCCGGTACACTTGCTTTCTAATACATAACGTGGCTTGCGTTCGATCTTCACCGTGAAGTTGCCGATATAGCCATTGACTTCCTTAACTTCAGAATAGCTCAGGATATGAATGTTGCGATTCTTGCCCACATCTACCATCTTCGGCGCTTCAATGCAGATAGAGCAGTCCATGGTGGGGAAAGTCTTGTCCAGCTGCGCCATCCGCCCGCCGATGGTGGGCGTTTTCTCCACCAAATAGGTCTCAATATTCATATCTGCCAAATCAAGCGCCGCACTGATACCGGCAATGCCACCCCCAATAATCAATGCGCGGCGCGTCACCGGCACCTCAAACATCTCCAGTGGGTGCACATAAGTTACCTTGGCCACCGCCGATGCGACAAGTTCCTTGGCCTTTTCGGTAGCAGCTGCCTTCTCATGGGAATGCACCCACGAGGAGTGCTCGCGGATATTTGCCATCTGGAACATGAAGGGATTGAGCCCCGCATCGGCGATACACGCTTTGAAGGTCGGTTCGTGCATGGCAACACTACACGCAGCCACTACCACACGATTCAAACCGTATTCTTTGATATCTTGCTGAATCATACTCTGTCCCGGATCAGAGCAGGCATAACGATGTTCCTTAGCAACTACCACACCGGGCAGGTTCTTAGCGTAGTCCACGACCTCCGCAGGCGTTATGACGCTGGCAATATTGGACCCGCAATGGCATACATAGACGCCAATACGCGGCGGATCATTTTCGTAATCTATTTCACGTGTTGTCTTAGCCACAGATTGCGCTCCTTATCACAGAAAAAGGCGAATGTAACGCTGCCCCCACGCGCCCATCGTCCACTCGCCTTTTTTTTACAGTATCGTTTTTCGTTCTCTTGTCCCTGCACTACATCCCAAGCACGTCTTCTTTCGCCAGCTTACGACGGGCGCGTTGAGCACGCTGATCAGGGGTTGTGAGTTCCAGAGCATCTTTCGGACACCACTTGACACACTGCGGTCCATCCTCAAGGTCTTCACACTGATCACAGATTTCCGCCAGTTTAGTTGCTGGATTGATAGAAATCGCCCCAAAATCGCAAGCCTCGATGCACCAGGCGCAACCATCACAGCGCTCCGCATTGATATGAATGATGCCGGTCTCGGGATCCTGCGTGAGAGCATCGCGAGTGCAAGCGATGACGCAAGGCGCATTCTCGCAGGTACGGCAAGCGACAGCAGTAATGAGAATCTCCTCTGCCCGGATTGTGCGAATGCGACTGCGATAGGTGTTGTACTCCCCTGTCTTCGTGTAAGAGCAAATATACTCACACAGCTGACAACCGATGCACAACTCGGGATCGCACGTGATATATTTATACTTTGAAGTTGAAGTTGTCATTAGTCGCTCCTAATCCATCAACTAAACACCGATTGCCTCGGCGACATCGTCCATCCCCAGTTCAATGAGCTTCGCCTTAGGAATCAGCCCTTCATTGGTCCAGCCCTTAGCCGCGTAGTAGAGGTCCTTGAGATACTCCAGCTCTTCATCGGTGACCACATGCCCCGCGGAAGCGCCTTTGGTCATAGGGTCGTGCTTCCAGCGATATGGCAAATCATCATCAGCACGCTTCCACCCCTCGCGGATATTGAAGGCCTTCTTGATGGTATGCGCACGAATGCCGATAAGCTCCACATCATCGTAACCGAAGTCCCAACCGGTAGTAGCATTGATGAGTTTGGCAATGGCGGGCCAGGCGCCGGCGCGGTCCGCCTTACCGGTAAAGCAACGGCGGATGAATTTACACAGCGGCAACGTGTCGTAGACAGCAGCATATTCCTCACTGCTGGCAGCTAACCTGCCGCGCGTGTCATCAATTGAGAAGCGATCCACCTCGCCCTGGATATCTGGGTCGTAAGCCGCAGTACGGTTGTGACAACCGCCACGCGTTCCCACGGCGATACCCACAGAAAACGTCTTGAGCCCGCGCGCATCATAGCCGGGGCTTTCCAAGCCCTTGCTATTCATCGCCCACTTATAGGTCTCAGTGCCACGCTCCGCATCCACAATGGCGCTGGCGCGACGCGTCCCCTTCGAGAGCAAGTCGCCAATACCTTCCCGGTCGCGAATCATCTCCATGAGGGTCACTGCCGCCTCGGCATTACCAAAGTACGGCTCGAAACCCTCTGGATACTTGGCGCACTTGAAATCCTCTTTGGTGAAGACGCCACGCTCGAAAGTCTCCATCGCCCAGGAAACAGTCACACCGCCACTCATAGCATCCATACCGCCCTGATCGCAGGTTGCGATAAGCTTGATGACGGCGCGAAGGTCGTTGATGCCCAAATTTGGACCGTTGGCATAAAGACACTCGTACTCGATTCCCGTCATCGCCCCCTTATAAGGACCATCCGGGGCTGCGGACATCTGCTCGCAGGCGATAGGACATTGCGCGCACGCAATCTTCTTCACCTTGTAATGTTCCTCGAGATACTCGCCGCTCACCAGCTCGGCATCCTCAAATGTGCCTTCCTGGTAGTTGCGCGTGGGCAACAAGCCGAGTTTGTTCATATTGAGCACGTTGGTCGCCGTGCCCAACATTCGATACTTCACCGTATAAGGTCCCTGCGAAGTCTCGGAGATATCAAAGGACATCTGCAGCAAGGTATCTGGATCGGCTACCACCACACCTTTCGTGCCGCGCACGGAAATCGCCTTGATCTTCTTAGATCCCCATACCGCGCCATGCCCCGTGCGCCCCGCCTGACGCCCATCGTTGGTCACGTTGGCGAAAAGTACCCCGTTCTCCCCCGCTGGGCCAATAGTGGCGGAGCGTACCTGATCATCACCAAGCTCCTCGCGGATGGCTTCCTCCGTGGCGTAGGTGCCCAAACCCAACAGTTTCTTGGCATCACGGAATTGCACCCGCTCATCATCAATGAATATCGTGATCCACTTGTCGCTGGCGCCATGAACGACCAAACCATCCCAACCGGTGCGCTTGAGAGCTACAGAAAACCAGCTACCCGAAAGGCTATCGCCAATCAAACCCGTCAACGGGGACTTGGAGGCCAATCCATATTTGCCGCCGACAGGCACCGGCGTGCCGGCAAAAATACCGTTGGCGATGCAGATAGGATTGCCAGGAGAAAGCGGATCGCAGCCCACCTCGATGTTTTCCCAAAGCAGTCGCGCCGCCATTGAGACACCGCCAATGTACAGCTTGTACCAGGCTTCTGGTTTTTCCTCAGTCCATGTTTTGCGAGTATTCAGATCAATGTGAAGGATTTTGCCACTGTAACCGTACATAAAAGAACCTCCCGGTTATTAAAATAGGGTTCACAATGCATGCCAGCGCAGTTAAGGATATTCAGCCACCAGCCAAAATTGACATTAACGTAAGGCGATCGCCATCATTCAGGAATGTATCCATTTCAGAATCCTGAATCATACGCTTTCCGTTGAGCGCAATTTTATTTTCTGGAAGCAACGTATCACCGTCAGGAGTGATTACCACTCCAACCAATGCTGGAAAGCGGATTCCAAGTTGGCAGATCAGATCCCGGTAAGAGGTATCAGGTTCCAAGGAATAGGATAAGTCACGGACGCCAGTCAACACGCGGGAAATGCCCGCAAATTCTACGACTACGTTCATAGCAAATCTGACACACCCCTTTCAAACAAAGCAGACACCAGGGGAAGAGGGTCCCACTACACCTATATACTCAATTCTATACGCAAATCATACGCATGCAAGGAAGAACACAAGTACATAGGGTACACAGCACCACTCCAACACGAAATCTTCAGGAGCTGCCACTGCCTATATTTTCAACCGATTCTACAATCCTGTCAAATACCACTTAGCTAGTGACATTTTCTCCGATTATGATATACTTAGCCTAGTTAAGTAATTTAAGAAGCCGTCAACCATGATATAGGATCGCATGACAACTGAAAAAGATCAAACTGAGACTATTCCTCTACTGGCGCAGACGCCTGGCGCGGGACGCATTCTGCGACGGTGTTTTGGGTACTTGCGCAATTACCGCCGTTATGTTGCAGGCGCTTACATTCTGCTCGCCCTCATCAATATCCTGATCATGCTCATTCCACAATTCATCCGCCGTATCGTGGATGAAGGTATCCGGGCACAAAATCTCAGTTTCCTCACCACGGCTACACTGGTCTTATTGGGCTTAGCCCTACTCAAAAGCGTTCTTACCTATTATCAGGGACGCTGGATCGAAATTGGCTCGCAAGGCGCCGCTTATGACCTCCGCAAAGCGTTGCACAGCAAGCTATCGGCGTTATCTTTCTCGTATCACGATCGCACAGAAACAGGACAATTACTCTCGCGTGCTATCCAGGATGTTGAACGCCTCCGTTTCCTGACCGGACGTGCCGCTCTGCGCCTCCTTGAAGGTAGCACTTTGCTCATCAGCACAGCTGTAGTCATGCTGCAGATGAATCCCGGGTTGGCGCTCCTCGCTTTGGGAACAATGCCCCTTGTCGCCTATCGCGCCTGGGATTTTGGGCGACGTTTCCGTCCCCTCTCGCGTGATATCCAAGACCAACTCGCAGTGCTCACCACCCGCCTGGAACAGAATCTTCGCGGAGCGCGCATCGTCAAAGCCTTTGCCCAAGAGCGCGCCGAGATCACCCGCTTTGAAGCCGATAATCTGGCATGGTTCAAACTTTCGACTCAAGCTGCGGCTATGCGCGCCCGCACCATGCCGCTCATTGAGCTATTGGCAAATGTGGGAACGGTACTGATTCTCTGGTACGGGGGGTCACTCGTCATTCGGGGGCAACTCACGCTTGGCGAAATGGTTGCTTTCACCGCTTATTTGGGTCAATTAGTACAACCGGTGCGGCGCCTCGGAATGATTTTGCCGGCAGTCGTGCAAGCCATCGCCTCTGGCGAGCGCGTTTTCGAGATCCTGGATGCTCAATCGGAAGTACACGACGCACCCAACGCAATTGCCCTGCCCCCCGTGCGCGGAAACATACGTTTCGACAACGTCTCTTTTGCCTACTTTGGACGCCACAAGGTCCTTAACGGGGTCAGCTTTGAAGCACAACCCGGGCAGGTAATCGCGCTCCTGGGCGCAACTGGCTCAGGGAAGTCAACCATCATCAACCTGCTACCACGTTTCTACGACCCCACAACAGGACGCATCACGGTTGATGGCCACGATATTCGCGATGTAACCTTGAAATCATTGCGCGATCAAATCGGTATCGTGTTGCAGGAGACCACGCTCTTTGCTGCCAGCATCCGCGAGAACCTGGCATTTGGAAAGCCTGACGCCACTGACGCAGAGATTTTCGCCGCGGCAGAAGCCGCACAGGCCCATGAGTTTATTCAAGAATTACCGGAAGGCTACGCCACCCGTGTTGGAGAGCGCGGCACGACACTTTCCGGGGGGCAAAAGCAACGCATTGCTATCGCTCGCGCCCTGCTCAAGGATCCACGCATCCTCATCCTCGACGATGCCCTGGCAAGTGTTGACACCGAAACTGAACACCTCATCCAACTGGCTTTAGAGCATTTGATGCAGGGGCGCACCAGCCTTGTCATCGCCCAGCGACTCAGCACCGTTCGCGCCGCCAATCTCGTTCTCGTCTTGGAAAAGGGACGCATCGCCGCCTCCGGTACTCACGCAGAACTTCTCCGCAGTTCTGGGCTATACACGGAAATCTATCAACGACAGCTCCGTGAGGAAGATAGGACGGAAGAAGAGTGAGAAGACGGCTATTGACTGTTTTGGGGGAGGCAACACAATTATGAGCTTTAGTTTCGGCGGTGGATTGAACATGGGACCTCGTGGCGCCCTGGAAAGCCACGGTGAGGGCGATGGCACAGGACGCGTCTTTGATCGTCGCGTTACATTGCGCCTGCTCGGTTATCTACGCCCCTACACACGACAGATGCTCGGCGCCTTTGCCATGATGCTCATCGTCTCTGCATTGACTCTCGCTATCCCCTATCTGACAAAAATCGTCATTGACCAATACATCACCAACGGCGACTTGAGAGGGCTGAGTCGCCTGGCGCTCTTGCTTGGCGGCGCGCTGTTCGGTATCTATCTGGCGTCTTCCGCACAGCAATACCTGCTCACCTGGGTAGGTCAACGTATTCTGATGACTCTGCGCAACCAGCTCTTTGATCACCTCCAACGACTTTCCCTGGGCTATCACGATACGCACATCGTCGGCGTAACCATATCGCGTGTGATGAGCGATGTTGGCGTCATCAACGAGTTGCTTTCCGAAGGCCTGATCACACTGGCAGGCGACATCCTGCTTCTGTTCGGGATCGTCGGCGTCATGGTATCCATGAGTCCGCATTTGGCACTCTTCGCTTTCAGCGTAGTGCCACTAATGGTACTGATGACCCTGTGGTTCTCACGCCGTGCCCGCATCGCTTTCCGCCAGACCCGCTCCAGCACAGCTGCTGTGATTGGCGATTTAGCCGAGGACCTCTCTGGAATGCGCGTCATCCAGGCTTTTGCACAAGAGGGGGCCTCTGAAGAGCGTTTTGACAAAGTCAACAGCGCTAATCGCGACGCCTTTGTCAATGCGATGTCGCTCTCGCTTACCTTTCTCCCAGGTGTCGAATTTCTGGGCATTCTGGCAACTGCCGTTGTGCTCTGGGCAGGAGGACGAGCGGTTGCTACAGAGACGTTGACGCTAGGCGTTGTGGTCGCCTTCATCTCCTACGTTGGGCGTTTTTTCCAACCTATCCAGGAGCTAAGCCAGCTCTACAACACACTCCAAACCGCTATGGCGGGCGGCGAACGGGTGCTCGAGCTGCTTGATACCATCCCAGATGTACAGGATCAACCCGCGGCGCCGGATATGCCGTCAATTCGTGGAGAAATCGTCCTCAACAACGTCTCATTTGCCTACCGGGGCACACACACTGTGCTTCACAACGTAGATTTGCACATCGCGCCAGGACAAACTATTGCCCTGGTTGGTCCCACAGGCGCCGGGAAGACCTCCATCGCCAACTTGATCGCGCGCTTCTATGAAGTGACAGAAGGCAATGTGTGCATTGATGGTGTTGACGTGCGCAGTGTCAACCAGCCCTCTTTGCGCCAACAAATGGGCCTGGTGCCGCAAGACCCCTTCTTGTTTGCCGGCGCTATCGCCGATAATATACGTTTTGGTTGCCCTGACGCCTCTGAAGAAGCCGTCATCGCTGCTGCAAAAGCCGCTAACGCCCATGAATTCATTAGCGCGATGCCCGAAGGCTATGCAACGCGCGTCCTGGAAGGCGGCATCAACCTCTCGCTAGGGCAACGACAGCTCCTCTGTATCGCCCGCGCCATCCTGGCTGACCCGCGCATCCTCATCCTGGATGAAGCGACTGCCAGCGTAGACACCATCACAGAGGCGTTGATCCAGGAAGCCCTGGCGCGACTGTTAAAGGGGCGCACAGCAGTCGTTATTGCACACCGGCTCAGCACCATCACCAACGCCGATTTGATCTGCGTCTTGGAAGGTGGACACATCGTCGAACGGGGTACCCATACAGAGCTGTTGGCGCTCGGTGGACTCTACCGCGACCTTTACGAGCGCCAGTTCATGCAGAACAATGGGTTCAGCAAAGCTAGTGAACGCGTGTAGAATAAAGCCAGTGGCAACATTGCACGGAGCGACACTGGAATTACTAGCAATCAAATCGCAGGCACTGCCATGAAAATCATCTATAGCTCAAAACACATTTTGCATGCCACCGAGAATATCACCCTTGATGGGCAACCCTTCATCGTTGAAGAGCTACCAGCGCGCGCTGAAATCATCCTGGCAGCGCTTCAGAGGACCTCACTCGGGCCTGTAGCATCACCGGAGGATCACGGTTTAGAAGCCGTGCTTGCGGTCCATGATGCCGATTTTGTCACTTACCTACGCAACGCCTATGTAGAAAATGCCGCCTGGCTTGGTTACGAAGAAGCCGTCATCCCAGGCACTTTTGCCGTCGGGCGCCGCGACACTCCCCCACCAGTGAGCATCGCCGGGAAACGCGGTTTCTATGCCTTTGGCATCGGTAGCCCAATTCTGGCAGGCACATGGGAAGCTGCTTACTGGTCCGCACAATGTGCGCTCACTGCATCAGATGCAGTGCTTGCCTCCGAGCACAGCGCCTACGCGCTGTGCCGCCCGCCAGGTCACCACGCCGCCCGCGACCTCTATGGCGGTTTCTGCTATCTGAACAACGCAGCTATCGCCGCCCGCTATCTGCAACAACGCACCCAGAACCGTGTGGCGATTCTGGATGTGGACTTCCATCACGGTAACGGCACACAAGCGATTTTCTACGAAGACCCAGCTGTGTTCTATGGCTCGCTGCACGCCGATCCACGCTACGAGTATCCGTTTTACTGGGGCTTTGCCGAAGAACGCGGGGCGGGGGCAGGTCTGGGAACAAACCTGAATATCCCGCTCCCCAAAGGCACAACGGACAGCATCTATCTTACAGCACTAGATAGAGCTCTGGAAGCGCTAGGCGCCTTTACACCAGAAGTGTTGATACTTTCTCTAGGGCTTGACATAGCAGAAGGTGATGAAGTTGGCGGTATGGAAATCACACCCATGGGTTTCAGAGCGATTGGCAAACGCATCGCCGCATTAAACTTACCCACCGTTATCATCCAGGAAGGCGGCTACCGACTGGATATGTTGGGGGCGAATGCCGTCGCCATATTGGAAGCCTTTGTCTGATCAGCCTCTTCGATGAGCGGTTTGGGGCGGGAGAAGATCCTCCCGCCCCAAAATGCTTTTGAAATGACCCCCGATTTGAAAGCCTGTGTTAAGGCTGGCGTAAAAGCAGCGGCAGGTAAACGAACCAGACAGGTTTCTCACGCACCGTGAATGTCCACGGCGTCTGGCCTGGACTGACATCATCCCACACATTGTAAGCTGTCACCGTCCAGGTGTAGACTCCATCTGCCAACACAGAAAGCGTGTAAGCCGATGTAGCGCCCACATCATGGTTTTCACCCAAGAATGTAACACGATAACCGGCAGCGCCTGTTACAGGCTCCCAGAGCAGCGTCGGCGTGGTATCAGTGATAACCGCACCGTCTGCGGGATTGAGTCGCTCGGGCGCGAGCAGCGGTGTCATCACACGGAAGGACCACGGGGTCTGAGCCGGGCTCAAAGCCCCCCAAGAGTTGTAAGCTGTCACAGTCCAGGTATAAACGCCTTGTGCCAGCAAAGGCGTCGTAAAAGCTGTGCTCGCACCGACATCCTGCAGCACCCCAGCAAGATTGACATGATAGCCCGCTGCCCCCACCACCGGTTGCCACAAAAGCGTGGGTGTAGTATCCGTGATCACTGCCCCGTCAGGCGGGCTGATGAGTTCAGGGGCGCTCACAACGCCGCGTACAGTCAGCGCGTCCGGCAGGGTCGCGGAGACGCAATCACCGTTGAAAAGCGTCACGGTATAGACGCCGGGCGCCAGCACCGGCGGCAGTATCCCGGTAACCGTCGTCGAATTGACCAGCGTTACCGAGAGCAACCAGGTTGCATCAACTCTGATAGCAGGCATCCCCACAAACCCAGCGCCCGTCAACGTCAACAGCACCGGCTCATCTCCCACCACAGAAGCCGGCGTGACTGCATTGATAACAGGCGCCGGATTGGGAGGCAACGGGGTTGTGATCTGCACATCATCAACAAACCAGCCCTCAGCGCCCACGAAAGAATCGCAACCCATCCGCCAGCGAATCTGGACAGCGCTACCGGCATAGGCGCTCAAATCTACCGTGACTTCGGTCCAGGTAGTCAACGCGCCAGTCCAGCCTGAGCGCCCCGCCAAAGGATTGACAGTTCCAGCCTGAATCGACCCGTTATAACCATTAGCCACGATAGCTGGGCCCAAATCATCCCAATGTAGACCTCCATCCGTGGAAATCTCCAGCACGGCGCCATCCCAAGCGTACGGGTCACTCCCCTCGAATTGATAGCGATGCCAAAAGCTTAGCGTACTGCCGGCGCCGACTGGAACGGCAACCGTGTTCCATAAACGACTGTCGGTCGGGACAGCTGCATCAGGCACAAACCAGGCACGCGTTGGGCTATACGATTGTGCTGTTGAAAGCCCCCAAGTAGCACTGCCGACAGCGACCTCCTCGCTCCAATTGCCGTCGCCAGATTCCATGTCATCGGCAAGGCCAATCCCCAACGCGGCAGTCGCAAAATGGAAAGGCTCAGCCCACGGACTGCTACTACAAGCGTTTTCACCCTGCGCGCGCCACCAGTAACAGGTGCCGCTCTCCAGAGTCACAGAGTCGGAATATGCCGCAGTAGCCACCGGCGCATCTACAAATGGGGCAGCAAAAAGCGGGCTACGAGCCACCTGCACGCGATAACCAGTAGAGAGCGGCTGTACCTGCCAAGCAAGAGTCAGACTATCAAAGGGTTGCGCCACAGCGCCATCAGAAGGCGTCAATAGCACCGGCGCATCAGGGGCACAGGTGTTAACCAACAATGATAGCTCCGCTGTATGCACTTTTGTTATTTCTGCTGTAGCCGAAATGAGCAAGGTCACCTGCCCGGCGATCGCCTCAGCACTCACATCCAGTGTCAGAAGTGCTTCACCGGGCACAGTCACCACCGTGGGAGAGAAAATCGCTGACACCGCAGGCGGCGCCTGCACATTCAAGGAAACATCCTCCGCATATCCCAGCAATTGTCCTAAAGAGATGGTCGCGGTGATGACACCCGGTGCACACACTGCCGTTGATTGTGGCTCAACCACCAAGGTGAAATCCGCTTGCTGCAAGCAGTTATAACAAACCAACGCAAAATCCTGATCGGTTGCATCACCAGAGTTCGGCACACCATCGCCGGCGATGTTGGCAGCACTCACGCGCACGGTAAAAGTCTCGGGCGCCGTTGGTCCCAGGAAAATGCCCTCCGTGTTGTTCATACCATCCGCAGTGCCCCCTGATTGCGACCACCCGCTCGCGTTGAAAGCATTGCCGCGGTAGGTATTGCCATCAGCACTCACTTCCAGATTGAGGTCGCTGACCCAGGCGGGCGTAGCGCCACCCAGACCATGACCGGGGGCATCCGTCCACACCAGCATCAAACGTACGGGTTGCGTGGGATCTGCTGCACCAAAACTCTGTTCCCAAATTTCGCCCGTAGCATCGAAAATCTGTGGGTTGTCGAAGTACAACACCGGCAATGCAGGGTCCACAACCGCTTCCAAATCCATGCGCCCCCACCCCTGCTTGCTATCGAAGGGATGCCCCAAAACACCACCATCTGCGTCATGGAAACCCGCCAGATCATGCGCAACCGGCAAGAAAGCCGCCTTGAGCAACGCTGGACTTGGGTCTACACCGAACAAGCCCCGGTAGTATTGAATAAAGAGCGCTGCCGCACCACTCACTTGGGGAGAAGACATACTCGTGCCACACATGGTGCCATAGGAGTTGGTGGGCACAGTTGAGTCTACATAACAGCCCGGTGCAACCATGTGCGGAATCTTGCGCCCATCCAGGGCAGGACCATGCGCCGAGTTGCTGGAAACATCGTTAATTGCCAGTTCCTGAGAGCCGCTCGATGTCTGCATTTTAGTTGAGCCAATGGTAAAGATATTCTTGCCCTCATCAGGACTTCCCTGCGAGCTCGTTCCACCATCGCCATTCATAATCGAAAGCACATAATTCAGCGGTTGGTTGCCCGCAAGCGTCAGGTTCGCGTCACGCACACCCACATCCACCTCACGCGTATCCGCATCATAGCCCTGCGGCGTACTCGCGGGTCCCCAGCTATTGCCGGAGATGAGCGCCCCATTGGTGGAGGAATCCTTGATCAACAATGTGAGATTGTAGCTGCTATAAACCTGCTCCACAAGGTTGGCGCCAGGGGCAACGCCTAAGCCACGCAGGAAACCCCGGCTATCAACGACCCCCGAGCTCCCATCCGCCGCCATAATGCCAGCAGTATGCGTTCCATGACTGCTTGAAGCTGTATTGCCGCAAGTTGTCCCAACACAGGTTTGCATCCGGTGGATAAGATCAGGATGCGATTCTTGAATCCCGCTATCCACGTTGGCAATGACAACGCCAGTCCCATCAAGTCCCACACTCGTCAACCAGGTACGGTAACCCGTGAAGGCCTGGTTATTCTGATCCACATTGTTGACATTGACCTGACTGCTCATCTCGCCACGCGTAGCGCGCTCAGTGGAGATGGGCTGTATGGTATAAACGCCAGGAATTCGCGCCGCCTCCAACAATCGCTCGCCAGATAGCGTCACAGCCAGCCCATCGAAACCGTACCCTAAGTCAATAGCCTCCTGCAACTGCGCCCCCAGCGCCGTGAGGCTGCTCAACACAGAAGCCCGTCCGGCGGTGCGATAAACCATCACCTCGAAAGCGCGCGCCGTCGCATCCAGGGTGCGCCATTGCGGTAAGACGCGATAGGCAGGCAAGAAAGGACCGGTCCAGCGCACATAGTCCAATTCAGACACCAGGCTCATTGCCGCAGAATCACCCCACACCACGTATGTGAAAGGGTGAATATACTGCACAATTTCCAATCCAACTTTCGCTAACGTCTCCATCCAGAGCTCCCGAGTTGGACCGGAGAATTGCACCAGGTGCAAATCAGGTCCGGGCGTAGAAGACTGACGCCACGCCAAAGGCAAAGCTGGCTGAGAAACTAACGGATCAAATGCCACACCGCCCAAGGTCAGGGTATAATCAGCATTTGGCGCCGCAGCCACAACCGCGTTGCCGGGATTGGGAAACGGGCTGATAAAAGTGAAACACAGAACAAGAACCAGTAACAGGGTTTTGCCACGATGCAGAATTTCCACGCCCCACCTCCTGAAGCACTCTGAAGTTACAAAACAGTATCTTATCACAGCTACAGCCAGACAGAAATGCCCACGCCCACACAACTGCAAACAAATAGCAGATTAGTCATGCAGTCACCCAACCTACATCGCCCTGCCAAACCTGAAACGAAATACGTACTTCAGGTATAATCCTCGATATGATAAACACAATCATTGGATATTTCTATACAGCAGTGCTGGCAATGTTAGCAATCTATGCCACACACATCGTCATCCTGATTGCTCTGTATTTCAAACACCGCAATGATTCAGAACCGGCGCCAACATTGCCGCCCGAATCGAGCTTGCCGGTAGTCACCGTGCAAGTTCCCCTGCGCAATGAGCGCTATGTTGTGCAACGCGTGCTACAGGCCATTGCCGCTCTGGAGTGGCCTCAAAAGCAACTGGAGATACAGGTTCTCGATGATTCTAACGACGAGACAACGGCTTTGGCCGAAGCCGAATGTGCGCGCTTGCGTGCCCAGGGCTATACAATCACACTGTTGCATCGCGACCATCTCACCGGCTACAAAGCAGGTGCGTTGGCAGCGGGATTACAACAGGCACACGGTGAAATCATCGCACTTTTCGACGCGGATTTCTACCCGAAACCGGATTTCCTCAAGCACACCGTTCCGCATCTGCTTGCTGAGCCTCATTTGGCTATGGTACAGGCACGCTGGAGCCATCTCAACGCGGAGTATTCGCCCATCACCAGAGCGCAAGCTCTGGCTCTCGACGCACACTTCGCTATCGAACATATCGCCCGCAATCGCAGTGGCCTCTTAATGAACTTCAACGGGACCGCAGGCATCTGGCGTAAAAACGCGATTGAAGATGCGGGCGGTTGGCAATTCGATACGGTTGCGGAAGACCTGGATTTGAGCTATCGCGCGCAGCTTAAGGGGTGGCGTGTCCGCTATCTACCGGGAGTGACCGCAGCAGCAGAGCTTCCCCCACTGGTCGCGGCATTCAAGCAACAACAATACCGGTGGGCAAAGGGCGCAGTGCAATGCCTGCGAAAGCTTGCCAGGCCCATCGCGTGCTCATCACGTCTCAATCTGGCGCAAAAGATCATGGCGCTCCTGCACCTGAGTGGTTATTTCACACAGCCGTTGTTTCTGGCGCTGATGATACTCTTGCTGCCCATGACACTCTATCCCCCATCACTGCCAGCGCTGAGCGGCATTCTGGGGGCGATCATCGCCGTTCCACCACTGCTCTATTTCCTGGGACAGATAACGCTTTATCGAGACTGGCCCCGGCGCATCCTCGCCTATCCGGTATTGATGGCGCTGGGAATGGGGCTGGCGTGGAGTAATACACTCGCGCTCCTGGACGGCTTAACACATTGGGGCGGGCCATTTCATCGCACACCCAAATTCAACCTTCAAGCCCGGACCGGACGCTGGCGACACGCACGTTATAGCCTCAAACCAGACCGTTCCACACTAGGAGAAATGCTGTTGGGTATCTACGCCCTGGTTGCGGCATGGCAGGCAACGCTCGGGGGGCAGGTAGAGCTTCTGCCGCTAGCCCTCATCGCACTCAGTGGAGAAACCCTTATGGTAGGAGCCACAGTGTTGCAGGCGCGCATCACACATGCCTAAACGGGGAACAAAATACGCGCAGCGATGCTTTTAACAACCATCGGGCGCGCGGCAATTCTCTAAGGGGCAAAGCAAACCGCCCCCCGGAACAGATTTACCGGAGGGCGGCGCGGATAACCTACCTACTTAGCTGCTGGTGCTGGCGCCGGGACTGCCGGCTTTGCTGGCTCCGGCTCCAACTGTGGCGGTTTGACATCCTTCGGCATGATAATCTGCCCGCTTACATAAGCGCCTTCATTGGTGAGCATGACCTTGACAGTCAAATCACCCCACACGCGACCAGTCGCCAAAACCTCAACGCGATTCGCGTGGATATTACCTTTCACCGCGCCGGCTACGGACACATTGGCGGCCTTGACTTCTGCGAGTACCTTAGCACTCTCGGTGATGACCAAATTGCCCGTAGTTGAAATAGTGCCCTCAACCACACCTTCAACTCGCAGGCTACCATCCCCCTGGATATCGCCTTTGAAATGGGTATTCGGACCGATGGTGGTCTCAATGGGTTTGGAGGCAGCAGCAGGCTGCCGTGTAGCAGCCGCGACTGGCGTCGCCACAACCTCCTCATCTCGCGTTTTTTCCTTACCCCACATGGAAATCCTCCTGATAAATGCTAACTCGATTTAGACATACTACGCACAGCAACTGCTGCGCAAACTACACCCCATCATACTTACACTTGCGGAAAATGTCAAAACCCGTTTTGAGGTTACTGTTCAGATTCTCATCGTACAGAAACTTCTTAAGCCTCAGTCATCTTACGAGCAAGAGCCAGGACCGCCTGCTCCTCGGCGCCCAGCGTGTAGGAGGCGCGCCATTGTACCAGCGGTTTGGCATATACGCGAGTCTCATCCCGCCCATGCAGGCCAGATAACAGAAAGCCACTGCCACGACCATCTACCAGAGCGATGGAGAAACTCTGATCACCGCCAACGTTGGCGAATCCCTGATAACGTTGCACACCATAGCCCTGAATTGTATGCGGCAGAATGCCCTGTATTTGCGAAAGTGCGCCCTCAGCTGTCTGTATACGGGTGTCGTGTTCCTCGAGTCGGTGAAGAAAATCTGCCAACGTGGCCTGGTCACTGCTTTCAGAGAGGGTCAATAAACGCTTGTACTGTTTCTCCAAGCCGTTAAAGCGCTTCTCCAATGTGTAAATCCAATAGGCTGCCACAAACAGCAGCAGCGTCGAAGCAATCACCCAGGGAATCAAAACACTTTCCATGGAATCTCCTCGTCAAGATCCATACCGCGCGGATTCGTTTATTGCAATCTATAACCAACCGAGATTGCAGAATAGACTACGCGCGGAATTATAACGCATTTCGCGGGTCTGTCGAACGCACACTCACTTCAATCCCAGCAGCGCATCCAACCGGGCGCGGTCAAAACCGATAACAATCTCTCCACCTACCTGGATAACTGGTACTCCTTGCTGCCCACTGCGCTGCACCATGTACTGCGCAGCAATGATATTCCGGGAGACGTCCTCATCCTCAAAGGGCACGCCACGCTGCTGCAAGTATTTCTTGGCTGCCTGGCAATAGGGACAGGTGGGTGTAGAGAAGACAATCACTCGAGGCCAGGATCGTGTAACCATCATCACACCTCCTCAAGAAAGAACCCTGGAACGTTTTATACTGCATCCAGTATAAAAGCTTTCGACTTGAGGTCAATTCGAAACAAAAATGGGCATTCGTAGCAGGTCGCTGACCGAAATCACGCTACGCCTCGCACAATGCCGCTGAAGCGCGAGCAAGGCATTCGCCCGGGGTTGGCGAAGCAACTGATTTGCACTGCAAGCCTCATAGGGGACGCAGAAGCCCTTTCACCTGCTACGAATGCCCTATACCCCACTGAATTGCTTTCCTGAAATGCTCGCCTATAATGAGTTCAGGTTCAGAGAACATATCGAAAGGATCCGTACATGAACGAGAAACAGGACCGTCGGCTGCTGTATGCCATCATTGCCATATTGGTTCTGGTACTGCTATGCACGTGTTGCTGTTGTGTTGGTGGCGTATTGTGGTGGGCAACACTAGAAGGCAGCACCAACCCGGTAGATGGGCCCGAAATCGAATGGCCAACGCTTGAACCAGGCCTTGATGGGAGAATCACACCCGAACCACTTCCCCAAACGCCCATCGTGGTGGAACCGCTGCCCAATGAAGCGCTGGAGACGCTGAACGCCATTTTGGAAAGCGAGATCCCAGTTTCTGACATGCACGAACTTGGCGTTCTATACCTGGGGGTGCCGGCGGAAACCTCTCGTGTCGCCAGCACTACAAATCCTGATTATCCTGTGGGAACAGAACGCACCTTCAATGCTCACAACCTCGATACCGAACAACAATTCGAGATTACCGCAGTGCTGGCGTACAAAACCGATCATGTGTACATGTGGGTTGAGAAAGACGCACGTTTCAATCGTAAGGAGATTGAAGAAGCTGCCGAGCTCTTCGAAACCCATACTTACCCAACCAACCGCGAATTCTACGGCGGCGAACCTAACCCTGGCATTGACGGCGATCCCCACCTGAATATCCTTCATGCGAATGGCTTGGGATACAACATCGCGGGATATTTCTCCAGCACCGACCAATATGTACAAGCCGTGCGCCCGGATTCCAACCAGATGGAGATGTTCTACATCAATTTGGAGAACGTGAATGTTAATGATGCTTTCTACAACGGTGTATTGGCGCACGAATTCCAGCATATGATTCACTGGTATCGCGATCGCAACGAGAGCACCTGGCTCAACGAGGGTTGTTCTGAAATGGCGATGGCGCTCAATGAACGATCGTATCGGCGCAGCGGGGTTTACGATGTCGGCGGTAGCGACTATGCCTATATGGTGCAACCGGACACACAGCTCACCACGTGGCCTGAGGAAGATGACACCTCACCGCACTATGGCGCCGCTTATCTGTTCATGGAGTACTTCCTGGACCGTTTCGGGGAAGAAGCAACCAAGGCGTTAGTCGGTCACACCCAAAATGGCATGGAAAGCGTGGACCTGGTATTGCAGGACAATCTGGGTCTAAACCTGGACCACAAAGACCTGTTCGCTGATTGGACAGTAGCTAACCTGCTGGACGACACCGAATTGGAGGATGGGCGTTATGGCTATAGCCAGATCAATCCTATCACTCCTGATACCAGCGACACAGTGACCTTTAGAGGCGCCCCGGTTTCCATCAACGGCACGGTCAGCCAATATGGCGTAGATTATGTCGAAATCAATGGCGACCAACCCATAGTGATCAATTTTACCGGCACAACGCAGGTGAAGCTGCTCGATACCGATGCTTACAGTGGGAAGTATCTCTGGTGGTCCAACCGCGAAGATGAATCAGACACCAGATTGACCCGGATTCTGAATCTGAGTGAGGCGCGCACCGCCGAACTATCGTTCCAGGCCTGGTATCACATTGAAGATGAATGGGATTATGCTTATGTGGCGGTAGGCTACACCGCAGATGGCAGTCTTCCCGAAGACCTGAGCTCGCCTGCAATTCAATGGCATCTGGTGGAGGATCCGAGCTTGCGCTGCACGCGCAGCAACCCCAATGGGAATAATTACGGATGCGGTCTAACCGGGAAAAGCAACGGTTGGGTTGAACGCGCCATTGATCTTTCCGCTTATGCGGGCAAAACTATCGCCGTACGCTTCGAATACATTACCGATGCTGCAGTAAATCAATCGGGATTTGCCCTCGATGACATCCGCCTGATGGTCAATGGCGTCGAGCAATTTATGGACGACGCGGAATCTGAGGACTCGGAGTGGATCGCCGAAGGTTTCGTGCGACATGCAAATGTCTTGCCCCAGGAATGGCTGCTGCAGGCAGTAACCTTTGGACGTGATGGCATTACGGTAACACCCCTGGTGCGTTGGGATACCAGCACTGGTCAATGGGAGTTGCCACTCAGCAGCGCAAATGATCGGGTCGTTTTGGCGATATCAGCACTAGCGCCCGTGACAACAGAACTTGCGCCCTATCAAATCTCCCTAACTAGCTCGGACTAAACCGCGTCTGGATGACAGAAGCAAGATTACCCTTCAACCTCAGCCCGGAAAGTCCCATCGGCATCTTCGATTCTGGTGTCGGGGGGCTTTCCGTGTGGAGGGAGATTGCCAGACAACTCCCCCACGAAAGCACGCTCTACGTTGCCGACCAGGGACACGTTCCCTATGGCATACGCTCGCTGGCGGAGGTGCGCGAATACGCAAAGGGCATTACGCGGTTTCTCCTGGCTCAAGGCGCCAAGATTATTGTAGTCGCGTGTAATACTGCCTCCGGGGCAGCTCTCCGCACCCTGCGCGACTCTTTCCCGGGCCTGGCATTTGTGGGCATGGAACCGGCAGTCAAACCTGCGGCAGAAAATACCCAAAGTGGCGTGATTGCCGTCATTGCGACGCAAGCCACCTTTCAGGGCGAACTCTTCCACAGCTTGGTGGAACGTTTTGCCACCGGCGTTCGACTAGAAACGCAATTTTGCCCTGGGCTGGTAGATCTAGTAGAGCGCGGGGAATTGGACACACCAGAAACCGAGGCAACGCTGCGCGAATGCCTCAATCCGCTGTTGCAAGCTGGCGCGGACCATCTGGTGCTGGGATGCACACACTACCCTTTTCTTGCAGAGACCATTATCCGCATCACTGGCCCAAACGTCACCCTGGTTGATCCAGCACCAGCAGTAGCACGGCAAACCGCGCGGGTATTAGAACATCAGAGTTTATGTGCCCCGGCAAATGTTGGCACAAAACACACCTTCTTTACCTCAGGCTCACCCGAGGTATTGAGAGGTCTGGCACACCGGTTGGTTGGCTTCGAAGGAACCATCCAACCTGTAGTCTGGCGCGGAAATGACCTTCAGACCATCAAAGGAGAAAACGATGTTGAGTGAATTGAAATACCGTCGCCTTGGAAAAAGCGACCTGTTCGTGAGCGAGGTCGGCATGGGGCTATGGGCAGCTGGCGGTAGTGAGTGGGGTCCCACAGATGATGCTCAAATACTAGCTGCTGTAGATTATGCCCTCGAAGCCAAAATCAACTTTTTCGATACTGCTGATGTATACGGTAATGGGCACAGTGAGATATTGCTCGGACGAGCCATGCAAGGACGCAGAGAGAAATTCATTGTGGCCACGAAGATCGGTTGGATTGGCTTTGATGGAGAACGAGGGCAAAGCGCCTACACCACAGTTGATAGCCTCATCGCAGGGGTCGAGAGTAACCTGCGCCGCCTCAATACAGACTACGTGGACATCATCCAGAGCCACATTGATTTTCGCGATCCCACAATGGAAATCTTCCTGGAAGGCTTTTACCGCCTACAACAGGATGGCAAAGTGCGCGCCTACGGCGTGAGCACAAGCGACTACGAGTATCTGCAAGCCTTCGCTGCCGATGGCAACTGCGCTACACTCCAAATTGATTACAGTATCCTCAATCGCACTTCTGAAAAAGACATCCTGCCCTATTGCCAGACGCACGATATCGGCGTGATTGTGCGAGGCGCGCTTGCTATGGGAATCCTCACCGGCAAATTCACCTCTCACACGCGTTTTGGTGCGGGAGATTTCCGCGCACGCTGGCATGAAAACCCTGAGGAATACCAAACGTTCCTGGACGACTTAGGGAAAGTGGAAGCCCTGCGCCCGTTAGCGCAAGAACGTACGCTGGCGGAGCTGGCGCTTCAATTCACGCTGGCGCATCCTGCGGTGACCACAGTGATTCCCGGCATCAAAAATGTGGCACAAATGGAAGCTAACCTGCGCGCCGGGCTGCTGCCGCCATTGGGCGCAGCAGAACTGGCAACCATTGATGCTATCGTCCCCATCGGGGGCGGTCGAAAAATCTGGCCCGCATAGCAGATACTGACCTCAAAAGGCACGGAGTCTCTTTTCGAGACCCCGTGCCTTTTTCATGGATCAGTTTGAGACTAGCGCTGCAACAAACCCGCGCCCACTGCCAATTCCTGCATCTCACGGGTGATCGCCTGCCGGCGCAATGCCTGCAATTCAAGCGTCAATTCTTCCTGTAGCCGCTCCGCATTCTGTGTCGCCCCCTCCATAAGTTGATAGCGTGTAGAATGCTCAGCCGTGGCAGATTCTAGCAATAGACTATAACAACGGACCATCGTCTCTTGCTCTATCACGCGAGCATAAAGCGACCACGGGTCAGTCTCAACAATATACGGATTGAGCACCGAATCCACGAGAGAGCTAGACGTCGGGCTTACGGGCGCGATTTCTGGAGGGATGATACGCCGTGTGGTAGTCTCATAACGTCCCAACCCACGATAAGCGTTGAAGATAACGTCTACAGCATCCAGCGTATACGCCTCATAGCGATCAAGCCAATCGCGCGTTAGAACGGAAATGTCGGAGAAGGAGGGCAAAGCAGACGTAGATAATGCGATCGTTCGGTCAGGTTTCACACCATTTCTCGAAAGCAATCTGGCAAGTCTGGAACCTAGCACGATCAGATTGACTGCCACACCAGCTTCCCTTTGTTTTTGCAAACAGGCAAGCACCTCAGCAAGCACGGCCTGATTAAAACGGCCACACAATCCGCGTTCGGTTCCAATCGCCAACACAGTTAACTGTTCCAGGGCAGAGGCATCAGATATAGGTTCCGTTGGCCTGGTGAAAAATCGAGAGCGCCCCGGCGACTGGCGCTCAACCATAGCGGCTACAGTTGGCGGAATTAAGGTCTGCAGCTGGGTTACATAACGCTGTAACCCACCCCGCCGGTTGAGGGCTGCCTGCCAACTCCCCAAAGAGATAGTGCGCAGAGCCCGAAGTACAGGTTGTACGGTGCGAATATTCGCCAATCGTCCCCGAAGCTGCTCAGCATCAGCCACCGATAACCTCAGTAATTCTCAACACGCTCAAGGTCCCACACAAAGGTCATCGCCCAACCCACTTCAGTTGCGGCAGGCTGCACACCCAAAGCCCTGAAATTCCGCTCAAGATTGGATTCAACGCCCACAGGGGAACGGCAATTACGACGAATAATCTCCAGTACAGTGTCAACTGCCTCTGGGGGAACTGCAATAAAAAGCATGTGCTCTGCCTGACGCAAAACCCCCCCACGCCCCTCAGTAAATGTAGCCGTAAATCCAGCAGCGATCAGACACTCCAAAAGATGATCTGTCTGATCACGCGGGACAATAGCCATGATCATCTTCATGCCATGTCATTCCTTTCTAGAACCCAAAAGCGCAAGAGCTCAGATAGCATGTGATTTAGCCCACTGGGCAACAAACGATTTGATTGAGTCAAGAAATGCAACACGGGTTTCATCAGTCAGGTCGCCTGTTCGATTGACTTGCGCGGTCATAATCGGGTGATCCGCCTTGATCCGAGACAATAGCTCCTTCTCAAAAACGACCATATCTTCTAGAGGCACCTCATCGAAAAAACCTTCAGTAGCCGCAAGCAATACAATCACTTGCTCCACCAGCGAGAGCGGCTCATGGGCCGCCTGGGTCAATGCAAGTTGCAGACGCTGGCCCCGGCGAATCTGACGCCGGGTAGTTTCATCAACCTCTGCACCAATGCGCGCAAAACGAGCAACTTCTTCATATTGCGAAAGTTCCAACCGCAGGGGTCCCGACAGCTTGCGCATCGCTTTTGTCTGCGCCGCCCCCCCCACTCGCGATACCGAACGTCCTGCATTCACAGCGGGTTTGATTCCTCGATTGAAGAGCTCAACATCCAAAACAATCTGACCATCGGTGATAGAGATCAAATTCGTAGGAATGTAGCCAGCGAGATTGCCGCGCTGCGTCTCCACTATGGGTAATGCTGTCAAAGATCCCCCGCCCATCTCCTCACTTAAACGGCAAGCGCGTTCTAGCAACCGCGAATGCAGATAGAAAATATCGCCGGGATAAGCTTCTCTCCCGGGCGGACGGCGCAAAAGGAGACTGAGCTCACGATAGGCGTCCGCATGTTTCGTGAGGTCATCGTAGATGATAAGGACATCACGCCCACTGTGCATCAACCCTTCGGCCATAGTGCAACCGGCATAAGGCGCCAAATAACGCAATGCGGGCGGGTCATCGGGACTGGACATGACCACGGTGGTATAAGCCAAAGCTCCAGAACGGGCGAGGTACTCAATGACCTCCAAAGTTGAGGATTTTTTCTGTGCGATGGCGACATAGACACAGCTGATGCTACTATCAGCGATTTGATTGAGTATGGCATCTACAGCGATTGAGGTCTTGCCAGTCTGGCGGTCGCCCACAATCAATTCCCGCTGCCCGCGGCCAATAGGCACCAGGGCATCCAATACCTTCAACCCGGTCTGCAAAGGTTGGGAGATTGGCGCACGTTCCACGATTCCAGGCGCACGTTGCTCAAGATAGCGGTATTCGGCAACATCCAGAATCCCACGCTGATCCAAAGGCTGCCCCAAGGGGTTGACAATTCGCCCTAAAAGACCCACTCCTACAGGTACCCGCAAGCGATTGCCGCTTGCTGTAACCAGGTCTCCACCAACAATACCACTGTCCGATCCCAAGAGTATCACATCTACATGATCATGGTCCAGATTTAGAATCAGCCCTTGCACTCCCGTCGGAAAGTTGACCAGTTCATCAGTTCGTGCACTGGGCAAACCAGAGAGCGTCGCCACACCGTTGCCGATATGCTGTACAGTACCCACCGCACGAAAGCTAACACGCCCCAATTTGCTGTCAGCAACGGTAGATTGTAGCAATGTCAACAGCGGCGCTAAATTCACCTTCTCATGGGGCAGTACGGGAAGGTCCATAATACTTCGACTGATACTGCGAACCATATCCGGGTTAAATCCACGGGACAGCGCCTCAGGAGCCTGTGTACCCATCTGCTCTCTCAGTGCCTGCAGCAACAATCCGGTGTCCTTTGAGGTGAGAGGACGGTCACTCATCAACTACATACTCCCGCAAAGCTTGAGTCACCCCTTCACGAAGGGCGTCCAACTGTGTTGCAATTGAGTTATCCACAATCACATCACCCAACCGCACTTGAAGCCCCAGTGAAAGTGCAGGGTCCACCTTGATTTCAAGATTCACATTGCGGTCAGCCAGGGCGGCAAACGTGCGCGCCAACAACCCCTGCAAGTCCGGGGTCAAGGAGCGAGCGGTAGTCACATAGGCTGTTGGCGTTCTCTCGCCCAGAGAACGCCGGAAGTTCTCAACCTGAGACATCTCGCTGCGCCCCATTTCCCAGATACGGTCAGTCAGCTGTTTGACCAGCTGGGATTGCATTTCATCGGTGGCTAATTGCGAGATAACGGAACCACTAATGTGTAGAATCGTGTGGAGGAGTTCTTCATGGAACTCCTCCATTGCCTGCTTTCGAATGCGATAAGCATCGGAGTGCGCCTCAACAAGCACTTGCTCTACTTCCGACTGAGTTGCACGCAACAGCGCCAGGCGTTCAGATTCAGATTCTTCACGAGCCTGTGTCTGCACGGCAAGTCGCTCAGATTCAATGCCGCGTAACTGAGATTCTAAATCTTCCCTGGCAGTCACAGCAGCCTGCTGCTCCACCTCCAATTGGTGCATGAGCGCAGCTTTCTCCGCCGCCCGTTGCTTGACATTGCTCATGGTGCGTTTGAAGACGAACCTGTTTAGCAACCACGCCAACACCAGAAAGTTGAAAATCTGAAACAAGACTGTTTGCAAGTTTGGTTTAAGAAAGTCCATAAACGCCTCAATTCCCAGCGAGATTCAGGCGCTAGAGAACCAATAGATGCAAGAGCGACTCGGGTGCACCACTAGAGAAGAAACGTTCCAGTAATGGATTCGCAAAAATCAGAATGAGAATCACCAGCAAGGTATAAATCGCCGTAGATTCCAAAAGCGCCATCGCAATGATCATCGTAGTGCGCAAGTCGCCAGAGACCTCTGGTTGACGCACAATACCCTCCAAAGCTTTGACCGCTGCCTTGCCCTCAACGATTGCTGGGGTGATTGTTCCCACCACAATGGCAAGTCCGGCAACCAGAATAGTAACCAAAGTGATCAAGGTCTCAGGGCTTAAGTTTTCCATCGTATCTCCTTTTCGAATTCAGAATGCGACAAAGTCAAGAATCGCTGGCGGCGATACCAGCACCAATATAAACCACCGCCAAAACAGTGAAGATATATGCCTGAAGCAAACCTGTAAACAAACTCAACCCTACTAGCGGCAGTTGCAACAAAGGTTGTACCAGGGAAAAAATGACGGCAACCACCATCTCTCCACTAAGCACATTTCCAAAGAGCCTTAATGTCAGTGAGAGAGTTCGGCTGAACTGCCCGATTAACTCCAGGGGCAATGTCAGGGGTAGCAAATATAACGGAGATGCTAAATCCTTGAGATATTGTAGCCAGCCCTTCGCGTTGATACCAAAGTAATGCACCGCGAAAAAGACGAGGATTGCCAATGCCGCCGGGGTATTCACGTCGCGCGTTGGTGAGACAAAACCAGGTACTACACCAATGAGGTTGGCAAAAGCGATAAAAATGGCCAATGCCCCCAAGAAAGGCATGTAAAGATGTGCTGTATCTGCACCAACCACGTCCGCAACCAAATCGGTGAGGAAATCTATCAGCATCTCCAAAGCCATGGGATAGCGCCGGTAAAGATACCAAGACACCCCCATAATGACAGCTATCATGGCCCATGTAGAGGTCACCGTATTGGTTATCACAAGCCGCCCGCCAAAAAGCGTAATAGCGGCATGGGGCGCAACATTCATTCTAGCCTCCTAACCCGTATCAGCTTCCCGCCACAAATATCTGCGGAATATCCGCCCCCGGTGCAGTTGAACGATTAACACCATACGCGCAGACCAGAAGCCCCCCAACACCCAGAGCAGTGGCACTAAGCCCGCACGCGCAGCCCCCAGCAACACTAATGCCGCAAAGAGTAGGCGAAACAACAAACCCACTCCCAAGCTCCAGACAAAACTCCACCTTGCAGTGACCCGCATTCGAGAAACCGTCGCAACCTGGCTACGAAGCATTACCCAAGCCAAGAACACGCCAATACTCCACCACATAATAGCATCAAGTATGGCTTTCATTTTTTGCTCTCATGTACATCAGTATCGGCAGAGCGGTGAGTCTTCTCCGCAAACCGCTGCCCGAAACGCCAGATATTGTAGAAACCCATACCTATACCCGCCACTAACAATCCAATCGTGAAATTATGACCGGTATCAAGCCAGCGATCCAGGTAATAGCCCAACAACACGCCGCCAAATATGGGCATTGCCAGCTCCCAGCCCAGCGACATCGCACGCATGCCCTCCTGAGCCAGCTCTCGTGTCCAACCATGCTTCTTGATCATCAGCGCTCTCGAGGTGTAGGAATGCGGTGCAACAGAGCATTACGCTTCTTTTGCGACGCCGTATTGGCGGCAGCCAATGCGTGAAATAGACGCTCGAAATGCGGCTTTTCATCCATATCCCAAGGCGAAAGTACGGCGACCTGATCTCGCAAGCCACTTGTGAAAAGGGTAACAGCCGCATTAGCGACCCGCAGAATTCCCGCATCCACATTCAGGATATGCTCACCATCAGCATCGGCATAGCGCAGTGGAGCTGCAACCGTTTCCGCCAGGAGCGGAGCATGCCCGGGAAAGATACCTATACCAGCGCCATCAGCCAAACGCAGTTGAACCCATTTCACATCGCCCGCATCCAGGAGCGTAGAAACGGGAGTCAAAACTACCAGGCACAATAGTTCAGGCATGTTCACCACCCTCTAGATTCAACCTCGCCGCGTTAGCGAGTACATCATCAATAGTGCCTGTCATGTAAAATGCCTGCTCAACTACATCATCATGCTTACCTTCCAAAATCTCGCGGAAACCGCGCAATGTTTCCTCAAGAGGCACATAACGTCCGGGGAAACCGGTAAATGATTCAGAGGCGAAGAAGGGTTGGGTCAAAAAACGCTGCAAACGCCGCGCCCGGCTCACAGCAAGCCGATCCTCCTCGCTCAGTTCATCGAGGCCAAGGATGGCGATAACGTCCTGCAATTCCTGGTAACGCGCCAGTAGAGCGCGCACCTCCGTTGCAATTCTGTAGTGCTCAGCCCCCACCCCGGTCGGGGTAAGCAGCGAACTATGCGATTCCAAAGGGTCAATAGCCGGATAAAAACCCTGACTTGCCTGCCGGCGTGATAAAATCGTAGCAGCGTCCAGGTGCGCAAAGGTAGCGACTACAGCCGGGTCGGTCAGGTCATCAGCAGGTATGTAAACGGCTTGAATGGAGGTAATACTGCCATTAGAAGTTGTCGTGATGCGCTCCTGCAATTCCCCCATCTCAGTGCTCAGTGTAGGCTGATAACCCACAGCGCTCGGAAGCCGACCAAGCAATGCCGATACTTCAGCGCCAGCCTGAATATAGCGAAAAATATTATCAATGAATAACAAAACCTCACGGCGCTCATGGTCACGGAAATGCTCCGCCATGGTCATCGCCGTAAGAGGCACCCGCAGACGAGCACCGGGGGGTTCATTCATCTGCCCGAAAACGAGTACCGTGCTATCCAAGACGCCGCTACGCCGCATCTCCAACCAGAGCTCATTGCCCTCACGGCTGCGCTCTCCCACGCCAGCGAAGAGTACAATCCCGGAATGTTCACGAATTGTGTGACGCATCAGCTCAATCATCAGCATCGTCTTGCCTACACCGGCGCCACCAAACAACCCGATTTTTCCACCACGTGGATAGGGGGTCAACAAATCAATCGCTTTTAATCCAGTGACGAAAGGCTCAGCAACCACACGTTGCTCCCGTAACGGGGGGGAAGAGGTATGAATAGGTGCACGTTCCAGGACTTCAGGGGCAGGTAAGCCATCAATCGGTTCGCCCAAGACATTGAACATGCGACCCAATGTGGCCCGTCCAACCGGAACGCGCAATGGGTGTCCGGTATCTATGACAGGGATACCACGAAGCAAACCGGCAGTGCTATCCATGGCAATAGCGCGCACGGTGCGAGGATCAATATGCTCCTGAACTTCAACAACCAGGTCAGGTCCATCATCACGCTTGACTAGCAGTGCGTCGTAAATGCTCGGCAAATCGCCAGACGCAAATTCCGCATCCACTACAACTCCAACAACTCGAACTGCGGTACCAACGCGCTTCACCCCTGACCCTCCAATAAAGTATGGCTGCCGTAAACACCGCATCGCGAAGCGATGGCAAATATGACATACTGTCCACAATGGGGTTGTGCCAGTATATCCAGCAGCAGGTAGGCTATTGTGCCTTAATGTCGGTAAGTATAGCAGATTCCAGCGCTTACGGCAAGTGAGATTTGGACAGACCTTCGCCCAAAATATGCACCTTGCGATGAGATAAGCCATTTGAATGCAACAACTCCGGCGGGGTGGATTTCCACTTGGGGCAAAAACACTCTTTCTAGCGGGCTTCAGCCCGAAATTCACACCCTGCGATGGAAATCTGAACACTTACTCCGGCAAGGACAGTGGACAAATCGGTCAAATCGTGTATTATCAACAAGGACTTATTGTGCAGATACAATCATCTTTACCTGCCGACCAGGTAAGATGATGAAAGAGGGAGTATGGCGCTTGTAGCTGAAGTGGGAATTGACCTTGGAACCGTAAATGTCCTCGTCTACGTACGTGGACGAGGCATTGTTCTGCAAGAACCCTCGGTCGTTGCCCAGGAAATAAACACAGGACGTGTGATTGCAGTTGGAGAGGAAGCGCGAGCCATGTTAGGGCGCGCACCCGAGACCCTTCAGGTTCGCCGTCCGCTGCGCGACGGCGTCATCGCCGATTACCGCGTCACCAAAGAAATGATTCAAACCTTCCTCCAGCGCGCCATAGGACAGCATCGGTTGTTTAAGCCTCGATTGATGATCACGGTTCCATTTGGTGTGACACAGGTGGAACGCAAAGCCGTCAAAGATGCCGCCTTCGAAGCCGGTGCTGGACGTGCTTATGCGATCCCCGAACCACTGGCAGGCGCTATTGGCGCCGGGTTGCCCATTCACACTCCAGGTGGGCACATGATCATTGATCTCGGCGGGGGCGCGAGCGAAGCAGCTGTGCTATCAGTCTACGGCGTCGTCACATCCTCGGCAGTGCGTGTTGGCGGTGTGCGCATGGACGAAGCTATCGCCGCCTTTATTCGCCGCAAATATAACCTCATGATCGGCATGCCCACCGCTGAAGAAGCAAAAATCCGCATTGGAGCCGCACTCCCCCTCGAAGGTGATCCGCTGCGCATGGAAGTGCAAGGGCGTGATCAGGTCACCGGTCTGCCACGCAGTGTCAGCATCAACACCGATGACATCGTCGAAGCGCTCGAAGAATCCCTGGGGATCATTATCGGCATGGTGAAAGGTGTGCTGGAACGCACCCCGCCTGAGCTGGCGTCCGATATCATTGATCGAGGCATGACGATGATTGGCGGCGGCGCGTTGCTACGCAACATAGACCAGTTGCTAACGCAAGAGACCGGCGTGCCCGTATATGTCGCAGATGCACCCATGGCATGCGTTGCCATCGGCGCAGGAAAAGCCCTGGCGCTCATCCCCGTCCTTCAACGAACACTATCGGAGATGTAGGTAAAACACGATATAACCCTCCTTCTCCTCACGCCTGGAGAGGGAGGGTTTTTATGGTATGAGAAACATGCACATATGCTGCGGCACAGTAGAATCGCGGCTACAAATAACGGAGGTGTAATATGAAGAAAATCTGGGGCTGGCTACTTATTGTGGCATTACTCATAGCTGCCATTGGAGGATATTTGTGGTATCGCCGGCAAGAACCACGTACCAGACTCGAGGTGCTGCGCACAGGTGAAACTATACGTGGTGATTTGGACATAACCGTAGCAGTAAGTGGCAACGTTGTCGCTAATCAACGGGTGGACCTGCGCTTCACCGTGCCAGGTACAGTCGAAAGCCTCCATGTCGCCGTCGGGGATCATGTTTCTGAAGGTGAGACTCTGGCACAACTGGATACTACAACACTGCAACGAGCCGTCGAGCGAAGCAGCATCACGCTGGAACAAGCGGAACTTCGGAAAAAGCAACTGACCGAACCCGTTAGTGAAGAGGATCTGCGCCGGGCACGCAATGCCATTAGCCAGACTGCATCTACTTTGAATATTGCGCGGCTGAATTATACGCGTGTGATGAGCAGCAGCCTGCTCAATGAAGACCTGACCAGCGCCGAAGAACGCTTTAGGCACCTGCAGACACAATTTGGAATGCGCCAAATGGAATTTGAAGAAGGCAAGACCAGCGATTGGACGCGCGACCGCGCACGCGAAGCTGCTGATAATGCCTATTGGGCCTGGACACGCCTGCAACAGCAAGCCGACGTGGAACGCACTCGCGTGCAGACTGAAGTTACTCAGGCATGGAATGCCTACCAGGAAGCGCAAGACAACCTTGTGCAATTAGAAGAAGGGCCAAGTGAAAACAACCTTGAAAGTAGCGATCTAGACATCAAGATCGCCCAGCTGGCATTGACACAAGCCCAAGAGGATTTAGAAGCAGCTTCGCTCAAGTCACCTTTTGACGGCATAGTCGCCGCCGTGAACCTGCTTTCTGGCGTCGCGGCGCCCACAACTGCGGCAGCGATTACGCTTATTGATGACAGTGTCTTCTTCGTAGATGTGACCGTGGACGAGACAGACATCGGCAAAATCCAGCTCGGTCAGCAAGCCACTATCACGCTTGATGCCTATGCCGACGTAACGCTCGATGGTGAAGTAGTAAGGATTGCCCCCCTTGCCACCAATATTGCCGGCGTAATCGCCTATCCCGTACGTGTGCGCATCGCTCCGAACGAGAGTGTTGCCATCCGCGACGGCATGACTGCCAGCATTCTGATTCGTACCCGCCAACTCCAGGATGTGGTCTTGATCCCTAACTGGGCCATTCGTACCGATCCTACAAGTCGGGAACTTTTCACATATTGCTATTGCGTTGATGGTGAACAGCAACCACAGCGCGTTGTCATCACACTTGGCGAACGTAACGAGAGCTTCACACAGGTTCTCGAAGGTCTGGACGCGGGGGCCATAGTAGCGCTGGTGACTGAAGAACGGCTCAATCTCCTCGAATTGACCGGTCCACCATCCGGAATGCGCTAATGGAGAGTGCACATGGATAATGCTGTCATCACTGTAAGTGATTTGCGGAAAATATACCAGATGGGCACTCAGGAAGTACACGCCCTACGCGGTGTCAACATGACCATCCGACGCGGCGAAGCTGTGGCAATCATGGGACCCTCCGGTTCTGGAAAATCCACCCTGATGAATATTCTGGGATGCCTGGATCAACCGACCTCAGGCAAGTATTATCTTGATGGAGCCGATGTCAGCAATATGCAGGATGACGCGCTGGCGGCAGTGCGCAATCAGCGGGTTGGGTTTGTATTCCAGAGTTTTAACTTGCTGGCGCGCACCTCGGCACTTGAAAATGTGCAGCTCCCGCTTATTTACGCTGGCGCCAGTCAAAGAATGCGGCGCCAGCGCGCAGAGGAGGTGCTACGTGCGGTGGGATTAGGTGAACGCATGCACCATCTGCCCAATGAGCTTTCTGGGGGGCAACAACAACGCGTGGCAATCGCACGTGCGCTGGTGAATAACCCCTCAATCATCCTCGCCGACGAACCCACCGGCAATCTCGACAGTCGTTCAGGCAGAGAAGTGATGGCGATCCTGCAGCGCCTTAACCGTGAACAGGGTATTACCGTTATCCTGGTCACGCATGACGCGAATATTGGTCGCTATGCAAATCGGATTCTGCATATCTTTGATGGTGTCGTCTCCAAAGAAGAGAATGTCAAGGATCCCATAGACGCTACCATAGTCGAGCAGGATGATGCGGGCACATTACAGGAGGCTCAGCAATGAGATTGCTGGAGAGCCTGCGGTTAGCCTTGCGAGCATTGGCAACGAACAAACTCCGCGCCGCCTTGACCATGTTGGGAATTATCATCGGTGTGGGAGCTGTGATCACACTACTTTCAGTGGGAGAAGGTGTTCAATCCTACATAACAGCACAGTTTCAGTCAATTGGAGCCAATATCTTCTTCTTAATCCCCGGTTCTCTACGTGAGGAACTCAGCCGTCCTGCTTATCTGACACTCAAAGACGCCGAAGCCCTGAGAGACCCCTTCCTGGCGCCCGACGTGTTGCGCGTCGCGCCAATGACACGCGGGGATGGGCAACTCACCATCCCCGGACGTGATAAAACCACACAAGTACAAGGCGTCACGGCAGAATATGCGGATGTCCGCGAATGGTATCCTGCGGTCGGAACTTTCATTACTTCGCTCGAGGAGCAAACCGAAGCACGGGTCATTGTCCTTGGAAAAATCGTTGCCGATGTGCTATTCCCTGATACACCCGACCCTACCGGAGAACTGGTACGCGTCAACAATGTGCCCTTTCGTGTCATTGGTGTGATGACAGAGCGTGGTGGGGGACAGTTCGGGAGTGAGGATGATGTTGCCTTTATCCCCCTAAACACAGCCACAAACCGGCTCTTCCCGCGTCGCACACCCCAAGGCGAGCCCAGGCTTGCCATGATCTACGTACAAGCGGTCAGCGGGGAGCGGATGAATGCCGCAATCACAGAGGTCTCTGCCATCCTGCGACAACGTCATAACATCCTGCCGGGTGAACCTGACGACTTCTCCGCAATCAGCCAATCGGATCTCATTGGAACATTCCAGCAAATCACAAGTGTGCTCACGGTTTTCCTGGGAGCGATAGCTGGAATAAGCCTGCTGGTCGGGGGAATCGGTATCATGAACATTATGCTTGTTTCTGTCACCGAACGCACAAGAGAAATCGGGTTGCGCAAAGCTGTAGGCGCTCGGCGAAGGGACATCCTCTGGCAATTCTTGATTGAAGCGATTTTGCTCTCAACGGCAGGCGGCGCATTGGGAATCACCCTTGGCGCAGCAGGGGCTTTGGTCATATCCAGTTTGCTGCGCGATCAGGGCTTCAACGCAGTGATCACAGCGGGGTCAGTCTTGCTGGCGACTTTGTTCTCTGCCGCTGTGGGACTGTTCTTCGGCATCTATCCCGCGCAACGCGCGGCAGCGCTCAATCCTATTGACGCGCTGAGGTACGAGTAAGCATACCCCAATGCACTTTGGGGCGCGCTATACGCGCCCCAAAGTGCACATTTTACCATCAACCCGCTATGGGGAGTGTAAAACTGAAGGTACTCCCATCTCCCTTGGCGCTCTCGACTGCAACGACCCCATCCAGTTTTTCAACGATGAAACGTACAATGGAAAGCCCCAATCCGTGCCCTTTGATGCGAATGGTATCCAACCGGGTGAATGGCTGAAACAACCGGGCTTGTTCTTCTTGCGTAAGTCCCGATCCATTATCGCGCACCCAATAACGTACTGCATTGCCCAGAACAACACTTCCAATCTGAAGATGCGGCGGTTTTCCACCATATTTCAGACCATTACTCAGGTAATTGACCCACACCTCTTCAACCCAAGATGCGTAACCCAACACTTGGGGCCATTCGTCAGGCAACACAATCTCCGCCTTGGCCACGCTAATAGCGTCTTGCAAACGCTCGAGGGCGTGTTGAACGATCAAATCCATTCGCAAAGGACCCAGGGTTACATCAGATTTCCGAACCTGCACCAAGAGCAACAGCTCATCAACGATGTTAGCCATACGCCTCGAGTTGGTGACGATATGCTCCAGGTATGTCGCCACCTCAGCATCAGAAAGTTCCTCGTTGAAGAGCTCGATCGTACCGGCGTAACCGATCAACAATGCCAATGGCGTGTCCAGGTCGTGGGCCACAATGCCAGCAAAGGCATCCAATTCCTTATTGCGCGCCTGCAAATCCGCATTCAGCCGGCGCAACTCCATCATATCGTCGAAACGTGCTCGCGCGATGGTAATAGCACGCTCCAATTCCAGACGGTTAGGAGACTTGACAATGTAGGCGCCGGCTCCTACATCTCCGGCACGCGCAATCAAATCGCGCGTGCTATAAGCAGATAACATCACCACCGGGGTTGGATGCAATTCGAAAATACGTTGCGTGGCAGTGATACCATCCATATCAGGCATACTCCAATCCATCAAGACCACATCCGGATGGGTTTTCAATACCAGGTCAACAGCTTCCTGTCCGTTGATGGCTTCGCCCGTCACGACATAGCCCAAACCTTCGAGCATCCCACGGATCATCTGGCTAACCAGATAATCATCCTCAGCAATGAGGACACGAATCGGCGATCTCTGCGCCCCGCTTCGTCCCACAATACCCATCACGGCACCTCATCGCGGAAAACCAATGTCACAACTGCACCATTATGATTACTAAGAAAAACCTGCCCATTTAGCGTTCGTTGCATGAGATTGCGTACCAGGCCCATTCCGACGTTGTAACGCCGCCAATGAAGAACCTCCTCAGGAAAGCCCGGGCCATCGTCACTAAACTCGAAATGCACCATCCCATCCTCAGTAGTGGCACTTACAGATAGATGCGCCGTAAGACGATCACAAAGCCCATGGCGCAGTGCGTTAGTGACCAGTTCATTGATGATCAATGCAAGGTTGTGTGCCTGTGTCGGGGTTACCTGGATCTCCGAAGGCGAAAGGGTTACCGTGACCCTTTCGCCAAAAGGCAATGTGCGTAGTGTGGAATGAATGATTTGTTCGGCCAAATCAGCAAGACGCAACGGCATCCATTCAGCATCAGAAAGCATCCCATGGACGGTAGTCAATCCCTGCAAGCGAACGATCATCTCATCAATGATCTGTTGGTACATCGGTTGCTGAGAAATCTCTGCATGACGGCGTTCCGCATATAATAAGCCGATAATCGCCATCAAGTTATTCTTTACCCGGTGATTCACCTCACGCAGCAGAAAAGACTTGGTCTCCGCATCACGACGGGCTTGGTCATAGAGCGTGGCATTTTCAATAACAATCGTTATCGTTGCTGCAATGGATTCCAGCAAATTGACTTCCGCAGCATCGAAACGATTAGGTACCTCGTCTACAACTTGTAGCGCCCCAATCACCCTTTGTTTTACCCACAAGGGCACGCTGATGACGGAACGCACATTGATGCCAGCCTGATCGCTAACTGCCGGGAAGAAACGGGGATCTCGTGACACATCTGCAACAACAAGGCTGCGTCCCCTGCTGACCGCCCACCAGACCAGGCCCTGCCCTTCGCTAAGTCGCCATCCGCGTACCGTATCGCTGCGTGGCCCACTTGCCTGCCGGCAAACCAATTGCCCCCCCTCAGTCTCCAGAAGCCAGACAGAAGAAGACTGAACTTCTAGCAAATGTTGCACTTCAGCCAGCACTGTTGCCAGAAATTGATCCAAATCAAGGTTAGAAATAAGGGCGCGCCCCGCGCGGTTAAGTAGCGCCAGTTCGCGATTGCGCCGCAGTAATGCCGTCTCCATCTCAGCACGGGCAGAGATTTCATTCTGCGCTGCCTCAAAAAGTCGTGCGTTTTCGATCGCCCCAGAGAGGTGATCGGCGATGGTCTGCAATACCGGAAAATCCTCCTCCGTGAACGCATCCACCGCCATACCCTGGATAGTGATAGCGCCGATGCAGCGCCCACGGCTGATTAACGGAAGCGCCATCTCAGAGCGTGTTTCGGGTAGATAGGGGTTGCTAAAATGCACCTCATCCTGCCCCACATCCCAGGCGATACGAGGCAAACCACGAGTAATCGCCCAGCTCACCATTGAAGCGCCGCTCAACGGCAGGCGATAGCCGGCAGTCAACATGCGCTGCCCCGCCTCGCCGGTGCCAGCCTGCAAGACGGCCTGCTCCCCGCGCGAGTCAACCAGAAAAACACCCACATAGTAGAAATCAAAGCTCTCGCGGATCAATTCCACGGTGCGGTGCATCAATTGCTGAGGATCCAAAATCCGCGCGACAGAGCGGGAAACACGTGCCGCGGTTTGCAACTGCAAATTGCGGCGATGCAATGTACCCACCAGACGCTCATAATCCACCTCTGACATGCGCCGGTTGGTGATATCTTGTACCAATAGCTGACGAGTTAATCGTCCGTCTCCCCGGCGCAGAGGAATGGATATCACATAGTACCAAAGCTGGTCGTGCGGGTGGAAAACCTCCCAGTGTACGGCCTCCGAATCATAGGTTTGAGGTGGAATACTTCCAGGACAGGGATAACCCCAATCGCGCAAGACATCATAACAGGACTGCCCCACCGGATCAAAACCAAGATGCTCACAAAACTGAGAATTGGCGTAATCAATGCGGTGATCAGAAGCACAAATACAGATCATCGCATTCAAACTGTGCGCCGTCGCCTCGCTTGCCAAAGATGTACCGGTGCGTATGCGCATTTCAGCGGCACTTACCGTTAACCCTTGCAGGCGACGCTCCAGCATGCGCGTGCCCAGCTGAAGATCTGGAGACACATAATGGGGGTTTAAATACCAACGCGGACCGAGCATCACCACCTGGTGCTGATCCAGTACCCCCAGTAGCTCTTGCGGGGTAAACAGACGTCGTTCGTAACAACACAAAAAAACGGCTGGCAGAGCCATTACCCATGTCGTGATGCGAAATTCTAGATCAACCAACAACGAAGGCCTGGCGCAATGTGGCAACAAAGCGGCAACATCCAGGATTACAAAAAGACTGCATCCTGGGCTAATGCAGTCACGTGCAGTCTCAAACAGACATGTCTCTAGACCGATCCAATCCGGCACTCCGGTAGCATCTTGAAAAACGGTTGGGCTATAAATCTGCCAATCGCGTCGCGCTTCAAGTTCGCTCAATACCACACCCTCAGCCTGAAGCGCGGCATGTAGAGCTGCAGTATCAGGGGCAATGACTAGCACGCGCAGATTGGCGCTTCGCTGCAAGCCAAATCGCACAAGCGTCAGTTGAGAGGCAAGCAAATCCTTGGCATCACCGAGTGCGACGATATGCTCGCCTAGGCCCAGATCCTCGAGCGCTTCCATCGGATCAATGCCACTCGAATAAGCGGATGAGTTATTCTGATCAAATAATGAAGCCGGTGTCAACATAGCCAAAGTATAACCCAAATCTAGCTTTGGTCAAAACGCAAAACGCCCGCAAATGCCCAGAGATAATCTGGCGTACACCCCCAACAGAAACTGGAATTGCATCTTACCAGAAGCTATGCTAGACTGTGATCACACTGGTCAATGCCGATTCCCTGGTACACAGCCAGGTGATGGCTATGGAGGCTTAAATGAGCACAGCTGACCCTTACCTGACCCCTTTCACCTGGCGTTATGGTTCACCAGAAATGCGCGAGATCTGGAGCGAGCGCACCACGCGCCTGCTGTGGCGACGTATATGGGTAGCGTTGGCACGTGTGCAAAGCCGTTACGGGTTAGTGAGCGCGGCACAACTCGCAGATCTGGAAGCTCACGTCGAAGAAGTGGACCTGAACCAATCACGAGCTGTGGAATCGGAAATCCATCACGATGTGATGGCTGAGGTAACTGTCTATGCCAGCCAGTGCCCTACAGGCGGCGGTATTATCCACCTGGGAGCCACCTCCATGGATGTTAAGGATAACGCTTCGGCTCTGCAAGTGCGTCAAGCGCTCGATCTGGTTATTGCGCGACTTGATGATTTGCTGCAAGCCTTTGCAGAACAAATCGAACGCTGGGCTGATACAATCTGCATGGCTTATACACATCTTCAACCTGCCGAACCAACAACACTAGGATACCGGCTTGCTCTCTACGCTCAAGACTTGTTGGAAGATCGTGCGGATCTAATACGCGCAAGAGACAACTGGCGCGGCAAAGGCATTAAGGGAGCGGTAGGCACCTCTGCATCCTATGCGCTATTGCTGGATGGACGCGTAGAACCAGCCGAATTTGAAGCACAAGTAATGGCGGAGATTGGATTGCCCTCTTGGTCACTGGCAAATCAGACCTACCCCCGCCGCCAGGATTGGGCCATTCTTAACCATCTTGCCGGGCTTAGCAGTACCCTCTATCGTTTCGCCATGGATTTACGGGTGTTACAAACGCCCGCAATCGGAGAATGGGCCGAGCCTTTTAGGGAAAAGCAAGTTGGCTCATCAGCTATGCCTTTCAAGCGTAATCCCATCGAGGCAGAAAAAATAGACAGTCTGGCGCGTTACCTGGCCCAGATTCCCCGTATAGCTTGGGATAACGCAGCGCTATCCCTGTTGGAACGCACGCTAGATGATTCGGCGAACCGGCGTATTATTCTCCCAGAAGCATTTCTAACTGCTGATGAAATCATCCGCAGCACTACCATACTTGTTCGCGGGTTACGGGTTAACCAGCTAGCACTTTCCCATTCACTGACACAATATGGTTCATTTGCCGGTATTGAAGCGCTGCTCATGCGATTAGCACAAGCCGGCGCCGATCGGCAGGTCATGCACGGCTTCCTACGCCAAATAGCACTACAAGCCTGGAGAGAAATTGAAGCCGGGAGAGAAAATACTTTGCCGGAGATGCTGGCGGCACAACCGGAGCTACAACGCTTTCTCACAGAGGAAGAGATTCATGCGGCACTGGATGTAACCACCTATGTCGGCGATGCACCCCAACGAGCGCTTGCACTGGCAAAGGTTTTACGAACTACCATTGACAGAAAATAGCCCGTCAACCAGTCAGCAAGTCACTTAAGCCAGGAAACACAAAAGGCGCCTCTGCTGTTTCCAAAACCACTATTTCCATCAGCACTAGCGCCTTTTTTTACGAGCGTCACTGATCCCAATCTATTCAGCCCACAGTATATAGTGACGCTCTTACACACAACTATAAAATTATAACCTGACCCACATCGTTTTGATAAGCGCTAAACAGCTAGAAAAAACCCCGCCATTTGGCGGGGTCTAGCCTGAATTCATATCCGATATATGAAGAAAGATCCTACTTAAGGTCTATCCAGCCCAACCGGAGAGCTTCGGTAACCGCTTCGGTGCGAGTATTGACATTCAACTTGCCATAGAGATTCGCTAAATGCCCCTGCACAGTACGATGGCTGATAGAAAGCACTTGCCCAATCTCACGGTTTGTCATCCCCTGCGCCACCAAACGTAATACAGCGGTTTCCCTTAGAGTGGGACTCTCCACAAATAACGTAGTAGAAAGACCGCCCAGGTCTGTCACTGGCGCCATTCGGCGCACGACTTTTTCGGTAACCTGGGGACTGAGAACAATATTGCCAGCATTAATTTCACGTACGGCGCGAATCACCTCGTCAATATGAGCAGTTTTCAGAATATAACCGTCAACACCTGCCCCAAGCAGGGCTAGAACCTGAGGGTCCTCATCATCGGCGGTCAACACCAGAATACGCACATGAGGATAATCACGCTTGATATGCGGAAGTACCTCAATGCCGCTCATTTTCGGCATATGCAGGTCCAGAATGACTACATCAGTATGCAGCTGAGTCAGATGATGTAGAACTTCTTCACCATCACCCGCCTCTGCGACGACCTCGATATCTCCGGTCGCTTCTAGAAACCGGCGTATGCCCTGGCGCACCAATACATGATCTTCAGCTAATAGCACTGATATCCTATCTGCCACGGGCAGGACCTCCTGTACTGCAACTTGACTCAAGTAGATACCAGGTTACTCCGCCACAAATTGCTGTTATCATGGATGCACAAACTTATCAGCACTATACGCCGCTCACATCAATTTGTCAACCTCATAACACCACCGGGCCAACAAAACCATATTCCTTCAGGTTGATCCGTCCCAGTGCATCGAAGACAACGCCCTCGGACTCAAGACGCAAACGCTGCTCGGCATTCTCGAGGAGGCTGATACCTCCACGCCCATTGACCACGCGGTGCCAGGGAATATCCGCCGGTGCAGAACGCAGCGCCCAACCGACGGTACGCGCACCGTGCTCCCACCCCAACCAGCGTGCAATCTGCCCATAGGTTGTGACCTTGCCTGCTGGAATCTGGCACACAAGTGCATAAACTGATTCAAAATGCTTATTCATAATCCCCCACCTGATACGAAGTGCGAGCTTTGAAAGTTCATTCTACAGTGATGGTAATTTCCCCACCCAGAATCAATGTACCTGTGGGACTAATGCCACTCACTGAAAAATGGTGCTGTCCCGATTCCAGGGTCCAATAAGTGATATACGGAGGTGCGGATAAAATGGCCAGCGGCATCCCATCCACCCAAAAAGTCACTTCACGCAACCCCACCGTCGCTTCGGCGCTAACAGGAATAGACTGAGCCGTTTCTGAAAGAGATGCATCAAGCTGATAGACCGCGCCATTATCAGGGCGAAGCAACTCGAGTGCCGCGACCGGAGCGGAGGGTGCGGAGCTTTCGAGCTCTACAACAGATTCGAGGAGTCCCTGTTCACGTGCCCAGGCTTGAACTTCAAGAGGATATTGTACAACCACGCGGTCCCCTATTCGCCGATGCAAATCACAGACCGCCTGCGGTTCCGTACCGGAAACAAACCACTCGGTGACTCCATGCCCGCAGTCAGGTCCCAAAAGTTGCCCCGACAATGCACAAACCGACACCTGGGTGAGACCTTCGGGAGGCTCAAAAGTGCGCGCCGGTCGTCCCTGTAACGCACGATCCATCACCGCGTGCCAAATCGGTCCTGCCCCACTGATACCTGTCACATTCACCATGGGTGTATTGTTAGCATTCCCGACCCACACACCCACAGCCAGATCTGGCGTGTAACCCACCGTCCAGTTATCGCGAAAGTCCGTCGTGGTGCCAGTTTTAACCGCTGCCGGACGAGATAACGCGAGCACACTGCCTTCGCCAAAGGATGAAGCACGAGCCAGGTCATCACTTAGAATATCGCTCACAAGAAAAGCCACCCGCGGATCAAGTATTTGCGCCCCACGCCCACCCGTACCCTGCCAAAGCTCTTTACCCTCAGTATCTTCCACACGGAGGATTGACACAGGATTGACACGGAAACCACCATTAGCAAAGACGGCATAGGCCGCAGTTTCCTCCAACAAACGCACTTCACCGCTACCAAGCACCGCCGCCAACCCCAATCGTGTCGCACCATCAAAGCTGGTTATGCCCAATCGTCGCGCAAAAGTCGTCAGTGAGGTCACACCAATACGTTCTATCACTTGCACAGCAGGCACATTGTATGAGGATGCCAGCGCCTCCCGAGCACGAACGGGGCCGCGGAACAAAGAATCGTAATTCAAGGGAACATAGGGGGTCCCTTCCTGCGTGGAAAAAGCGGTACGTACATCAAATAGAACCGATGCGGGGGTCAAGGTGCCTTGCTCAAAAGCTGCCGCGTAAGCGAGTGGTTTAATCGAAGACCCTGGCTGACGCAAAGCAAGCGTAGCGTTTACTGCACCAGCAATACGCGCCGAGAAGTAATCCGGGCTTCCAACCATGACGAGTATCTCACCAGTCTGTGGGTCGAGCGCCACAACTGCACCATTTTCCACATTATAGCCGCCTGTAGGACAGTTCTGCCCTCGACCCTCGCAGGTTGCCAACAGGGCCAAATGGTCACGCAACACATCACGAGTCATCTCATTGAGTGCCACATCCAGTGTTGTGGTAATCCGCAGCCCGCCAGCCTCCAAGCGCTCGCGTCCCAGATATTGCTCCAATTGGCTGCGAACATACATCACGAAATGTGGCGCACGAATACCAAATGGTGTGGCTGCGAAATAGAGCCGCTCTTGTCGGGCCATCTCGGCATCGGCAGCAGAAATATAACCCTCTTCAGTCATGCGCTGCAAAACAACCGCCTGGCGTGTCAACGCCGCGCCGGTATTCTCAAGCGGATTGTAAATCGCCGGCGCCTGAGGTAATCCGGCAAGTAACGCACATTCTGCCAAATCCAAATCGCCCACCGGTTTGCCAAACATGGCGCGTGCTGCCGCCTCAACGCCATAAGCCATATTCCCATAATAAACCTCATTGAGGTAGAAAGTCAAAATCTCATCTTTGGAATAATGGCGTGTCAAATTCCAGGCAAGCACAGCTTCGCGGAGTTTGCGGACCACAGTCCGTTCAAAGCGTTCATCGGGGCTGAGAAGAAGCAGGCGGGCCAATTGTTGGGTGATTGTGCTACCACCCATCACAATCTCACCCTCACGCCAATTTACCCATAACGAGCGCAAAATACCTGCTGGATCAAATCCCGCATGGCGATAAAAGTTCGCATCCTCCACCGCAATAGTGGCCTGACGCAAAGCCAGAGGAATTTCATCAAGCGGTATAGGAGAATGAGAGCCAGTATACGGAGGCAACATTTCATAGAGGAGCCGCCCCTGGCGGTCCAGAATTTTGCTGCTTGGCGCTGAAGTGTAGTTGGTGAGGTCCTCAGGCGCTGGCAAATCCGACGTCAGCCAGAATCCTGCAATGACCCCAGACAGGATAAGCGTGGCGAGGCAACCTGCCAACCACCGCCTTCCAAGGCGCCAACGCGCGCCACAAGTTCGCAAAGCAGAGCGCAAGTTTTTCACACCAACAACTTTCGTGTGATTTGGCTAGCCACAGGCAATCTGCCCCACCCTAACAGGCTTGCCCGACTGCAACAGCAAAGTTGCCAATCATTGATACACAACAAAAACCGGTCGGGGATGGAGGCGCAGTACTTCAGCCGGGCTCATCAACGGTACATCATAATCGTAGAAAAGTTTAAAGCCCCCGTATTCAAAACCCGGCTCTTCAGCATATTGAAGGTGATCTGCAGTCTTTGCTGATGGTCCACCAAATCCATCGGCGTCCCAAATCAGCTCAACCAGACGATAGGACTTAATGCGCTCTTTACCTTCAAACATCCGATCATCAAATTGATGGATGATCAGGAGCTTGCGCTCGCCGGATTCCCAAGCGCGCTCTGTGAGCCATGCCTGCACCAAATTGACGCTATCCCCATCCATGCGACCAAGACGCTCCCCAGGAATAGCGCCAGAGGGCATCATGAATTCAGGATCTACAGCCAAATGGACCCCTCGCTGTCGTAGAAAAGGGGCCACATAATCAAGTTCAACGGGCAAAGAGCCGTGAGCCGGCTGAATATCGAGCACCAGCAGCAAATCATGCACCCGCGCCACGTCAATCCACAATTGTATGGTCGCTGTAGGCACCCGATGATTGTAATCGCCATCCTCTCCAGGAAAAGGGTCGGCAATTGTCGTCACCATGTGGAAGAAAGGCATGACAGTGGTATCCGTCAACAATACCTGATAGGCAGCTGCCTGCTCACGCGCCAGCGTAACAGTATCAGTAGCAGAGGCGGTTCCCAGAATGCCTAATCCCCGCCCCAGGGGAGTGCCATACAAGCCAACAAGTATGCGTCCACGAAGAGGGGAAAGTCGTTCCACAGGCCATCCTCGTGCACATAAACTCTGATCTATGCCGGTAGATATATCGCAGGACATATCCTCAAAGGGCATTGAGGTTGAATCAAGAGAATCAGGGATCTCTGCCGTTGGCGTTATCAGCGTCGCAGATACGCCAGACCCCAATTCAAGCGCCAATACCGGCTCTGCAAAGGCGCCATCCGCCGGCTCGACCACAACCGGCGCAACAGGTACGGCAAGGGCAGCAGGTGCTTGGGCACCATCCAAAACAGCACCCAACGCCAGCAACGCGCCGCCAACAAATAACAGAATACTGCTTAACCAGAACCAACGCCGGTAGATTCTCATCACGGTCATTATATCGCGATCGTGCGCCGCGTCCAGCCAACGCGGCGCACGAAAGTGTTTTCATGCCAGTGACAAGAATCCCACAAGCGGCACAACTATGATCCGTCTTTGCCTATAAACTCTTGGGCGCGTTCTCCAGAATTTGCTCAATCTCTGCCAACACATCATCTGACAAGCGAACGCCCGCGGCAACCACGTTGGCTTGTACATGCTGTGGCTTTGTAGCGCCGGTAATAGCGCAGCTGATTGCCGGCCAACGCAGAACCCACGCTAGAGCCAACTGAGCAACCGTGATTCCCATCTCCTCCGCCAGAACACTCAAGCGGCGCACTCTTTCAAGGTTCAAGTCTGTCATGTCGCGTTCCAACCAGCGACTATTTGCCGCCCGCGTCCCATCTGGAACGCCAGCATTATACTTTCCCGTGAGCAATCCCTGTGCCAAAGGACTGAAAACCACTACCCCCATACCATTCTTCACCGCCGTGGGTAGAATCTCTGGTTCAATATGCCGGTCGAGCATATTGTAGCGGGGTTGTTCAACCTGTGGCAGGTAAGCGTTGAAGCGCATTGCAGTACCCACAGCCGCCTCAATCTGAGCTGCCGTCCATACGCTCGTACCCCAGTACAGGATTTTGCCCTGATGCACCAGATCATCCATCGCACGCACAACTTCATCCAGAGGGGTTTCGGGGTCAAAGCGATGGCAGAAGTACAAATCAAGATAATCCACACCAAGGCGTCGCAATGAACCCTCAACCGATTCCATCAGATGTTTACGACTGAGGCCCCGATCATTGACATCACCACTCATGGGCCAAAATGCTTTGCTACTCAATACCAAATGGTGACGCGATACGCCCAGATCGCGAATCGCTCGCCCCACGACACTTTCTGCCTCTCCTCCCGCATAGACATCTGCCAGGTCAAAGAAATTGATTCCCTGCTCCAGGGCGGTTTTTATGCAGGCTTGAGTGATCTCAATATCCTCCGTGCCACCAAAAGTCAGCCAGGCGCCAAGTGAAATGGCACTGACTTTCAAACTTGAACGTCCCAGGTTCCGATATTCCATGATTGTGCCTCCTATAGTAAATTAAGATCCAAGAACACATCCAGCGATCCCGTATCAGACATGCCGGTGAAAAAGACATCAACGATGGGTATAGGTACCCACCAACTCAGTCCGAGCCAAAATATGCCCCTCCATCGCGCGTTCGATCTCGCGTTTAGAGGCGCCCTCCTGAAGCGTGAGGTTAGTATCCAGCGCGTAGAGCTTAAAGAAATAACGGTGAACACCCCGAGGCGGGCACGGACCACCATAATTCAATCTCCGCCAGCTGTTTTTGCCGTACAAGCTTCCATCCGTGCGCTCTGCTATACCCTGAGGCAACTCATTGGTGGAGGCTGGAATGTTGAACAGAATTAAATGGTCCCAAACTCCAACAGGGGCATCGGGGTCGTCACAAATGAGCACATAACTCTGCGTCGCCTCCGGTGCGCCGCTCCAGGATAACGGCGGCGAGAGATCCTCACCATCACATGTGTACAAAGCCGGAATCGCTTCACCATGAACGAACGCCGCACTGGTCAGTTTGAACATAGTCACCTCCTGCTCCACGATAGGGGTGGCAGTTTCCGGCGACCGGCACGCCACCAGCAGAAAAACCAATCCCAACAGTCCCAGACATTTCGACACGCCTCCACCTCCACGCTTCAAGCAAAAATATCGAGAATATCCCGCAACATCGAAGCCGCCGACGGCACCGGGGTAAGTTCTTCGATAAAGGCCGTAATACTGCCAAAAATATCTGTATGGTAGACTACGCCCATCTGTTTGCGCCCCAGATTCCCCAAGGGATGGTCGAGAGTGAGTGCCACAGGCTGAACAGAAAGCCGGACATCGCCATCCACACGCTCAGCCTTTGCCAATAGGCGATAGCGTGCGCCCTGCTCTCTAGCCGCCTGTAATTCCGCCACGGATACTGCCGCCAGACCGGTTCGTTCGACGTCTTCTAAACGCGCCGGATAGCCAAGAACAGCGTTGACCAGGATAACAAGTTTTGCAGCCGCATCCCAACCTTCAAGGTCCCAGGAGGCATCCGCTTCAAGCACGCCCTCATTGCGCGCTCGTTCCAATGCAGCATCCCAGGTCACGCCTTCAGACAAAAGGTCCATTACATAACCTGTGACCAAATTGGGCACAGCTTCAAGGCATTCAACGCTTGCACCGCGCAACTCACGTTGGCCCAAATTGATCGCGGGCAATCCGCCCGCCACCGTTCCATCGAAACGCAACTTGACGCCACACGCATCTGCCAATTCATGCAGCTCACGAAAAGCAATCACCAAAGGACCTTTATTGGGTGTGGAAACATGCATTCCTTTTCGCATTGCAGCACGGATACAGCTCAAGCCCGGCTCTGCGCCCTGGCTCAAATTCACAGGTGAGGCTTCAAGGAGCAAGTCTGCCTCTGCTGACATGACCAACGCCAAGGCGCTTCCGCCAGGTTGCCCCGCACCGGGATAATCAGCGACACTGTGCCCCTCACGTTTTAGCTGTGCGACTAACGCCGGGTGAAGGCCCGCAGGAGAATATGCTGTTCCACGGCTATCGGCAGCGCCCACCAAACGCAATGCGAGACCGTAGCGCTCTTGTAGCCACGCATCCTTCTCTACCAGCAACTCACAAAAACGCCGCCCCAGATTACCTAGACCAATCAGCAAAAACCGTATCTCGCGCATCAAGTACTCCTATGTGATAGTTCGAAAATCGCTGCCTCAGCAAAGCCACGTTTTACCAAGAACCGAATACACCGCGCCTCATGCATCCAGGCGCGACGCCAGAAGCGGGACCAGCATCTCAGCAGCATCCAATCCGCCATGACGTCCCCGCAACCTTGATAGCAACGCGGGATCACGCACAAAATACGCATCGTCACGCGCAATCCCAATGATATCACCCAACCTGTACACCAGCTCGGGGTGTGGCGTGCCGGTGCCCAACAAACCGCTTTCAATCATCGCCTGACGAGAGAAAAAGGTAAAATGCTTACCAAGGTGCTTGTGAAGATAATTCCAAACGAACGTGTATTGCCCTGGACGCACATAGAAGAATGGCACACGGCTCTCGCCTAAGGGGGGCATGAAAAGGGCATCACGCAGCTGCGGATGATCTTGCATGAGCACAGCAGCACGCGAAGGCGTGGTAATCTGCCCATGATCTGCGGTCAGCAAGAACAATGTTCCCTTACGGTCCGCTGTCGAAAGTCCCTGCAAAAAGCCCATTTCCAGCAATTGTGCGATAGAGCAGATTTCCAATTCGCCGGTACGGTCCAAAGGCCCATAATGATGCGCCAGGCTATCCACACCACTCCAATAGCCACTCAGAAAGAAGCGCTCGCCCCGGTGTTCGCGCAACACCTGCCCCAGTAGCCACCAGAATTCCGAAGCGAAGCCATAACCCAGAATCTCTTTAACGCCACGATGCTGCATTTGTGAGAGTGGCGTACCAACCAGTGGGCGAGCGGTAACGGAATAGGTGGCGAGGCCTCCATCCTTAAGCGCTTGTGACAGTGTTGGCACCGGGATGAAGTTCTCCGCATCAAAGCCCCAGTTTGCCAACAATCCGGCGAAAGGCGCATTGACTGTGGAAAACGATATCGCCTCCACAGCCATCGCCCACTCGCGCAGATAGAGCTCAAAAGCCAATAGGCCGTGCTGTAAGGAAGGGCGTCCGGTCCAAATTGTGTTTAGCACACTGGTGGTGGTTGAAAGAAAAGCCGTAGTGATGGGCAACAACCGCCCCTGTTGCGCTAGACGCGAGAAGATGGCCTCGGGGTGCGCTTTTAGCACCCATTGCAGTTGCTCCCAACCCAGAGCATCCACGACAATGAGGATAACGCGCTCAACGCCATCCAGCAGAGATCCCAGTAATTCAGAATGGAGCGGCGGCATTGCACCGGGCAGTTGTACACCCAGTGTCTGCGTGATGGTTGCGGCAAGATTCGCAACCGAGATTCCCTCATAGCGAGGCCAGACGAAATTCGCCGGCAGATCGGTCAGCCCTTGAGGACGATAGGAGCGCAAATCTTGCTCCAGGTCTATAAAATCCATAGTGCTCCTTCTCAACGTACAATTCCGTGAATAAGGTAAGCCGCACACAGCAGGGATACAGTCGTTACATATGGCAATACACGTTCAGAAAGCGGCAATTTCTCAACCCATGCAACCCGGAATACGAGAGGGGCAGCCAATATCACCAATGAAGCAGTTACTGGCAAATAACCCAATACCACACCGCAACCGGCGACCACGTAGACCAACATTGCCGCCAATTTACCGCCTTTTGAAGGTAAGCCACCCAAAGCGCAGGAAAATAACAAAACTAACAACAGGGTCGCTGGAAAAACAACGCGCAAGTCTATCCAACCAACTAATACGGCGTAGGCTCCAGGCAAAAACGCCAACGCAATCCACCACGGCAACCACGCCACAAATCTAGCCGATACGATCAACAAAACCACACCAGCTCCAACGATGAACAAAGCACGCCCCAGGGATAGAGTTCCCATAACCTGCCAGGGAATCGTGACAGCCAGTGGCAATATGCACAATGCAGACAGCCCTAACTTACGTTGCGGATCAAACACAGTCCTCCCTTGCAAAAACACCATCGCTAAAGAAATCAGTTCTCCAACTGCGGCCCTACAACGGTCCACGAATCAAGGTCAGCACCACGAGCTGCCCACAACAGGCGCTTTGTGGGCCAGTTTGACCGATCCAGCGCGTAAACGACGCAACCCGGCGCACGTTGCCCTACAGCAACGGCGTCTTCAAAGCAAATCGTCCGATACGGCTCATAGCCTCGCGCCATGACCGCCTCAACCAGTGCCCTCATCCTGATAACCACTTCGGGCGCAGCAGATGTACCATCATGCAAAGCAACACGCAACGCCTCAAGAGTGTATGCTGCCTCTTCAGAGTCGCCAGCGCGCAAAGCCTCTTGAGTCATCTGCAGCAATAGCTCCAGGGCAACAGCCTCCGGGTCACGAGGACGCCGTACCAGGTCTGCCGTTATCCCGCGTTCAACCGCCGCCGCCGGATCAAACAAAATTCCGGTCAGAAAGTTGGCCGATGGATCGTGAAGTTGCTGGTAAAGCCGCATGGAATCCATTAATAACCATTCACCTTCGAGGATGCGAAGTTCCTCTGCAGATATATGCAGAGAACGCAACCAGCGTAGCCACTCTTGTTCCAACTGCGGCATCGCAGGCAAATCCACCGCTGTCAATCCCGCTGCCAGGCGCGCCGGTTCATCCCCTTGGGCTGCCGCAAATGCCCCACATAGCTGCTGCACCCCCTCCAAACCGCGTTCTTCAACAATGTACGCCACCAGCGCCCCGGCTTCCAGATAACCAATCTCATGTTGCTGACGATAGAAATCTCCCAGAAGCTGCTCTAGCGGGATGTATCTTCCGGTCTGCAACAATCCAGCCGTCTTGCGTGGCAGAGATTCGGGCCAGTAATGTCCCCCCGCAACCCACACAGCTAAGCCCTCACGGAACAGCACTGGCAAGGTATCGCACTCCCAAGCGCTATCCAGGCGATGCGTCAATTCATGGCGCAGCAAGAGCGTCATCTCCGCTGGAGCATAAGCACGATCCGTGTACGATATTGCCACCCAATCGCTTGTAGCATACCCGCCCTGTCCAACGACGCGATCCAAAGCATAGATATCCAGCGCCTCTGTGGTCGTCACACCCAGGCGCGCCGCGACATCCGCATACGCACCTTGCGCCAGCGCCAATAACATAGCCGCATCACGCTCGGCTGCCGAACCGGTGACATAATGCAACCGAATCCCTGCGGCAGACTGTAAATCCCAGCGGGCGCCGGGTTCGGGGGGCGGAAGCGCCGTCCGATCTTGTAGGGGCACTTCAAGCGTCAGGACATTGTCGGCAAGCCCGGTATCTCGTACATCAGGCGGCACAAACAATGTCACCGTAAATGATTGTGATCCACTTAAGCCGGTTGTATCCCAAACCCAAACAAAACGTGCCCGCGGTTGGCGATCAAAACCAACAGGCGCGACCGGTCTGGATAATAGACGCCCGTCGGGCAAGGCAAGCGTCACCGTGAAGGGAGCATCATATCCCAATGAAAGCACAGGCTCAATATCAAACGAAAGCCAATCTCCGCTAGCGGGAGGCAAAGGATAGACTCGCACCAATGCAGGATCAAGCCGTGGCTCGGGTATTGAAGTAGCCGTAGGTGTTAGCGTCGGAGTGGGCACAGAAGCAGTTGTAGATGGTGGCAGAGGTCTCGTGGCTGTAGGCAAGGAAGCCGTGGCAGCAGGGGATGACGTGGGTGAAGGTGAAGCAACTGCAGTGGCGGGCGGCAGAAGTGGCGCCGCCGCACAGGCGGTCAGGCCACACAAAGTCCATACAAAAAATAGCGTTCTCAAGGCACAATGCAGGGTGAACATAATGGGATTGTAGCAGCGATTGTGCGAACAGGCAACTAAGAGCAGGCGTTCAGATTTCCATTATCACCCCATCGGACTGGATTTCGGAAGTCGTTCAACCGCTGGGTGCGTTTCAAAACGGGGGTGAGAATCTCAGGCGCCCTGTAGGGCGCCTGAGAAAATTGATTTTTGGCAGGCATTTGTATCATAGACATCTTGCTTTTTCCCCAAAGTTGAAACGCAGCCCAACCGCTCCTGGCTGTGACAAGTGGGAGAACGCTGAACAGTTGCACGGTTTGACAATCTACCCTGTCGAATGATAATGTTGCATTATGCCCAGCTTGAATGAACGTCTGTCTGAAATCCAAAGACCACCAATCCTGGTGACCACATCGCTCGCCCTCGCGCGCCTGATAGAAAGGCTGCAGCGATCGCCGCGCATTGCCGTGGATACCGAATCCAATAGCCTGTTTGCATACCGCGAACGTGTCTGCCTGATCCAATTCTCCATACCCGAGGATGATTTCCTGGTAGACCCCTGGGCGATTGATGACCTTGATCCACTGGCGCCCGTTTTTGCCGACCCCCAAATCGAAAAAGTCTTCCATGCAGCGGAAAACGACCTGGCAGTGTTGCGGCGGGATTTTGGCTTTAGTTGCCACAACCTCTTTGACACTATGTGGGCCGGACGGATACTGGGCTGGTCAGCAGTAGGATTGGGGAAAATCATGGAACACTACTTTGGCGTGCCGCCCAACAAAAGATACCAGCGCTACAACTGGGGGCAACGGCCACTGGAACCTGATGCCATTGCGTACGCGCGCACAGACACACATTACCTTCTGGCGCTGCGCGACCTGCAGGCCGCAGAGTTACATGCCCGAGAGCGTTGGGAAGAAGCACAAGAAATCTTTGCCTATCTGAGCCAGCACGTGACAACACCAACAGAGACACATCCAGCCAACACGTTCTGGCGCATTAAAGGGTTGCATGACCTGAATCTGGGAGAAAAGAAACGTCTTTACCAACTGCACCTCTGGCGAGAACATACCGCCGAACGTCTGGACCGCCCCCCCGTCAAAGTCGTTGGCGATGCACAGTTGGTGCGCCTGGCGCAAGCTCAGCCGCATACCCAGGAAGCGCTCGGGGCTGCCGGACTCAGTCCGGTGCAACTCCGCCGGTTCGGGCGCGAGATTCTCAGTAGTCTTAACAACAAGGTTGACGCCTTGCCTCACCAACCAGGCGATGATGGACGTCCCCCCGATGCAGTGCTTGAACGTTATCAAATACTGCGCAATTGGCGTAAGGAAGTCGCTCATTGTCGTGGGGTGGAGTCGGACGTGATTCTTCCCAATGCGGCGCTATGGGCATTAGCCTGGAATCCACCACAACATCCAGATGATTTACTCAATGTGCCTGGCATCGGTCGCTGGCGACAGAAGACCTACGGGGCAGATCTCTTAGGTATTCTGCGGGGCGCAACCAACATCTCGCCATGCAGAGACGACAGCGATAAGGGCAAGTAAAAAGGAATAATAGCATGATAATCACCTTTTTGGGCGGCGTGGGTACTGTCACCGGTTCTATGTATCTAGTGAACACCAATCGGACGAATATTTTGCTCGAATGTGGATTATTTCAGGGAAAACGACAGGAATCTTACGACCGCAACAAACACTTTGACTTTGATACACGCCAGATAGATGCTGTGGTGCTCTCGCACGCGCACATTGACCACTCCGGCAATCTCCCCAATCTGGTAGCGCAAGGATGCACTGCTCCCATCTATACTACCCACGCCACCCGCGACCTGTGCGCTTCGATGCTGCCAGATTCGGGCAGGATACAGGAATTTGACGTCGCCTATGCCAACAAGAAACGAGCGCGGAAAGGGGAACCTCCGGTTGACCCGCTCTACACGGAAGATGATGCGCTTTATGCACTCCAACGCATTGTTGGGGTAGGCTATAACCACTCCCTCGAAATTGCGCGCGATGTGCGCATCACCTTTTTTGACGCCGGGCATATTCTCGGTTCTGCAATGGTGCTCCTCGAAAGCAAAGAGCGCGGGCGCCCAGTACGATTGCTGTTCAGCGGTGATTTGGGGCAACCAGGTCTCTCCATTGTTCGGGATCCTACCCCAATGCCCCCATCAGATTACCTGATGATCGAGAGTACTTATGGTGATAGAGAGCACCCGGAAGTAAGTGATGGTCGCGAGTTACTTGCCGATGCCATCAACCATGCGATCAAACATGACAGTCGCATCATCATTCCTGCCTTTGCCGTGGGCCGGACACAGGAAATCGTCTATACACTGCACGAAATGCACTACAAGAGACAGATTCCCGATATTCCAATCTATGTTGACAGCCCACTCGCCATGAATGTCACCGAGGTCTTTCGCCAACACCCGGAGTGCTATGATCGTGAAACACGCTTGCTACTTGAAGCTGTCGAAAGCAGTGATCCATTGGGGTTCCGGCGGCTCAAGTACGTTCGCGATGTTGAGGAATCTAAAGCACTCAATACGGCGCCGAACCCCATGATTATCATTAGCGCTTCAGGTATGGCTGAGGCAGGACGTGTGCAGCATCACCTCAAACACGCCATCACCAATCCCAACAATATTGTCCTGATTACAGGCTGGCAGGCGCCGAATACTCTGGGGCGGCGTATCGCCGAACGGGAGCCAGTGGTGCGAATCTTTGGCGAAGAATTTCCGCTCCGCGCCGATGTCCGCATCGCCTATGGATACAGTGCCCACGCTGACCGGCAGAATCTGCTGAACTGGGCGGAACCTCAAAGCACAGCCAATCGAGCCGCCTTTGTCGTCCATGGAGATCCCCAACCCGCACAAGCATTGGCAAACGGCCTGCGCGAATTGGGTTATCGCCGCGTCGAAGTCCCAACGCGTGGGGAAGTCGTGAAGTTGTGAGACCTCAAGACGCGGGGAGCTGCAACTCAAACAGGTCTAGCGTTTAGAAAGGAGACCAATATGGCCAATCTGTGGCATGAACTACCCCCAGGACCCACTGCCAATCTCGATGTTGTTTACGTCGTTGTTGAGGTACCCAAACGATCGCGGAACAAATTTGAATACGACAAAAATGGTGGTTTTATTAAGCTAGATCGGGTTCTGTATTCCTCATTACATTATCCAGGGGATTATGGCTTTATTCCGCGGACGCACTACGATGACGGCGACCCCCTGGACATCATCGTCATGACCAATGAACCTACATTTCCGGGGTGTGTCATTGAAGCACGTCCATTGGGCATCTTCCGCATGCTTGATCGAGGGCTGGCCGATGATAAGATACTTGCCGTACCAGCCACCGATCCGCTCTTCGACAGCTATCAAGAGCTTGACGATGTTCCACCCCATTTTCTGGAAGAGGTGGCTCATTTCTTCTCGGTCTACAAAGATCTACAGCATATCGGTGTCAAGGTCCTCAAATGGGAAGGCCGCGAGATGGCGCTGGCGGAAATCGAACGCGCGCTAGATCTGTATGCCAAATATCTCCGTACCAGTCGCTAGAACACATTCTCCCTCTGAACTGCATACGTGTCTAGGATCCTGAAACCTACCATGTTATGCAGATGGCAATGAGAAAAACGATTTATGATCATCGGCGCATGTACCATTCAGTTATATCTGCCTGGCGTGAATTCACTAAAGGAGAAGCGCAGCCTGCTAAAGCCATTGCTGGTTCAATTGCGCCGTCGCTTTGACGTGGCTGCGGCAGAGGTTGAATTGCAGGACCGCTGGCAATCGTCTACCATTGCAGTGGTCGCTGTTGCCAATGAAACAGCGCATATCTACGCCGTGCTCGAACATGCCATCCACTGGATCGAAGATGAATTCCGAGACGTCGAGATCATCGGCTGGAACGTGGAGTTGCGCTGAAATTGCGGCGTCTTGTCATTCAAACCTAGCCGAGTACAATAGAGTCCCATGAGCGTAATTGACTTAATCAAAGACCGCCTGGATATCGCAGAGGTCATCGGACGTACAGTTCAACTTCAACGAGCTGGACGGAACCTTAGAGGCCTCTGCCCCTTCCACAGCGAAAAAACGCCATCGTTCTATGTCTTCCCAGACAACCAACGCTGGCAATGTTTCGGCTGCAACAAGGGCGGTGATATCTTTACCTTCGTCATGGAGACGCAAGGGCTAGACTTTCGTACCGCACTAGAGGAGCTGGGGCGACAGGCAGGGGTTGAAGTGCGCCCACTCACGCCCATGCAAATACAAGCTGGCGCCGAAGCCGAGCGCTTGCTCACGCTAAGTGAAGCAGCGGCAAATTACTTCCACGCATTACTGACCTCGGCGCCGCAAGCTGCCCGCGCCCGGGAGTACTTGCAACGGCGCGGTTTTAAAGCCGCCACCCTGGAAACCTTTCAGTTAGGATACAGCCTGCGCTCATGGGATGCATTGCGCACGCACTTATTGGGGCAAGGTTTCACGGTCGAAGACATGGTCAAAGCCGGGTTGCTGGTAGAAAAAGATGAAGGCGGCACCTATGACCGCTTCCGTGACCGGTTAATCATCCCCATCCGTGACCGACGTGGTCGTGTCATTGCTTTTGGTGGACGGGTGCTCAATCCCGAAGATGAACCCAAGTACATGAATTCACCGCAATCGCCACTCTTTGACAAAAGCCACGTGCTCTTCGGTCTGGATCTTGCCAGTCAGGCCATTCGCGAGGCTGATGCCGCCATCATCGTCGAAGGCTACATGGATGTGATGATTCCCTATCAAGAAGGGTATCGCAATGTGGTCGCCCCCATGGGAACAGCACTCACAGAGGCGCACCTAAAGCAGCTACACCGGCTTACGCGCCATTTCATTATGGCCCTTGACCCCGATGCTGCCGGTATCCATGCCACATTGCGAGGGTTGGAGACGGCACGCCAGAGCCTGGAGCGCGAATGGGAACCGGTCTTTGATGCGCGAGGATTGATCGGCTACGAAGGGCGGCTAAACGCGGATATTCGCGTTGTGACCTTGCCCGATGGCTTGGACCCGGATGAGCTGCTACTAAGTGCGCCCGAACAGTGGGAAAATCTGTTGGCTCAAGCACAACCTGTAGTGCGTTTCTATTTCTCACAGTTGCTGGAGCAGGAAAACAAGGATGAACCCAAGGGCAAAGCCCGCATCGTGGATGCTATGCTCCCCCTGTTGCGTGATATCTCCAACACAATAGAACGCGAAGCCTATGCTCAGGAGATTGCGCTGCATTTGGGTTTAGATGCGCGGATGCTGCTCGATCGGCTACACGTGCGCGAGCGCGTTGAAGCTGTGCGCCGCGAACAAGGGTCGAGTGACCGCGAACGCCCACAGGATCAAGAAAGCCATGCCTTACGGATTCTACTGGCTTATCCAGAATTGCTTGAACGGGTTGATATCGAACTGGTGAAACTGGAGCTTGAGCCGCTCTGTGACGAAGATTTCGGGGCAGAAGGGCGCATGCTATGGTTGGCGCTGCTGGAACTGATGGCGAACCCCGCCCTGGAATGGGAGGACTTATTGCCACCCGACCTGGCAATGCGCGTCAAAGAATGGGCACAAACTCCCCTGCCCGAGAAAACATCAGAGGAATGGGAACGCAACCTTCTGCGCACCGTTCTGTGGATACGCGAAAGGAATTTGCGCCAACGCAACGAAGAAATGCGTGGACTTTTGCTAGAAGCCAAAGCCATGGGAGATTCAAAGGGCGCGGAATATGCTGCCACCATGACCCGGCTAGCAGACACATTGATGCGTATCCAGCGCGCACTGTGGCCGAAGCCTCTGAGACGCTAACGAGGAGAAACTTTATGGAAGCACCTGGTCGCAACAAGGCCGCGGTCCCCAAAAAAAACACCCACGCGGAGGAAGAAGAAGAATGGGATTCCGAACTTCTGGAGGAAGAGGAAGAAGATAGCAGCTGGGAAAAAGAACCTTCTGCCGATGATTTGGAACAAATCGAAGAGGAATACGCCGATACGAGCGCCGACCTGGTAGACGATCCGGTGCGCATGTATTTGCGAGAAATAGGACGGGTAGATCTTCTAGAGCCCCATCAGGAAATCTGGCTTTGCATTGTCCGTCAATGTGCTACAAACCTGGCCGAACTACGCACGCTTATTGGCAATGATGCCATCGAGGAGACGCCAGACGAAACCTTGATCCAGCACTACGAACAAGCGCGCAATGCCTGGAAAGCGGCCGTGCGCGCTGCAGAAGGAGAGGGTCTCACTCTCCCTACAGTGGCGCAACTTTTAGGAGAGGTCATCCAACAACAAACACTGCTGCTTTCCAATACCCCTTCGGCACTCTATCAATCCATGGGACCCAACCACTGGAGCGACGACCCCGACTGGCGTCCCGTGGTCATCAAACTAATCGAGATGGTAAGATCTGCCTATGTGATGCCACCAGAGACCCTGAGGTGGCTTCGCGACAGTTTTGTGAACAACGATCGCTGGCCCAGTGTGCGGCAGGTACGGCAGGCCATCCCTGAGCCGGATTTGATCTATGATTGGTGGAGCCACATCGAGACCCTGGCAGCTGATGCCCAGCAAATGTTGGTTCGCGCGAATCTGCGTCTGGTGGTCAATATCGCCAAACGCTATGTAGGGCGCGGCGTTTCATTCCTGGATCTTATTCAAGAAGGCAATATCGGATTATTGCGAGCGGTCGAGAAATTCGACTTCACGCGCGGCTATAAATTCTCCACCTACGCCACCTGGTGGATCCGGCAGGCCATCAGTCGTGCCATCGCCGACCAGGCGCGCACCATCCGTATCCCTGTGCACATGGTCGAGACAATCAACCGTTTAATGCGAATTCAACGCCGGCTGATGCAGAGTTTAGGTCGCGAACCTACCCTCGACGAATTGGCGCTCGAGATGGATGTATTACCTCTCGAGGATATCAATGCCATTGTGCAGACCCGCGCCAAAGAGCTCCCATTGCCGCCGCACCTGGAACGCAAACTGCGCCGCGCTATCACCAAAGTGCGTCGCATCATCAGCATTTCTCAGGAGCCTATGTCACTGGAAAGCCCGGTCGGCAACGAAGAAGACAGCGAACTCTCAGACTTCATCGAGGATGAGAACCTGCCCGGACCCATGGACGCCACCTCGATGCAAATGCTGCGCGAACAGCTGCAAAATATCCTCGGGGAGTTAGGAGAGCGCGAGCGTGAGGTCCTGGAAATGCGCTTTGGACTCAAGGATGGAGAGCCCCACACCCTGGAGGAAGTCGGGCAGGCATTCAATGTCACCCGTGAGCGTATTCGACAAATCGAATCCAAAGCGTTGCGCAAGCTGCGCCATCCAGGGCGTAGCCGTAAATTGCGCGATTTCTTGACATAGAACGAAGCCTTTTCAGGGCAAAGAACCACGGGGGAGGCGCAATCACCTGATTGGCTGTTAGGGTGCGCTTTCAGACTGTCTCTAAGGAAATATATGTTCAAACAAATCGAAATTCAAACCCGTACCAAGGTTGATCTTTTAGACATAACTGCAGATATCCAGCGCGCTATCACCGAGATGCCCGTTCAGGAAGGCGTTTGCTTCCTCTTCTGCCCACACACCACCGCAGGCATCGTCCTCAACGAGAACTGGGATCCTACTGTTGAACGCGACCTGGCCATGGTACTAGAGCATATGGTCCCTGAAGGATTATCCTATACCCACGGCGAGGGCAATTCACCAGCACATGTAAAATCCGTCTTGCTGGGCAGCGATCATTTCATCATTATCACCCAACATCAATTGCAGTTAGGCCAATGGCAGGGCGTCTTCTTCGCGGAGTTTGATGGCCCTCGTCGTCGCCATATCTGGATCCGCGTTATACGTGCGGGTGAGTAGAGTATAGCTCCCCATAAAGACACGGGGCACACGGAGAACTCAAGTGAAGACTTCTCTGCGCTCTTCCGTGTCTTTTTAGCGAATTCCTGTTTTGAATGAGACCCAATGACATACGATCAACACTTAACCAGCAATACGCAAAAACCAGCCTTTAACTTCCAATCTCCCATACCGTGGGAGGATATCGAAGCGCTATTACATCGCGTCCAAAAACCAGGGCGTTACGTCGGTGGTGAGTTCAACGCTATTCATAAACCCTGGGAAACTATCACCACCCACGTCTGCCTGGCATTTCCAGACCTGTATGACCTGGGAATGTCCAACTTCGCGCTGCAAATTCTTTACGAACTCCTCAACCGTCGCGAGGATACGCTTGCCGAACGCACCTATCTGCCCGCACCGGATATGATTGCGGTGATGCGCCAGCAGAACATGCCGCTCTATGCCCTCGAAAGTTACCGTCCAGTTGCAGCTTTCGATATCCTCGCCATAAGCATAGCCTACGAGCAGCTCTTCACCAATACCCTGGAGGCGCTCGATCTCGCCGGTCTGCCCATACGCGCCGCCGACCGTGACGAACGCCACCCCCTGGTCGTTGGCGGCGGACACGGCGCCTTCAACCCCGAACCGATGTGTGACTTCTTCGATTTGTTCATTATCGGCGAGGCCGAAGAGGTCATCATAGAGCTGGTCGAGCGTTTCCCCCAAATACGCGGGCTAACCCGTGAAGCGCAGCTCAAGGCATTGCTCGACATCGAAGGGCTTTATATTCCACGCTTTTACCGCCTGGAAACCGCGGCGGAGAATACCCTTGCCGGCATCACAACGCTAATTCCAGAAGCGCGGCTGCCAATCAAGCGGCGCATTGTTGGAACATTGCCCCCTACCCCAGTGCACCAAATTGTACCAAATATCGAGACCACGCACGACCGAGGCGTTATAGAAATTCAGCGCGGCTGCACACATGGGTGCCGCTTTTGCCAGGCAGGAATCATCACGCGTCCCGTGCGCGAGCGCCCGGCTCAGGAAATCATCGAGGACGTTTTCGCCATCGCGGCAGCCACAGGCTACAGCGAGATTGGCTTTCTCTCACTCTCCTCCGCCGACCATACTGAAATCGAAACGTTATTGCAAACGCTCCAACAACGGTGTGCCGGATTGCACCTCGGCTTTTCGCTACCCAGCCTGCGCATAGATGCCTTTTCCGTTGCTCTGGCGGAAGGACTCACGGGCAGTCGCAAATCTGGCTTTACCTTTGCGCCTGAAGCCGCCTCCGAAACATTGCGCCACCGCATCAACAAAGAAATAGACGCGGGAGATCTGCTCACCATCGCCGAGGAAGTTTTCCAACGTGGTTGGCGTACCCTCAAACTCTACTTCATGATCGGTCTACCCGGAGAAACAGATGAGGATGTGCTCGCCATTGCTGACCTGGCGCATGAGCTACGGCGCATCGGGGTACGCCTGGGCGGGCGAAAAACCGAAATTCATGTGAGCATCAGCACCTTCGTTCCCAAGCCACAAACAGCCTTTCAGTGGGAAGCTTTTGCAGACGCGGATACCATTGCACGCCGGCAAGCACTGCTATTCCGGAATCTGCGTGGGCGAGGCTTCAAAGTTTCGTGGAACAAATATCCCGGCACCCGCATTGAAGCGTTGCTCACGCGGGGTGACCGGCGTCTCAACGGCATCATCGAACGTGCCTGGCAACTTGGCGCCCGCTTCGACGCCTGGGATGAATGGTGGAATCTCGACGCCTGGGAACAAGCACTCGCGGAGCTGGCTCCGGAGCTATTCGGTTCGGTCGAGGCATTGCAGGAATACTATATGTACCGCGAAAGAAGCGCGGACGAATCTCTCCCATGGGATCATCTACTCAGCGGTGTAGAGCGGCGCTTTCTGCTACAAGATGCGCAGCGCAGCCGTGCGGGTGAGTTCCTGAGCGATTGCCGCGAAACGTGCCACGCCTGCGGCATTTTGCAGCACTACGCGAATTTACGCAGTCCCGAATGGCGCTGCCCACAACCAGAACGAAGCCGCAAGGCGATGCAGACGCAAGTAACAGGGAGTGAGAACCTTCCATGAACGAACAAGACGCCATGAGCCTCCGCGTAAGATTGATGTTCGCGACCTCCGGTCCGCTGGCTTACGTCTCCGTGCTGGATCTGGGGCGACTGTGGGAGCGCGCACTGCGCCGCGCCGCCATGCCGCTGCGCTACAGCCAGGGCTTCAACCCACGGCCCAAAATGCAGTTCGCTGCGCCCCTACCCACCGGTTGCGGCAGCGAGGTTGAATGGCTCGATATCTGGCTCACAGAGCCACGTGAACCGGCAGCGATTAAGGTAGCCCTGGCAGACAAATGTCCGCCCGACTTGCGCGTGAGAGATATCACGTTGGTTCCCGAAGACGCGCCTGCGCTCTCAGAGCAAATGGAATCTGTAACTTACCATGTGCTGCTAAGGGATGTGGATGTAGCGGAGGTGAGAGCTGCATGCGCCATGCTACTCGAAGCAGAAAGCATATGTCGTGCCAAACGCGGACGGCGACGGTATCAACACTATGACCTGCGGCAGCTCATCGAAATGCTCAACGTAGCACCAGCGCCAGAACCCTGGACGGTAGCGCTAGAGATGCGCTTGAAAGCTCAAGCAGGCGCTACCGGTCGCCCCGATGAAGTGCTCAATGCCCTGGGGCTGGCAGATGTACCCCGACGCTGCACCCGCACGGGACTGCTGCTCAAAACCGGCACAGAGGGAACAAGCCCTTGAACACGCTATTGACACAATTCGGCGGTGAGATCGCTGCACTCAGCGCTGCCGCATTTTGGGCCGTTGCAGCGATTTTCTACGGACGCGCCCGCGAACACATCCCCGCGCGCGAGCTCAACCTCATCAAAGGCATCCTTGCGATCATCTTGCTTTCCGCGACCCTGGTCATCACCGGTGAAGTCGCCGGCAACTGGAATACCCGTGCTGTGATACTGCTGGGCATAAGCGGCGCGGTTGGCATCGGTATGGGAGACACGGCTTACTTCGAGGCGTTGAAAGTTTTAGGGGTACGGCGCACACTTCTGATTGGCATCCTCGCGCCGCCTCTGACCGCAATGATCGCCTGGATCTTCCTGGGTGAAACACTGCCCTGGGGCGCATGGTTAGGCATCGCGCTGACCGTGCTGGGTGTCGCCTGGGTAATCAGCGAACATGAAGGCAATGACAGCACTACTGCGGATAACGGTGGAAAAGTCACAGCCAAAGCAGCGCTGTTAGCAGGCATCGGCTTTGGAATCGCCGCGGCACTGGCACAATCTGTGGGCGCCATCCTCTCGCGCATCGCTCTCACGCAGACTTCTATCGGCGCATTGATGAGCGCCATCCTGCGCCTGGCAGCTGGCTTACTCACGATGCTCATATGGATGGCGCTGGACCGTCGTCCACTGGGGAGTTGGCGTAAATCCGAAGGCAGTGGAAAACTATGGGGCACCGTCGTGCTCGCCGTCTTCATGGGTACCTATCTCGGAGTATGGCTCCAGCAAGTCGCCATTCAATATGCGCAAGTAGGAACAGCGCAGACACTCCTTGCCACCAGTCAGCTCTTCATTCTGCCGCTGGCAGCATTTCGCGGTGAACACATAAGCTCACGAGCCATTATTGGCGCACTTGTTGCCCTGGGCGGTGTTGCATTGCTGTTTCAATTCAAGTAAGACGGAAAAATCCTCTGATTGTCTGTTTTCAAGGGTTGTGCTACACTTCTATTCAGGATCAACTACCCGTCTTGAAAGGAGGTTTGTACCAGTATGCCTAATCCACGATATACTCTCGCCATCCTTGGTGGCACCGGCAATGAAGGTCCAGGACTTGCACTCCGCTGGGCGCAAATCGGACACAAAGTCATCATCGGTTCGCGGCAGGCAGAAAAAGGCGAACGTGTTGCCGCTGAAATTAATGCGCGCCTGGGCGCTGAATGGGTCACCGGCATGACAAATGAGGATGCCGCCCGCGCCTGCGAAGTCGCGGTATTGACAGTGCCCTACGCAGCACAAAACCCCTTGCTCGAGAACCTGAAAGACCTGCTCCAGGGCAAAGTTTTGATCAATGTCACAGTAGCTATGCAACCGCCCAAAGTTGCCCGTGCATACATCCCACCAGAAGGCTCAGCATGCGAACAGGCACAAGCACTACTAGGACCAGATGTGCGAGTCGTGGCAGCATTCCAAAACGTCGGGGCGCATAATCTGGAAGACCCTGAACACCCCCTGGATTGCGATGTATTAATCTGCGGCGATAACAAGGAAGCCAAAGGCATCGCTATTGGGCTGGCGGAAGATCTTGGTACCCGCGGCATTGATGCGGGACCTCTGGTAAACGCCAAGGTCATTGAGGGTCTGACTTCTGTACTCATCGGGATCAATATCCGTTACAAGATTCCCGGCGCCGGTATTCGCATCACAGGTCTTCCCGCGTAAAAGCGCTTCACAAAGATGCCAAAGGTCCAGGGAATCCCAGTTATCCACAAGCCGAGACAAAAAGATTGTGATTCGCAACAACACTGTGCGGTTTTCAGCCCGGTAGCAAGCCTTGGTTGGTAACAGAACATGACTGAATCGCAAATCAACCTGATCGCTCTTCCTGATATTCCAGATATTTCGCCAGGTGATGATCTACCTGCGGTGATTTTGGCGGCGCTGAAACAAGTCAATCTGTGCTTACAGAGTGGCGATGTAGTGGTGGTGACACAAAAAATCGTTTCCAAGGCCGAAGGGTGCGCAATCCCCCTGGAAACCGTCATCCCTTCCCCTAAGGCTCTGGCGCTTGCCGAGGTAACGGACAAAGACCCGCGGTTGGTCGAAGTAATTCTGCGCGAGTCACGCGGCGTGATCCGCCAACGTGGGGGGACACTTATTATGGAAACCCGTCATGGCTGGATCTGCGCTAACGCTGGTGTAGATCGCTCCAACATCGGCGGCAACCTGGGCGAAGTCGCGCTCCCCTTGCCTCCCGACCCTGATGCCTCAGCGCAGCGCATTCGCGAGGCGCTACAAATAGCAACCGGCGCCGACATTGCAGTGCTCATCACCGATACGCATGGACGCCCCTGGCGTGAGGGCACAGTCAATGTCACCATCGGCAGCGCAGGGATGGTGCCACTAGCCGATCTGCGCGGCACACCAGATCGTTATGGCTACATCCTGCGGGCGACCATCGTCGCCCGCGCAGATGAGTTGGCAGCAGCAGCTGGGCTACTGATGGGACAGGCTGGCGAGGGCATACCTGTTGTTCTGATTCGAGGTGCGGAATATCCGCGCGGCGATGGACGTTCCATCCAGATGCAACGCCCGCCGGAACGCGACCTGTTTCGCTAAGCCGCAGGCAGAAGTTCAAAGTTGTGCCGATGTCCCCTGACCCTTGTTCATTTACGTTAAAATTGTAACCGCCCAACCGGAATTGGCTGGCTGACATTTAGCCGCCTTGAGGTTAAGATTGCCGCTTTAGTGTAGGATTGAGCAGTTACGGAAATAATCATCTAGTGTAAAGGAGACGATCATGCCACAGACCGAAATTCCACGGGTTGCAATGTACCTTCAAGATGCACACCCCATCCGTGACGGGATGGACTACGCACGCTATGCTGAGGAGCGCGGCTTCGAGGCCGTCTGGCAAGCAGAAAGCCGCCTGGTACGTGACGCGATTGTTCCGATGGCAGCCTTTGCTGCCGTAACCGAGCACATCAAAATCGGTTCCGGGGTTATCAACAACTGGACACGCAACATCGGCCTGCTTGCCGCCACCTTCCTCACTCTCGATGACCTGGCACCCAATCGCATCATTTGCGGCATTGGCGCGTGGTGGGATCCCCTGGCGCGCAATGTGGGCATTGAACGGCGCAAGCCCTTGCTCGCCATGCGCGAAACCGTTGAAGTATTGCGCCGCCTGCTTGCTCTGGAGAATGTCACCTTCCATGGAGAGTTCCACCATGTAGATGGTATCGAGTTGGATGTGGTACACGGACGGCGTGAGCCGCGGCATGTCCCCATCATGATCGGCGCAACCGGGGATAAGATGATGGAGATGACGGGCGAGATTGCCGATGGGGCAGTACTCAACTACTGCGTGCCACCAGAGTACAACGATAAGGCAATGGAATTGCTGGATATTGGCGCACGGCGCGTAGGACGTACCGTCTATGATATTGACCGTCCGCAGTTGGTGGTCTGTTCCGTTCACGAAGACCACGACGAAGCCATTCGTGGCGCCAAGATGCTACTCACCCAATATCTGGCGCAACAGCCACACATTGCCAAAGCCAGCGGTGTGACACAGGATGTCGTAGACAAGATCCAAAGCATCCTCGGTTGGCCCGCTACCAAGGAACAGATCAAACAAGCTATGGTTTACGTGCCAGACGACCTAGTGTTGCACATTACCGCCACCGGCACGCCAGCCGAAGTCATCGCCAAGGTACAAGAATATATCAAGCGCGGCGCCACCTGCCCCATTCTGTATCCCTTGGGCGATGTAAAACTGATGATTGACACATTCGCAACCCGATAGCACCCACAGGCTATTTGACAAAGGAGGCTTCATGGCAGACCTGACTACGCATATCAGCAAACTCACCCTTGCACATCCGGTTATGCCAGCAGCGGGACCGCCGGTGCGCGACGGGAAAGCGCTACTTGCGTGTGCCGCAGGTGGGGCAGCAGCATTGGTGACCAAGACAATCTCTGTTAAGGCAGCAGAGGTTCCAAGTCCCAATATGGCAGACTTCAAAACCTACTTCCTCAACACGGAACTCTGGTCGGAGCTTCCGCCGGAACAATGGCTGGAACACGAATATTCCATAACACGCCAGGCGGGACTCCCCACCATTATCAGCTTGGGTTACAGCACTGAGGACATTGCCCTACTAGCGCCGCAAGTCGCCCCTTTTGCCGATGCCCTTGAGCTAAGCACCCACTACATCAGTAGTGACCCAGGCCCCATGCAAAATGCCATCCGCACAGCCAAAGCCACAGGACTCCCTGTTTGGGTCAAGATGAGCCCTTTCCGCGAGCCACAGTCACTGGCATTGGCAGCGCAGGAAGCTGGCGCAGATGGTATCGTCGCCGTCAATTCCTTCGGTCCTGCCTTTGGGGTAGATATCGAGCACGGTGGACGGCTGTGGATGGGCGGCAAAGGCTATAGCTGGATGTCAGGGCCTGCGCTGAAGCCAATCGCGCTGCGTATGGTTTACGATATCGCCCGCACCGTGGAAATCCCTGTTATCGGTGTAGGCGGCATCAGTACTGGTGCAGATGTGGTGGAGTTTTTCATGGCAGGCGCCAGTGCGGTTCAAGTATGCACCGCAGCTATCACCAACGGCCCTCAGATCTATGGCAAGATCGCCACACAACTCAGCAAATGGCTCGATGAGCATGGGTATACCTCGATAGAAGAAATTCGCGGACTGGCACTACGGCAACCCGTCCCGAAGATGACCCAACCGCCCCAATTGCGCGTGGATCGCTGTATCGGCTGCAATCGCTGCGTCACCAGCTGCGTCTATGAGGCGCTCTATCTGGTAGAGAAAAAAATCCATATTCACGCGGAACGCTGCGCGAAATGCGGTCTGTGCATCAGTCGCTGCCCGGTAGATGCGTTACTCCCAAACGATTAACCACAAACCGCCGACCACACAGGGTTATCGCATTTGCTCCCAGGCTACAGGCGAGCTATAGGCTGGGAGATAAAGAAGGGACTTTTAGCGTAGGGCAAGACCCCACGCTAAAAGTCCCTTTCAAAAAACGCTGCTTTAGCAGCACACCTTGATTTATTTCGCGCCGGTTTTGGTTCCGCACTCCGGGCAGAACTTAGCATTTGCGGCCAAAAGCGTGCCGCATTCTGTGCAGTGTAGCTCCACTTTTAGCTTTGCCCCACACTCCGGGCAGAACTTAGCATTTGTTGCCAGGGGCGCCTCGCAATTAGGACAAGTCGCACGAATGGTCTGGCGCCATTCCTTTTGCTCTAAATGCTTATCCTCCTCCGCCATCGCCGCATGCGCCCAGACTTCCTCGACAGAGCGACTGGCTTGCGCTGCCGACATCTCCACGCCCAAATCTGGTGCACAATTCTTGCACAACCCACGCTTCTCGTTCCAGCAACTCTTCCGGCAGACCCAGCTCGAACATCGGGGGCATTGCGCAAATGAAGGTCGGATTTCTTCCGACGCCTCTTTGAAGGCCTCATCATGCGCGCGCTGCCACGCTGCTGAACGCACCCGCTCGCCTACGTCCGCGGCACGGCTAAAGACGCCTCCAAATAGCCCACTAGCCGCGTCCAAAACTGAAGCTGCCGTCCCGGTAGCCCAAGCGCTGAAGCGCGTCCGGAAACCCGAGCCACAACGATCGCAATGAAACTCAAACTGAAAACCGCGATCAGTGCTCAAGTCACTGTAATTAGAAGTAAAAGCAATCTGATCTTCCATAAACCTTGCTCCTCTGTGAAATTCACCGATCAAGATAGTGATTACACGGCATTATACACCCGTTCAAACACTCTTTCTCACAACAATCATGAAAACGCTGGGGAGTACCTACTCCCCCCGCGCCAGAGGGAGAATCAGGCAGCTCGGTCCACCGCCGCCTTTCACAAACTCAAACAGATTCAGCACATGAACTCTAACGCCCGCACGTGTTAGCGCTGTAATCGCCGGTCCGTTAAGTTGTTCGGCAATAACCTCGCCTGCACCCAATGTAATCACATTGCCGCTGATGAAATCCCGTCGTGAGAGTGATACCACATCAAATCCTTTCGATAAGCCTTCAGGTAACACACCGTTAACCGCCAGGATTTGGTGTGGACCGATGACACTCATCACACCCCCCAAATGCAGAGAGGGAGCAGGCACGGGAATCACCCGCACGGCATAACCCAATTTGCCCAACAGCACGCTGAGTTGACGGACGCCCTCCGCATTGGTTCGTCCCGAAAGCCCTACAAAGGCAACATCACCGGCAAGAATAACATCACCACCCTCCGCGGTCCCCGGCGCCTCGATACGACCAATTTCTGGAATCCCGCGCGCTGCCAATGCTTCCGCCATCCACGCAACCTCACCTTGTCGCGTCAGCAGCCCCATCCGCATGCGGATAAAGCCTGAGGCCGTTCCAACCGCCACATCCTGCACAAATACGGCATTCGGTTTCCCAGGCGGCTCTTCAAGCACAATAACTTCGGCGCCGCAAGATGCCAACAGCTCCCGTAATAGCCGATGCTGTTCTAGCGCCGCGGCAGCTTCAATGGTGGCATGGAAGTTATGCGCGGCAAGCTCATTTGCCTCCACACCGCAAAATGCCAACCCTGGGGGGCAAACTACCACTTTGCGTAAGAGCGCGCCCTCATCGTAAGCTATCAAAGTCGCCTGCCTGAGATGGTGTTAGCATTCAACAAAGATGGGAGATCAAGCCGGCGATCACTCCGGCAACCATCTCCCATCAACAGAATTAACTGGCAAAGCGCAAACGTCAATACTTCTCCGGAACAAAAGTTTGATCGGTAATCGGCGGGCGCACATAGCCAGTGTCTTGTTGGCGCGGCGGCAACTGCATCGGTTCGGGCGTCAAATCCCGATAGGGAATCAGAGAGAGAAAATGGCTAATGCAGTTCAAACGCGCGCGCTTTTTGTTATCGGCATTGACCACATACCACGGCGCCTGTTTGATATCCGTGTACTTAAACATCTCATCCTTGGCTCGGGAGTATTCGACCCAGCGCGTGCGAGATTCCAAATCCATCGGGCTAAGTTTCCAGCGGCGTGTGGGATCATCCAAACGCGCCTGGAAACGCCGCTCCTGCTCAGCATCACTCACAGAGAACCAATACTTCACCAGAATAATGCCCGAACGCACCAACATCCGCTCAAATTCGGGAGCAGAGCGCAAGAATTCGCGATATTCTTCCTCTGTACAGAAACCCATCACACGTTCAACACCTGCGCGGTTATACCAACTGCGATCGAAGAAAACAATCTCACCCGCTGCCGGCAGGTGCGGCACATAACGCTGGAAATACCATTGAGTTTTTTCGCGCTCGGTTGGCACGCCCAACGCAACCACACGTGCATAACGAGGATTTAGCGGCTCAGTGAAGCGCTTGATCGTTCCGCCCTTGCCTGCCGCATCGCGACCCTCGAAGAGTGCCACAATCTTGAGGCCCTCCTGCTTCACCCAACCTTGCAGCTTAACCAGTTCAATGTGCAACTCACGCAACTCGCGATAGTAATCACGGCTGGAGATGCTCTTGATCTTCTCTCGAGTAGCTTCCGAAAGATCAGGCATTTCTGGCTTTGGTTCGACGGGTTCCTCAACTACAACTGGTCCCTTCGAACTCTCTTCATCCTTCTTGTGCTTCTTCTTCCCCATGATGGCCTCCTTTCAAAACAGTCTTGGGTGACACCTATTCAAGTAGAGAATACAGAGCGCAACGGCACCGCGTATGATTGCGGATAAGAAGAGAGCCTAAGGATGTCGCGCGCTTAAAATATTGCTTTTAGTGTAGCACTACATAGCAGAATTGACAAGAATACCACAATTGTGCATGCGTTTCAAAACGGGGGTGAAAATCTCAAGCACTCCTACAGGGCACAATAAAAATTGATTTTTGGCGGTGGGGCAAAGCCCCACCGCCAAAAATCAATCAAAGAAAGGCATT